>DASWNW010000090.1:0-59782 GCA_036399015.1 Thermoanaerobaculia bacterium | reverse complement strand
CTCTGAGACTTTGAGACTCTGCGACTCTGAGACTCTCGTCTGATAGGCTCTGCCCCGCATGGCTGACGCCACCGTCAAGCCGGAGCCGCTGCGGCTCACGGCGACCCATCTCGTGAAGGTCTACAAAGGGCGCAAAGTCGTGCGCGACGTCTCCGTCGAGATCCGGCAGGGGGAGATCGTCGGGCTGCTGGGGCCGAACGGCGCCGGGAAGACCACCACCTTCTACATGATCGTCGGGCTGGTGAAGCCGGATGACGGGACGGTCGCCCTCAGCGACGAGGACATCACCGAGCTGCCGATGTATCTGCGCGCGCAGCGCGGCATCAGCTATCTCCCGCAGGAGGCGTCGGTGTTCCGGAAACTGACGGTGGAGGAGAACCTCCTCTCGGTCTTCGAGACGATGCGCCTCCCCCTGGCGGAGCGGCAGCGGCGTACGCGGGCGCTGCTCGAGGAGTTCGGAATCACCCACATCGCGCGGTCGCGCGCCTACTCGCTGTCGGGGGGTGAGAGAAGGCGTGTGGAGATCGCGAGAAGCCTCGCCATCAACCCGGCATTCATCTTGCTAGATGAGCCGTTTGCAGGAATCGATCCAATCGCAGTCTTCGAAATTCAACGAATCGTTTCGCAACTGCGGGCCCGAGGGATCGGGATCCTGATCACCGACCACAACGTACGGGAAACATTGAAGATCACCGATCGGGCCTACATCATCAAAGAGGGCGAGATCTTCCGGCAGGGCGTGCCGGAGAGCCTTTCGGCCGATGCCGAAGTCCGGCGGATTTATCTCGGTGAAACATTCAATTTAAACTGAGTGAGGAAGGCCACCGAAGTTGGCACTTGAACAAAAGCTTCACCTGAAACTCAGCCAGAAGCTGATCATGACGCCGTCCCTGCAGCAGGCGATCAAGCTGCTGCAGCTCTCCAAGCTCGAGCTCCAGGAAGTCCTCAACCAGGAGCTGCTGGAGAACCCGCTCCTCGACGAGTCGGCCGAAGAGGCCAAGCCGGAGGAGCAGGCCGAGGAAGTGAAGGCCGAGAACGAGGCCGAGGACGCGAAGAAGACCGAGACGAAGGAAGCGGAAAAAGAGAAGGACTCGTTCGAAGAGATCGACTACGACGCCTACTTCCAGGACTACATCGAATACGGCTACAACCCGCGGGGGATGGGGGAGGAGCACGAAGAGTTCCCCATCGAGAACACGCTCACCCGCCCGCCGAACCTCGCGGATCACCTGAGCTGGCAGCTCTCCATGTCGGACGCCTCGCCGCGCACCAAGGAGATCGCGCAGTTCATCATCGGCAACATCGACGAGGACGGCTACCTCCGCGCCACCGAGGAGGAGATCGCGCTCTCCGGCGGCTACGCGGAAGAGGAAGTGAAGACCGCCGTCAAGGCGGTGCAGTCGCTCGACCCGATCGGCGTCGGCGCGCGTGACCTGCGCGAATGCCTGCTGCTCCAGCTCCGCTTCCTCGAAGTCGACGCCCCGCTGGTCGAGGTCATCATCCGCGACCACTGGGACGAGTTCATGCAGCGGAAGTTCGTGACGCTCGCCAAGACCCTCGGCATCGACATGAAGACGCTCGAGGGGATCGTCGAGCTGATCAAACATCTCGATCCGAAGCCGGGCCGCAAGTACTCGAACGAGCGGGCGATCTACGTCGAGCCGGACGTCTACGTCCACAAGGTCAGCGACGAGTACGTCATCGTTCTCAACGAGGACGGCATGCCGAAGCTGCGCATCAACAGCGGCTACCGCTCGATGCTCAACTCGATGGACTCGAAGTCGGACGGCGAGACCGTCAACTACATCAAGGACAAGATCCGCTCCGCGGTCTGGCTCATCAAGTCGCTCGACCAGCGCCAGCGGACCATCTACAAGGTCGCCGAGTCGATCGTGAAGCACCAGCGGGAGTTCCTCGAGAAGGGGATCGACTACCTGCGGCCGCTGGTCCTGCGCGACGTCGCCGACGACATCCAGATGCACGAGTCGACGGTCTCCCGCGTCGTGTCGAACAAGTACATGCACACGCCGCGCGGCCTGTTCCTGATGAAGTACTTCTTCCACAGCGGGATCGACTCCGACACGGGTGAGGACATCTCCTCCCTCACGGTCAAGAAGAAGATCCAGAGCTACATCGAAAACGAGGACCCGCGCAAGCCGCTCAGCGATTCCAAGATCATGAAGATCCTGAACGACGAGGGCATCAACATCGCACGGAGAACCGTAGCGAAGTACCGCGACGAGCTCAACATCCCCTCGTCGACGGACCGCAAGCAAATCTTTTAGGCAGGTGTGACGATGGCAACCGAGATTTCAGGCCGTAACTACGACATCCCGGGCGACGTGCGAGCGATGCTCGAGACGAAGCTCGCCAAGATTCAGGAGAAGCTCTTCGACGACGTCATCGACGTGCGCGTGGTGCTGCAGGTCGAGAAGTACCGCAACATCTGCGAGATCCTGATCACGGGCAAGGAGCACGACGTCAAGAGCGTGCAGTCGTCCGACGAGTCGATGCACGACGCGGTGAACTCCGCCCTCGACCACGTCAAGCGGCAGGCGCAGAAGAACCGCAAGAAGATCCGCGACCATCACCGTCACGGCAACGGCGACAACGCCTTCACCCCCGACATCACCGAGTGGGCCGTGCAGGTGCTCGAGCCGGGCCGCCTCACCGACGAGGCGAACGAGGGGATGCCGCGCATCATCAAGACCAACAACATCCCCATCCGGCCGATGTCGATCGAGCAGGCCGCGCTGCACCTCGACGACTCGAAGAACGAGTTCATCGTCTTCCGCGACATCGACACCGACCAGGTCTCGGTGATCTACAAGCGCCGCGACAACAACCTGGGGCTGATCGCGCCGGAGTTCTGACGCGTTTCCGCGCGAGCCTCGTTCAGAGGAACCGGACGAGGCTCGCCACCCACACCCCCGCCGCCGCCAGCGGCGACCAGCGCGGCAGGATCTTCGCGCGCGCGGCCAGCCACAACATCCCGAGCAGCAGGTAGAGGCACAGCGCCTGTGTCGCCGCGAAGATCCCGAGGCGCTCGCGCGGCACCTTCCGCGCCCGTCCCATGTCGCGCCAGAGGATCGTCTCCGAGTTCGGGACGTACTTGCGCATCGTGAAGCGGTCGCCGAGTCTCCGGTAGCCGACCGGGATCGCCTCCTGCGGCGAGAGCTTCATCGCCTGCCCGGTCCGCGTGAAGGCCATGGCCGGATTCCGGAAGAGCGTGTCCGCCGTCGCCAGCACCATGCTCAGGAGCATCAGCGCGACGAACGTCACCCGCCAGGTGCGCGAATGCCACATCCGGTCGACCGCGTAGACGTACGCGAACCCGAAGGCCAGTACCACCGGGATGGCGCGCCGCGGATTAAGCTCCCAGTCCCACCCGGCGGCGACGATCTGCTCGAGAAAGAGGAAGACGGGGAACAGCGCCGGCAGGACGAAGCGCTTCTCCGTCCCGATCCGCGGGCGCAGCCAGACCACCAGCGCGAGCGCGGCGAAGAGGAGCGGCCAATAGATCATCGCGATGATCTGGTGAAACGCGACGTGCACGCCGACGTGCGAGGCGATGAACGGCAGGAGCACGTTCTCGGTCGGGAAGGTGATGAAGTCGACCCAGGCCTTGAGCACCGGCGCGATGAAGGTGTTGTGCAGGTGCCGCGTCATCTGCCCGTCGCTGATGAAGTCGAGGTAGCGCGACCAGGCGACGTACGGCGTCCCCGCGGCGATGGCGAAGAAGAGATAGTCGCGCCAGCGTGGGAAGCGGCTCACGAACAGGAACCAGGTCACCAGCGCCGCGAGGAAGACGTACGGGTCGTAATTCAGCGTGAGGATCGACGTCGCCAGCCCGGCGATCCAGGGATTGCGCGCGTCCTCCGGCTCGAACGCCACGATCGACATGACCACGATGAAACTAACCGCCGGACCGACGATGTACTGCATCGGCTGCCCGAGGTACTCGACGTAGAGGGGGAGGGAGAAGAAGGAGAGGAGCGCGACCAGAGTCGCCGCGGGGCGGGTCCCCCAGCGCAGCGCCAGCGTCACCGCCGCCAGCGCCACCAGCACCGCGAAGACTACGTTCACGATCAGGTTCGAGGCGAGATAGGAGTGGGTGAAGGCGCCCGCCATCGAGACCGAGAACGAATGCAGCGGCAGCTTGAGGTTCTGCGCCTGCGCCCAGTTCACCTGCGCCCCTTCATAGAAGAAGTAGGTGAAGTCGATGAGGAACCGTGCGTCGGGGTTCGTCGGGACGCCGTACATCAGGTGGGTGTAGTTGTCGAAGATGGCCCAGCCGTACGAATACGGCGAGTCCTCTCCGAAGTGGGTGGCGGTCAGCGCGATCAGCCAGATCGCCAGCAGAGCCACGAGCGTGATTTTCGGCGGCACGCGCCGCTTCGGTGAGCCGTCGGTCATTCGCGGGAGAGGGTAACGTACTAAACTGCCGCCTGTGAGCAGTCACGACGACGACGACTACATCGAGACGACCGTGAAGTCGCTCGTGTCGAGCGAGCTCGATGACCTCCAGCTCAAGCTCGTCACCGGCGACGACGGCCTGCACAACGTCATCCAGCGCCCGCGCGTGCAGAAGCCGGGGCTCGCCTTCGCCGGCTACTACGAGTACATCAAGCCCTGGCGCGTGCAGATCATCGGCGCCTCGGAGACCAAGTACCTGCAGTCGCTCCCGCCGCGCCTCCGCGAGAAGCGCATCCGCGACGTCTCCGGCCTCGACATCTCCTGCTTCATCGTCACCAAAGGCATCACGCCGCTCGACGAGTTCCGGATCGAATGCGAGAAGCGCTCGGTGCCGCTCTTCTCCACGCCGGCGATGTCGTCGACGACGATCACCCGCACGACGTACTTCCTCGAGGAGAACATGGCCCCCCGGCTGACGATGCACTCGGGGCTCCTCGACGTCTACGGCATCGGCGTGCTCCTCCTCGGCGACAGCGGGATCGGCAAGAGCGAGTGCGCGCTCGACCTCGTCTATCGCGGCCACCGCCTCATCGCCGACGACCTGGTGGTCATCAAGCGCCACCCGAACGACGTGCTCCTCGGCTATTCGAACGACCTGCTCCGCCACCACATGGAGCTGCGCGGCATCGGCATCATCGACATCAAGGACCTCTTCGGCGTCGCCTCCACGCGCGACGTGAAACCGATCGACCTGGTGGTGAAGCTCGAGAAGTGGGCCGAGGGGGCGGAGTACGACCGGCTCGGCATCCAGATGGAGTCGTACGACCTCCTCAACGTCTCCAAACCCTACGTCCGGCTGCCGGTGGCGTCGGGACGAAACCTCGCGCTGCTGGTCGAGGTGGCGGCGCGCAATCACCTCATGAAACTGCAGGGCTACGACTCCGCGCGCGACTTCACCAAGCGCATCGACGAGCAGATCGCGCGGCAAGGTGCCATCGGCGACACGCTGCCGTCATCGAACCGGGAGGAGAAGCTGAGCTCGGAGATGCGCAGCATGCACTCGCGCACGCGTTTCGCACCCGACGTGATCGACCGCACCCGGAGGCAGAGGTAGTTGGCGAACGCACCCGAACATCTCGTCGTCATTACGGGCCTCAGCGGGTCCGGCAAGAGCTACGTGCAGTCGACGCTGGAGGACCTCGGCTTCTACTGCACCGACAACCTCCCGATCGAGCTCATCGAGGCCTATCTGGAAGAGGTGACCTCGCACGAGAAGGCGAGCCGCGTCGGCGTCGTGGTCGACGTCCGGACGCACGACTTCGCCACCATCTTCCCGGCCTTCTACCGCGAGCGGCTGCAGAAGCTCGTCCCGAACACGATCCTCATCTTCCTCGAGGCGACCGACGAAGTGCTGGCGCGGCGCTACTCCGAGACACGCCGGCCGCATCCGCTCGCGAAAGACCGCCCGCTGCTCGAAGCCATTCAGGCAGAGCGGGAGGCGCTCACGGAGGTGAAGTCGCTCGCGAACATGGTCCTCGACACCTCCCACTTCTCGGTGCACGAGCTGAAGGCGGAGGTACTGCGCAAGTTCCGGATCGCCGGCGCGGAGCCGTCGATGCTGGTCACGGTGATCACGTTCGGCTTCAAGTACAGCCTGCCGTACAACCTCGACCTCCTCTTCGACGTCCGCTTCCTCCCGAATCCACACTTCGTCGAGTCGCTGCGCCCGAAGACCGGGCTCGACCCGGAAGTGGTGGAGTACCTGCGCGAGCAGGAGGGGTATGAGGAGTTCTACGGGCGCCTCGTCGACTTCGTCGGCTACGTACTCCCCGGGTACCGGAAAGAGATGAAGAGCTATCTCACGATCGGCGTCGGCTGTACCGGCGGGAAGCACCGCTCGGTGGCGATCGGGCAGCGGCTCAGCGACGACCTCGCCGCCGCCGGCTACTCGGTCGAGACGGTGCACCGCGACTACAAGCGGTAATGACGGCGCACATCGGAATCGTCGGCTGTTCGGCCGAGGGAGCGGCGCTCTGCTACCGGACCATCTGCGTCGAGGGGGCGGAGCTCCTCGGCCCGCACGCACATCCGGAAGTGACGATGCACACCCACCCGCTCGCCGACTACATGGAGTGCATCTACCGAGACGATTGGGATGGGGTAGGGGAGCTGATGCTCTCCTCGGCTCACAAGCTGGCCGGCTGCGGTGCCGATTTTCTGATCTGCCCCGACAATACCATTCACAAGGCGCTTCCATTCATCGCCTCGCGCTCGCCGCTGCCGTGGCTGCACATCGCGGAGGTCGTGGTGGCGGAGGCGGAGCGGCGCGGCTTCACTCGGGTGGGCCTGACCGGCACGCGGTACCTGATCGAGAGCGAGGTTTATCCCGCAACGCTGACGCGCCCGGAGCCTGCGGAACGGGAGGAGATCAACCGCATCATCTTCGAGGAGCTCGTCTACGGCGTCTTCGATCCGGCGGCGGTGGCCACCTTTCAGGGGGTGATCGGGAGGATGAAGGACGAGGGCTGCGACGCCGTCGTCCTCGGCTGTACGGAGATCCCGCTGCTCATGAACGACGCGAACTCCCCGCTGCCGACGCTCGACTCGACGCGCCTCCTGGCGCGGGCGGCACTGCGCCGTGCAGTAGAATCCACGCCGTGATTGGTGCATTGATCGTTACACACGGGAATCTCGCCTACGAGCTGCTCAACGCGGCGCGGCAGATCGAAGCGGACGTGGCGGGGATCGTGGCGGTGCCCCTCGACTGGAGCGACACGGTCGACGCGGCGTACGAGAAGATCGCCGACGGCCTCGCGCAGCTCGGCCCCGACCCCGGGGTGATCATCTTCACCGACATGTTCGGCGGCACGCCGAGCAACATCAGCCTGCAGTTCCTCGAGCAGGGGCGGATCGAGATCGTGACGGGCGTCAATCTGCCGATGATCGTGAAGTTTGCGATGGTGAAGAAAGAGGCCAAGGACGTCGCCACGCTGGCCCACGTGATCAGCGAGAAGGGCTCGAAGGCGATCCGCGTCGCCTCCGACCTGCTGACGGCGGAGAAGCGCGCCGGAGTCCCGGCGTGATCGAGCGGGCCATCGAGATCAAGAACAAGCTGGGACTGCACGCACGCGCCGCGGCGAAGCTCGTGCACACCGCGGCCCGCTTCAAGTCGGACATCAAGATCCGCAAGGGCGACGAGGAGGTCGACGGCAAGTCGATCCTCGGCATCCTGCTGCTCGCGGCCGGCCGCGGCACCACCATCACGCTCCGCTCCAGCGGCCCCGACGAGCGCGATGCGCTCGACGCGATCGAGAAGCTCATCGACGATAAATTCGACGAAGTAGAATGAGCTGAATGCCCTCCGCTCAGTCGCGCAGCGATGTCCGTACGTACAAAGGGGTCGGCGTCTCGCCCGGCATCGCCATCGGCCGTGCCGTGATCGTCGAGAAGCGCGTCGCCTCGGTATATCGCGTGCCGATCCGCGACGACGAAGTCGGCCCAGAGATCGACCGCTTCAAAGAGTCGCTGGCCAAGACCCGCGAAGAGCTCCTCGACCTCAAGCAGAAGGTCAGCCGCTCGATGGGCGACGAGTACGCGCAGATCTTCGAGGCGCACGCGATGATCGTCGGCGACGCCTCGTTCGCCGACAAGGTCACGCAGAAGATCGAGGAAGAGCAGGTCAACGCCGAGTGGGCGCTGGCCGAGGTGCAGGAAGAGCTGCAGGCGCGCTTCGCCAGCTTCGAGGACGACTACCTGCGCGAGCGCTCCGCCGACGTAAAGGACGTCGCCGAGCGGGTGCTGGTCAACCTGCAGGGGATCGCCCACCACGACCTGTCCGAGATCAACCACGACGTCATCATCATCGCCGACGACCTGACGCCGTCCGACACCATCCACTTCAACCGCAGGCCGATCGTCGGCTTCGCGACCGAGGTGGGGGGTAGAACGTCCCACACCTCGATCATCGCCAAGTCGCTCTTCATGCCGGCGGTGATCGGCGTCCCGCGCCTCACCAAGATCGTCGACAGCAACGAGATGGTGATCGTCGACGGCTACGAGGGCTCGGTGGTCGTGAATCCGACGGCGGCGATGGTGCAGGAGTACCAGAGCCGCGTCTCGCGCCACGAAGAAGCCGAGCTGAAGCTGCTGGAGAACCGCAACCAGCCGGCCATCACGAAGGACCACCACAAGATCTCGCTGACGGCGAACATCGAGCTGGTCGAGGAGCTCGACGACGCGAAAAAGTACGGTGCCGAGGGCATCGGCCTCTATCGCAGCGAGTTCCTCTACATCTCCACGAGCCCCGACCTGCCGACCGAGGAAGAGCACTACAACATCTACCGTCGCCTGGCGGAGGCGACGGCACCGAACTGGTGCATCATCCGGACGTTCGACCTCGGCGGGAAGAAGCTGGCCCGCGAGATCATGGGGTCGAAGGAAGACAACCCGGTCCTGGGACTGCGGGCGCTGCGGCTCTGCATGCAGCACCGCGACATGTTCAAGACCCAGCTCCGCGCGCTGCTGCGCGCCTCGGCCTTCGGCAAGATCAAGATCATGTTCCCGCTCGTCTCCGGCGTGCAGGAGCTCCGACAGGTGAAGACGCTCGTTCGCGAGATCCGGGCTGAGCTCGACGCCGAGGGCATCCCGCACAATAAAGACCTGCAGATCGGGATCATGATCGAGGTGCCGTCGGCCGCGGTGATCGCCGACCTGCTGGCGACGGAAGCCGACTTCTTCGCCATCGGCACGAACGACCTCATTCAATACTCGCTGGCCATCGACCGGGGCAACGAGAACGTCAGCTACCTCTACGAGCCGCTGCATCCGGCCATCCTGCGCCTGGTGAAGATGGTCATCGACGCCGGCAAGCGGGCCGGGATTCCGGTCGAGATGTGCGGCGAGATGGCGTCGGATCCGATCTACGCGATCGTGCTGCTGGGGCTGGGGCTGGAGCAGTTCTCGATGAACCCGTCGTCCATCCCGGTGATCAAGAACGTGGTGCGGTCCGTGCGTTACCGCGACTGCAAGCGCATCGCCGAGATCGCGCTCCAGAAGAAGACCGCGCAGGAGATCGAGGAGTTCGTGATCGAGAGCGTGGCGATGCGATTCCCCGACGGATTGGTGAACCAGAACATATGAGCGACCAGAGCGACAAACACGACCGAATGTTCGCCTACCGCCAGATCACGCACGTCCCGAAGCCCTGGGGCTACGAGCTGATCTTCGCGCACACCGACAGGTACGTCGGGAAGATTCTGCACATCAACCAGGGCGAGTCGCTGAGCCTCCAGTACCACGAAATGAAAGAGGAGACGCTCTACGTTGTCGCCGGGGAACTGAAGCTGACGATCGAGCACGACGGCGATCGCCGCGAGGTGCCGCTCCGCAAGGGCGAGGCGTTCCACATCCCGCCGCGCCTGATCCACCGGATGTACGCGGTCGAAGAGACGGACGTCGCGGAGGTTTCCACGCCGGAGCTGCAGGACGTCGTCAGGCTCGAAGACCGATACGGCCGCACATGAAAACCCTCGCCATCGCGCTTCTGCTGCTGACGACCGCCGACGTCGTCGATGTGGCAAAGTCCGCGAAGGCGAAGCGGAAGAAGAGCACCTCGAGAGTCCTCACCAACGCCGACGTGAAGAAGGCGAAGGGGACGGTCGTCGAGACCACCGCGAAGCAGAAGCCGGTCGACGCGACGCCGGAGCCGAGCCTGGTCGAGCAGCAGGAAGCGATGCGGAAGGCGCGCGCTACTCACGGCGCCCGCTACACCGCAGCGCAGGCGAAGGTCGAACAACTGGAGAAAGAGCTCGCGGCGCTGGAGCAGCAGTACTACGAGGAGAACGACCTCGACCGCCGCGACGGCGAGCTGGTGCGGCGGTTCGACGAGACGAAAAAGAAGCTCGACGCGGCGCGCGCGGTGCTCGCCGAACTGATCCCCGAATGACCAAGACCTTCTACATCGAGACCTGGGGCTGCCAGATGAATGAGCTCGACAGCCAGCGGTTGTCGGGGCATCTCAAGCTCCGCGGGTACCGGCGCGTCGAGGCAGAGGCGCAGGCCGACCTGATCCTCCTCAACACCTGCTCGGTGCGCGACAAGGCGGAGCAGAAAGTCTTCTCCCACCTCGGCCGCCTGCGCGAGCTGAAGCGGGAGCGGGAGCTGAAGATCGGCGTCTGCGGCTGCGTGGCGCAGCAGGAAGGGGAGCAGATCCTCGCCCGCGCCCCCTGGGTCGACTTCGTGATGGGCCCCGGCAACGTCGGCTACCTCGACGACGTGCTCGAGCACGGCAAACGGATTGCCCTCGAGTTCCACGAGGACCGCCACTACGACTATGCGAACATCGACCGCTCCTCGGCCACGAAGGCCTGGGTGACGATCATCGAGGGCTGCAACAAGAACTGCACGTTCTGCATCGTGCCGACCACGCGCGGCCGCGAGGTGTCGCGGCCGTTCGCCGAGGTGCTGGAAGAGGTCCGCGCCGCCGTCGCAGCAGGGCGTGTGGAGATCGAGCTGCTCGGCCAGACCGTCAACGCCTACCGCTGCCCGCAAACCGGCCGCGACTTCGGCGCGCTGCTGACGGCAGTCGCGGAGGTGGCAGGGGTGGTGCGGCTGCGCTTCACCACGTCCCATCCGGCCGAGGTGAGCGACTCGATGATCGAGGCGATGCGGGAGCACGAGAACATCTCCCGCTACCTGCACCTCCCGGTGCAGTCGGGCTCGTCGCGCGTGCTGCGCCGGATGAAGCGGCTGTACACCCGCGAAAAGTATCTGGAGACGATCGCCCGCATCCGCGAGGCGATCCCGGAGATCCACTTCTCGACCGACATCATCGTCGGCTTCCCCGGCGAGACCGAGGAAGACTTCGAGGAGACGATCTCGCTGCTCGAGGAAGTGCGCTACGGCTCGCTGTTCGCGTTCAAGTACTCGCCGCGGCCGGGGACGCCGTCGCAGAAGCTGGGGCCGCCGCCCGACGACGCGGTCGCGACCGCGCGCTTGCAGCGGGTGTTCGACGTGCACGAGCGGCACAAGCGGGAGCTGCTGGAGTCGTATCGCGGCCGCGTGGTGCCGGTGCTGGTGGAAGGACCGAGCGCGAAAGATCCGGAGATGCTCTCCGGACGGACGGACGACTTCTGGGTGGTGAACTTCCGCGGCGACCTTTCCACGCCGCTCGGGAGTATTCTTGCGGTTCGCATCGATGCAGCGCACCACCATACGTTGCGAGGGGAGGCCGTCGCATGAACATGACTTTGAGCGATCTCGTACCGATGTCGATCAAAGGGTTGATGCTGGACCCTGTGTCGAATTCGCCGATCGTCGTCCTGAAGGACGATGACGAGAAGTTCTTCCTGCCGATCTGGGTGGGGATCTTCGAGGCCAACGCCATCGCGCTGCAGCTCGAGAACATCACCACGCCGCGCCCGATGACCCACGACCTGCTCCGGAACATGATCGCGCAGCTCGACGCGCGCGTGACCCGCATCGTGATCAACGACCTCCGCGACGCCACCTTCTTCGCGCAGATCCGCCTGCTGATCAAGAACGGCACCGGCGGCGACCGGATGCTGGAGATCGACGCCCGTCCCAGCGACGCCATCGCCCTCGCGCTGCGCACCGAGGCGCCGATTTACGTGGCCCAGAGCGTCCTGGAACAGGCCCAGACCATCACCCCGGAAGAGGCGGACGAGACGGACGACCAGAAGAAGAACTGGTTCGAGAATCTGTCGCCGGAAGATCTGGGGAAGTACAAGATGTAAGTCTCAGAGTCTCAGAGTCGCAGAGTCTCAGAGAGGCTCCGCAATCAACGACGTTCTCCTCTGAGACTTTGAGACTCTGCGACTCTGCGACTGTCGTAGAATCCCACCCGGTTCAATGATCATCACCGTCGCCAATCAGAAGGGTGGTGTGGGGAAGACCACCACCGCGATCAATCTCTCCGCCGCGGTCGCAAACAAAGGTCACAAGACCCTCCTCATCGACCTCGATCCCCAGGCCAACTCCACCATGAGCTATGTCGACGCGCGGGGTGTCCAGCGCTCGATGTACGACGTGCTGGTGAGCGAGGAGCTGGAGCTGGCGGAGGTGATCGTCCCGACGCCGGTGCCGAACCTCTTCGTCGCGCCGTCGCGGATTTCGCTGGCGAAGCTGGAGTCGAAGCTGATCGGCGACCTCGACGGGCCGTTCCGGCTCAAGGACCGGATGAAGAGCACCGCCACCGACTTCGACTACATCTTCATCGACACGCCGCCGACCCTCGGCATGATCACGGTCAACGCCCTGGTCGCGTCGACGCACGTGCTGGTGCCGATCCAGTCGTCCTACTTCGCGCTCGAAGGAACCGACGACCTCCTGGAGACGATCGAGAAGATCAAGGCACGCCCGAACCCGAACCTGCAGCTCCTGGGCGTCGTCATCACCATGCACGACAAGCGGACCACGCTGTCGAAGGACATCCACGAGGCGATCGGGAACGTGTTCGGCGACCGCGTCTTCAACACCGTCATCACCAAGTCGATCCGCCTCGAGGAAAGCCCGGCGTACAAGGAGTCGATCTTCACCTTCGCGCCGCGCTCGAGCGGGGCGATGGAGTACTACAGCCTTTCGGAGGAGCTGCTTGCCCGTGTCTGAATTCGAACGTAGAACACGGAACGCAGAACACGGAACGTTGAAGAGGGGCCGCGAGCATTGCTTCCGTTCCGTGTTCCGTGTTCCGTGTTCTACGTTTTCCGTTTCGAGGAACGCGACCACCCATGGCTAAACGAGGACTACCCGAGCGCTCGGTGATGCGCGCCGATTCGCACTACGTCGACGAGCTGACGCGGCGCTCCGGACGGCACATCGGGTCGATGCTGCCGCTCCAGTTCATCGAGCCGAACTCCGAACAGCCGCGCTCGCAACTCGGGAACATCGAGGAGCTGGCCGCCAGCGTCCGGGAGAAAGGCGTGCTGGAGCCGATCCTGGTCCGGCAGATGGGGCCGAACCGCTACCAGATCATCTCCGGCGAGCGCCGCTACCGCGCGGCCACCATGGCCGGCCTAGACGAGATCCCAGCCATCGAGCTGGACGTCGACGACCGCGAGCAGCTCGAGATCGCCCTCATCGAGAACATCCAGCGCAAGGACCTGACGCCGTTCGAAGAGGCGGAAGGCTTCGCCGTCCTGCAGCAGAAGTTCGGCTACACGCACGACAGGATCTCCCAGGTCATCGGCAAATCGCGTACGACCATCACCGAGACGCTGATGATCAACGACATCCCGGACCGCATCCGGGCGATGTGCCGCGAGTCGGGGATCTCCAGCAAGAGCGTGCTCGTGCAGGTCGCGCGGGCCGGCTCCGAGGAGGCGATGGAACAGTTCGTCCGTGCGTACGCGGCCGGAGAGCTGTCGCGCGACGAGCTGCGCCGGCAGACGGCGGTGAAGCCGGAGCAGAAGAAGGCGGGGCGGCCGAAGAACTACGTCTTCGAGCTGAAGGACAAGTCGCTGCCGTTCAGCCTCAACCTGGCCTTCAAGAAGCCGAACGTGGAGCGGACCGAGGTAATCGAGGCGGTCCGGGAGCTCCTGCGGCGGCTGGAAGCGGAGTAGCCCGCCGCTGCGCCGGAAAACGGCGCGTCCTAATCGTACACCGTGTTTAACATAATCGATCTTAAGAGACACTATGGAAAAGTCTCGGCTCCCGTCGTCTGGCGCGAATCCCGCGTCATAATCCGCGCCCGATGAGCACCCTCACGCGCTACATCTTCAAGGAGATGATCGGCCCGACCTGCCTGGGCATGGTCTTCTACACGTCCATCATCCTGATGCAGCGTCTCTTCGACATGACCGGGCTGATCATCCGCCGGTCGCTCGACTTCGACGCCGTCCTGAAGCTGCTGCTGTACTCGCTTCCGAACATCATCGTCCTCACCGTCCCGATGGCGCTGCTCTTCGGGATCCTGATCGCCGTCGGCCGTCTCTCGTCGGACTCCGAGATCGTCGCCATGCGCGCGCTCGGCATCTCCACCCGCACCATCTACCGGCCGGTCTTCATCTTCAGCCTCGCGATCTTCCTGCTGAGCCTGTACCTGATCAACGTGGTCATGCCGAAGGGCAACCGGCAGTTCGTGGCGCTGTTCGCCGAGCTCATGACCGCCTCGGCCGAGAAAGTCGTCAAGCCGCGCGTCTTCCACGACCAGTTCGAAAACCTCATGATTTACGTGAACGACGTCGACCCGGCCACCGGCCAGTGGAAAGGCGTCTTCGTCGCCGACGCACGCAACGACCCGAGCGAAGACCCCGCAACGCCCTCGGAGATGTCGGCTGGACTGACGGCCCCGCCGGACTCGGGCGACGCCGCGGCGCTCTCCCAGGGCACCGGCACCCGGATCATCGCCGCCCGCACCGGCGGCGTGGCGGTCGTCGGTCCCGACAAGCAGATCTGGATGAACCTGGCCGGCGCCGAGACCCACGTCTGGGACCCGCGCAAGCCGGAGCGCTACAACCTGACGCGGAACGAGACGCAGCGCATCCTGCTGCCGTCGGCCGACAACCGGTTCGATCCCCACCGGCTCGCTAAGTCATTGCGGGAGATGAACCTGCGCGAGCTGATGCAGCAGGAGCGCGAGCTCGGCCGCAGCCGCACCGACTCCGACCGCGTCATGCGCAACCTGGCGCGCGTCGAGATCCACAAGAAGTTCGCCATCCCGTTCGCCTGCATCGCCTTCGGCATCCTCGGGCTGCCGCTCGGGATCACGAACCGCCGCGGCGGCAAAAGCTCAGGTTTCTCTTTAAGTATTGCGATCATCGTCCTCTATTACGTGCTCATCAACAACGGCGAACAGCTCGCCGCCGACGGCAAGATCCCGCCCTGGCTCGGCATGTGGGGAGCGAACATCCTCCTGCTCGTCATGGGCGCCTACCTGCTGAGCCGCGCCAATAAAGACTTCGTCTCCAGCCGCCCAGAAGGCGGGTTCGTGCGCCGGGCGATCGCGGCGGTCCAGCGGAAGCTGGTGCGGCCGAAGAAACGCGGGATGGTCACGCTGCGGAGCCGGAAGGACGACGACCCATCATTGCTGGGCCGGCTCGACATCACCTTTCCGAACATCCTCGACCGCTACATCCTCCGGGAGTTCCTGAAGCTCCTGGCGCTGGTGCTGATCTCCGTCATCGCCCTCTTCGTCGTCATCGACTTCACCGAGACCGCCAAGGATGCGCGTGAGAGCGGCGCCTCCGCCTCCACGCTTCTCACCTACTACCAGTTCCAGATCTTCACGATCATCAACTGGACGCTGCCGATCTCGGTGCTGGTGGCGACGCTGGTGACGTTCGCTCTGCTGCAGAAGAACAACGAGGTCACGGCCATCAAGTCGACCGGCGTGTCGCTCTACCGCGTCGGCGTGCCGATCGTGGCGGTGGCGGTGATGATGAGCGTGCTCGCCTACTTCATCCTCGACTTCGTCTTGCCTTACTCCACACGACGGGCGGACGAGATGAAGCGGCGGATCGACGGGAGCGCCGTCGTGGCGAGTACGACCACGCAGCAGAAGCTCTGGTACCTCGGCAAGGGGCACTACATCCTCAACTTCCTCGGCTACGACGCCGAGAACAAGCGGCTGACCCAGGTGCAGGTCTTCGAGTTCGACCCGAACGGCTTCCGACTGACCCGGCGCGTCTACGCACAGCGGGCGACCTGGAACGGACGCGCCTGGGCGTTCGAGAACGGCTGGATGCGCTCGTTCCCGGACGACGGTTCCTCGACCGAGACGAAGATCGACCAGCCGGTGGCGCTGTTCTATTCGGAGACGCCCGACGACTTTGCGACCGAGGTGAAGGCGCCCGAGCAGATGACGTACGCGCAGCTCCGAAGGTACATCGCCACGCTTCGCGAGTCGGGCTACGCCTCGGACGAGCTGACCGTGAAGCTGTACGAGAAGACCTCCTGGCCGGCCATCAGCATCGTCATGGCGCTGATCGCGATGCCGTTCGCCTTCCGGATGGGACGCCGCGGCGCCCTGTACGGCGTCGGCATCGCCCTCGGCGTGGGGCTCGCCTACTGGATGATCTACCGGATCTTCACGAACTTTGGCGACGTCGGCAACCTGCCGCCGCTGCTCGCCGCCTGGGCCGCGAACATCCTCTTCGCGCTCGGCGCCGTGTACCTGTTCCTGCACGTCGAGACGTAGCCGCGCCGGCTTCCGGCGAGTCGAAACTTCATTCCGCGGAGCACGAGTCGTATTGCGGGGACTACGAATCGTATTGCTGGGAGAAGAAATCGCATTCCGCGGAGCACGAAACGTCTGCCTGGCAGACAAATCACACTCCGCGGAGCACAAACTGCATTCCAGGGAGTACAAACCGTACTCCGTGCAGTGAAATTCAGCTCCGCACAAAGCAAAAGCCCGGGTTTCCCCGGGCTTCGTGAGAGCTGCGAATGAATCCGCGACTCAGATCGCGTCGACGATCTCCGAATCCAGCCCCTTCCACTTCCGGAGGTACTCGCGGCGGTCGTTGTTGTACTTGGCGACCAACTGGTTGTACTCGTCCATGCGGCCCTGGGCCTCGTAGAGCTTCTTCGGCTGGAGGTAGTCGGCGTCGTCGATCCCCGGAACCTCGGTGGCAACGAGGTAGCCAAAGTCGGGATCCTTCTCCCACTTGATGGTGCCCTCGGCGATCGCCTTCACGACGGCCGACGAGTGCTGGATCTTCACCTTCTTCGAGCCCTCGGCCTTGCCGTCGCCGCCGATGGCGCCGGTGTTCATGAGGTAGACCTCCATCGGGCTGTCCTTCATGAGCTCCAGCATCCGGTTGCCCTGGTAGGCGTGCAGCAGCGGGAAGAATGGGTTCGTGCCGGGCACGCGCAGCGACTTGCCGGCTTCCGACGCGCCGCCGGCGCTCGTGCCCTTCGTCTCGCCGAGCATGAAGAAGGCGGCGGCCAGCGGCCCCTCGAGCTTCGCCACGGCCGGGATGATGTTCTCGTTGCGGTTCAGGATCAGGAGGAAGTCGGCCTTGGTGATCTCGCGCGCGTCAGCGGCGCCGGAGATGTCTTCCATGCGGATGACGGCGCGGCCGTTCGGCGTGTACGACGTGTCGAAGTAGTCGATCTTCCCGTTCTCGTCCTGCGAGACGTTCTCGAGGTAGGCGTGCTCGGAGGCGCAGGCGTAGTAGATGGTCGGCTCGTCGTTCGGGTTGAGGCCGAACGTCTTGGCGAAGCAGCCGTTCTCGGTCGCGTAGATCTTCCCGCCCGGCATCAGCGCGCAGAAGTCGTCCTGCACCGGCTGCGACTCGTTCTGCTTGGTGAACGTGGTGGTGGTCTTGCCGGTGCCGGAGAGGCCGACGATCAGGCCGACCCGCTTCTGGTTGCCCACCGGGATCACCTTGCAGCCGGCGTGGAGCGCCAGACCGCCGCGCTCGTAGACCAGCTTGTTCCACATGCGCAGGCCGCCCTTCTTCGACTCACCGAAGTAGTCCGAGTTGAAGACGCGGGTGATGTAGTTCTCGAGGTCGACCGCGATCAGGCGGTCATCCGGGTAGCCGTCCGCCTTGAGGTTCGGCGTGTAGATGACCGTCACCTCCGGCTCGAAGGAGTCGAGCTCCTCGCGCGTGGCCGGGTAATAGAGGATGTGCTGCATGGCGGCGATGTTCGCGTTCGCCTTCTCGATGACCAGGCGGGCCGGGGTGCGGAACTGCGGATCGTTCCCGATGTAGCCCTCGATCACCAGCATGTCGCGGGTGCGGATGTAGTCGTTCTGGAGCTGCGCGACGCGGTCGTACTCGGCGCGGGTGATGGTCTGGTCGGAGTGATTCTGCGGGGTGTCGGTGGCGATGAAGGTCGAGAGCTTCGACCGCGACACCACGCGGGTGGCCACGTTGAGGTTGCCGAACTCGGTCGCCCTGGCGTTCGGCATCTCGGATGCGAACTGCCGGAGCTGCTCGGGAGTGGGGTTCCAGACGACCGACTTCGCTTCCACCGGAAGGGTCTTCGCGCGCTGTCCGGCAGTGGCGGACGTCGGGCGGACGGTGGGCGTGTCTGTGGCGGTCACCAATTCGCTCATGTAAGGAGTCCTCTTCAGTTGACGTTGAGACTTGTGAGGCCGACGCAAGGATTGCGCCGTATTGCCAGGAGGGGCGGATTCTACAGCAAAATGCACCCGATGCCGACCCGCCGCAGGCTCCACCGCGCCGCTCACGCTCTCGACCGCCAGTTCGACCGCCGCCTCCCGATTTCGAGAGCGGGGAAGCCGGTGATCAGCCCCTACCGCGGCTTCGGCCGTGGGCACGAGCTGCTCCTGCGCGGTCGCGTGCTGCTCGAGAAGAACATCACCCGCGCCACCGGTCCCGAGCCGCTCTGGCGGAGCGTCACCAACACCTGGCGCCGCTTCTCCAGCAGCGAGCTGGCGGGCGTCCAGGTCCGCGCCGACTACCGCGACGCCGTCGTGGAAACGGTCACCGACGACGAAGGCTACTTCCAGGTGCGGCTGGAGCCGCGGGAGCTCGCGCAGCACGCCCTCTGGCACGAGGTCGGGCTCCAGCTCCCCGACCGCGGCGCCACCGCCGTCGCCCACGTGATGCTCCCGTCCGAGGCGGCGCAGTTCGCGGTCATCAGCGACATCGACGACACCGTTCTGGTCACGAACGCCACCAGCCTCCTCGGCATGGCCCGTTCGGTGATCCGCAACGCCGCCTCCCGCCTCCCCTTCGAGGGCGTCGCCGACGTCTATCGCGCGCTGCACCGCGACGTGAACCCGATCTTCTACGTCTCCAGCAGCCCCTGGAATCTCTACGAGCTGCTGGACGACTTCATGCGCCTCAACGGCATCCCGCACGGCCCGATGTTCCTGCAGGACTGGGGCATCGACGAGTCGACGTTCCTCATCGCCTCGCACGAGACCCACAAGCTCGAGCAGATCAACCTCGTCCTCGAGTACTACCCCGGCCTCAAGTTCGTGCTCATCGGCGACAGCGGACAGCACGACCCGGAGATCTACCTGCAGGTGATCCAGGCGCACCCGCACCGCGTCCTCGCCGCCTTCATCCGCGACGTCACTCCCGACCTGCGCGACCAGGCGGTGGCGAGGATCCTCGAGCAGTCGAATGCCGCCGGCGTGGAGATGCTCTACGTGCGCGACTCTTCCGAGGCGCTCACGCATGCGCGCAGAATAGGGCTCGTATGAACGACGTGATCCTCAGCGCGCTCCACACCCGCACGACCGGCGTCTTCCCCGCGCAGATCCGTGCGGCCCTCGAGAAGCTCACCGACGAACAGGTCTGGACGCGGCCGAACGAGAGCTCGAACTCGATCGGCAACCTCCTCCTCCACCTGACCGGCTCACTCAACTACTACCTCAACCGCAACCTGGGTGCGCTCGACTACACCCGCGACCGCGAGGCGGAGTTCGCGGAGCGCCGCAACCTCCCGAAGGCGGAGCTGCTCGCGCTCTTCGACGACATGGTCGCAAACGCGGAGCGGACGTTCGACGCCCTCACCCCCGAGCGCCTCGGCGACCCGTCGCCCGAGCCGACCATGCACTCCATCGTCGCCCAGGACCTGATCAACGCCCTGGCGCACCTCGCCTTCCACGCCGGGCAGATCGTCTGGATCGCGAAGATGTTCGACGGCAACGCCGTGGACGAGGTCTGGATCCGGTCGCACCGGAAGCAAGGCGCCTGGAAGCCGAAGGCGTGAAAATCGCCGTCATCGGAGCCGGCGGCGTCGGCGGCTACTTCGGCGGGCGGCTGGCGCAGGCGGGCATCGACACCACCTTCATCGCCCGCGGCGCGAGCCTCCAGGCGCTGCGCACGCGCGGTCTGCGGGTCGACAGCGTCAACGGCGACTTTGCGCTGGACCGCGTCCAGGCCACCGCCGATCCCGCCACGGTCGGTCCGGTCGACGCGATCTTCGTCACCGTGAAGGCATGGCAGATCCCCGAGGCGGCAGCAGGCCTGAAGCCGATGCTCGGCCCCGGCACCGTCGTCGTCCCGCTGGAGAACGGCATCGACGCCCCCGACGTGCTGGCGGAGCTCCTCGGCAGAGAGCACGTCGCCGGCGGTCTCTGCGCGATCGTCAGCTTCCTCGCCGCGCCCGGCCATGTGAAGCACGTCGGCTACGACCCGCTGGTGATGTTCGGGGAGCTCGACAACCGTCGCAGCGAGCGTCTCGAGCGGCTGCGCGACACGCTCGTGCGCGCAGACGTCAAGGCCGAGATCCCGGCCGACATCCACCATTCGCTCTGGACCAAGTTCCTCTTCATCGCCACGCTCAGCGGCGTCGGCGCCCTCACCCGCGTCCCGGTCGGAGCCTGGCGCGAGGTCCCGGAACTGCGCGCGATGGCCGACGCCTCCTTGCGCGAAGTGGTGGCGCTGGCGCACGCGCGCGGCGTCGATCTCGGCGCTGATCCGGTCGCGAAGACGTGGGAGCGCTATGACGCGATGCCGCCCGCCTCCACCTCTTCGATGCAGCGCGACATCATGGAAGGAAAGCCGTCGGAGCTCGACGCGCAGCTCGGCGCGATCGTCCGGCTGGCGCGGGAGAGCGGCGTTCCGGCACCGGTGACTTCCTTCATCTACCACGCGCTGCTGCCGCAGGAGCGCGTCGCGCGCGCCTCGTAGTACCATCGCCTTCCATGACGCAGGCGCCTGCCGAAACGGCGTTGCATCCCGCCATCGCCGAGGCGAAACGCGTGCTGGAAGTGGAAGCGGCGGCCATCCTCGGCCTCGTCGCGCATCTCGATCGCTCCTTCGTCGACGCGGTCGAAATGATCGCCACCAGCAGCGGCCGCGTCGTGACCATGGGCGTCGGCAAGTCGGGGATCATCTGCAAGAAGGTCAGCGCCACCCTCGCCTCGACCGGCACTCCCTCCTTCTTCATGCATCCCACCGAGGCGTTTCACGGCGACCTGGGGATGCTCGTGCGGGGTGACGTCGTGCTGGCGATCTCCAACTCCGGGGAGACCGAGGAGCTCGTGCGGGTCCTGCCGAGCATCAAGCGGATCGGTGCGGAGATGATCGCCATCACCGGCAATCCCGCGTCGACGCTCGCGCGCGGCGCCGACCACCATCTCAATGCAGCGATCTCGAAAGAGGCCTGTCCGCTTGGACTCGCACCAACCGCCTCCACCACCGCCACGCTGGCGCTGGGCGACGCGCTGGCGATGGCGCTCCTCGTCCGCCGCGGCTTCAAGGAAGAAGACTTCGGCTTCCTTCATCCGGGCGGCAAGCTCGGGAAGCGCTTCCTGCGGGTGCACGAGCTGATGCACTACGGCGCCGATCTCCCGCTGGTCCGCGAGTCGACGATCATGCGCGAGGTCATTTACGAGATGTCGAAGAAGCGCTTCGGCATCGCCGCGGTCACCGCCGACGACGGGACGATGCTGGGGGTGATCTCCGACGGCGACCTCCGCCGCCTCCTCGAACACGACGAGCACGTCCTGCGCAGGACCGCCGGCGAGTCGATGAAGCGCAACCCGATCACCATCGCCGGCAACGAGCTCGCCTCGGCCGCGCTGCAGATCATGGAAGAGCACAAGGTCACCTCGCTCTTCATCGTCGACGCCGCCGGACGCGTCGAAGGTATCATTCACATCCACGATCTCTGGGGGCTCGAGCTCTTCTGATGGACGAACAAGTAGTGCTGCGTTACCGCGACGGACGAACCGAGCGCGCCACCCTCGACCCGATCGACTCGGCCCGCGAGGTGCTGATCGTGCGGCGGGAGGATGGGGCGACCGACGAGGTCCCGTTCGCCGACCTCAAAGCCGTCTTCTTCCCCCAGACCCGCGCCGAGGAGACGCTCGAGCCGGCCGCGGGGCTGCCGATCGCGGTCGAGTTCAACGATCGCGAGGTCATCCGTGGGACGGCGCAGTACAACCCCGAGCGCAACGGCTTCTTCCTCTTCCCGACCGACCGGAGCAAAAACGACCGCATCTTTGTTGTCAACTCCGCGATCGTCTCTATCGAAGTCGGCTAGCCGTAAGGCGGCTGACGATAGCAGGCGCGCCGGTTGCTCTGGAGGTAACCCATGAAGACGATTGCATTTACGCTGATGCTCGTGCTGGCCGCGAGCGTCTCCGCGGCACCCATCGAGCTCGACCGCGCCGCCACGGCCATGTCGGGCATGGAGGCCAGCTTCACCCATCGCTTCACCGCCAAGGGATTCAAGAACAGCCAGGTCGAGAGTGGCACGGTCGTGTTCGGCTCGCTGCCCGCCATGCGCTGGAGCTACAGCAAGCCGGAGCAGAAGCTCTTCGTCTTCGACGGCACCAGCTCCTGGTTCTACGTCCCGGCCGACAAGCAGGTCACCCTCGGCCGCGTCACCGACGCCCGCAAGCGCGAGCTCCCCTTCCTGCTCCTCGGCGACCCCGCCGCGCGCGACAAACACTTCATCGTCAAGCAGCAGAACCGCGGCGGCAACGTCGTCACGACGCTCCAGCCGCGCGACAGGAACGCGCTCATGAAGAACGTGGTCGTCACCATCGCCCCGTCGACCCACCTCATCCAGCGCATCGAATACACCGACCGCGACGGCAACCGGACGTCCTTCGATTTCTCGGGATATCATCGCCGCGCCGCGACGGCCGATACCTTCAAGTTCGCGCCGCCCGCGGGAGTACAAGTCGTTCGCGCGGACTAAGCGTCCGCGCGGTTGCTGGTTGCTGGTTGCTGGTTGCTGGTTTTGCCGCACCGTCACGAGTAACCAGCAACCAGTAACCAGCAACGTCCCTCGAAGAGGTCACATGGCACAAGAGTTTTCTTTCGACGTCGTCTCCAAGACCGACATGCAGGAAGTCGCCAACGCGATCCAGCAGGCTCAGAAGGAGCTCGCACAGCGGTTCGACTTCAAGGGCAGCAAGAGCTCGATCGAGCTGGCCGCGGAGGAGCTCGTGCTCGTCAGCGACGATGAAGGGAAGCTGGTCAGCCTCAAGGACATCCTCGAGTCGAAGCTCGTGAAGCGCAAGGTGTCGCTCAAGTCGCTCGACTACGGCAAGATCGAGCAGGCCGCGGGCGGCACCGTGCGCCAGCGCGCGAAGATCGTGCAGGGGATCGAGACGGAGAAGGCGAAGGCGATCGTCAAGACGATCAAGGACGCCAAGGTGAAGGTGCAGGCCTCCATCCAGTCCGATCAGGTGCGCGTCGTCGGCCGCAGCAAGGACGATCTGCAGCGCGCGATGTCGCTGGTGCGCGAAACCGATTACGGCATCCCTCTCCAGTTCACCAACTATCGCGGTTGAGCTATCCTTCGCCCGTGACCGCTCCTCGCACTTTGAACGGGCAAACGGCTTACGCCGAGCGTCTCATCGACCTCGTCGCGCCGAAGCTCGAGCTGGTGGAAGAGGAGCTGCGGAAGAACTTCCTCTCCAAGATCACCACGATCCGCGACGTCGGTGAGCACATCCTGGCCGGCGGCGGGAAGCGCCTCCGCCCTGCCCTGCTCCTCCTGGTCTCGCGGATGCTCCGCTACGACGGCTACCGCGACGTGATCTACGGCGCGGTCGTGGAGTTCATCCACACGGCTACGCTCGTTCACGACGACATCATCGACGAGGCGGACGTCCGCCGCGGCCGCACGTCGGTCAACTACGCCTGGGGGAACAACCTCACGGTGCTGGTCGGCGACTACATCTTCATGCACTCGATGCACATGGCGTTGAAGGAGGGGAACCTCGACGTCCTCCGCCTCCTCTCCGACGCCACGATCAAGATGATCGAGGGGGAGATCCTCGGCACCGAGCAGAACGGCCGCGCCGATCTCACCACCGACGACTATTTCGAGATCGTCTCGCGCAAGACGGCGGCACTGTTCGGCGCCACCTGCCGCATCCCGGCGTACCTGATGGACCTCCCCGAGGCGAGCGCCGCCGCCCTCTTCAACTACGGCTACAACCTCGGCATCTGCTTCCAGCTCATCGACGACCTGCTCGACTTCACCTCCACGACCGAGGTGCTCGGGAAGCCTGCGCTGTCGGATCTCAAAGAGGGGAAGATGACCCTCCCGCTGATCCTGGCGATGCCGCGCGCCACACCGCGGGAGCGGGAGCTGGTCGCCCGCGTCGTCACCCGCAAGTCGTTCGACGGAGTCGACCCGGCCGAGATCCTCGCCATCGCGAACCGCTACCAGACGCTCGACGAAACCCGCGAGATCGCCCGCGACTACGCCACGAGAGCACGCCTCGCGCTCGAGCCGTTCCCGGAGTCCCCGGCACGGCAGGCGCTGGAAGTGGCGCTGGATTTCGTGATGGAGAGAGAGAAGTAGCGCGCCGCAGGCGCGCTACAGTTGTCAGTTGTCGGTTGTCAGTTATCTGTGGCTTACCGCCCGGCGAAACACCGCGGATCACCGACAACTGACAACCGACAACAGCTAGCGCGGCTTCACCGCGCTAGCTCAGCATCTCCATGATCTCCGACATCGCCACCCGGGCGCGATGCTCGACCATCGCGGCGGCGTCGTTGCCGGACGAGAGGCGGATCACCTTGTTGTACTGCTCGATGGCGCGCGCGTAGTCGCCGAGGCAGCGGTGGTAGATGTCGCCGACACAGAGCTTGGCCTCGAGGTTCACCGGGTCGAGCTCCAGGATCTTGTTGAGGAAGATCATGGCCGTGTCGTACTTTTCCTCCTCCATCGCCATGCGGTAGCGGAGGCGGTAGAGCGAGATCAGCTCGTTGCTGCGGGGCTCGATCCACGCACCGGGGACGTAGGTGAGCAGCGTGGAGAGCAGTCTGCCTTTGGTGGGCTTCGGCTGGCTGGCCGGATTCGAGCGTTTCACCTGAATTGTCTGCCGCATTCACACCCTCCCGAATCAGAGCACGTCGAACTCTACACATAGTAGGACGAGCCGCCTTGATCGTCAAGACGTTGACCATCACGGAGCACGCCTCTGCTACCATCCCCGCCATGCGCACCGCCGTGTATCCCGGCTCGTTCGACCCGCTCACCAACGGGCACCTCGACATCATCCGCCGCGCATCGAAGCTCTTCGACCGCGTGCTGGTGTCGGTTCTCGAGAACGAGGGGAAGTCGCCGGTGTTCTCCGTCCCCGAGCGGATGGAGCTGATCGCCCGCTGCACCGAGGGCATCGCCGGCGTGGAAGTGCACTCGTTCTCCGGCCTCCTCGTCGAGTTCATGCGCCGCGTCGACGCGACGGTGGTCATCCGCGGCATCCGCGCCGTGTCGGATTACGAGTACGAACTGCAGATGGCGCTCATGAACCGCGAGCTGCACGCCGGCGCCGAGACGATCTTCATGCTACCCGCCGTGGAGTACACGTTCGTCTCCTCCCGCCTGGTGAAGGAGGTCTTCCGCCTCGGCGGCGACGTCTCGCATCTCGTGCCGCCGCCGGTGATCGACGCGTTGCGCGTCCGGCTCGCCCCCGCCACCTAATCGCTGCGGGGGTCGAGCGCCTCGCGCACCCGCTCCCCCACGATGTTGAACGCGGCCACGGTGCTGAAGATCGCGAGCCCGGGAAAGAGCACCAGCCACCAGCCGTACTCGATGTGCTCGTGCGCGGTGGAGAGGATGCTCCCCCACGATGCCGTCGGCAGCGCCACACCGAGGCCGAGGAACGAGAGCGCCGACTCGGTCAGGATCGCCGCCGCCACGCCGAAGCTCGCCGAGACCAGCACCGGCGCCAGCGCGTTCGGCAGGAGGTGGCGGAAGATGATCCGCCCGTCGCGCGCGCCGCTCGCCCGCGCCGCCTGCGCGTACTCCACCTCCCGGATGCGCAGGAACTCGCCGCGCACGTAGCGCGCCTCGCTCGTCCACGACGTCAGGCCGAGGGCGATCATGATCGTCATCATCGAAGGCTTGAACAGCGCCACGATCCCGAGGAGCAGGAAGAGGAAGGGAAAGCAGAGCACGACCTCGATGAAGCGCGACACCAGCCAGTCGGCGGCGCCGCCGTAGTAGCCGGCCAGCGCGCCGAAGAGGGAGCCGACCAGCACCGCGATCAGCGTGGCGAAGTAGCCGACCGCGAGCGACACCCGCGCGCCGTGGATCATCCGTGACAGGACGTCCCGCCCCAGATCGTCCGTCCCGAGGTAGTGCCCGTTCCCGGGCGGCTCGAGCCGCGCCCGCAGGTCGATCGTGTTCGGCGAGAACGGCACCGGCGCCGGCAACGCGAACGACGCCGGCGATGCAGGCGCATCGAGCTCCGGGTACGCGTTCCAGAAGTCGGCCAGCGCCGGCGAGCTCCAGCCGTGCGCGGTCTTCGCCAGCAGCGGCTTGCGGTTCGCGAGGAGCGGTGCGAGCAGCGCGACGACGGTTGCCACGCCGACGTACACCAGCGCCAGCGTGGCCAGCTTGCTCCGGCGGAAGCGGCTCCAGGTCAGGCCCCAGAGGGAGTCGCTCACGCCCGCTCCCCCAGCCGGATGCGCGGGTCGGCGAAGGCATAGAGGATGTCGGCGACGAGGCTCGCCAGCAGCGTCACCACCGCCGTCACCACCGTCAGCCCCATCACGGTCGGGTAGTCGCGCGAAAGCACCGACTGGATGTAGAGCAGGCCGACACCGTCCCACTGGAAGATCTGCTCGACGATCACGCTGCCGGAGATGAGGTGCGGGACGGTGATCCCGAGCAGCGTGATCATCGGGATGAGGGCGTTGCGGAAGGCGTGGTGCCAGAGCACGGTAGCCGGTCCCGCCCCTTTCGCGCGCGCCGCGGTGATGAAGTCCTGCCGGATCACCTCCGTCAGCGTCGCCTTGGAGAAGCGGGCGAAGATCGCGAGCTGCGCGTACGTCATCGTCGCCACCGGCAGCACGAGGTGGCGCAGCCGGTCGGCGAGCTTCCCCGCCGTCCCCAGCTCGGTGTAGTCGTCGCTCGTCATGCCGAGGAGCGGGAAGATGTCGTAGCGGACGGAGAAGAACTGCATCAGCAGCAGCGCCACCCAGAAGCTCGGCAGGGAATAGAGGAGAAAGAACCCGACCGCCGAGGCGCGCTCGGTCAGCCGTCCCGACCGTGTCGCGCTCCAGAGACCGATCGGGATCCCGAGCAGCGCCGCGATGGCGAAGGCGAGGAAGTTGAGCTGGAAGGTGTTCGGCAGCTTCTCCAGGATCCGCTCCCGCACCGGCCGCCGGTCGATGATCGAGATGCCGAAGTCGAACGTCGCGGCGCCGCGCACCCAGTGCAGGTACTGCCGCGGCAGCGGCTCGTCGAGGTGGAACTCCGCGCGGATGGCGGCGAGCGTCTCGGGCGGGATGGTGGTCGTCCCGGCGCGGCCGAGGAAGAACGTGATCGGATCGCCCGGGACGCTGTGGATGAGGACGAAGGTGGCGACGGTGATGCCGAGGAACGTCAGGACGGCGTACAGCAGCCGCCGGATGACGTAGACGATCATTTCCCGGGCGCGATCCACCAGTCGCGCTCACCCGGCGACCAGAGGAAGTAGCCGAAGCCGCGGCTGGCCACCACGCCGCGCACGCGCTTGTTCACGCCCCACTTCAGCGACACCTGGATGAGCCAGGTGTACGGCTGGTCCTCCGCCATCACCTCGTGCAGGCGCCAGTAGAGGTCGCGCCGCTTGTCGCGGTCGAGCTCCCGCCGCGCCTCGACCAGCAGCCGGTCGGCCTCGGGGTTGTTGTAGTAGACGAAGTTCTGCCCCACCCCCGGCACCTGCGAGGAGTGGAAGACGTTGAACGGATCGGGATCGGGGTCGAGCTCCCACGACAGGTAGGCGGCGTCGAAGTTGCCGGCCATGATCCGGTCGATCGCGGCCTGTCCGTCCATGAGCACGACGTTGAGGTCGACGCCGGTCTTGCGCAACTCCTGCTGCGCCATCTGTGCGACCTGTCTGGCCGAGACGCTCCCCTGCATCACGATCAGGTCGACCTTGAACGGGCGTCCGTCCTTCTCGAGGATGCCGTTTCCGTCCTTGTCCACGAACCCCGCCTCCGCGAACAGCTTCTTCGCCCCCTCGGGATCGTGGCGGATGACCGGCACGTTCGGGTTGTACGCCCATTCGTCCGGCGTGAACGGGCCGCTCATCGCGCGGGCGGTGCCGTGGTAGAGGTCGTTGACGATGGCGTCGAGCGGGATCGACATCGACAGCGCGCGCCGCACCCGCTTGTCGCGCAGCAGCGGGTGACGGTTGTTCCAGCCGATGTAGTTGTAGTTCAGCGTGTAGAAGCGCTCGAAGTGGATCGTCTTCGTGCTCTCGGGATTGCGGCTCTCGCGAATCCAGGTGTCGGAGGTGATGATCGTCTCGTCGAGATCGCCGCGCCGCAGCGCGTTGAACGCAGTGCCGTGATCCTGGACGATCTTGAAGACGACCGTCTGGATGTACGGCTTCTGCTCCCAGTAGTCCTGGCGCCGCTCGACCACCACTTCCTTGCCGCGGACGAACCGCACCAGGCGATACGGCCCGCTGCCGAGCGCCGTGTCGTTGTAGTCCCTGCGGAAGTTGCCCTTCGAGTAGACGTGCTGCGGCAGGACCTGCACGTCGTTGAACTTGATGAGCTGCGTCGGGTTGGCCTGGCGGAACGCGATCTCCACGGTGTGGTCCCCCACCGCGCGCGTCCTGCTGCGGTCGAGATGGACGAACGAGCCGGCCGTCTGCACCGCCTCCGACGCCGGATCGAGGATGCGGTCGAGCGTGAAGAGCACGTCGCGCGCGGTCACCGGCTTGCCGTCGGAGAACGTCGCCTTCGGGTTCAGCTCGAAGGTGTAGAGGAGGCCGTCATCGGAGACTTCCCAGGAGGTCGCCAAGCCGGGCGCCGGCCGGAGGTCGCGATCGATGTGGATCAACGGGGTGAAGATGAGCTGCGTGACGTAGCGCTCGTGCCGGCTGTTCGAGGGGATCGGATTCAGGGTGGCGACGTCGAGGTCGAGGCGCCGGTTGAGCGTTCCGCCGTCGCGGGGGCGGTCGTCGTCCGGAACCGCGGCCGCCTTCACCGCCGGTGCCGCCGGCTTCTCGCCTCCCCCGCACGCGATGCAGAGCAGGAGCACGATCGCGACGAGAGGACGAAGTCTCACGCGAGCGATTATAAGCGGGGCTTGCTTGGCCCGACGCCCCAGCCGCGTTCCCTTCGCCCCGCTTGCGGGGAGAAGGTGGCCGAAAGGCCGGATGAGGGGCCCGCGCATCGCCGCAGGGAACGCCCCTCACCCGGCGCTCCGCGCCACCCTCTCCCCCCGTAGGGGGGCGAGGGGCAACCCGTTGGCGGGCTCAATGCGTTCTGCTCAGCGTACGTTCACGTTGTGCGTCGTCACGTTGTACTGCGCGTCGACCGCGCGCACGATCACGAACTTGCCGTTGACCGTGTTCACGTCGAGCCGGAACGTCTCGTCCCGCGAGTCGGCGATCCCGTCCACCGGGGTGACGCGGATCCACTTCTCGGCGTCGGCCGAATACTCCACGCGGCCGATCGGAGAGGCGGTGTCGGTGATGCGCACGTCGACCGTGGTGCCGTTCGGCTTCACGTCCACCCGCGGCGCGGTGTTGTCGACGAGGAACTCGACCCCTTCCCGCTCGTCCGTCAGCGGCGCCTCCGGATTGTCGGTCGCGTCGCTGGCGACGAGGCGCAGCTCGTACAGGCCGTCCGGAAGCTGCGACGTGTCGAAGTTGATCTGCGTCTCCTCGATGTTCTCGCGCAGGCGCAGCCAGCGGTCGCTCCCCTTCGGCCGGAAGGAGAGGCTGTAGCGCAGCGAGTCGCCGTTGTCGTCGCTGGCGCGCCAGGAGACGGTGCGGTAGCCCTTGCGGAACATCCGCTTCCCCTGCTCGGTCGCGGCGGTGCGCGGCGTGTCGAGGCTGGTGAAGATGCCGTATTCGTCGGGGTTCGTCGCCTCGACGACCTGCGGCGCGGCGGGATAGCCGGAGGTGATGTACACGGCGGCCGGCTCCTGCACGCCGAGGGCGTCGATCTCCGGCGCGACGTTGCGGTTCATGAAGGCGACGGTGACGGTGTCGATCGCGGCCTCGGGAGACGGCTTGGGCATGGTCACGCGCCACTGGATGTAACGCGCGGCGGGAGCGGTGACGCTTCCCTCCAGCGTCGACTGCGGCGAGGTCCAGGAGCTCCAGGTCGCATCCGGCGTGCGGGTATTGCCGCTGCGGAACGCGATGGCGACGTTGCCCGCGCTCAGGTTGCGCCCTTCGATGCGGTACTGGCCGAAGCGCGAGAAGCGCTCCACGTCCTTGGCGCTGGAGCGGAACTCCGGGGCCGCCGCGGTACCGCCTTCCATCCGGTAGACGGCGCCGCTGTTCGTGGTGGTGATGAGGGTCTGGTTGCCGCTGCCGGAGATCGAGACGACCTGCTGCTCCGGCACGGCGCCGATCAGCGCCACTTCGCCGCCGCGCAGCTCGTACAGTCGGCCGTTGGGACCGGTCGCGAGCAGCACCGAGCCGTTCGTGCCGCCGCTGACGGCGTAGATCATCTCCCGGTCGAACTTGCGCACGGTGTCGACGAAGCCGTCCGGATCGATGCGGTACAGCTCCGACGCGCCGCTCTGCGAGGCGGCAGCGGTGGCGCCGCTCCCCTCGTCGAAGGAGAACGACACTTCGACGGAGCCGGTCGCCTCTCCTTCTTTCTTCGCCTCGCCGGAGCCGCTGCCGCCCGACTGCTGCGCCTGCCCCTGCGCCGGCTTCGCCTGCGTCTTCGCCGGAGCGCTGGCCGGCAACACGTTCGCGACACCCGCCGCCCAGCCGGTGCCGTTCGCGTCGATGTAAATCGAGGTGATCTCGTTCAGCGGCGAGTCGAAGAGCGCCAGCGCGGAGCCGTCGCGGCCGATCTGATAGATGCGGCCCTTGCCGGATGCGCCGGCCAGGATCGTCCCGTCCTTGCGCACGCCGACCGAGCGGATGTGCGTGTCGGCGGAGTCGTAGAGCACCGTCCCCTCCCCTTTCGAGGAGACGCGGAAGAGCTGCCCCTCGACGCCGGTCGCGACGAGGATGTCATTGCCGGCCGGCTCGATGGCCCAGATGTAGGCCTGCTTCGGGTCGAAGAAGACGGTCTGCGCGCCGCTGTTCGGGTCGACGCGGTAGACCTTTCCGTTCGGCGACGTGCCGGCGAGCAGCGCGCCGTTCACGAACGCCACCGCATACACCTCGGGTTCCGGCGCCGTGGCCAGCAGCTCGAGCTTCTCGCCGCGGAGGCGATAGATCTTGCCGTCGTTGCCGGTACCGAAGAAGCGGTCGCCGTTCGGCGCGGAGGCCTGCGACAGGACGAAGGGGTCGGTGAAGGTGGCGATCTTCTTGACGGCCGGCGCGGCGCGGAGCTCTCCGCGCGACGTGACGGCGAAGCCTTCCAGCTCGCCGGCCAGAAAATCCTCGGCGGCACCGACGCGCCAGAACTGCGGCGCGACCGCGAATGCCTGAGTTGCTAGCAGGAGGGCCGAGGTGAGGAAAAACAATCGGCGCATTAGGGTCCTTTCAAAAGTGGAGCGGCGGGCTGTGTCAGCCCGCCGTCATTCTCGGCGGCCTGAAGGCCGCCGCTCCACAAGAAACGGTGAAAACTCAGATAGCGGGTTTTACATCGAGGTCGATCTTCAGCGCACCGTCGACGATATAGCCGAGCGCTTTCGCGTTCTGGCCGGCGGGGTGGTACTTCACCTGCGCCTGCGCACCGTTCGACGTGTCGCTTCTCACGACCGCATGCATCGACGGCGGGAGGTTCGGGAGATAGACGCCGGAGGTCACCGCACCTTCGCCGCTCGAGTAGAGACCGACGGTGAGGTCGGTCGCCGGACGGAGACGTCCGAGGACGTCGACCACCTGCTGGAGCGTGCGCGGATCCGGCGGGACCAGCGAGAAGTCGATCGCGTTCATCATCGAGCCGCTGCCGACGAGGAGGTACGCCGCGCCGGGAGCCTGGTCGTCGGGGATGCGCACGTCGAACGTCTCGACGAACGCCTCGCCGCGGAACGGCTTGAGGACGGCGCGCACCTGCACGGTGTCACCCGCCTCGACGCGCCCCTTGGCCGGCTTCACCAGCGACGCCTCCATCAGCTTGGCGATGCGGAGATCGTCGTCGTGGCGGAGGTTCACCTTGATGCTCTCGATCTCCGTCGGGCGGAACTCGTTCGACATCAGGTAGCCGGAGATGATGGCCAGGTACTGCGGGATCGACTGGCGCGCCTGCTGGCCGGCCCACCCCTCGCGGAGACGGATCGGCTCGAAGCCCTTCACCTTGATCTCGGAGTCCATGAGCACGGTGCGCTCGCCGGCGGCGCGCTGCGCGTTGGCGACGACCGAGTCGGTGATCATCGCCAGCATCAGCGGCGACAGCGTGGAGTGGCGGACCATCTGCACGCGGTAGGTCTGCGAGGCGCTGGTGCCGTTGAGCGTCACCTCGACCGGGATCATCTGCGGCGTCTCGCCGAGGACGCCCATGATGCCGGCGGCGCGATCCTGGCGGAGCACGCCGACGATGGGGCCGGTGTTCGAGAACTTGAACGAGCTGGCCACGCTCGGCAGGACCGTCACCACTTCCGACGTCGCCATCGGGAAGTTGATCTCGCCCATGTCGAGGAACGGATGGCCGAACGCGTAGACGTGGTCTTTGTCGATGTGGGTGACGGTGCCGGTGGAGGCGACGTTGAAGTCGCCAGTCAGCAATACCGCGCCGACCGCGTCACCCGGCTCGAACGACGTCTTCGTGTTCTTCGCCGTGGAGGCGGAGGCGGCACCGGCAGGCACGGCGACGAAGCCGAGCTGCTCGAGGTGCGGGGAGAAGCGCTGGATGGTGTCCTGGGTGAAGCTGGAGAGCGACATCGGCATGGCGATGCGACGCGCGCCGCTGATGCTGCTGACCGGCGTGGCGCCGGTGGCGAGCAGTTTGGCGAACGCCTCCTCCGGTTTCGCCTTGGCGAACGCGCCGAGCATCTCGACCGCGCTCATGCGCGGCGTGGCACCGGCCGGCGAGGCGCCCGCGGGAGCGAGGCGCTGCGAGATCTTCAGCATCTCGTCGATCGGCGTGATGCCGGCCACCGGCTCCTTCGAGAACTGCCAGGCATAGGCGAGCGCGCCGATGACCTTGCCGTCGATGAAGATCGGCGAGCCCGACATGCCGGCGATGACGCCGGCGCGCGCGACGACCGGATGGTCGACCTTCGCGAGGATCAGGTTCTGGTCGGGGCCGATGTTGTTCAGCACGCCGAGGATCTCGACGTCGAACTTCTCGACCTCGTTGCCTTCGAAGACGGTCAGGCCGTAGCCCTTCATCCCCTTCTGGACTTCAGACAGCGGCATCTTCTCCGCGGCCTGCAGCGTCGTGGTGGCGATCAGGAACGCAGCGAGGAAAACAAGTTTTCGGCTGAGCACGGGATCTGTAACCACCTCCGCGCAAAGGGCATTTCTCTTCGCGTGCCAGCGCGGTTACGCAACGCGAATTGGAATAGTCGTTCCGCTCGACGATTACGGTTCGGTCCGGCTGGTGACGTGGGCCGTTGCTGGTTGCTGGTTGCTGGTTGCTCGTGAGGTGTTGCGTCGAGGCACCAGCAACCAGGAACCAGTCACCAGCAACCGGTCTCAGTCTTTCACCCGCCCGTCGCGAATGTGGATGACCCGTTTCGCCTCCCGCGCGACGTCGTCCTCGTGCGTGACCATGATGATGGAGTTGCCGCGGGAGTGAAGCTCCTGGAAGAGGTCGAGGATCTCGCGGCCGGTCTGCGAGTCGAGGTTTCCGGTCGGCTCGTCGGCGAGCAGCAGCGACGGCTTGTTTACCAGGGCGCGGGCGATGGCGACGCGCTGGCGCTGGCCGCCGGAGAGCTCGTTCGGCTGGTGGCTCATCCGGTCCTGCAGTCCCACCGCGACCAGCGCCTCTTCCGCGAGCTGGCGGCGCTCGGCGCGCGAGATCTTCGCGTACACCAGCGGCAGCTCGACGTTCTGCAGCGCGGTCGTGCGCGCGAGCAGGTTGAAGGTCTGGAAGACGAAGCCGATCTTCTTGTTGCGGATCGCCGCCAGCTCGTCGTCGTTCAGCGTCTCGACCGGCACGCCGTCCAGGAGGTACGAGCCGGAGCTCGGCGTGTCGAGACAGCCGATGACGTTCATCAGCGTCGACTTGCCGGAGCCCGACGGCCCCATGATCGCCACGTACTCGCCCGGCTCGATGATCAGGTTCACGCCGCGGAGCGCGAAGATCTGCTGCGGGCCGAGGTCGTAGACGCGCGTCAGCTCGCGCATTTCGATGAGGTGTGCGGGATCGGTCACGGGTAGAGCACTCATTCCCTCATTCATACGAAGCGGCAGGCATTCCGTTTCACGCCTGCATGGCGGCGAAGCCGAGCTTCACCAGCACCATCGCCCCCCACAGGCCGAACACGATCGCCGCCGACAGCGCCCTGGGCAGCTTCGCCAGCGCCGCGAAGCCGAACGTGAGGAGAATCAGCGTCCAGACGGAGAAGACGTCCAGCGACGACAACAGCGAGTAGAGCACCGGCTGCTCGCGCATCTCCACCAGGAAGGCGGGATTCGACTTCACGAGCGTCGCGGCGGTGGACGGGTCGAACGAGCCGCGCGCCAGGACGACGATTGCCGTCACCACCGAATAGAGCACCAGCGGGATCCAGGCGTACAGCATCACCGACATCGCCTGCGTGTAGTTCCCCTGCCCTCCCATCAGACGGAACGCGAGCAGGAAGAGCCCCGCCGCCGCGGCGTAGAAGAAGGTCATGAACAGCGGCCCGAGCCAGGCGAAGACCTTCATGCTGGCGATGGTGTAGCGCTCGAAACGGGCGATGTCGGCGTCGGTCATGTTCGGTTGCTGCTTCCGGAGCTGCTCGGCGTTCATGGCCCGGACCGCCTCGTAGTCGAGCCGCGGCATGAGCACGGCCGTGCAGGCGTAGCCGATCGCCAGGATGATCAGCAGCGGCGCGAGGATGTCCGGCTTCCGGACGATGTCCTCAAACGCATCCGCGGGGGCGAACAGCACCCCCGCGATTCTCGAAAACACGTTCCTGCTGGGCGGCGCCGCCGCCTGAGGCTCAGTGACCTCCGTCGTCATCCGGCTGGTCCTCCGACTCCCGGCCCCCCTCGGACTCGCGGTTCCGGTCAAAGTTCAGCCAATTGTAGCGTTCGAAGAACCCGCTGAAGATCCGCGGCTCCTCCGCCAGCTCCGGCACCGTGACGCTGATGTTGCGCAGCTCCAGCACGTCGCCCACCGCGCGGTGGTAGCGCGCCACGGCCTGGTTGTAGCCGACCAGCGCCTGCAGCTCGCGGACGCGCGCGTCCGACAACTGCTGCTGCACCTCGAGCACCTGGAAGTTCGTGGTCATGCCGTTCTCGTAGCGGCGGCGCTCCGCCTCCACGTTCCGCTCCGCCGCGTCGCGCGCGGCGCGGGTGGCGACGATGGTGCGGGAGGCGGTGTCGACGTCGCGGACGGCCTGGCGCACGTCGATGGCGATCGTCTGGCGCGTCTGCTGTTGGGCGAGCCGCGACTGCTCGAGGTCGAGCTCCGCGCGGCGCGCCTCCGCCCGGGCGCCGATGTTCGTGATCGGCACGCCGACGTTGAACCCGATCGTCCATCCCGGGAAGTCGGCCTCGGCCAGGTTCTGCAGGCCGCGTCCGAACGGGATCCGCTGCACCGTCACCTCGCCCGTCACCGGATCGCGGTTGAAGGCGGTGCCGGCCACGCCGCTGAGGTTGTAGTCGAGGTCGAAGTCGAGCACCGGGAGCGTCTGGTTCCGCGCGTACATGTACTGCACGCGGCGGGTGTCGGTGTTGAGGCGGTCCTGCCGGATCTCGGGACGCAGCTCGATCGCGCGGCGCACCGCCTCGTCGACGCTGATGGTCAGCGGCTGGTACTCGACCGTGTCGGTCGGGATGATCGGGCGGTCCCACTCCGCCGGGTCGAGGTTCAGCAGCGCCCGGAGCTGGTCTTCCGCGGAGCGGACGTTGGCCACGGCGATGATGAGCTGCTCTTCCGAGGTGGCGATGGTCACGCGCGGCTGGAGGATGTCCAGCGGCGCCGACGCGCCGACGTCGATGCGGATCTGGGTGATGCGGGCCTGGTCGCGGGCCAGGAAGAGCGATTCCTTGACCACTTCCACCGCGCGGCGGGCGTAGACGAGGTTGAGGTACGCCTGCTCGACGTTGACCGCGGTGTCCATCAGCGCCGTGCGGAAGGTCTCGTGGTTGAGGCCGAGGGTGTTCCGGGCGATGGTGATGAAGCGGCGGTTGATGTCGATGCCGAAGTCGCGGAGCAGCGGCTGGTTGACCGTCAGGCCGAGCTCCGGCGAGTAGCCGGGATTCACCGTCCCGACGCCGCCGCCGGAAAACGTGCTGCGGCTGTTGTTGAACCGGACCGCGTAGTTGCCGCCGGTCGGGAGGTTCTGCTGGACCCCGACGTTGACGATGTGCGCCCGCTCCGAGGCCGCCTGGATCGTCGACGTCACCGGGCGGTCGTTGCTGATCTCGGCGACGCGGCCGGTGCCGAGCAGGTCGTAGATGCCGTACTGCGAGCGGAGCGCGTGACTCGACTCCTGGTACTCGAACTCCTGCAACTGGACGCCGAGGTTGCGCTCCATCGAGGTGCGGATGGCCTGGTCGAGCGAGAGCTGCAGCGCTCGCGGGTTATTGACGTCCTGGTCGGTCTCGGCCGTCACGCTCTCGGTGGTCCGGGGCGCCGGCGTCGTTCCCTGCGCGAGCAGTGCCGTCGCCGCGAGCGACAACGCGAATGTGGTGATCAACCGTCGAACTGCGGTCATGCAAATCCTCCCAAACACGCCTCTAGTACGTAAGGATGAGCCGAGGGTTGCGCCGTGGCGCGCGCGGATTCTAGAACAGACGCAGGCTACCAGCGGGACGGCCGCGCCGCGCAGCATCGCCGCCGCCGTACGTCGACTCCGTGATCACCGCGTCCGCCCGCGGCCCGTGCGAGATGATCCCCACCTTTCGCGGCTCTGCCGGGTCGAGATCGATCTCGCTGCGCGCGAGGCGGATGTCAGGGTCGCACTGGAAGAGCATCGCGAATCAGGATGCTACACGTCGGGCGAGGACGCACGGCTCTGAGACGCCAGAGCCGGATTCCCAGCGCGACGGCATCGATCCCGAGGCGGAAGGCATCGATCCCGTCGCCGAGCCGTTCGGCTCTGAGCGCTCAGAGCCGCATCCCGTCGCGGAAGGCATCGATCCCGTCACGGAAGGCATCCGGCTCTGACGTCGCAGAGCCGGGCCCCCTATTCGATGGGATCGATGCCTCGCGCCGCGCAATGCGGCTCTGACACTTCGGAGCAGCATCCCGCACGCGACGCGATCGATGCGTCCGCGCTCGCGATTTCCGCTGCAGCGAGCGTATTCTGATGTCATGGATGAGGAGACGCGGCTCGTACCGGCACAGGTGACGGGTGCACTCACGGACGAGAAGACGTCCGCGCTCGTCCCGGTGGCGCCCGACGAGGTGTCGACCAGGATCGTCGCCGCGATCGACCTCATCGCCTCCCTCATCCCCGACCTGCGAACGCCTCATCCCCGGACGGAGAAGAAAGTGCGCGGAGGACGGACGATTCCGCGCGAGGCGGTGCTGGCGGTCATCGCCATGGTGGAGTCCTCGGCCGTGATCCGGTCGCTGAACCTCTTCGACCCCGAGCACGGCCGCGAGGTCGTCGAATTCGACGACGGCTACCGCCTGCTCGACGAACGCCTCGAGCGGCTCCGCCGCCAGGTGCGCTACACCGTCGAGGCACGATGGGCGGAGGTCGCGTCCACGGCGATGGACGCGTACATGATGGCGAAGCGGCTCGCCAGGGACCCGCGCTACGCGGACCTCGCCGCGCACGTCACCATCATCGCCCGCCACCTCGACCGCACGAACACCGCGACGGCCAGGACGAAGAAGAAGCGGGACCCGGAGTAACGACGTCGCGAATCACGGATGCTACACTCGCGTCACTCCAAAATCGTCGAGGTCCCCATGTCCCAGCAGTCTCTCGCGTCGCGAGCCGTCGCCGCGGTCGCTTTGATGATCGGTTTCTACCTGCTCGCCCTGACCGTGGTGGGCGCCCTCCTGTTCATCCCCTACGCGGAGTGGCACTGGGCCGACCGCATCCACATCAAGCTCGCCCTCGGCTGCATCGTCTCGGCGGCGGTGATCCTCTGGTCCATCCTCCCGCGCATCGACCGCTTCGAGGCACCAGGGCCGCGGCTCGAGCCGGGCGATCACCCCGAGCTCTTCGACGTCCTCCGCGGCGTCGCCCGCGACACGGGCCAGGAGATGCCTTCCGAGGTGTACCTGATCAATGAGGTGAACGCCTGGGTGAGCCAGCGCGGCGGGATCATGGGCTTCGGCGGCCGCCGGGTGATGGGGCTGGGGCTGCCGCTGATGCAGACGACCACCGTCTCGCAGTTCCGGGCCATCCTCGCGCACGAGTTCGGCCACTACCACGGCGGCGACACGAAGCTCGGGCCGTGGATCTACAAGACGCGCGTGGCCATCGGCCGGACGCTGCAGAGCCTCGACGACGACGGGTTCATTCACAAGCCCTTCGAGTGGTACGGGAACTTCTTCATGCGCGTGACGCAGGCGATCTCGCGCGCGCAGGAGCTGGCCGCCGACCGCCTCGCCGCACAGGTGGCGGGCGCGCGGACGATGATCGACGCGCTGGTCGCCGTCGAGCGGGCCGGGATGGCGTACGACGCGTTTTTCCGCAACGAGCTGGTCCCGGTGCTCGCGAACGGATACAAGCCGCCGGTCGCGGCCGGCTTCTCCCGCTTCCTGGCGGCGGAGAACGTCGCCACGTCGCTCAAGGAGGCGGTCGACGAGTCGCTGCGCGAGGGGAAGAGCGACGTCTACGACAGCCATCCGCCGCTGCGCGAGCGCGTCGCGGCGCTCGAGGCGCTCGTCCCGGCCGGCAATCCGGCGGAGCGCGAGCCGTTCGCGGCGTCCCTCCTGCGCCAGCTCGCGCGCTTCGAGGAGGCGCTCCTGCGGGCGATGCTCACCGACCCGTCGATGGAGCTGCGCGACGTGCAGTGGGAGGAGACCGGGACGGCCGTGTTCCTGCCGGTGTGGCGCCAGTCGGCCGGCGAGCACGCCGACGCGCTGCGCGACCTCACCGCCGGCGACCTGCCGACGCTCGTCGCCCCCGACGCCACGTTCTGGCAGCGCCTGAAGCTCGGCGAGGTCTCGCCCGAGGAGCGGACCTACGCCGTCAAGGGCATCCTAGGCGCCGCCCTCTCCGCCCGCCTCCACGACACCGGCTGGATGTGCGACGCCGCCCCCGGCAAGGCGATCGCCTTCTCCCGCGACGGCCGCACCATCGAGCCGTTCGTCGCCGTGGCGAAGCTCAACACGCGCGAGCTGACGCCGGAGGCGTGGACGGAGGAGTGCCGAGCGGCAGGGATCGACCGGTTGACGTTGGGGTAGGTTGGGAGGGACACCGTCCCGCCGCCACCTCCTTACACGTGATAGCATCTGTAAGGAGTCTGCGCGATGCCACGCTCGACCATCACCAGCAAGCGACAAACGACCGTCCCGAAGGAAGTCTGCGACGCGCTCGATGTCGGGCCTGGCGACAAGATCACGTGGGAGGTCAACGGCGGTCGCGTCGCGGTGTCCACCGAACGCCCGGCGTTCTGGCGATGGATCGGAACGGTGAGGGGCGGCCCCGACGACCCCGTGCAGGCCGTCGCGGAAGCACGCAAGCGCAGAGGGCGCATCTGACGTGCGGAGCGTCGTGGTCGACGCGAACGTCTTCGTGTCCCTGCTGACCGGCCGGCATGAGAAGCAACAGGAAACCGCCGCGGCCCTCCTGCAGGAAGCCGAGGATGGCGAGGTCGAGATCATCCTCCCGCAGTTCGTCGTCTTCGAGGTGATCTACGTCCTGCAGAGCCTCTACGACGTCACCGGCGATCGCCTCGCCTCGATGATCCGCGACCTGCTCTCCTTCCCCGGCGTCCACGTCACCGACGACTGCCCATGGAATGGCATCTTCGAACTGTGGCCGAAACCCCTCCCCGGCCTCGCCGATGCCTCGATCGCCGCTCTCGCAATCGCCAACCGCTACGACGCGATCGCCACCTTCGACCAGAAGCTCGGACGCCGCGCGAAAGACCTCGGCGTCGCCTCGTTCTGGTAAGCACCCATCACGGACTGTTCCACAGTTTCCGACGACGAGCTTGTGACCTTGGTGAGCCTCACAACCTGCCTCACAAGATCGCGCCTCCATCGCGCTACGTACGCTGCTATCAGGCGCCCGCAGTTGCTTCGCACCGGGGGGGGCGGTAGGGTAGTTCAGCCGTTCAGAACGCCGGCCTGTCACGCCGGAGGTCGCGGGTTCGAGCCCCGTCGGCCCCGCCAATCTAAAGCACTCACCAGCCGCCACTTCGGCGGCGTTTCGTTACGCACACTAAAAAAAGCGACAAACGATCCGCACAAGGTTCCGCACAAGATCGGCCTTCCGGAGCTGCGGAAAACACCCCGAATAACCCCGCGAATGTTCCACGCGGACGGAGCCGTTGTTTCACGGCGTCTTTGTAGTAAGCGCGAGAGTGCCCCCACTGTGCGTTCAGCCGAGGGACGCCCCTTCGGTCGAGAGTCGCCCCTGCAGGTCGCTGACTTCTCGCCGGACGCATGGTCCCTTCAGCGCAAACGTGAGCACCAGACGGGGTCGAGCGCGGGTCGCGTCATTCTCAAGCGGCGGCACACGTTTGTGGCGTTTCGTGAACGGCTCCATTGCCACACGGCCTCGGATCCGACCATACCGGGCCGAAGCTCGCAGACGCTACCTTCGCGTTGCATTCCGCCTGCTGGCGCTCGTACTCGCCAAAGCGCAGGCCCACTCAGTGCTCAGCGACGACGCCGCGGTGGTCTACAGATGCACCACCCTCGCAGTCAGCGGATAGCCCGGCTCGACCTTAAGCCCAGCAATGTGCTCGTCTCCGCGCGAGGGCCGGTTGCTGCTCAGCGATTTCGGCATCGCGAAACGGCTCATCCACGAGGAAGGACCGCAAACGAATGCCACCCTGACCGCGCCTGGTGGCGTGATCGGTACGCCGCTGTACATGGTTCCCGAGCAGTTGGGAGGACGGATGGTCGACGAGCGGACCGACATCTATGCTCTCGGCGTGATGCTGTTTGAGATGATCGCGGGAGCGCCGCCATTTGGCAACGACGCGCGCTCGGCGATCTCAGCGCTCAACATGTACGAGCCGGCGCCTCGCTGCTCCGAGTATGCTGAGATGCCGGTGGAGATCGACGACATCATTGCGCGGTGTCTTGAGCGCGATCCGGAAAAGCGGTATGCCACCGCTATCGACTTATTGCAAGACCTCGAGGGTGTCGAACGCATCACGGACCGTGAACTCGCCACGCTCCTGACCTTCCGGGTCGATAAGAGTGAGCGGGAACGGTCCAAGCGCGACCGCACCACCGCCAGCAGTGCCGACGATCGGGAGATCACGGGTGCCGTCGGTGCCCGTCTCGCTGATGCCGTCGTCACGCCGCGAGTCTCCGTCCGCTCTCCCGCCGAGCCGTCGGGTGCAAGACTCCACGTACTCGGGCCTCCTTCCTTGGGAGGACTGGAAGTGGCCATCGGCAAGCGTCTCCGCATCGGCCGCTCGGACGAGGCAGAGTTCAGCATCGACTCGCCGCTCGTCAGTCGTCTGCATGCCCAAGTCGTCCAAGAACTTGATGGGGTTTACATCGAAGACCTGAATAGCGCGAACGGAACGTGGGTTGATGACCAAGTGATCGAGCGGCGATTCAAACTGCATGACGGGGCGTCCATCGTCATCGGCGATGTGCAGATGGTTTTCGTGTGGCGGCAGAGCGACATCCCCACCATTCCACACCTCGCCTCCTGACTGGCGATTCAAACTCGCCTGCCTTCTACTGAGCTTGCGATGGGTGTCACGTAATTGAAGAGCGTCTGCAGTAGGGTTTGCAACATTCCAACGGCGGGGTGATATTCGGTTACCGCCCCACCCTGTCACGCCGGAGCTCACTGATCCGCACCCTGACGAGCCCCGGCGCCTTCAAGCACTTCCGCTACATGCCGGGTCACGGGCGATCTGACGGCCGGTGTGCGCACACTGCTCTACAACTTCCTCGGCGTGCAGGAGAAGCGCGAGCCGCGCCGCCACGCCGATGGTCACGGGCGTGACCGCGACTAACCGCCACGGACGCGACGAGCATGGAGCCGGCGCCCGTGCCCGATGACGTGAACTTCGCGAAGCTGAGCGGCGGGCAGCGAAGCCAAGGGCCGGCTTACGAGTCCTGCTCCCGCGTCCGCGCCAGAAACGAATGGCCCGCGTTGTTGTCCACGAACTCCCGGCCGCGGGCGGTGTAGACGACGTCGAAGAGGACCGTCGCGCCGTGGGGCACCGGGATCGCGCCGGCCGCCCAGGCGCCGCCGCCCTCCCCTTTGAGCTTGTACTCCGTGGTCGTGTCGCCGCGCGTGGGGTCGTTGACGATGCGATAGCGCGCGGTCACGGAGTCGACCTCCGGCTGGGTAGTGACGGCGATGCTCAGCTTCGCGAACGGCGACTGGGGGTCGTTCACGAGCGTCGCCTTTTCCACCTTGATGTCGTGCGCCGGGAAGCGGACGTGATGATTGTGGCCGCCGTTGCTGTCCCAGACCGTCGTGCCGAGGTGGTCGACGAAGCTGAACCAGAATTCCAGCTCGTCCACCTCCTCCGGGATCCTGATCTCGGCGAAGAGCATCGAGCCGGCGCCGGAGGGATCGATCTCCGGGTTCTCGATGATCCCGCCCGCGGAGACGAGGGTCACCACCGTCTCCTCCCCGGTCGGGTGGAAGCGGATGCCGGCGGTGACGGGGCGGTTGGGATCGCCGAAGCGATACGGGTCGCCGGGCGGCACGATTCGAGTGGGGTCGTAGGCGATGACGCAGCGGCCGCCCGGCTTCAGCGCGCCCGTGAGGTTGATCCAGTGATTGCACGTGAACGAGACCCTGGGATGTCCCGTGAGAAATCGCTTCACCATCGGCGGGTCTCCTTTCAGAAGAGAGCGGTGACGGTCACGTCGGCGCTCGTGTCGAACATCTTGACGAAGGTGATCTGGATGCTGGAGTTCCAGTAATAGGTGTTGACGGGTGACCTGGCCAGCGTGGTGGCGTCGCCCGCATCCTGCAACTGCGCGTCGCCGACCGCGACCGACGAGGGCTGTCGCGTGCCGAGGAGCGCGAGGTAGTAGAACGGCTCGGCGGGGGTGAACTGGTCGATGACCCTGCGCACGCGCACGTTCTGCCCGCCGCCGATCCCCTGGTGGCTGATCTCCGTCACCCGGACCGCGCCGGCGGTCGAGGCCTGCGTGCTGATACCGTCGTCCTGGTAGAGCTGGTACGTGCTGTCGGCGCCCGGATAGATGTTGATGGTCAGCGGGTTCGGGGAGAGCTGCCCGACCCACTGCTCCAGCTCCCGGAACGGCAGGATCGCGCCGGCGCGGACGTAGATCGGCACGCGGTCGAGCCCCGCGTACCAGTTCTGGATGAGCGTCCCGCCGTTGACCGGCGCGAAGAGCGGCGCCTTGTTGTCCTGGAACGCGTACCACTGGCTCCCCGCCGGGAGGTACACGCTGCGGACCGGATCGCTGGGCGGGCTGGCGGTGGCGTGCTGCGCGACGATCGGTGCGACAAGGAAGTCGCGCCCGACGAAGCACTGGTCGTCGACGTAGACGTACGAGTTGGGATCCTGCGGGTCGTTGAGGAAGAGCGGCCGCACGATCGGCATCCCGCTCTGCGTCCATTCGTACATGGCGTCGTAGTAGACCTGCAGCATCCGGTAGCGGAGCTCGATGTAGGTGCGGCAGTTCGTCGGCACCGGCTCGCCGTACTCGTAGACCTCCTGGAACTGCTTGTTGTAGCCGTCGTAGTGATTGCGGAACCAGGGCATGAACGAGCCGAGCTGGATCCAGCGCGTGAGCAGCTCGTAGTTGGTGATGCCGCCGATCACCTGACCGTTCACGATCTGACTCGGCATGTCGGTCGAGCCGGCGCCGGTGGCGAAGCCGCCGATGTCGGTGCCGCTGAGCGGGACGCCGGAGAGGCCGAGGTTGATCACCTGGGGGATGTTGATGGCCAGGAAGTTCCAGTCGGAGGCGGAGTCGCCGGTCCAGGCGGCGGCATAGCGCTGCATGCCGGCGTAGCCGCCGCGGGCGATGATGAAATTGCGCGTGCCGGGCCGCAGCTTCCCCAGCCCTTCCCAGGTGGCCATCAGGAGAGCGATGCCGTAGTAGTTGTGCACGAACGCGTTCGGCACCCACTCGTTGCCGTCGAAGACGTGCAGGTCGAGGGGGAACGTCGCCGCGGTGGTGCCGGTCATGGCCGGGCACATCATGTCCTGCCAGATCATGTCCATGCCGACGTCGTCCACGAGGTGCGCGTACTGCTGCCCCCAGCATTCGCGCGCGGCCGGGTCACCGTAGTTCGAGTAATAGCCGGTTGCCCCCAGCGGGACGATGCCGTACTGCGGCTGGCGCCCCGGATAGGGATACGGATTGTTGCCGCGGTTCGAGCCATACGAGACCGTCCCCTCGAAGAGGTCGTTCGAGGGGCCCATGCCATCGCGCGTGTTGAAGAGCAGGTAGTTCGCGGCACGCATCGCGTCCATCTGCACGTAGGGGGTCATGTTGCCGTTCTCGTCCAGCGTGTTCTCGGTCATGAGCGGCGTGATGTTCGTGCTGCACTTGAAGCCGCTCTCGTGCAGCTCGTCCATCATCGCCCGCACGTTCGGGAACTTCATCTCGCTGTGGGTGAAGGTGCGGTAATTGTTCTGGAAGTCGACGTCGATGTGCAGGCCGTCGAGCGGGATGCGCGCCGCGCGGTAGGCATACGCCGCGGCCGCGAGCTTCCAGCGGTCGAAGTAGCCGTAGCAGCCCTGGTGGTAGCCGAAGACGTACTTGGGGGGCATCGGCGCGCGCCCGGTGAGGGTGGTGTACTGCCGGAGCACGTCCGGCGTGGCGTCGCCCACCATCACGTAGTAATCGAGCTCGCCGTACAGCGCGCCGAAGTACCACTTCCCGAACAGGTCCGAGCTCGCGCTCATGTTGAAGTACGACTGTCCGAGGTTGTCGACGAACGTGCCGCAGGCGTAGGGGGGGCCGGCGTTCGCGCCGACCGGGTTCGGGTTCACCTCGACCATGACGGGGATGGAGATGTAGAGCGGCTGCTGCGGCGACAGCGGGCCGGTGGGAGACTGCACGTTCGGGTTTCCGCCGCCGTACGAGAAGTTGTCGAAGTTGAACTGGGTCATGGTGGCTTCGTTCTTCACCACCGTGTTGCCCGCCTTCTCGCCGAAGCCGACGTAGAGCGCGTTGGCCGGGAAGACCTTGAAGTTCGCGGTGGCCTCGCCGGGGATGTAGACCAGCCCCTGCCCCGGCTGGTCGCTGCTGATCAGTTGGTTGCCGCGGAAGACCTGCACGAGGAACGGCTGCAGGCCGATCGCCACGCGCAGCGAGGCGGTGGTGACCTCCAGCGTCGAGGCGGTCTGCTGCGTCACGGTCAGGGTCAGCGGCCCGAGGTTGCGGCTCACCACCGCGAACGACCGGTCGACCGAGAAGTCGTAGCCCGGCGTCGGTGAGAAGCGCACGCGGAACGCGGTGTCGGCCAGAAACGACACCTGCACCTGCAGGCCGCTGGCCGCGGTCAGCACGAACGTGTCGCCGTTGCGGGTCACGCGGTCGATGTTGCCGACCGTCGTCCAGGACGACGTGTTCGGCGTGAACTGCTGGACCGGGACGTATGCGTAGTCAGCCATGAAGTCTCCCCTCGCCTACTGCTTCTTCACCGGCGCCGACTTCGCGCGCATCTGCAGCAGCCAGCTGTAGTCGGCGTTGCCGGTGCGGCCCATACTCGCGTTCTTGCCGAAGACCGGTACCCGATACCCGCTGGCGTCGACCAGCTCCTGGCCGTTCTGGTCGACCTTGAACCCGACCGCCGCGCCGGCCGAGAAGTGGCAGCCGACACAGCTCTCGGTCCCGAAGACCGTGTTCGGGTCGGATACCTGTCCGGCCGGCAGGCGGTCGTCCTCCATGAGCGGGCCGGCGACCTGGTTCCCGCTCTGGAAGAACGTCTCCATGATGGTGTTGATGAGGTACGTCGGCGTGACCTTCCCGGGCGTCTTGAACACGATCGACTCCGGGGCACTGGAGATCGACTGCCCGTCCGGGCCGGCCATGACGCCGCCGCCGAAGGCGGGGAAGCCCGGCTGCACGGGCCACTGCGTCCCGATCAGCTCGTAGTACTGGAAGACCGAGTTCGCGTTGCGCAGCGCCTCGCGCACCTCGCGGTTGAGCTCCGCGGTCGCGGGCGCGATCTGCAGCACGCGCAGCACCTGGGTGGGGCTCGTGGTCAGCGGCTCCGACCAGCTCGTGAAGTTCCCCTTCCCGTCCGGTGCGGCGTTCTTCGCGGCCAGTACGTTCACCGGCTTGACCGGCAGGTCGGGATTGAAGAAGAGCGGACGGATGCGGCGGCCCCGCGAATCCTTCTCGAGGTCGTTCGCCGCGACGTTGTCGACGTGCTCGAAGGTCGACCAGACCCAGGTCGGCGCCGACCGGGTCTTCACGGCGATGTGCATGCCGACCAGCCCCATGGTCTCGAGCGTCGGCTTCGAGGAAACGAACTTGCCGCTCGCGTCGGCGATCATGTGCGAGACCAGCGCCTCGCGCACGAGGAAGCGCTTCGGGTCGTCGTTCGCGCCGAGTTGCTTCCAGGCGAGCTTCACTTCCATGGCGCCGTGGCGGCCGTTCCCGTCGTTGGCCGGGAAGTCGACCATGGTGTTGGCGGTGAACGCGATCTGCCCTTCGAGGCTGTAGAGCTGATGCTCGTAGAGGTAGTCGAACTCGGTGCGGTTCATCAGCACCTCGTAGCGCACCCACTTGCCGTTCTGGTCGACGAGCGGACCGGTGAAGGCCTGGATGCTCTCCTCGAGGCGAGGGTGCGCCTGTGGCTCGGGATCGCCCTTGGCCTGCATCCAGAGCTGGCGCGCGGGAGCGTCCCCCTCCCTGGCCTCCGACGCGGCGCTCACCCACTGCCGCGAACCTTCCCACGGCGCGGGGCGCTGGCCGTCCTGAAGGAAGACGGTGCCGCTCTCGCGGTAGAACTCCCACACCCGGGAGGTCGCGGAGTCGGCCGGCGTCTTGGCCGGGTCGGGCTGGCCGTTGGCGTTCGCGGGCCAGTTCAGGGCGATGAACGTGCGCCAGGCGAAATCATCGAAGAGCCGGTGCGCATCGGGAATGTCGCCCTTGCGCACCAGTTCGCCGACGCGAGCGCGGTCGACGTCGTACGGGAGCTCCGGTGACAGGGTGAAGCCGCCGGAGCGCCCATCCTGCTGCACAGCGCCGAGGGCGAGTAGCGCACCGATGACGATGACGGGGATGAATCGGCCGCGGACACGTACAGCACGAGCGGTAGTGCGCATCTGTCTCCTTCAAGTTGTTTTTTATTTTGCTGAAGCAATGAAGGAGGGTCGCGGGGCGCGAAACACCTACCCTCTATTACGGCAACCTCGGCGGTGCGGCACGTTGTGCTGTCCGGAAGGAAGGGGCTCTCAGCCCGTCGGCGACTGTTCGCCGCGGCGCGTGCCTATCGTCGCGGAAGGAACAGCGTGGGCGGCGGCGCAGCGCTCGACGGTGTCGAGATCGCAGCGCGTCAGCGGCAGCATCGTCCGGCGGCGATCTCACCGAAGTAGTACGAGGTTGAATCGGCGGTTGTGTAGTAGCAGCCGTTGTCCGACCGTCGTTGAAGCTGAAGATCTTCCGGTACGTGCGCGGGCAGGACAGTCCAGGACGATCTGCACCGACACCGTCCGAGTGGCCATCCCTGATCAGCGTGCAGGCGAAGCACGAATACACCTTCGTCACGTCACGATGACGCTCGATGAGGTTCGTCCTCGGCGCGCTTGGTCTTTTAGGTGCGGGGCACTGCCAAGGTAGCAGTCCGTTACGTGTAGCTCCTGCCCTGACTTCTTGGTCTTCGGCTTAGATCGAGGTAGGGATTCCGCGCCGCGTGGCTCTCCCATTCGGGAGGGATCTGATGGCCCGATCGATTCTCTGTATTCCACGTTCGCTGCCTCCGTCGAAGCTCGACGCCGCCGCACGGCGCGCGACCGAAGTGAACCCGGGGAACGCGGTCCAAAGCCGCCGCGTCACACGAACTCCGAGTGGCCGGCGCGGCGGACCGCGGCGCCTGGCCGTCGTCGTTGGCCGTAGATGGCCGTCGTCGGGAGTTCGGCTCACCGTGCAGTTCCTCGACAACCCGCCCACGGACCTGCGCGCGCGCATTCTCCGGCACATGAACGCCTGGTCGAAAACGGCAAACGTGACGTTCACCGAAACGCGGGGCACGGGAAAAGTGCGCATTGCGCGCCTCGACTCGCCCCCGGCCATGGCCGGCTACTGGTCGTGGGTGGGTACGGAGATCCTGGAGATCGCCCGCGACGAGCCGACGATGAACCTGGAAGGGTTCACCATGCGCGAGACCGACGCCGAGTTTCGCCGCGTGGTCCGCCATGAGGCCGGGCACACGCTCGGATTCGACCACGAGCACATGCGCGCCGAGTTGGTGTCGAAGATCGATCGCCGAAAAGCATTCGCCTACTTCGACGAGCATGAAGGCTGGACGCGGACAGAGGTCGAGCAGCAGGTGCTCACGCCGCTGGAGGAGCGCTCGATCATGGGCACCACCGTGGCCGACCCCACCTCGATCATGTGCTATCACCTCCCGGCGGAGATCATGAAAAGCGGCAGGGCGATCGTCGGAGGTCTCGACATCAACGAGACCGACTTCCGCTTCGCGGCCTCGCTCTATCCGAAGCGCGTGAGCGCGCGCAAGCGCTGAGAGGGGGGCCGCGCACATGGCAACGAGACCGACCACAGCACACAACGGCTGGACTCTGCGGCGCACGACGGGTGCGGCGAAACGGCGCGGCGCGGCTGCCGCGGCTCCGGAGAATCCGATTCCTCCGGAGTTCCTCCAGGCGGACGCCAGGGTCGAGGAAGTGTACGAGGCCATGCCGCCACCCGCGGCGGCGGCGCGCCGCACCGCGCCGCCCGACCTGATCGTGCAGACCGATCTCGCACCCGGTGAGGCGGCCGTCCTCGCCGTCCGGCATCCGTCGGGTGCCCTCACCTTCCATCCCAGTACGGAAACGGCCGCGCCATCGGCGCGGAGACGGTCGCGCACCTCACCCGCACCTGCGGCGGCGGTATTCCGCGTGCCGGTGCGACGCGTGGGTGACGGCAACGGCCGGCGCAGCGTCATCACGAAGGCGATCAAGATCGCGGTGGTCAAGGTCGCCAAGAAAGCGGCCGACAAGGTGGTCGGCATCGCGCTGCCGATCCTCGCCCGCAAGTGGGAAGAGCGGACCTGGAAGAAGAAAGGGCTCAGCGAGGGATGGTTTCACGTCGCGCCCGGTGCCGGCAGTCTGACCCTCACCCCAAGCACGCCGCCGGCCGGTGCGCGCTCGTTGCTCCTGCTGCACGGCACGTTCTCCAATGCGAACGGCGCGTTCCGCGCGCTCACGGATACCGATTTCTTCGACCGCGTCCGGCCGCTGTACGGCGACCGGATCTACGCCTTCAACCACTTTTCCGTCAGCCGGACGCCGGAGGAGAACGCGGACCAGTTGCTACAAGGCCTGCCCGAAGGGGAGTACACATTCGACGCGATCACGCATTCGCGCGGTGGTCTCGTGCTTCGCAATCTGGTCGAGCCGGCGGGGAGCAGTTCGGGTGCCGCGGCCGGCCGCTTCCGCATGCGGCACGCGGTGCTCGTGGCGTGTCCGAATGACGGCACTCCGCTGGCCACTCCCACACGATGGGAAGAGACGGTCGGCTGGTTCGCGAACCTGATGGAGATCTTCCCCGACAACCCGTTCACCACCGGCGCCGAGTTCGTCTCCGAGGCGCTGGTGTGGCTGGCGACGCACCTCGCGAGCGATCTGCCGGGACTGCGTTCGATGGACGGCGCCGGCGACATGGTCGAGGAGCTTCAGTCGCCACCCGGACCGCCCGCGGAGGCGTACTCCGCACTCGTGTCGAACTTCCATCCCGACGAGAAACTCTGGCAGCGCGCGCTCGACGTCGGCGTCGACGGTTTTTTTGCCTCGGCCAACGATCTCGTGGTGCCGAGCGAGGGCGGATGGCGCACCGATCGTGAAGGCGCCTCGCACGTACCCGCCAGCCGCATCGGCTGCTTCGGCCCCGGCGGCAACCTCGGCACCGGCACGGTCCCTGTCCATCACGTCAACTTCTTCGCGCGCAGCGAGACGGCACAATTTCTCGCCAACGCACTCGCCGGAACGCCCCACAACCTGCCGGCGATCGATCCTGGCGCGCCGCTGCCGGACCGCCGGTTCACCCGCCGCGGAGCGGCCGTCGCCGTCATCCCCGCGGATCGCGTGGAAGTCCTTCCGGCATCCGCGGTGGTCCCTTCCCCATCGACGGGGCGAATCGTCCCGCAGTACGCCCCGCAGTCTTCGGCACACGACGACAGCGGCGCGTTCCACATCGTCATCATGCCGGCGTACGACGATCCCAACGCCGACGCACCGCCGGCCAAGCCCAAATGGGCGCGCGTCCTCGCCACATACGGCGGCGCGCGCGTGATGGCGAGCATGCGTCTTCGCGCCGACGAGGGTGAACCTCCCACGTCGTTCGGCAGGATCATCGCCTTCCACGACCGGATTCAGAAGTACACGAACGAGGGCACGGGAACGCTGCCTGGCGACGCGGACATGATCCGCTTCGGAGGCCTGCTGTTCGAGACGCTCTTCCAGGGCGACGTGCGGAGGTTGTACGACGAGGCCCGGGCGCGGCAGCGCGGACGCAAGCTCGACCTCGTACTCACGTCGCTCATTCCGTGGGTGGCGGAGAAGCCGTGGGAGTTCTGCTACGACACCTCGCGGCAGAGCTTCCTGGCCACCGAGGAGATCCACTTCGTGCGGAACGTGCTGACGGCCATCCCGGCGGATCCAATCGTGTCGTGCGACCGGCCGCTGCGCATCCTGGTGGCGTGGGCACAGCCGGTGAGCTTCGGCCTGCTCTCGATCGACCAGGAAGAGGAGATGATCAGGCGCGGCTTCCAGCCGCTGGTCGACGCGGGGCTGGTGACGATCGAAGTGCTGCCGCGAGCCACTCCGGAGGCTCTGCATCGCAAGCTCGAGAACCGGTCGTACAACGTCGTGCACTTCATCGGCCACGGCGTCTTCGACGAGATGAAGGGTGAAGGCTTTCTGGTCTTCGAGGACGATCGCGGCGGAGAATTCAGGCTCAGTCAGCGCTCGGTGCGCGAGATCTTCTGCGGCCGCGGACTGAGCCTCGTCTTTCTCAACTCCTGTCAGAGCGGTACGGGCGGGCGCGCCGACTTCAACAAAGGTGTGGCTCAGTCGATGATCGCGCACGGTCTGCCGGCTCTCGTCGCGAACCAGTACAGCGTGCTCGACTCCTCGGCGACTTCCTTCGCGCAGTACTTCTACTCATCGCTCGCGCAGGGGCACACGTTGGGCCACGCCGCGCGCGAGGCGCGCATCGCGGTGAACTATTCGATGAATGGAGAGCTCATCGACTGGGCGATCCCGGTGCTCTATGCGCGCGACGCAAACCAGGCGCTCTGTGCGGCTTCCGCCGGCGCGGTCAACGTTCGGACGACGACGGTTTCGACGCGCAGGCAGCGCCGCGCGGGGGCCGGCCGCCTGCGGCGCATCGCGGTGTGGGACGTCGACATGGTCTTCCCCGCTCTGGACAAGACCCTCGATCGAATGAACGCGGCGCAGGAGGTCTTTGGCTTCGAGCTCGTCGACATATCCGTGCCGCTCGATGCGTGGGACCGCACGCACGATACGACGTACCTCTGGGCCGAGCGCGTCGCGGAGCGCCTGCAAGGCAAAGCGGCGGAGCTGCACGTCGACCTGCTGACGTGCGTGACGCGCCACTGGCTGCGCGACGACGAGTGGCTGAATCTCTATCTGACGTGGCCTGCAGAGGGCGACGCTCCGGTCGCAATCTTCTCCACGGCCGGACACGACATAGAGCCGGAAGGCCCGGCGACCGATCAGGCGATCATCAATCAGATGGTTTCGTTGCTGGCCGGCTACTTCGCCAACGCCGACTCACATGAGAAAGGCTCCACGGGCTGCCCGCTCTACTTCGACGCGGAACGCGAGCACCTCGTCGGGAACAAGAAGTTCGACGCTAACTGCCGGAAGAAGCTCATGAAGACGATCCCCCAAGAGTTCCCGGCGCTGGAGGCTTTGTTGAAGCTGGCGTAAGCCGTAGACCGCCGGCCTGTCACGCCGGGATATGCGGATGTGAACGTGGGGACGACATCGTTCATCGCTGCTGTCGTTGCGAATGCTACGACCGGCTGCGGCGATTCGCGGCCTGCGTGGACCGGCTTAACCGCTCGCCGCCGGTGTCGCGCTGCGGGCGGCCGCCAGCCCTTCCGGATCCACCGCCACGGGCAGCGGCTCTCCCGCAAAATGGCACGCGGCAAAGTGTCCCGGCTTGTGCTCCACCAGCGCCGGCACCTCCGTCTTGCAGATCGGGAACTGTGCGATCGGGCAGCGGGTGTGGAAGACGCAGCCGCTCGGGGGGTTGAGCGGCGTCGGGATGTCGCCTTTGAGCAGGATGCGGGTCTTCGCCACGGTCGGATCGGGCACCGGGACGGCGGAGAGGAGCGCCTTCGTGTAGGGGTGCAGCGGGTCGTCGTAGAGCGACCGGCGGTCGGTCAGCTCCATCACCTTGCCGAGGTACATGACGGCCACGCGCGTGGAGATGTGCTCGACGACCGAGAGGTCGTGGGCGATGAAGAGATAGGTCAGCCCCAGCTCGTCCTGGAGGTCCTGCAGCAGGTTGACGACCTGCGCCTGCACCGAGACGTCGAGCGCCGACACCGGCTCGTCGAGCACCAGGAACTTCGGATTCGTCGCGAGAGCGCGCGCCACGCCGATGCGCTGCCGCTGCCCGCCGGAGAACTGGTGCGGGTAGCGCTTGCGATAGTCGGGACTGAGGCCGACTTTCTCCAGCAGTTGCGCGACCTTGTCGTTCCGCTCGGAGGCACTGAGGCCGCCGTGGATGATCAGCGGCTCGGCGACGATCGCCCCGACGGTCATGCGCGGGTTGAGCGACGCGTAGGGGTCCTGAAAGACGATCTGCATGTTGCGCCGCATGCGGCGCATGTCGCCGCCGCCGAGGCTGAGGACGTCCGTCCCTTCGAACGACACCTCCCCGTCCGTCGGCTCGATGAGGCGCAGGATGCAGCGTCCGACGGTGGTCTTGCCGGAGCCCGACTCGCCGACGAGGCCGAGCGTCTCCCCTTTCGAGATCCCGAAGCTGATCCCGTCGACCGCCTTCACGTTCGCCACCACGCGCGCGAGGACGCCCCGCTTCACCGGGAAGTACTTGCGCAGGTCGCGGACGACGAGCAGCGGCTCGCCCGTCCCCAGCGGCAGCTTCGGCGTCTTCTGCGGCGCCGACTCCTCGGCCGGATCGTGCGTCGGCTTCGCATCGCGATCGACCTGCCGCGCCGTCTGGTCGGCGGTCGTCGGCATCCCGCCGGTGATAGCGGGAGCGACCTTGTCGTCGCCCGGAATGAAAGGTTTGTCGCTCATCAGGTCGTTCTCCGCCGGGCGACGGATTGAGGATGCAGGATTGAGGATTGAGGATTGCTCCGCGACCGGTCAGCTCTCGTCATCCTCAATCCTCAATCCTCAATTCTCAATCCGTTCCGGGTCCGCCTCATCCCCATGCAGATAGCACCGCGCCGCCTGCCCGGCCGCCACCGGCATCAGCGCCGGCTCGTTGCCGAGGCAGATCGGCATCACGTCGGGGCAGCGGGGGTTGAACTTGCAGCCGGGCGGCAGGTTCGTGATCGGCGGGACCATGCCGCTGATCGTCGGCAGCCGGTTCACCGGCGTGCCGGCCACGATGGCGGCGCCCGGCAGGGACTTCAGCAAGCCCCTCGTATACGGATGCCCCGGCGCGCCGAACAGCTCCCGCACCGGGGCGTCTTCCACGACGCGGCCGGTGTACATGACGATGACGCGCTCGCAGAACTCCGCGACCACGCCGAGATCGTGCGTGATGAGCAGCACCGCCAGGCCGAGCTTCTTCTGCAGCGACGCCAGGAGCTCCATGATCTGCGCCTGGATCGTCACGTCGAGCGCCGTGGTCGGCTCGTCGGCGATCAGCAGCTCCGGGTCGCACGAGAGCGCGATCGCGATCATGACGCGCTGGCGCATGCCGCCGGAAAGCTGGTGTGGATAGTCCTGCAGCCGCTTGTGCGGGTCGGGGATCGACACCAGCTCCAGCATGTCCCCCGCCTGCTTCCACGCTTCCTTCTTATTGACCTTCCGGTGGATGCGGATCGCCTCCGCCACCTGCGCCCCGATCTTGAAGACCGGGTTCAGCGACGTCATCGGCTCCTGGAAGACCATGGCGATGTCGTTGCCGCGCACGTTGCGCATCTCCCTTTCGGAGAGCGAAGCCAGGTCGCGTCCCTTGAAGCGCACCTCGCCGGCGGTGATCTTTCCGGGAGGGGCGATCAGCCGCATGATCGACATCGCGGTGACGCTCTTGCCGCACCCCGACTCGCCGACCAGCGCCACAGCCTCACCGCGGCGGACGTTGAAGGAGACGTTGTCGACGGCGTGGACGGACCCGAACGAGGTCCGCAGGTTCTTCACCTCGAGCAACGCCTCGGCCGGGTCGACGTCGATGTCCGCCACCCGAGCCCCTGTCATCCCCACCGGTTGCTGGACCGGGATTTCCGTCACGCGGCGGATCGTAGCAAGAACGGTGACAGGCCGCGCTACCGTCTCTTGAGGAACCTCGCCAGCGTCGCCGTCACTTCCGGCAGGCGGAGGACGTACCCCGCCCCGAAGTACACGACGCCGAAGACGCCGGCCACCAGGATCGCCTCGGCGATCAGCGGGAGCGGGAGGCGGCGCGCGAGAGGACCGAGGTAGATGTCGGCGGCGAGTCCGGCGGCGCCGGCCCAGAGGGCGGCGGTCCACATCTTCAATAGATGCACGCCGTTCGCGGTGCCGCGGCCGACCCGCTTGTGGATCCCACGCCGAAGCAGGAAGAACTCGACCCACGCCCCGAGCGCCGACGCGGTGGTGATGCCGACCACGCCGAGGGCCAGCGCGCCGCCGGGGACGCGCGGGATCGGCAGGCCGACCGCTGCCGCGAGCGCGGGGAAGACCCAGCGCAGCGGAAAGGCGAAGAGGAGCGCGAGCACCGCGCCGACCGAGACGCGCGCCAGCGCGATGCGGAACGGCGTCCGCGTGTCGTGCAGCGCGTAAAACGTAGACGAGTAGAGGCGGCTGAGCGTCGACACGAGGAGCCCGATCGTCGACGCCGCGAGGACGTACCAGACCAGGAGAGTCGTGTTCGGGCTGAACGCGCCACGCTGGTAGAGCGCCGCCACGAAGACGCGCCCGAGGAGGATGAACGCGACGCTCGTGGGGATGACGAAGAACGCCACCTGCCGCAGGCCGCGATCCAGCCGGCGGCGCAGCGCCACCCGTACCTCCTCGTCCGACCCCTGCTCGGCCGCCATCTGCGGCAGCTCCGCCGCGGCGACCGACATCCCGAACACCGAGACCGGCAGCGTGTAGAGGGTCTGTGCGAAGAAGAGCGTGGAGACGGCGCCGGTCGGCAGGAAGGAGGCGATGAAGGTGTCGACGTAGCCGCTGATCTGCACTACGCCGCGCCCGCCGACCACCGGGAGGATATTGCGGAAGATCGTCCGCACCGGCTCCAGCGTCCTGTCGAAGCCGAACGAGAGATGCCGCGCGTACTTCAGCACGAACGGGATCTCCACCGCGAACTGCAGGACGCAGCCGACCAGCGTCCCCCACGCCAGCGCCGTCGCCAGCTCCGCTCCGCGCACGCGCATGCCGAAGATCACCAGCGTGGCGATCATGGCGGCGCTCCAGAGCACCGGCGCCACGTAGCCGATGAAGAACTGCTTGTGCGTGTTCAGGATGCCGAGCGCCCAGGCGTACAGCACCAGCAGGCCGACACCCGGAAAGATGATGCGGGTGAACTTCACTGCCAGCGCCATCACCTCCGGCTCCAGCCCCGCGGCCGTGACGGCGAGGATGAGTGGCGCGGCGAGCACGCCGACGGCGACGATCGCCAGCACGATGAGGGCGAGGAAGGAGACGAAGACGCCGGCCACGCGGTCGGCCTCTTTCTGATCGCCGCGCGAGACGAGCCGCGAATAGACGGGGATGAAGGAGGCGGACAGCACCCCTTCCCCGAGCAGGTTCTGGAGAAAGTTCGGGACCTTGAGGGCGACGTTGAAGGCGTCGGCGGCACCCGACGCGCCGAGGTAGTGGGCGAAGACGCTGGTGCGCACGAGACCCGCGATGCGGCTCAGGAGAATGCCGGCCGCCACGAGCGCCGCGTACCCGCCGAAGCGGCGCGGAGCGGCCGCCCGCGCGGCGGCACCTTCAGACTCTGCTGGGGCTTCGACTTCCTCGACTGTCTCGGAATTCATGCACTGACCGGCGCGATACCATACCGCGCGACTTGACCATGAGCCAGACCATCCGCATTGCAGGCGCGGGACCATCCGGCCTCGCCGCCGCCATTGCCCTCGCCCGCGCCGGCCGCGACGTCGAGGTGCACGAGGCCAAGCGCGATGTCGGCACCCGCTTCATCGGAGACCTGCAGATCATCGAGGCGGCCTCGGAAACCGAGCCGGTCCCCGACTTCCTCGCCCGCATCGGCGTCGAGCCGAACTTCTACTTCCGCCCCGTCACCAGCGCGACCTTCTACGACGCGCGCAACACCGCCCGCGTCATCCGCAGCAGCCAGCCGTACGGCTTCTTCATCCGCCGCGGTCCGGAGGAAGGCTCGCTCGACCGCGGCCTCCTCGCGCAGGCCCAGCGCGCCGGCGCGCGCGTCCTCTTCAACAGCCGCCTCAAGCCGGAAGAGGCGGACATCGTCGCCACCGGCCCCGCCTCGCCCGACGGCCTGGCGCGCGAGATGACCTGGCACACCGCCGATCCCGAGCGGGTCGAGGTCTTCTTCAACCATCACCTCTCCCCCGGCGGCTACTCCTACTTCTTCATCCTCGACGGCGTGGCCACGTTCGGCTGCGCGATCGTCGCCGACTTCAAGAAGATCGACGACTACTTCGAGCACTCCCTCGCCGCGGCGCGCCGCGCGAACCCGTTCGAGATCCCGGCAGAGACGCGCACCGGCTACTCGTACATGAACTTCCATCTCAAGCGCAGCGCGACCCGCGGCGGCGCGCGCTACGTCGGCGAGGCGGCCGGGTTTCAGGACTACCTCTTCGGCCTCGGGATCCGCTATGCGCTGACCAGCGGCTGGCTCGCCGCGCAGAGCATCCTCGAGCAGCGCGACTTCAACGAGCTCTGGACGCAGGCTCTCGGCGCGAAGCAGCGCACGAGCCTCGTCAATCGCTTTCTTTATGAGGCGGGTGGCAACACCGGCCTCTCCATGTTCGTGCGGCAGGCGGCGCGGGCGAAGGACTTTCACCGCTATCTCAGCGGATGGCACGCGAGCACCTGGTGGAAGGCGCTGCTCGCGCCGGTCGTGCAGCGCTTCTGGCGTCACGACGGCCGGTGCCAGCACAAGCCGGACGTGCACTGGTGCCGCGCCCGCGACACCGAGATGAAAGTGCCTCCCCTCGGAGAAGTGCAGCCGTGACGGTCGACGAGGCGTACGTCTTCTGCCGCCAGGTCGCCCACAAGCACGGCAAGAACTTCTCGGTCGGCTTCCGCTTCCTGCCGAAGGTGAAGCGGCGCGCCGTCTACGCCGCCTACGCCTACTGCCGCTTCGCCGACGACATCGCCGACGATCCGGGCGAGAACATCCCCGAGCGGCTGGACGCCTGGCAGGCGGAGCTCGACGCCTGCTACGCCGGCCGTCCCACTCATCCCATCACCATCGCCCTCGCCGACGCGCTGCGCCATTTCGCCATCCCGAAGAACGCCTTCGAGGCGCTGATCGACGGCTGCCGGCAGGACATGGTCAAGACGCGCTATGAGACGTTCGACGAGCTGCTCCAGTACTGCGACTACGTCGCCACCTCCATCTCCGACATCTCCCTCTCGATCTTCGGCTACAAGTCCGACAAGGCGCTGGTGTACGGGCGCAACCTCTCGACCGCGCTGCAACTGACGAACGTGACCCGCGACATCGGCGACGACGTCGCGCGCGACCGCATCTACGTCCCGCTCGAGGAGCTGCGGCAGTTCGACGTCACCGAGCGCGAGCTGCTCGAGCGCGCCGAGAACGACCGCGTGCGGCGCCTGATCGAGTTCCAGATCGCCCGCGCCGAGCGCTACTTCCGCGAGGCCGAGCCGCTCCTCGGCGAGCTCGCCTTCGACGCCCGCTTCCCTACCTTACTCATGGGCGGCGTCTACGCGACCGTGCTCGCCAAGCTGCGCAAGGACCCGCTGGTTGCGGTCCGGAAGCGCCTGTCGCTTTCGCCGCTGCAGAAGGTGCTCGTGGTCGGCACGCGCGTTCTCCGCCCTCACTTCGTGTAACTTTTAGACCGCGTGGGACGTCTGAAGTAAGCGATGAGGCTTCGAGTGGTCCTGGTTCTCCTTCTCCTGTGCGCGGCCGCCGCGCGGGGGCAGGGCGTGTCGACCACGATCGTGCCGGTGGTCGGGAACGTGACGGGAGTGCCGGGCCGCTGGCTGACCGACGTCGAGATCGCGAACAGCGGCAGCGTCGACCTCGACGTCGCGCTCGAGCTCCCCGCCGTCCCCGCCGCCGCGCCGATGTTCTTCACGCTGTCGCCGGGACAGGTGCAGCGCTTCCCCGACATCGTCGGCCAGGCGTTCGGGCTGCCGCACGCGATCTCGCCGCTGCGCATCACCACGAACAGCCGCCGCGGCATCGCCGTCCGGGCGCAGGCGTATCCGATGACGCTGCCCGATGCGCCGCGGCAGCCGCTCGACGTCTACGACGGCGACGTCTGGTTCCCGGTGCGCGTCCTCGACGGCCTCGCCTTCAGCGACACGCATCGCACGAACATCGGTCTCGTGAACCTCGGCACGCGCCCGGCGGAGTTCACGCTCGCGCTGCAGCGCATCCCGGGACGGACCATCGCCGTGACGCATCTGCGCGTCGAACCGGAGTCGCTCCGCCACGACGCCATCCAGGCGCTCTTCCCGCTCATCACCGCCGGCTCCGGCTTCTCGGTGGTGGTGGAGAGCGGGGTCCGCGACACGTACGTCTACGCGTCGGTGATCGAGAGCGCCACCAGCGCCGGGAAGTTCATCACGCCGCGGGTCGGAGCGCGTTGAGCACCGCTTCGTTGCCCTTCTCCCCGCGTGCGGGGGGTACTGACCGGGGACATCGAGGACACCTGATGCAACCTATGCCCGGGAGGGTGTGGGGATGGCGCGTGGAGGAGTCCGATGAGTGCCAAGGAAGCGTTGATCTTCGATGTGAACGACGGGATGAGGGTCAGCGAGGCGGCCGACAGGCACGGGGTTGCGCGCTCGTGCGCATACAAGTGGGTGTCGCGGTATCAGCGGCTCGGG
>DASWNW010000089.1:0-80807 GCA_036399015.1 Thermoanaerobaculia bacterium | reverse complement strand
GGAGCGGCGGGCTTCAGCCCGCCGACATCAACGGCCAAATCCGGCGGGCTGAAGCCCGCCGCTCCACAGGCACCACCGGCAACCGCGGCACAGCCGGAAGACCTCGTCGCGCGCGTCCGGGCGAAGCGCCCGCTCATCGGCGGCTACCTCGCCGGCGCGCAGCTCGAGCGCAACGGGAACAAGCTGACGTTCGTCTTCGAGGACTCGTTCCACGCCGACAGCGTGAGCGACGCGAAGGACGCCGTCGCGCAGATCGCCTCGGAGCTGTATGGCGAGAAGATGATTGTCGAAACCAGGGTCGCGTCCGCCGAGGCTGCACCATTGCCCGGCCGCCGCGCGGAAGACAAGCCCGCCCCGCTGAGCAACGATCCGGTCGTCAGCGCGTTCCGCAAGCACCTCGGCGGGGAGCTCGTGAAGGAGAAACGATGAACATCAAACAACTGATGAAGCAGGCGCAGCAGATGCAGGACCAGATGCAGCGCCAGATGCAGTCCATCCGCGTCGAGGGCACCGCCGGCGGCGGCATGGTCAAGGCGGAGATGTCGGGCAACAAGGAGCTGCTCTCCATCACCATCGACAAGGAAGCGGTCGACCCCGATGACGTCGACATGCTGCAGGACCTCGTCAAGGCGGCGGTCAACGAGGCGGCACGCAAGGTCGACGAGGAGATGCAGTCGTCGATGGGTGCGATGACCGGCGGCCTCAAGATCCCCGGCTTCTGATGACCGCGCCGCCGCTCGCGAACCTGATCAACGAGCTGACGAAGCTCCCGGGCGTCGGCGGCAAGTCGGCGCAGCGGCTCGCGTATCACATCCTCAAACGCCCGCCGGCCGAGGCGGAGGCGCTGGCGACCGCGATCCTCGACGTCAAGACGAAGATCTTCCGCTGCTCCGCCTGCAACAACATGACGGACGTCGAGCCCTGCGCGATCTGCTCCGACGCCCGCCGCGATCCGTCGGTGATCTGCGTCGTCGAGGAGGCGTTCAACATCCAGACGATCGAGCAGACGCGCGACTTCAAGGGCGTCTACCACGTGCTCCTCGGCGCGCTTTCGCCGCTCAAGGGGATCGGGCCGCAGGACATCGACGTGGCGGGGCTGATCAAGCGGGTGCAGGGAAGCTCACCGCGCGAAGTGATCATCGCCACGAACCCGAACGTCGAGGGCGAAGCCACCGCGCTGTACATCGCGCAGCAGCTCCGCACCACTGGCGTGCGCACGACGCGCCTCGCGTTCGGCCTGCCGGTCGGCGGCGATCTCGAGTACGCCGATCAGGTGACGATGTCTAAGGCGCTGGAGGGACGTCGGGAGATTTGATCTCCACCGCCCTCATGTTCTCCTCGAGGTGCTTCACGCGCGAGGTGCCGGGGATCGGCAGCATTACCGGCGAGCGCGCGAGCAGCCACGCGAGCGCCTCGGCCGCCGACACCGGCAGCTTCCCGACGTTCAGCGGATACCAGGGGATGAAGCCGATGTTCTCGCGCTCGCAGTAGTCGACGACCCCCTCCCATTCGCGGTCGCCGAGGTTGTAGCGGTTCTGCACCGTGGTGACGTCGATCTGCTTCCGCGCCCGCTCGATCTCCTCCACCGTCACCTCGGAGAGACCGATGTGCCGGATCTTTCCCTCCTTCTGCGCCTCGGCCAGGAAGCCGAACTGCTCGTCTTCCGGCACGTTCGGGTCGATGCGGTGCAACTGGTAGAGCTCGATGCGGTCGAGGCGGAGGCGCCTCAGGCTTCCCTCCAGCCCTTCGCGCAGGCGCTCCGGGCGGCAGTTCACTTCCCAGGCGTTCGGGCCGCTGCGGTCGAAGCCACCCTTCGTGGCGATGACGAGGTCCCGCGGATACGGATGCAGCGCCTCGGCGATCAGCTCCTCGCTGACGTAGGGGCCGTAGGACTCGGCGGTGTCGATGAGGTTCACCCCCAGCTCGACGGCGCGGCGGAGCACCGCCAGCGCCTCCTTTTTGTCTTCGGGCGGGCCCCAGATCCCGGGGCCGGTGATGCGCATCGCGCCGAAGCCGAGGCGGTGGACGGGGAGGTCGCCGCCGATGAGAAACGTGCCGCTTTCTTTCGCGTTCATGCTATACATTCTTGTCCCGTCCACGGGCCGCATGGAAAGAATGAATGGCCGCTCCTGATCTCGTGATGTACGAGGAGGAGTACCAGCAGATCAAGGACATCCTCCACCGTCTGCAGGTCGACTCCAACTCGAAGATCGTTTTCCTGGTCGACAAGAACGGCCAGCAGATCGCCGTTCAGGGCGACATGCGCGGCGTCGACGCGACGTCGCTCGCTTCACTCACTGCCGGCAACGTGGCGGCGACGGACGGTCTCGCCAAGCTGATCGGCGAGAAAGAGTTCTCGATCCTGTTCCACGAGGGGGAGAAGGACAACATCCACATCTCCCTCGTCGCTCAGCGCGTGATCCTCGTCGTGATCTTCGACGAGAAGTCGTCGCTCGGACTGGTCCGGCTGCGTGTCAAGAAGGCGTCCCAGGAGCTGGAGCGCACCTTCGAGGAGTTGATCCGCAAGTCCGAGGCGGAACGCGGCTCGATGTCCAGCCGCTTCGACTCGCCGTTCGCTGAGATCACCGACGAAGACATCGATAGCCTGTTCAGCGAATAGTCCATGACGTTCATCAACTACGCGGCGCGGGAGATCAACTGCAAGATCGTCTACTACGGCCCGGGTTTGTGCGGGAAGACGACCAACCTGCAGTGGATCTACGACAAGACGAACCCGCAGGCGAAGGGAAAGCTGATCTCCCTCGCCACTGAGACCGACCGCACTCTCTTCTTCGACTTCCTCCCCCTCGACCTCGGCACGGTGCGCGGCTTCAAGACGCGCTTTCACCTCTACACGGTCCCCGGCCAGGTGTTCTATGACGCCTCGCGCAAGCTGATCCTCAAAGGTGTGGATGGCGTGGTCTTCGTGGCCGACTCGCAGGACGCGCGCATGGAGGCGAACGTCGAGTCGCTCGTGAACCTGGAGAAGAACCTCAAGGAACAGGGGTACGAGCTGAAGTCGGTCCCGTACGTCCTCCAGTTCAACAAGCGCGACCTCCCGACGGCGCTGCCGATGGACGAGATGTACCGCCAGCTCAACTTCAAGGGCGAGCCGACGTTCGAGGCGGTGGCGATGAACGGCACCGGCGTCTTCGACACGCTCAAGGCGGTCGCGAAGCTCGTGTTGACGGAACTGAAGAAGAAGTAAGCTTCCGCGCGCATGGACGCGCGCTTCCGCACGCTCTTCAACTCGCAGTTCACGCCCGAGCTCTACGAGTTCTACCAGCGCGAGCTGTCGACGCGGCTCGACTCACGGTTCGAGTTCCGCCTCGCCGAGACTCCCGTCTTCCTGCCGGACGACTTCAAGCAGAAGGCGGTGGAGAGCGCGACGGCGATCGTCGAGCAGCTCTCCGATCCCGCGCTCATCGAGCGGATGAAGGCGGCGATCCCCGAGCGCTGGAACACACCCGGGATGGACGCGCTGCCGCACTTTTCGCAGGTCGACTTCGCGGTCGTACGCGAGAACGGCGAGCTGGTGCCGAAGCTGATCGAGCTGCAGGGGTTTCCCTCGCTCACCGCGCTGCAGGTCATCCAGCGCGACGCCTGGAAGGACACGCTGGCGCGGATGGAAGGACTGGACGTCGCCTGGTCCTGCTGGTTCTCCGGCTACGACCGCGAGTCGTTCATCGACCTCGCCCGCCGCACGATCGTCGGCAGGCACGATCCGGCGGAAGTGATCCTGATGGACATCGACCCGCCGCGGCAGAAGACCTCTCCCGATTTCGCGGCGACGAAGCTCCTCTTCGGCGTAGACGCGGTCGATCCGACGACGCTCACGAAGCGCGGCAAGAAGCTCTATCGCGGCGAGACCGAGATCCGGCGCATCTACAACCGCGTCGTCTTCGATGAGCTGATCAACAAGCGCATCGAGCTGCCGTTCGACCATCGCGAGGAGCTGGACGTCGAGTGGGCGCCGCATCCGAACTGGTACTGGGTCTGGTCGAAGTACTCGCTGCCGTTCCTCGATCATCCGTCGGTGCCGAAGGCGACGCTGGTGTCGGACTTTGAGCGCATCCCGGACGATCTCTCACGCTACGTGCTCAAGCCGCTGTTCTCGTTCGCCGGCGGCGGGGTGAACGTCGAGCCGACGCGCGCCGACGTCGACGGCATCCCGGAGATCGAGCGCAACGCCTGGTGCCTGCAGGAGAAGATCGAGTACGAGCCGGCGCTGCAGGCGGTCGACGGCGGCGGCGTGAAGATCGAGATCCGGCTCATGTTCCTCCGGCCGGACGACGAGGCGAAACCGATCCTCGCTCAGAACCTCGTGCGCCTCTCGCGCGGCAAGATGCTGGGGGTCGACTTCAACAAGCAGTTCACGTGGGTCGGGTCGTCGGTGGGGCTGTCGCTGACGTCATAGCGCGCCCGCCGCGGTAGAGGAGCCAGAGCGCCGCGAGCTGGATCACGTGATAGAGGTCGTTGTGGTTGAAGTGGCGGTGCAGCGCGAAGCCGCTTCGCTGCACGAGCGCCCCCACGACGGACAGCGCGATGCTGCCCCAGATCCAGGAGCTAGAGCCGTCGCGCCGCAGGAGCGCGGCGATGCCGACGAGGAGAAGCGTGATCCCGTAGTCGGCGATCACCCATTCGAACCCGTCGTGCGCGATCATCCACGAGCAGTAGGCGACGAGCTTGATCGTGGCGATGACGGCGAAGGCCCGCCCGCTGCCCGCCAGCAGGAAGAAGCTGGCGATGCCGATCGAGAAGACCACTCCCTTCCACAGCTCCGGCGAGTGGAGCAGCCCGTGATACGTGCCGCCGAGGAAGGAGCCGAGGGCGGTGAACGCGAAGGCGAGCGCCCACATGCGCTGGGTCCGCCAGAGCTTCGCCGCGAAGACCGCCCCCGCGATGGCGAGGAGATAGTCGGTGGCGAGGGTGACGGGCTCCTGAATGCTCACGCGCCGAACATCTCCGCGTAGTGGCGGTACCAGTCGCTGGTGAAGCGGCCTTGCGGATCGGCGCGCCGCTTCTCGCGCAGGAACTCCGCGAAGCGGGGATAGCCGCGCTCTACCTGCTCACGGCGCGCCCAGCGATGGTAGGTGAGGAAGTAGTTGCCGTCGCGCTCCTGCGCGAGGTCGATCAGCGCGCGGAAGGCGTCCGCGGCGCGCGCTTCGCCTGCCGGGCCGTGCTCCACGTGCAGGTTGAAGATCACGCACGCGTAGGGCTGCTTCGCCCAGGGGAGCACCGTCTCGTCGTCGCGCTCGATGAGGCGTACGGTCCCGTACACCACGTTCTCTTTCCGGCCGCGCAGCTCTTCTCCGGCGGCAGCCATGAACTCGGCGAGGCGCGGGCGGGGGACGTACAGCTCCGTGATCATCTCCGTCGCACGCGCCGTCTTGAGCAGAGGGTCGAGGGCGCGGTGGTAGTCGTCGGGATAAAAGCTGAGCTGGTGCTCGTCGGACCAGTACACCTGCCCCGACGTGGAGAGGTAGTAGGCGGCGTAACGCTCGAACGCCTGCCCCTTATCGGCATGCGCGAGGTAGAGGAGGCGCAGCCAGTCTTCGGGCTTCAACTCCGCCTGCGTCTTCCCCGGCTGTTCGGCCGTCGGGCGGTAGCAGGAGAAGACGCCTTTCCGCAAAAAGTCGGGCGACGCGTCATCGATCGAGAACTGAAAGTCGCCGTAGAGAAAACCTTCGGCGACGCGGGCGTCGAAGGCGTCGACGACCTTCCCGACGTCCTGCACCTCGACCACGCGCTGCACCGGCTGTTTCGGCGAGAGCCGCAGCCGCACCGAGGTGACGACGCCGAAGAGGCCGTAGCCGCCGATAACGTGCGCGAAGAGGCCGGCGTTCTTCGTCCGGCTGCATTCGACTGCCTCGCCGTCCGCGGTGATGAGCGTGAAGGAGTCGACATCGCCGACGAACGGCTTCATCGTGAGGCCGCGGCCGTGCGCGTTGGCGGCGAGCGCGCCGCCGATCGACAGCCGGTCGGCTCCGGTCTGCTTCTGGCGGATGCCCCACTTCGACTGCCGCAGCGCCGCGATCAGCTCCGGCCACTGGATCCCCGCCTCGACGTCGACGATCCCCGCCGTCTCGTCGATGCCGAGCACGCGGTTCATCCCGTTCATGTCGAGGAGCGGCGTGTCCGACGCGAACTGCTGCCCGCCCATGGCGTGGCGGCCGCCGGCGACCGATAGGTGTCTGTTTCGCGTGACGGCGCGCCGCAATTCGTCGACGGACGATGGACGGAGCACATCCGACACCCAGGTGCGGTTGAGCTGCGCATGGACGTCGTTAACCCACGCGCCACGCTGGGCTGTCGATGCGCACGCCTGTGCGAGCGTGGCGAGGCCGAGAACCTCCAGGAACTCCCGCCGGTCGAGCATGGCTCGATTGTACGCGCGGCACGTCACATGCTTCGCCACGGCTGCGTGGAGATCCAGACTGCTGCTCCGCTGATTCCGCCGCGGCCGACGCTCAACAAGCTCCGCACCGTTGCCGCGGAATGCACGGCCTGCGACCTCTGGAAGACCGGTACGCAGACGGTCTTCGGCGAGGGGAAACAGAGCTCGCTCATCATGTTCATCGGCGAGCAGCCGGGCGACAAGGAAGACCTCTCCGGCCGTCCCTTCGTCGGCCCCGCCGGCGCGCTCCTCGACAAGTCACTGGAGGAGGCGGGGATCGATCGCACGAAGGTCTACGTCACGAACGTGGTGAAGCACTTCAAGTGGGAGCCGCGCGGCAAGCGCCGCATCCACAAGAAGCCGAACGCGGTCGAGATCACGGCCTGCCGCCCCTGGCTGCAGTCGGAGATCAGCGTCATCAAGCCGCGCGCGATCATCTGCCTCGGCTCGACCGCCGCCCAGGCAGTCATCAGCCCGAAGTTCAAAGTCTCGATCCAGCGCGGACTCTTCGTCCCCTCGGAGCTCGCGGAGTACGTCACCGCCACCGTTCACCCTTCCTCGATCCTGCGCGCGCCGACCGATGACGCGCGGCGGATGGAACGGGAGAGGTTCGTGGAGGACCTGAAGAAGATCCGCGCGGCGCTCGGCGAGATCGCCGCCTAGTCGCACCACTTCGCGGCGAGCGCGGTCAGGTCTTCAAGGAGTGCGAATCCGGCGAGGTTCGCCGGCAGTCGGCGCGTCCCGAGATGGTCCCCCTGCCAGTAGAAGAGCAGCTCGTCGTCCTCCGCTTCGACGCTGAAGAAGCGCGGGCGGTCATCGCGGGCGAATACCTTCGCGACATCGACGGTCGTGTCACGCCTCATCGTCCGTGCACGGAGGACCTGCTTCGCCGTCCACGCCACCACGAAGTCGTCTCCGCTCGCGATCACCTTCGGAATCGCGCTGTCATCGGCGAGCGGCTGCCATTCGACCGCTTCCCGGCGAAGCGGATCGACGATCCCGCCGACGATCCCGCTGTCGGTCTGAAGGACCAGCGCGATCTTGCCGCCTGTTCCGGTGGCGGATACGACCCGCACCAGGTCGTTGCGCTCGCCCAGGACTGCCTCTTCCGGCTCGCCGTCGCCGAGGATCCGCAGCATGACGCGGGCGCGCAGGATGTCGTCGTCCGTGCGCGGCTCCAGCGCCACCACCGCCACCCGCCCGTCCGCCAGCGCCTGCGCCGTCCACCGCATCGGCAGGACGTGCCGTCTGCCCGGAACGGTCCAGGACCGCACCGCCCCCTCGGGGCGCACGTCGTCGTACCTCGTACCACCGGGCACGTCGTGGATGTAGAGGCCCCGCGGCTCCGGACCGCTCAGCGGCACCCAGATGTGCGGCCCCTCGAACGGCACGCGCGCAAACTGCTGCCCCTGCTCCCGCACGAACGTCACGCCGACGACGTTGTCGCGCGTCCCGGCGACCGAGTACCACCACCCGCCGCCTTCCCGCTCCGCCCACAACGTCTCCCGCAGGTCGAACTCCAGAGCGAACCGCGCCAGCGTTTCCGCCCCCCGTCCACTGCTCCACCGCAGCAGATGAAACTCGTCCGCGACGGGCGACAACTGCGTACGGCCGGCGACGAGCAACGTCCCGTCCCGCATCGTCGCCACGGCCGCGATGTCCTGCACGCCAGGCGCGAACAGCTCCGCCTCCTGCGCCTCGTACCGGCTCAGGTCCGTCAGCCCGCAAAACGACGTGGCGCAACCTTTCAGTTGCGCCACGAAGAGAGCCGCGATGGCGAGCAGAAGCTTCATCCGTTGTATTCAGGAGGGAGGCCGTCGCGGTACTGACAGCCGCTGCAGTCAGCCGGACAGGCGTCGCCGTAGTAATCGTACAGCCGCCGCCCCGCCTCCGCTGAGTACGGGGCGTTCCCATTGCGCTCGGCACCGGGACCGGTACCATCGAGTCACACCGCGTGCGGCTGCCCGCGCCGACGACGACGCAGGCGCTCATCGTCCAGCAGATCGCGTTCGCGGTGTACTCGTACTTGTACTACTGGCACGCACGGGACGAACCATCCCGTCACTCGTACCCTCCTTCGTTCTCTTCGGACGTGGATTTCGGCTGGAGGCGAATCGTCTTCACCTCCCCCGGTTGAATGCGGAGACGGGTCGCGGTGTCGAGGCCAGCGGGCGCACCGGCCGCGAGCCGCAGCAGCTCGTCCGGCCGGCTGACGCGTACCAGACGCCAGTCGCCGGCCGCGATGCGCAGGGTGGCGGCGCCCCACCCGAGGTTGAATCCCTGTCCTTCGCTCGACACGAGCCAGAACGCGTCGCGGTCGGGCGCGGTGCTCCAGTCGGCGATCGACAGCGACCCCGTTGATCGCGGCATCAGCACGACCGCATTCGCCGCCGGCGGGGTGGTGAACGGCGCGATGTGGCCTGATGGCGTCGCCGCCGCACACTGAAGCCGGATTGGCGAAGGCGTGGGGAGGGAAAGCTCGAAGCGGCCTTCGCCGTCCGCACGCGTCTCGTCGAGCCGCGGCAGGCCTGCCGCTCCGGCGTAGAGGCAGGTGATGGTGGCTCCACTGGCGGGGGCGCCGCTCGCGAGGCGCACCACACCGGCAAGCGACGAGCTCTCGCGGAGCTCCAGTTCCGCCGTCGCGGTTTCGCCCGGTTGTACGTCGACCGCTGTCTCGGCGCTGCGCCCGCTGGCCGGATCGGTCGCGGTGACGAGCCACCGACCGGGCATGACCGACTCGAGACGCAGCTCTCCGTCTGAGCTCGTGCTGCCTCCCCGCCGCGACTCATGGACGGTGCCCTCATCAGTTCCGCGATAGAGGGAGGCGGTGATCGACGCGTTCGCTGCCGGCGCACCGCCCTGCCGCACCGACACGCGGATTGCGGACGCGGGCAACGTGATGGTCAGCGGGCGCGCCGGATCGTCGAGGTTCAGCTCCCCGACGTCGATCCTGCTTTCCTGATCGGCAAGCGGCGTCACGGTGACGGCGTAGATCCCCGGTTTCGGCAGGAGGACGAAAAATCCGCGCTCCGCGTCGGCTCGGACGAAGCGGGTGAGCGAGGTCGGACCCGAACCGGAGCCGAACCCGACCTGCGCCGCGATCGCGCGGCCGCCGGAGACGACCCGGCCCTCGAACACCGGCGGGTCGATGCTGCCGCCGATCCGTGCTTCCTCACCGGCGCTGAGCTCGACGTCCTCGAGTGGCACCGGCTGAATGGCGCCGGCGGCTTCGATCAGCACGTACGTACGCCAGAGCCCCGGCCTGAGTCCGCTGAATACCACGTCGCCGGCCGGGTCCGGCGCGGCGGACTTGCGGTCAGACGGCAGTCGCCGCTCATCAGCCTGCTCACGGTCGACGGTGACGGTGTGGACCTTCGCTTCGGGAAATCGCTGCCTGACGCGCGCCTCGAGCTTCGCTTCAACCGTGAGCTTCGCCGGCTCCGGTACCGTCACACGAGCCACCACCGTTTCGGCGAGGGCGACGGTGACGCGCGTGGAGCCGGAGAGGTCGGCTGCCGGATCGCGCGCCTCGAGGATGACGTCACGGTCCGGCGGCAAGCCGGTCAGGAGGAGCGTGCCGTCAGCGGACGCCGTCCCGTCGGCGAAGACGAGCTCCTCCGGCTCGTCGGGAGTAGAGATCGCGCGAATGGGCGCGCCAGCGACGGCGGCGCCGCTTGGATCCCGAACGACCTGGATGGCGGCCGACGCGGCGAGGGTGAGGACGTAGGGACCGAACGTGCGCACCTGGCGCGGCGCCATCGAGGCGTGGATCACCACGGACGCGAACGGCGGGAGGCGCACGACGACCGCACGGCAGACAGTGGGGAACGGGAGCTGGAGTACGCCGTCTTTCGAGGGCGACGCTGCAAGCGAGACCGGACGCGGTGTCTGGCAGCCGCTGAAGTGCGCCGTCGACCAGAGCGGAATGGGTGGCGCCGCGTCGCTCCGCTCGAGGCGGATTGTCATGTCCGCGCGCGGCGTGGTGACCGTCGCCAGCGGTGCGTCGACCGTTCCGGTTCCGGCGAGCGCCGGCGCGATGATCGTGTCGACCGTCGAGAGAAACACCTCGTCCGGCGTGGCTTTGGTGCGGAGATAGACGAGGGTGCCGCCGGAGGCACGCTCCAGCGCCACCTGCACCTCGTCCGCACCGCGCGCGGTGGAGGCGATGGCTTGCAGTGCGACCAGCTCACGGGCGGAGCGTTGCGGGACGAAGAGCACCATCGCGTCCGGATCGAGCCGCGGGAGTCGGGGCAGCGCGGCGCTTCCCTCTCCCGCCGCTCCAGGGGAGACCGTGAATGTCGCCAGGGGGGTTGGCGTCGCGTAATGCCTTGGGTCGACCGCATGAGCGACGACCTGATACCGGCCCGCCGGCAGCGCGTCCCAGACGATCGTCGTCCGGTCGGCGGAGCGTGACCAGACCGGCGCCTCCCAGGGTGCCGGCGCAACCGCGGCTCCGTCGGCGGCAGAGCGCACGAGCGAGAGGATCTGGTCTCCGTCGGCGCGGTCGAGCGTCACCGTGAGGCTGCCGCCGCGCTGCAGCGTGGTTACGGGCGCTGACGCCGCGCCGCGGAATTCGTGCGCCGGTGCAAAGCCGCGCGCCTCGATCAGGACCGGGATCGTCGCATCCGACCGCCCCTGGAGACTCCAGCGTCCTTCGGCATCGGTGCGCGTTTTCCAGTCGGCGGCGAAGAATCGGCGCGCTTGCTCGGTCACCTGCGTGGCCTGCTTCGCTCCCACCGCCCGGAGATGACGGACCTCGGCGCCGGCGATCGGATTGCCGCTACCGTCGACGACCGTCCCTTCCACCTTCACGCTCGGCGGCAGTTCGAACGTGATCGTCGCCGCCTCCCGCACCTCGACTGACCGGGAGCTGTCCTGATGCCCCATTGCTCCCGCGAACACGCGGTAGAAGCCGGGGCGGACTTGAAGCGTCGTGACGCCATTCGCCGCGACCGCTTCCGCGGAAGGCCGCCAGCCGGGATGATCGGGCGCGACGAAGGATACGTAGGCTGCGGGGACCGAGCCACCGCCCGCGGTGCGGACGGTCACTTTCACCTGGACGGTGTCAGGCGCCGCCGTCGCGGAGAAGCAGAGGAGGACGAAGACGCTCGCGCTGGCGAGCCACGTCCCGAAACGAGGCTTTGCCATGATGACGGAATGACAGCATGCCGTCCTTTAGCCCGTCAAGATCCCTCTACGTTCCTCAAATGCACTGCGGCCCGTATTCGGTCCTCAGGCTCGGCGCGACGCCGGTCACCGCCTTCGCGATCGCGTCCAGGTCCTTTGGCATCGGCATCGGGTCGTCGATCCAGACGATCTTCCGCTCCTCGCCGCCGCGCACGACGGTCATCCGGTACTCGATGCGGTCGCAGCAGTTGTCCTCCGGGACGTAGGAGTCCTTCCAGGTCTCCGGCCGCGCGTTCGCGAGCAGCGTCTCGAATCGCCGCAGCTCCTCGGGCGTGGCGTCGTAGGTACAGGTCCGGCGGTTCATCGCCGTGACCGAAACCTTCCCCTCGGAGTCAATGCCCCAACCGCCATTGCCGCGGCCGGTGATCCCGCCGCTCGTCGTCACCTCGACCCGCCAGGGTTTCACAGGTGCCGATTGTGAGGCAGCACAGGCCACGAACAAAAGAATCGCCGCCGCGGAAAGCTTCATCGCAGTCTCCCGGTTGTAGATTTTCCACATGAATTCGCGCTGTTTTCCACAGTTTCTTGCACCGTGAATATCGCCGTCGTACACTCGCTTCACCACACGTGAACGCCCGTCGCCCGACCTCTTCCCGCCCCTCTTCTCGGCAACCAGCTCCGGGAAAAGAATGAAGGAGCAGCCTGATGGCCATTATCCCCACTGACAAGTTGAAAGCAGCCGAAACAGCCCTCTCGCAGATTGAGCGCCAGTTCGGCAAAGGCTCGATCATGCGCCTCGGCGCGAAGGAGTTCACCGCGGTCAGCGCGATCTCCACCGGGTCGATCGGCGTGGACGCCGCCCTCGGCGTCGGCGGCGTGCCGCGCGGCCGCATCATCGAGATCTTCGGACCGGAGTCGTCCGGTAAGACGACGCTCTCGCTGCACATCATCGCCGAGGCGCAGCGCGCCGGCGGGCTGGCGGCGTTCATCGACGCCGAGCATGCGCTCGACGCCGAGTACGCGAAGAAGCTCGGCGTCGACGTCGACAACCTCCTGGTCTCGCAGCCCGACTCGGGCGAGCAGGCGCTGGAGATCGCCGAGGTGCTGGTGCGCTCCGGCGCGATCGACGTCATCGTCATCGACTCCGTGGCCGCGCTCGTCCCGCGCGCCGAGCTCGAAGGCGAGATGGGTGATTCTCACGTCGGTTTACAAGCACGATTAATGTCGCAGGCGATGCGCAAATTAACGGCCATTCTTGCGAAGTCGAAAACGTGCATGATTTTCATCAATCAGATCCGCGAGAAGATCGGCGTCATGTTCGGCAATCCCGAGACCACCACGGGCGGCCGCGCGCTGAAGTTCTACTCGTCCGTCCGCCTCGACATCCGCCGCACCAACCAGATCAAGGAAGGTGAGGAAGTGGTCGGGTCGCGCGTGAAGGTGAAGGTGGTGAAGAACAAGGTCGCCGCACCCTTCCGGCAGGCGGAGTTCGACGTCGGCTACGGCGAGGGCATCTCGAAGACCGGTGAGCTCCTCGACATCGGTATCGAGCACAAGATCATCGAGAAGTCGGGCTCCTGGTTCTCCTACGGCGACGTCCGCCTCGGGCAGGGCCGCGAGAACGCGAAGCTCTTCATCAAGGAGAACACCGACCTCTCCGGTGAGATCGAAGGAAAGGTCCGCCGCCTCCTCGGCATCGGCGGCCCGGAGCTGACGGTCATCGAGGGGGGCGAGTCCTCCTCGCCGGTGAAAGCCGAACGGATGGTCAGAAAGTAATAGAGTAGCCGCGTGCGCCTCGACCAGGCCATCGCGCAGCGTTACCCCGAGCTCTCCCGCCGCAAGGCGAGAGAGCTCATTTCTTTGCGGCGCGTCCTGGTCAACGATCGCCCCGTCGCCGTCGCCTCACGCGAGGTCAGCGACGCCGACCGCATCACCCTCGCCGAGGAACTGACGGACCTCACGGTCATCCGCGAGACCGCCGCCTGGGTCGCCATCGACAAGCCGCCCGGCATGGCCACCTCCCCCGCGCGCGAGCGGAAGGAACGCTCGCTCGAGGAGTTCCTCCGCCTCCGCTACGGCACGATCTTCGTCGTGCACCGGATCGACACGCAGACCAGCGGCGCCGTCGTGTTCGCCAAAACGAAGGTGGCGGCCGCCGAGCTGTCGGCGCTCTTCGCCTCCCGTGAGATCTCGAAGACCTATCTCGCCGTGGCCGAAGGGGCGATCACCAAGGAGACCGTGATCGAATCGCCGATCGGCGGAAAAGACGCGCACACAGTCGTCCGCCCCTTGAAGCAGCTCGACGGCATGACCCTGCTCGAGGCCGAGATCCTCACCGGCCGGATGCACCAGATCCGGATTCATCTCCGCTCCATCGAGCGCCCTGTCGTCGGCGACCGCCGCTACGGCTCGACCATGCGCGCGCCGCGGATGCTGCTGCACGCCTGGAAACTTGGCCACGACTACTTTGGCGAGACGCTGGTGGCGCCGGTGCCGCGCGACTTTCCGCCGCTTTGATACGATCCGTCCCATGGACGATCTGGTCATTCGCGCGACGACCGTGATCTGCGTCCGCCGCGACGGGCAAGTGGCGATGGCCGGCGACGGGCAGGTGACGGTGGGCAACACGGTCATGAAGCACGGCGCGGCGAAGGTCCGCCGTCTCTACCACGACCGGATTCTCTCCGGCTTCGCCGGCTCGGCGGCCGACGCCTTCGCGCTCTACTCCCGCTTCGAGGCCAAGCTCGAGGAGTTCCGCGGGAACATGGAGCGCTCCGTCGTGGAGCTCGCCAAGGACTGGCGCATGGACAAGTACCTCCGCCAACTCCAGGCGATGCTGATCGTCGCGAACTCCGAGCGCGCCTACCTGATCTCGGGCACCGGCGACCTGATCCAGCCGGACGACGGCATCCTCGCCATCGGCTCCGGCGGCCCATTCGCGCTCTCCGCGGCGCGGGCGCTGATGAAACACACGCAGCTCACCGCGGCGCAGGTGGCCGAGGAGTCGCTGCGCGTGGCCGCCGAAGTCTGCATTTACACGAACGACAAGATCACGGTCGAGACCCTTTGAACCCCATGGTCATCCAACTCCCCGCAACCCTCGAAGACTCCGTTCTAAACGCGGAGCGGCTCACCCCGAAAGAGATCGTCCTCGAGCTCGACAAGTACATCGTCGGGCAGAACGCCGCGAAGCGCGCGGTCGCGATCGCGCTGCGCAACCGCTGGCGGCGGCAGCAGCTCCCCGCCGACATGCGCGACGAGATCGCGCCGAAGAACATCATCATGATCGGGCCGACCGGCGTCGGGAAAACCGAGATCGCGCGCCGGCTGGCGCGACTCACCCGCTCGCCGTTCCTCAAGATCGAGGCGTCGAAGTTCACCGAGGTCGGCTACGTCGGCCGCGATGTGGAGTCGATCGTCCGCGACCTCACCGAGATCGGCGTGAAGCTGGTCAAGGACGAGAAGAGCAGGATGGTCCGCCAGTCCGCCGAGCGGAACGCCCGCGAACGCATTCTCGACATCCTCCTTCCCGACTCCCGCCCGCCGCGCGCCCGCCCCGCCTTCGTGGCCGGACCCGAGCCGGAAGACTCCTCGACCGAGACCAGGGAGAAGCTCGGCCGGTGGCTCGACGAGGGAAAGCTCGACGAGCGGGAGATCGAGCTGGAGGTGAAGGAGCAGGGCTTCCCGTCGTTCGAGATCTTCACGCCCCAAGGCGTCGAGGAGATGGGCGTCAACGTGAAGGACATGATGCCGGGCCTCTTCGGCGGCCGCTCCACGCGGAAGAAGATGCGTGTCGGCGACGCGCGCGAGATCCTGATTCAGGAAGAGGCGGAGAAGCTCGTCGACCAGCAGAACGTCGCCCGCGAGGCCATCGAGCGGGTGGAGCAGAGCGGGATCGTCTTTCTCGACGAGATCGACAAGATCGCCGGCCGCCAGAACGCCTCCCACGGCCCCGACATCTCCAGGGAGGGCGTGCAGCGCGACCTCCTCCCGATCGTCGAGGGCACGACCGTCAACACAAAGTACGGGATGGTGAAGACCGACCACATTCTCTTCATCGCCGCCGGCGCGTTCCACGTTTCGAAGCCGTCCGATCTCATCCCCGAGCTGCAGGGCCGCTTCCCGATCCGCGTCGAGCTGGAGTCGCTGACCGAAAACGACTTCGAGCGTATCCTGCGCGAGCCGAAGAACGCGCTCACCGCGCAGTACGTCGCCCTCCTCGGTGTCGAGGGGGTGACGCTCGTGTTCAACGACGACGCTGTCCGGGAGATCGCCCGCTACGCGGCGGTCGTCAACGACAAGACTGAGAACATCGGCGCCCGTCGGCTGCACACGATTCTCGAGCGGCTGCTCGACGAGCTGTCGTTCGAGGCCAGCGAGATGGGAGGGCGGGAGGTGGTGGTGGACGCCGCCTACGTCGGTCGCGTGCTGGAAGGCGTCGTCAAGGACGAGGACCTGTCGCGGTACGTGCTTTAGTCAAAAGCAGGGCCGGACGCCCGCAGACGCCCGGCCCCATCACGAGAACCTAGAAACTCACCCTCGCCGCCAACTGCACGATGCGCGGGCCTGCGGACACCGTCGGTACGCCGTACGTCGCCAGCGGCGTGAGCTCGTTCGCCGACGCGCTGTACGAGTAGAAGCCGCGGTTCACGTTGCTCACGTTGGAGCGGTTGAACACGTTGAACGCCTCGGCGATGAGCTGGATGCGGGCGGCGCCGAGATCGATGTCGCGCGTGATGCGCGGATCGACCGAGAACTGCGACGGCAGGCGCTGCGAATTCCGGCGGTAGCCGGGAGCGATGTCGTTGGAGGCATTGCCGTCGTTGTTCAGATCGAAGCTCACGGTCGGCGTGAACGGCTGGCCGGTCTGATAGCTGGCGATCCCGCTGAACGTCCAGCCGGAGGCGAGTGCGCGCAACACGCCGCTGTTGATGCCCCGCGAGTAAGAGTCGAGCGACCATACGCCGCTCAGCACGACGCGGTGGCGGACGTCGTTGTCGCCGTACGTGTAGTCACGCGAGAAATTACCGGGGTCGGAGATGAATTTCGCGTCGTCCGTTCCCGGCACCACTGCCGTGGCGTCGGGCTTGTCGTCCTTGACGGTCGAATACGTATACGCCAGGCGCGCCTGCCAGTTGTGCGTGAAGCGCTTCTGCAGGTCGAGCGTCAAACCGTCGTAGCGCGAGCGGGCGCTGCTCTGGAACTCGATGATGCGCGCAAAGTGCGTGAACGGCCGGCCGCTATAGCGCGTGTAGCTCGCCGTGCCGCCGCCTTTGATGTTTGCCGTCACCGTCACCGGGTTGCTGATGTTGATGTCCGTCGAGCGCGAGAGATCCTCACCCTTCACGTACTGGTACGTCACGCCGACCAGGATGTCGTCGGTGAGTCCGTGCTCGATGCCGGCGCTGCCCTGGTGCACCTGCGGGTTCTCGTAATCCTTGTCGAAGACGAGGATCGTCGGCGTACGCGCGGCGCCGCCCGTCGGAATGGACGAGAAGTTGTTCGGATACGCCGGCATTGCAGCGCCGGTGAAGTCGAGCGTCTGCACGTTGATGCCGTTGTTCGAGTGGGCCGTGCCGATCATGATCGCCGGCGTGCGGCCATAGAAGATGCCGTAGCCCGCGCGCACGACCGTGCGGCCCGTGGCGCCCGGCGTCCAGGCGACGCCCACGCGCGGCCCGAAGTTGTTCGTGTCCTCGGGGACGAGCGTCGTGTCGATCCCCGCCGCCACCAGCTCCGGATCGCTGTTGTAGACGTCCGGTTGCGCGATCGACTGCAGGTCATAGCGCAGGCCCGCCGTCACCGTCACGGCCGGATTGAGGTGCCACTCGTCCTGCAGGAACAGGCCGTATTCGGTGATGTCCGGCTGCGTCGTCGCGCCGCTGGTGCCGGGGCCGGCGAATGCCTGGAAATACCGCGCCGGCTTGTTGTTCGCGAAATCGGCGAGGCTGTTGAAGCGGAACGAGCCGGCGAAATTGCCGGGGAAGTAATTGAGGATGTCGTCCTTGCTGACGTCGAAGCCGGCCTTGAACGTGTGGTCGTTGAGCATGTACGTGGCCGTGTCGGCGATCTGGTAACGCTTGATCGTCGTCTCACGCGGGCTGAACGTGTTCTGCCCGACGCGCAGGACCACGCTCCCGTCGTGGAAGATCTCCGCTTCCGGGCCGCTGAAGTTCGCCATGCCCGGTTCGCGGTCCTTCGCGTACTGGCCGCGCACTTCATTGAAGAACGAGCCGCCGTGCGTCGAGGAGAAGACCGCGGAGAGGGTGTCGGTATTGACCAGCGAATTACCGGTGTGCTCGACCGAGTTGGTCAGGCTGCCGTTCTCGTAATTCTTTCCGACGAACTCCTGACGGTTGTAGCGCAGCGCGAGGTGCGCGCTCGAAAGGATCTCGTGGTCGGTCTTGAGGAGATAGACGTCCTGGTCCTGGCGGCGGACGTAATCCTGGCCACGGGCGAGCAGCAGGTCGTACCCGCGCTGGTCGTCCGGGTTGCGGATGGCGAGGACGCGGCCGCCGCCGAGGACGACCGGGTTCGGCAGATCGTTGCGCTGCGCGTCGTAATTGAAGAAAAAGAAATGGCGGTCCTGCACGATCGGCCCGCCGGCGCTCACGCCGTACTGGTCGTAGTGATACGGGCTTTTTGCGCGATTGTTGATTTCGTTGATGTAGTCGTTCGCATTGAAGCGCTTGTCGCGCAGGAAGTAGAAGAGCGAGCCGCTGAAGTCGTTCGTGCCCGACTTTGTGACGACGTTGATGACCGCGCCGCCGGCACGCCCGTATTCGGCGGAGTAGGCGTTGGAGTTGACCTGGAACTCCTGCACCGCGTCCTGCGAGAACTGATACGGCGCGCGTCCGGAGCCGGTGCGTCCGAGGGACTGGCCGAAGAACGTGTTGTCGTTGTTCGCGCCGTCGATGACCAGCGAGTTGAGCGTGCCGCGCTGGCCGGCGAAGCTGATGTCGCCCGCGCGCACGTCGCGGACCACGCCGGGGGTGGTCAGGACGAAGTCGATGAAGTTGCGGCCGTTGACCGGCAGGTTCTCGATGGCCACCTCGTTGACGACGGAGCTGACCTGCGTCCGCTCCGCCTCGATGAGCGGCGCCGCGGCGAGGACGGTCACGGTCTCGGAGACGCCAACCTGCAGCGTGAGGTTGAGCGTGGCGTCGGTGCCGATGTTGACGGTGACGTTGCCGCGCCGCACCGGCTGAAAGCCATCCAGCGTGGCGGTGACGTCGTACGCCGCCGGCGGCAGGAGCGCGAGCTGGTACTTGCCGCTCCCGTTCGTCACCGCCGTGCGCGTCGCGCCGGTGGCGGCGTTTGTGGCCGTCACCGTCACGCCGGGCAGTGCACCACCCGAGTCGTCGACGATGGTGCCGGAGATCGATCCGGTGCTGCTCTGTGCGAACAGCGCAACCGGTACCAGGAGACACACGAACAGCAGGACGAGAGTTCGGCGAACGCTCATAGGCTCCCCTTCACATGTTGTTGGTATTGAACGTGGCGCCTGTTGGACGCAGGCAGGGTCAGAATATCATTTCCGCGCCATGCCGATTGCCAGCGTCAACCCCGCGACCGGAGAAGTCGTCGCCACCTTCGAGCCGCTCTCATCCGCGGACGTCGAACAGAAGCTGCGGAAGGCAGCCGACGCATTCGAGCTGAACAGGAGTCGTTCCTTCGCCGAACGTGCCGAGCGGATGCAGCGCGCGGCCGAGATCCTGGAGCGGCGCGCTGACGTGCTCGCCCGCACGATCACGCTGGAGATGGGCAAGCCGCTCGCGGCCGCGGTGGCCGAGGTGCGCAAGTGCGCCATGGTCTCCCGCCACTACGCCGAACATGCGGAGCAGTACCTCGCGCCGGAGCACATCCCGACCGACGCGCGGGAGAGCTACGTCCGCTTCGACCCCCTCGGCATCATCCTCGCCGTCATGCCGTGGAACTTTCCGTTCTGGCAGGTCTTCCGGTTCGCGGCGCCGGCGCTCATGGCCGGCAATGTCGGTCTGCTCAAGCATGCCTCGAACGTCCCGCAGTGCGCGCTGGCGATCGAGGACATCCTGCGCGAGGCGGGCTTCGCGCACGGCGAGTTCCAGACGCTGCTCATCGGCTCGGACCAGGTGCCGGCGCTGCTCGACGACGAACGGGTGAAGGCGGCCACGCTGACCGGCAGCGAGCCGGCCGGCGCGAGCGTCGCGTCGAACGCGGCGAAGCGGATCAAGAAGAGCGTCCTCGAGCTCGGCGGGAGCGACCCCTTCGTGGTCATGCCCTCGGCCGACCTCGAGGCGGCGGTGAAGACCGGCATCAAGGCCCGCATCGTCAACAACGGCCAGTCGTGCATCGCCGCGAAGCGCTTCATCGTGCACGAGAGTGTGGCCGACGAGTTCGAGCGCCGCTTCGTCGCGGCGATGGAGGCGCTGACCGTCGGCGATCCGATGGACGAGGCCACCGATGTCGGACCGCTGGCGACGCCGCAGATCGTCGACGACATTGCGAAGCAGGTGGAGGCGAGCGTGAGCGCCGGCGCGACGCTGCTCACCGGCGGGAAGCGGCTGCGGGATCGCGGGAACTTCTACGCGCCGACCGTGCTGCGCGACATCCCGCAGTCCGCCCCCGCGTACACCGAGGAGACGTTCGGCCCCGTCGCCTCGATGTTCCGGGTGAAAGACGCGGAGGAGGCGGTGCGGCTCGCGAACGCGACCATCTTCGGCCTCGGCGCGAGCGTCTGGACCAAAGATCCCGGCGAGGCAGAGCGCTTCATCGCCGGGATCGACTCGGGGCAGGTGTTCGTCAATGCGATGGTGGCGTCCGACCCGCGGATCCCGTTCGGCGGCACCAAGCACTCCGGCTTCGGCCGGGAGCTCGGCGTTTACGGGATCCGCGAGTTCACGAACATCAAGACGGTCTGGATCGCTCGGTAGCTAGTAGGAGAGCTGCAGGTAGTCTTCCTTCGCCGTCGTCGACCAGGTCTCGACGACCTTGTCACCGTCGAAGTGGAACCGCACCGCCTTGATGTGGCCGTCGGTCTTCGCGCCGGTGAGCGACACGAAGTCGAACACCAAGTCGTTCGGTCCCGACTTCTCCTTGTTCATGCGCATGTACGGCTGGTTGCCGCCGGAGCAGTAGTGCGTCGCGTTGATGGAGTCGCCGTCGAGCGTGTACACGGTCACCATCTCGTGCGGCTCGCCCGCGAACATCGTCTCAATGACCGCGGTGCCGGCGGCCGTGACGCGGTACTCCACGTTCGTCTTGCCGCCGCCGACGCCGGCCATGGTCGGCGTCTGCTTTCCGGCGAGCGCCTTCAGCTTCTCGAAGGCGGTGTTCTGCGCCGGCTTGGTCGGATGATCGTGGTCGAGCGCCTGCGCGTTCACACCCACGAGCGCGAGCGCGAGCATGTAGGCGGCGGCAACGCCGCTGCGCCCAGCCGGACGTCCATACCGCTGCGTCGCCCAGCCGAGGATCGCGCCGACCGTGCCTCCCGGCAGCATGATCTCGAAGTAGTACTTGCCCTGCATCGCCGCGACCCAATACGCCAGCCCGAGGCCGACCACCAGGCCGAAGGCGATCCCCGCCGGCGTCGACTTCACCTTGCGCGCGAAGATGCCGGCGGCCACACCGGCGATGATGCCCTTGAAGGTCGAGCCGATGATGATGCCGAGGATGTCTTTGCGCACCTCGGGCGTGAACCAGGCCGTGAGGCCGTCGACCGCGCCGAGCACCGTACCGAGAATGAGTCCCACCAGGATCTTGTTCATGTCATGTCCCTCCAGACGTTCTATTCAGCGTCCTTTTGAAATCCTTTAATGTCCGGTCCAGAAAAGTACGGCCGCGCGCATGACCAGGTAGGCGGCCAGCAGCGTGAGCAGGGCGCGGTACTTCACGATCCAGCGGCCCGCGCGCTCGAAGACGCTCTCCCGATACGCGCTCACCGGCTCCGCGTCGAGGAAGCGCACCACGTCGTCGGCGAGCTCGCGCGCGTCGGCGTACCGCTCGCTCGCATCGGCTGCCGTCGCGCGGGCGACGATCGCCTTCAGTGGACGCGGCGCGTCGTCGCCGGCGAGAAACGCGAGCATGGCGCCGAGTGCGTAGACGTCGGAGCGCGCATCGGCACGCTCGCCGCGGGCCTGCTCCGGCGCCATGTAGCCGGGCGTGCCGACGATGACGCGCTCGTGCGCGCCACCATCCGCGTGCGCGACGCCCCAGTCCATCACCAGCACCGCGCCGAACTCGCCGACCATCACGTTCTCCGGCTTGAGGTCACGGTGAACGACGCCGTTCGCGTGCGCGAACGCGACCGGCTCGCAGATGCGCGCGAAGAGCCGCAGCGCCTCGGTTCGCCCATGCTCCTGCCGCACCCACTCGTCGAGCCGCACGCCGCGCACGAGCTTCATCGTGTAGTAGAAGCGGCCGTCCTCGAGGAGCCCGACGTCGTGCACCGGCACGATCCCCGGATGCTCCAGCGCGGCGATGATCCGTGCCTCGCCGCGCGTCGGATCGTCGACGACCTTCATGGCCACGCTGCGATCGAGCTCCTGGTCGTGCACTTCGTACACGACTCCCATGCCGCCGCGTCCGAGCTCGCGCACCAGCGTGTAGCGCGTGCCGCGGAGGTCGGGCGTCTCGGCGATGTCGCGGAGATGCGCGAGCGTCTCGTCCGAAAGCCACTTCACTTCACGCCTCCGAACAGCGCGCGCGCCTCGGCGCGGAACTCCTGCTCCGTCGCCGTCACCTCGCGGAGCGCATCGAGCACCAGCTCGCGGAAGCGGCGGCGCATCGCGGAGAGATAGTTCGTCACCTGCGTCTCCGCGATGCCGAAGCGGGCGGCGAGCTCGCGGTAGGAGACGTCGCGGTCGTCCTCCAGGTCGTAGCTCTCGAAGATCGCAAAATGGGTGAGCTTCCCCTCACTCTCGCAGCGCTCGCGCAGCCGTTCCACCGCGACCGCGAAGACGCTGCGCACCCATTCCCGGTGAAAGTACTCGTCGGGCGCGAGCGTCGCCGCGTCAGTCACGATCTCCGCCTCGGCTGCATCGAAGTCGAGATGCACCTCACCGCCGCCGCGCTTCTGCGCCTGTCCCAATCTCCAGTCGTTCGTCACGTGCCGGTCGAAGAGCAGCCGGAGGAACGTGCGGAAGCTCGCCTTCGCGCGGTCGTACGAGGCGAGCGACTCCTTCTCGAACGCGCGCGTGAAAAAGCTCTGCGTGAGGTCTTCCGCATCTTCGCGCGAGCGATGCCACGCCACGCGCGCGTACTTGTAGAGCGGCTTCCAGTAGCAGGCCACGAGCGTGTCGAACGCGCGCGTGCGCTCGCCGGCGTCGGCGCTCGCCAGCGCGAGAACGACGCTGCGCCGCGTCGTGGGGAAGGGGGATACGCTCATGGAGGACCGGTGAGCGTAAGGGTAAGGCAAAAGGCGACCGGCGGGGCGGTACACCTCGGCGAGATGGCTCCGGCAGTAGGACTCGAACCTACGACCCGCGGATTAACAGTCCGCTGCTCTACCAACTGAGCTATGCCGGAGTACTCGTCTCCAGGAGGGGGCGGAAAATAGCATCCGGTCACCCCCCCGTCAAGGCAGGCGAGCGGGTTAACGCCGGGTGCGGCGGATGGATTCCATCGCCGTCGTTCCGGCGGCGCAGTCTACAATTCGCGCCGCATGTCGCGCGAGATCGTGATCAATGCGACCAAGCACGAGTCGCGCATCGCCCTGCTGGACGAAGGTCAGGTCGCCGAACTGTGGGTCGAGCGTACCCGCCACCGCACCATCGTCGGCAACATCTATAAGGGCCGCGTCACCAAGGTCCTCCCGGGGATGCAGTCGGCGTTCGTCGACCTCGGCCTGGAGCGGGACGCCTTCCTCTACGTCTCCGACGTCATCGAGGACCTCGAAGAGTACGAGAGCGAGACGCCGGACGAGCTGCATCTCGACGACGTCCAGCCGGCGCATCGCAGCGAGGCGTCGATCTCCGACCTTCTTCGTGAGGGGCAGGAGATCCTGGTGCAGGTGTCGAAGGACACCATCGCCGGCAAGGGCGCGCGGATCACCACCCACATCACGCTGCCCGGCCGCTTCCTCGTCTACATGCCGACCGTCAACCACATCGGCGTGTCGCGCCGCATCGAAGACGAGGCGGAGCGGACGCGTCTCAAGGAGATGCTCGAGCGCATCCGGCCGCACAGTCACGGCGGCTTCATCGTCCGCACCGCGGGCGAGGGGCGTGACGAGCAGGAGTTCCTCTCCGACCTCCGCTACCTGACCGAGCTGTGGGAGCACATCCGCAGGCGCGCCGAGAAGTCGTCGGCCGCGATCGCCATCCATCACGACCTCGACCTCGTGCTGCGCACGATCCGGGACGTCCTCTCGCCCGAGTTCAAGACCGTCTGGGTCGACTCGGTCGACCAGTACCAGCGCATCGTCGAGTTCCTCGACCAGATCCAGCCGCAGCTCGTCTCACGCGTCCGCCTCTATCGCCGCGACGAGCCGATCTTCGACGAGTACGGGATCGAACCGGAGATCGCGAAGGCGCTCAAGTCGAAGGTGTGGCTGAAGTCGGGCGGTTACATCGTCATCAACCAGACCGAGGCGCTGGTGGCGATCGACGTCAACACGGGCAAATACGTCGGCAAGAAGAACCTCGAAGAGACAGTCTTCCGGACGAACCTCGAGGCGGCGAAAGAGATCGTCCGCCAGATCCGCCTTCGCGACCTCGGCGGGATCATCGTCCTCGATTTCATCGACATGGAAGACCTCTCGAACCGGCAGAAGCTGTTCGACGCGCTCGAGATCGAGATCCGCAAGGACCGCTCGAAGACCAAGATCCTCCAGATCTCGGAGTTCGGCCTCATCGAGATGACGCGCAAGCGGGTGCGGCAGAGCCTCGAACGCTCACTGACGCAGGCCTGCCCCTACTGCGGCGGCAGCGGCCGCATCAAGTCGAACACGACCATCGCCCTGGAGGTCTGGCGCGAGCTGATGAAACTGCGCGACTTTCACGAAGGGCAGGACGTCATCGTCCGCCTCAACCCCATCGTCTACGGCACCCTCCACGCCGGCGACCCGATCTTCGAAGAAGTGGAACGGACGCTCGGCATTCACCTGGTGTTCAAGCCGGACGAGTCGTTGCATCATGAGCAGTTTGATGTGATGCGGATCTGAGCCGGGGGAGTCTCAAAGTCTCAGAGTCGCAGAGTCTCAGAGAGGGTCTTTCGCGAGGTTTTCGATCATCTTTGTGAGGCCGCATTCGATCTGCGCGATTCTTTCTCGTACTCCTGTCGTGTCTTTCGCGATGTGGGCTCGCTCGAGGATCTCGAGTTGCGTCTCCAACTCGTACAGGGATCCGCGGGCCTGCACGAGGAAGTGGCGGCGGTCTTTCGTGCTCGCGCGGCCCTGGCCCTCGGCGATGTTGTTCGGCACGGAGCACGCCGCGCGGACGAGTTGATCGGCGAGGGCGAAGCGCTTTCGGCTAATCAGCTCGTCGGCGAGCGCAATCATCCGTACCGCAACATCGACGGACGCCTCCCACACAAACAGATGGCGATAGGATTTCTTCATAAGGCCGGGTGCGGAGAACATCGCGCGCGACCGGCGGCCAGTGTGGAACGAGAATCCTACACCCTCCTCTGCGACTTTGAGACTCTGCGACTCTGAGACCCCCCTCGGCACGTCGCGTGCAGTAAAGCCCGCTCCGGAGTACCGATGCCCCTCGACGAGACGTTTACCAACCTTGCAGCGTTCCTGAACAGCCTGGATGCCGAGGGAGAGCAGAAGTTCGAGCTCTCTCATTCGCTCGTCATCATCTGTCCCGACTGCGGGAAGAACATCGCGTTTCGCGGGCGCTGCCCGAAGTGCGCGGGGAACAGTTGGATTCCGGCCGGCCACTCGGGCGGCATCTTCGAGCGGACCAAGGCGCAGCGTCTCCGGCGGATGATTGCCGACGACGACGTCACCCTCCGCGGCGGACCCTCAGAGGTCGTTGGCGATGCGCCGCAACTTGCCGAGCCCACGCCGGCGCCACCGGCGGCTGATCCCGTGGTGAACGCCGACGAAGGCCAGAACGCCGCTCCCGTGGAAGGCGATCCCGCCGATCCCGATCCCGCCGCCGGCGGATCGCGCCGCAAGCGCCGCAAGCACCGCTAGGGCCTGCGCGGCAGAACGCACCGACGGAGTGGCCGTACGTGCACCGGCGGAGCAACCAGCGCTGCCGGCCGTGCCGGCTAGCTATCGAGTCCGTCGCGCATCGCCTCTTCCTCGATGAACTTCAGGAAGAGCTCATCCCACTCTTTCGTGTGCGGCCGCGGCGCGCGCAGCGCGGCGAGACGGCGGCGCGCATTCTCCTCGCGCTGCTCCTCCCGCCGCATCTCCTCTGCCAGCGCCTGCGCCACGGCCTGACGCACCGCCTCGCGATCCTTCAGCAGGATCACGGACTTGGAGCGCGCGAGCGTTTCGACGAGCTCGCGCGCGAGATGCTCCAGGCGTTCGCGCGAGGGGCGCATGTCGGCAGTTTAGTGCACCGGTTCGTCCGGCGTTTCGGGATTCTCCGCGGTCTCGTCCACCGGCTCTTCCGCCGGCTCTTCCGATTCCGGCTGCTCCCGCTCCAGCAGCTTCACCGCCGCGACGACCGTATCGCTCTCGTCGATGTGAATGACGCGCACACCCTGCGTCTTCCGGCCGGCGATGCGGATGCTGGAGACGCCGGTGCGGATCATCATCCCCTGCTCGGTGATGAGCAGGATCTGCTCGTCCTCGCCGACGTGCGCGAGCCCGGCCACCATCCCGTTCTTCTCCGTGATCTTGATGTTCGACAGACCGAGTCCGCCGCGCCGCTGCAGGCGATACGCCGTCACCGGCGTCCGCTTGCCGAAGCCCTTCTCCGTGATGGTGAGGATGTAGCCGCGATCATCGGCGACCGGCGCCACTTCCTCTTCCCCCTCGGCATCGACAGCCTCCGCGTCGACCGCCTCGGCGGTCTCGACGCTCTCCTCGACCAGCTCCACTTCCTCCGCCGCATCCTCGTCAGCGGGCGGCGGCGGCACCTCGGCCAGTGAGCCGGGGAGCACGTCCATCTCCACCACGTGATCGTCGCCGCGCAGTGAGATCGCCTTCACGCCGGCCGCGCCGCGGCCCATCGGGCGCACGTGCGACTCGGGGAAGCGGATGGCCATGCCGCCGTGGGTGCCGACGAAGATCTCGTCGTTCCCGTTCGAGAGACGCACCGCGTAGAGGTCGTCGCCCTCGACGATGTCGATGGCGATGATGCCGGCCGCGCGCACGTTCGAGAACGCCGCCAGCTCCGTCTTCTTGATCCTGCCGCCGCGCGTGGCCATGACCACGTACTTGCCTTCGGTGAAGTCGCGCGTGGTGAGGAGCGCGCGCACGTTCTCGTTCTGCTCGAGCGGCAGCAGGTTCACGATCGCCTTGCCGCGCGCGTTCGCCGCGACCTCCGGCACCGCGTACACCTTCAGCCAGTACATGCGTCCGCGGTCGGTGAAGACCAGCACGTACGCATGCGTCGACGCGACGAAGAGGTGCTCGACGATGTCCTCTTCCTTCGTCTGCATGCCGATGCGGCCCTTGCCGCCGCGGCGCTGCGAGCGGTAGAGGGAGAGCGGTGAACGCTTGATGTAGCCGCCGCGCGAGACGGTGATGACCATGTCCTCGTCGGCGACGAGGTCCTCGATCGAGATCTCGCTCGTGTCAGGGATGATCTCGGTGCGGCGCGGGTCGTTGTAGGCCTCTTTGATCGTGCGCAGCTCGGTCGAGATGATCTCGAGCACGAGCTTCTCCGACGCGAGGATTTCGCGCAGGCGGGCGATGTGCGCGAGCACTTCCTGGTACTCCTGCACCAGCTTCTCCCGCTCGAGTCCCGTCAGGCGCTGCAGGCGCATGTCGAGGATCGCCTGCGCCTGGATTTCGGAGAACTGCCAGCGCGCGATCAGTCCGTCCTTCGCCTCCTGGCCGGTGCGGCTGGCGCGGATGAGCGCGATCAGCTCGTCCAGCACGTCGAGCGCGCGGACGAGACCTTCGAGGACATGCGCCCGCTCCTCTGCCTTACGCAGGTCGAACCGGGTGCGGCGCACCACGATCTCTTTGCGGTGCTCGATGAAGTGCCGCAGGATCGTGCCGAGGTCCATGACCTCCGGCTTGTTGTTCGCGATGGCCAGGAAGATGATGCCGAACGTCGTCTGCATCTGCGTGTTGCGATACAGGTGGTTCAGCACGATCTCGGGGATGGCGTCGCGCTTCAACTCGATGACGACGCGGATGCCTTCGCGGTCCGACTCGTCGCGGAGATCGGAGATCCCCTCGATGCGCTTGTCGCGCACGAGCTCCGCGATCTTCTCCAGCAGGCGGGCCTTGTTCGTCATGTACGGCACTTCCGTCACGACGATCTGCTGCTTCTCGCTCTTCTTCTGCGTCTCGATGATGGCGCGGGCGCGCACCTGGATGATGCCGCGGCCGGTCTCGTACGCCTGACGGATCCCCTCCAGGCCGTGGATGTAGCCGGCGGTGGGGAAGTCGGGTCCCGGCAGGACCGTCATCAGCTCCTGCACCGTCACGGCCGGGTTGTCGATCATCATCAGGCAGGCGTCGACGACCTCACCGAGGTTGTGCGGCGGGATGTTCGTTGCCATGCCGACGGCGATGCCCGAGGAGCCGTTGACGAGGAGGTTCGGAAACTTCGCCGGCAGCACCGAGGGCTCGGAAAGCGAGCCGTCGTAGTTCGGGACCCAGTCGATCGTTTCCTTGTCGATGTCGTCGCGCAGCAGCTCTTCGGCGAGCCGCGTCAGCCGCACCTCGGTGTAACGCATCGCGGCGGGGTTGTCGCCGTCGAGCGAGCCGAAGTTGCCCTGCCCGTCGACGAGCCGGTAGCGCATCGAGAAGTCCTGCGCCATGCGCACGACCGTGTCGTAGATCGCGCTGTCGCCGTGCGGGTGGAACTTGCCCATGACGTCGCCGACGATGCGGGCGCTCTTCTTATAGGCCTTGCCGGCGGTGTTCCCCTGCTCGTACATCCCGTAGAGGATGCGGCGGTGGACCGGCTTGAGGCCGTCGCGGACGTCCGGCAGCGCGCGTCCGATGATGACGGACATCGCGTAGTCGAGATACGACTTGCGCATCTCGTCTTCGATGTTGACGGGGTAGCGCTGCTCGTTGAATGTCGGTGTTTCGGTGCTGTCGTCAGCCATTGTTTCGTTCTTGTGGAGCGGCGGGCTTCAGCCCGCGGTGTCCATCGGTCGGCTCAGATGTCCAGATTCTTCACTTCCAGCGCGTTGTCCTGGATGAACACGCGGCGCGGCTCGACCTGGTCGCCCATGAGGATCGTGAAGATCTCGTCGGCGCCGACGGCGTCCTGCACCGTGACCTGCAGCAGGCGGCGCGTTTCGGGATTCATGGTCGTGTCCCAGAGCTGCTCCGGATTCATCTCGCCGAGGCCCTTGTAGCGCTGGATGGTGAGGCCCTTCTCGGCCAGCTTGTAGATCTGGTCGAGGAGCGCGTCGATCTCGGTATAGACGGTGACGTCGTCCCCATGCTTGACGGTGTACGGCGGCAGTCCGAACGCGGAGAGCTGCTCGTACGACTTCACCATCTGGCGGAACTCGTACTGCCCGAGCAGGTCGCCGTTGACGCTGTAGGTCTTGCCGCTGCCGTTGTTCCCGGCGCGGAACTGGATGGACGTGGTCTCGGTGATCTCGTCGCGCACGATGCGCACGTCGAGGAAGCCGCCGCGCGTGAGCGCCTCCGCGAGCGCCGCCATCCGCGCCTCGTCGGTGAGCGCGGCGCGGTCGGTGAAGTGCTCGCGCACCAGGACCTCCTGCGCGTCGCGCGGCACGCCGCGCACCGCGACCTTGCGCGCGTGCGAGCGGAACTCCTCCATGCGCTGGAGCATGTTCATCAGCGCCTCGCCGCGCACGGTCAGGCCGCCTTCCGGCGTCAGCTCCACCGCCTCGGCGATGCGCCCGAGGAGGAAGCGCGACTTCTCGGTCTCGTCCTTGAGGTAGGTGTCCTTCTTCCCCTGCGTCACCTTGAACAGCGGCGGCTGGGCGATGTAGAGGTGCCCGCGGTCGATGACCTCGCGCATGTGGCGGTAGAAGAACGTGAGGATGAGCGTGCGGATGTGCGAGCCGTCGACGTCCGCGTCCGTCATGATGATGATTTTGTGGTAGCGGAGCTTGGCGACCGAGAAGTCGTCGGCTCCGATGCCGGTCCCGAGGGCCGTGATCATCAGGCGGATCTCCTCGGACGACAGCATCTTGTCGAGGCGCGCCTTCTCCACGTTCAGGATCTTCCCCTTGAGCGGGAGGATCGCCTGGAAGCGGCGGTCGCGCCCCTGCTTGGCCGAGCCGCCGGCCGAGTCGCCTTCGACGAAGTAGATCTCGCAGAGCGCCGGATCGCGCTCGGAGCAGTCGGCGAGCTTGCCGGGGAGAGAGGCGGAGTCGAGTGCGCCTTTTCTCCGGGTGAGGTCGCGCGCCTTGCGCGCGGCCTCGCGGCCACGCGCAGCGTCGATGATTTTTTCGGTGATGCGCTTCGCGTCGCGGGGGTTCTCTTCGAAGAACTCGGCGAGCTTTTCGTTGACGACCTGCTCGACCCACGTCTTGACGTGCGACGAGACCAGCTTGTCCTTCGTCTGCGACGAGAACTTCGGGTCGCGGATCTTGATCGAGATGATCGCCGTCAGCCCCTCGCGGATGTCGTCGCCCTCGAGCGAGAGCTTCAGCTTCTCGAGCACGCCCGTCTCGGTGACGTACTTGTTCACCGTGCGCGTGAGCGCTCCCTTGAAGCCGACCAGGTGCGTGCCGCCGTCGGCATTCTTGATCGTGTTCGTGAAGGTGTAGATGTTGTCGCTGTAGCCGTCGTTCCACTGCAGCGCGACCTCGACCTGCTCGCCGTCCTTCTCCTCGCGGATGAAGATCGGCGTCTCGTGCAGCGGCGTCTTGTTCTTGTTCAGGTCGCGGACGAAGGAGACGATGCCCCCCTCGTAGCAGAACTCGTGGTGCTTGTCGCTGCGCTCGTCCTTGATCTCGATCTGGATCCCGGAGTTGAGGAACGACAGCTCGCGCAGACGCTGCGAGAGCGTGTCGAAGTTCATCTCCGTCACCGAGAAGATCTCCGCGTCGGCCTTGAAGGTGACGCGCGTGCCGCGGTGCGTCGTCTTCTCACCCTTGACGATCGGCGCGGTCGGCAGGCCGCGCTCGTAGCGCTGGCGCCAGACGTTGCCGTCGCGGTGGATCTCGAGCTCGAGCCACTCGGAGAGGAAGTTCACGACCGAGACGCCGACGCCGTGCAGACCGCCGGAGACTTTGTACGAGTTGTTGTCGAACTTTCCGCCGGCGTGCAGCTCGGTCATGATGACCTCGGCCGCCGAGCGCCCCTCTTCCTTGTGGATGTCGACCGGGATGCCGCGGCCGTTGTCCGTAACGGTCACGGAGTTGTCGACGTGGATCGTGACGGTGACTTTGTCGGCGTGGCCGGCCAGCGCCTCGTCGATCGCGTTGTCGACGACTTCGTAGACCATGTGGTGCAGGCCGGTGATGTCATCGGTGTCGCCGATGTACATGCCCGGGCGCTTGCGCACCGCGTCCAGTCCCTTGAGGACTTTGATGTCTTCTGCTGTGTAGTTCTCGGCCATTCAGATCGCTTTCCAGATGCTCTCGGAGGCTGTTCCCGCGGCGTGGCGGGAGAGGGATTTTTCGCCGCGAATTAGAACGCTAAATTGTACAGCATTTATTGCAGTTTCAGGGGAAATCCCGGGCGGCCGTAACTCTCCCGTTTTCAACACTTAGCCGGCGGTGCGGACCGGCTTCGAGCGAGGCCAGAAAGGCCTCCTTGGCCGAGGTGGCGAAGACCTGCGTCGAATCGGGCAGATTCGACAGCAGATCCTGCAGGATCTGGAGGTCGAGCTCGGCATCCACGTCGTCCAGCAGAAACAGCGGCGCCTCGTCGTGCCGCCGCCGGAAAAGCTCGACTTTCGCGAACTTCAGGAACAGCACGATCATCTTCTGCTCGCCGCCCGACAGCACCTCCGCCGCCGGCCGCCCGTCCGTCATCAGCTCCACCACGTCCCGCTGCGGCCCGACCAGCGACATCTTCGCCCGCAGCTCGTGCCGGCGGATCTTCTCCAGCTCGTCGGTCGCACTCGGCCTGTACCGCAGCTCGACGTTCGTGACGTGGTAGGCGTGGCGGGCGACGATCTCCCGGAACACCGCCGCCAGGTCGGTCACGTACGCCGTCCTCGCGCGATGCACCGCCGCCGCCGCCACCATCAGCTCGTTGTCCCAGGCGTCGAGCGTGGAGAGAGAGTTGGCCGCCAGGAGCGCGTTGCGCTGCTTGAGGACGCGCGTGTAGCGGGAGGTGTGCTCGAGGTACGACGGGTGGATGCTGGCGATGCCGCGGTCGAGGAACCGCCGGCGATCCTCGGGCGTGCCGCGCACGACGTCGAGCCGCGCCGCCGAGTAGGCGAAGACCGCCAGCGCCCCGAGGTAGGAGGGGAGCGTCACCTTCTCGCCGTTGATCATCAGGACGCGCTTCTTGACCTCCCCGGTCTCGAGGCCAACCGAGAGGGTGCGCACCAGCCGGTCGCGCTCCACGCCGCCGCTGACGAAGACGTTCGCCGCGTCGTGGCGGAAGACGCTGGCGGTGCGGTTCGTCCGGAACGACTTCGTCGTGGCGAGAAAATAGGCCGCCTCGAGCAGGTTGGTCTTTCCCTGCCCGTTGCGGCCGACGACGATGTTGGTGTGAGGGTGAAACTCGGTTTCCGCGTCGATGAGGTTGCGGAAGTTCTGGGTGGAGAGGCGCTCGAGGATCACGCCAGCCGCATGGGCATCACGACGTACAGGTAATCGTACGGCAGGTCCTCGGCCGCCGTGGCAGGACGGCCGATGCACTGGCTGTTCTCGTCCTTGAGGTCGAGCGAGACGCTCGGCGTGTCGGTCGCGGAGAGGAAGTCCATCACGTATGCGGCGTTCAGGCCGACGAAGAACGGCTGGCCGGCGTAGTCGATGGGCACCGTCTCGCGCGCGTCGCCGAGCTCCGGATTCGTCGAGGAGACGGTGAGCTTGCCCGGCGCGAAGTCGAAGCGGACGGCGCGCGTGCGCTCGTTCGCCACGAGCGAGATGCGCTTGATCGTCGAGAGCAGGCGCTCCCGGTCGACCATTACCCGGCGGTCGTTGTCGCGGGAGATGACTTCCATGTAGTTCGGGAAGTTCACGTCGATCATCCGCGCCAGGAGGCGGCGGTCGCCGGCCTCGAAGAAGAGCTGGTTCTCGGAGACGCCGAAGCGGACGTTCCCATCCTCGGTCGACTCGAGCCGCAGGATCTCGTCGAGCGCCTTGCGGGGGATGAGGATCGTGAGATCGCTCCCCTTCTTTCCCTTGCCGGTGATCCCGGAGGGGAAGTTGATGAGCGCCATGCGGTGGCCGTCGGTGGCGACCATCTCCATCTTGTTCGGCTGGATCTTGAGGAGGGCGCCGTTTAGCTGGAAGCGGGTCTCCTCGTGGGTGATCGCGAACTTCACCTTCCCGACCATGGTCTTCAGCTCGCCGAGGGGAACGGTGAACGCCTCGGCGACGTCGACGCTGGGGAGGGTCGGGTAGTCCTCGGCTGGGAGGCCGAGGAGGCGGAACTTCGCCGTCCCCGACTCGATGAGCATCGAGTTGTTTTCCTGGAGCGTGAAGTGAACGTCGTCGTCGGGCATGGAGCGGACGACGTCGAAGAGGCGCTTCGCTTCGATGGTGACGCCGCCGGGAGTGGTGACGCGGGCAGCGGTCGAGCTGAGGATCGTGACGTCGAGGTCCGTCGCCGCGATCTGGAGCCTTCCGTCGGCCGCCCTGAGGAGGACATTCGAAAGAATCGGTATCGTCGAACGCTTCTCGACGACCCCCTGGCAAAGCTGGAGTTCTTTCTGAAGATCCGCTTTTCCGACGGTCAGCTCCATGTAGTCTCTTCCTTCAAACCGACTCTTGTTCTCTTGTAGTGGTAGTAGTAGTTGGTGCGGAATTCGTCAGGACTCGACGCAACCCGTTCGAAAGTATAGCAGTCTTCGCCTTTTGACCCTGTGAGTCCGGGCGGCAGGAAACTGAGGGAAACGAGGCCGTTTTCCGCAGTTCGGCCCCCGTTCCCCGAATCCGCAAATTCCCCCCGCAGGATTTGTGCAGGGCTTTCCTCAGCGGGTGTGGGAAAGTCGGGGGGGAGTCTCAGAGTCTCAGAGTCGCAAAGTCGCAAAGAGGTTGCCGCTGCCGCCGCCTCTCCTCTGAGACTCTGAGACTCTGAGACTTTGAGACTGCGCCTCATCGGAACTGCTTCGCCAGCCCCTCCACCGTCCGGGCGAACTGTGCGTCGGCGTCGATCATCTTCTTGATCTGCTGGACCGAGTACATGACGGTGGAGTGGTGTTTGTCGGCGAACAGCTTGCCGATCTCGGGGTAGGAGAGGTCCGTGAGGTCCTTGCAGAGGTACATCGCCACCTGCCGGGGGAAGGCGATGGTCTTGGCGTTGCTCTTCTGCTTGAGGTCCGACACCTTCAGACCGTAATGCGTGGCCACGACCCGGAGGATCTCGGGGGCGCCGACCGGCTTGTCCTCTTTCGACAGCACATCCTTCAGCGCTTCCTTCACGAGCTCGACGCTGATGCCCTTGCCGACCATGGAGGCGAAGGCCACCACCTTGTTCAGGTGCCCTTCCAGCTCACGGACGTTCGAGCGCACCCTCTCAGCGATGAACAGCGCCACGTCATTCGGGAGCGCGACCTTCTTGTCCTCGGCTTTCTTGCGGAGGATCGCCACCATCGTCTCGAGGTCGGGCGGCTGGATGTCCGCCGTGAGGCCCCACTCGAACCGCGACCGGAGCCGCTCCTCGAGGGTGGGGATCTCCTTCGGCGGCCGGTCGGAGGTGAAGACGATCTGCTTCTGCGCCTCGTAGAGGGCGTTGAAGGTGTGGAAGAACTCTTCCTGCGTCCGCTCCTTGCCGGCGATGAACTGGATGTCGTCGAGGAGGAGCGCGTCGATCGAGCGGTAGCGCTCGCGGAAGACGGCCATCTTGTCGTAGCGGATCGAGGTGATGAGCTCCGTCACGAACGAGTCGGCCGACATGTAGGCGATGCGCAGCTTCGGCCGGAGCTCCCGCACCTGCTGGCCGATGGCCTGGATGAGGTGCGTCTTGCCGAGTCCGGCTCCGCCGTAGATGAAGAGCGGGTTGAACGATCCGGCCGGGTTCTCGGCGATCGACTTCGAGGCGGCGTAGGCGAGCTGGTTCGAGTTGCCGACCACGAACGACTCGAAGCGGTAGCGGGGGTTGAAGGTGGCGGCCGGGAGCTCGTTCGTCGGCGGTGCGGCAGGCGTGCTCGGCTCGACGGCGGGGGTGATCGAGCTGTCGATCACGAAGTTGATCTGGACCCGCTCGGGGCTGACCTCGTTGAGAAACCCGCGGATCTGGGCGCCGAACCGTTCGCGGATCTCATCCACATAACGTTGAGAGGGGACCGCGATGTCGATCGTCTCCCCTTTGTGGCCGGCGAAACGGGTGGGGGCGAGCCACGTGTCATATTCCGACCGATCAACGACTTGCTCGATGCGGGCGAGGACCTGGCTCCATGTGCTCATGCGGCGCGAACGTCCGCTATCTCATTGAAGATCCACAGCTTTTCCACAGTTGTGGAAATTCGGGATCTGGATAGGGGGACGGAGTCTAGCACAGCGTTCCGGGGTCGTGAAGGCGCAAAAATGTGCCCCGGGATGGCGGGGAATAAGCCTCTCTCGGCGGGGCGTTTGCGCGCTCGGCCTGTGGACTGCCGTCGACGCTCGTTGACCGCCTGCACCCGGCCCACTATACTCACCGCTTTCATTTTCAGAGGGTTAGGTAAATGGCATCCAAGCGTACGTTTCAACCGAACAACCGCCGCCGCAAGCGCACGCACGGCTTCCTCGTCCGCATGCGCACCAAGGACGGACAGGCCGTCCTCTCGCGCCGTCGCCGCAAGGGCCGCAAGCGCCTCGCTGTCTAAGCGGGCGCTCGCGGTATCCCCGGTGGATCGCCTTCGGTCCGAGGCGCTGCCGAAAGAGAGACGGCTCGCGAAGCGACGCGAGTTCGTCCATGTCTACGAGACGGGCCGGAAGCACTTTTCCCGCTACACAGTCCTCTTCTTCGCCCCCAACGGTCTGCCGCACTCCCGCATCGGGATCACGGCCACGAAGAAGCTCGGGAAAGCCAACGTGCGCAACCGATTCAAGCGCTGGACGCGCGAGGTCTACCGCCGGCAGCGCGAGCCGCTGGGCATCGATGCCCTGGCGCTCGACGTCGTCGTGAACGTCAAACCGGGCGCGGCCGCGGCCTCGTTCCAGGACTACACCAGGGACTTGGCGCAGGCGCTCGAGCGCCTCGTGCGCGATTCCGCCCGGCGGCCGGCATGATCGTCCGCGGCGTGGCGCTGTCCCTCCTCCGCTTCTACAAGCGCTTCATCTCTCCTCTGCTCCCCCCCATGTGCCGCTTCGAGCCGACCTGTTCCATGTATACGATGCAGGCGGTTGAGAAATACGGCACCCTGCGCGGCGCCTGGCTCGGCATCCGCCGGCTGACGCGCTGCCACCCGTTCAATCCTGGAGGTTGGGACCCCGTCCCTTGAAATGGAAAAGAGAATCTTCCTAGCGATCGTGATCTCGATCGCCGTGCTGATCGGCTGGAGCTTCATCGCCCCCAAGCTGTTCCCCGAGCTGGCGAGAAAGCCCGAGCCGCCGAAGGCCACTACGACGGCTACCAGTGGAGCGGTGCCCGCTTCGGGCACGGTGTCGGGCACCCAGCCGGCGGCCGAAGCGCCCGCCGCTCCACAGATGACGGCCGCCGTCCCCGCCGCTCCCGTCTCCGCCGCCGCCCGCCAGAACGTCGTGGTCGACATGCCGGAGTACGTGGCCGTCCTCTCGAACCGCGGCGCGCAGCTCGTCTCCTTCAAGCTGAAAAAGTACAAGCAGAAGGGCGTCGACGCGGAGGTCGACCTGGTGCAGGTCCGCGAGCCGAACCGCACCGACTTCCCCTTCACCATCATCCCCGACAGGCAGCGCGCCGATCTCCTGCGCCTCAACACCGTCCTCTACTCGGTGAAGGACGTCACCGACCCGAAGGGCGCCCGCCTGGTCGAGTTCCGCTACTCCGACGGCAAGGTCACGGCCACCAAGACCTTCCGCTTCACCCGGCAGCCCTACCTCTTCGGCTTCAACGTCTCCATCAACCCGCCGGTGCCCTACCGCGTCTCCGTCGGACCCGGCATCCGCACGCTGACGAAGGAGGAGCTGGAGTCGCAGGCCATCACCACCGGCAACGCGGTCGTGCAGGCGGAGGGGGAGTTCAAGGTCCACCAGCGGGAGAAAGTCCCCTCCTTCAAGATCCTCCCCACCATTGAATACATCGGCGTCGAGGACAACTACTTCCTCACGGCCCTCCGGCCGCGCGAGGGTCGCGAGGGGCTGCTGCAGAACGTCTCGTTCTACGACCCGAAGACGAAGACCCGCCGCCTCGATCTCTACGCCCAGGTCAATGCCACCAGCGGTGGAGTCGTCGCCGGCGACGCCTTCTTCGGTCCGAAGGAGACGGCGATCCTCGACGAGTACGAGATGTCGGAGGCGCTGCAGCTCGGCTGGTTCGACGCCATCGCCCGCCTCTTCCTCATCGCCCTGCTCTGGATCAACCAGTACACGGCCAACTGGGGCTTCGCCATCATCGTCCTGACGATCCTCATCAAGGTCGCCCTCTACCCCCTGCAGCACAAGCAGAACGTCTCGATGAAGAAGATGCAGCGGGTGCAGCCGAAGGTCGAGGCCATCAAGGCGAAGTACAAGAAGTCCCGCACCGACGCCGAGCAGCGCAACCGGATGAACGTCGAGATGATGGAGCTCTACAAGCGGGAGGGCATCAACCCGATGGCCGGCTGCCTGCCGCTCCTGCTGCAGCTCCCGATCCTCTGGGGCTTCTACAACCTGCTCTCGCGCGCCATCGAGCTGCGCGGCGCCCCCTGGATCCTCTGGATCCGCGACCTCTCGGAGAAGGACCCGACCTACATCCTCCCGATCCTCATGACCGTGACGATGTTCCTGCAGACCTACCTGATGCCGGCCACCGGCGATCCGGCGCAGCGGCGGATGTTCCTCATCATGCCGTTCATCTTCGGGTTCATGTTCAAGGACTTCCCGAGCGGTCTCGTGCTGTACTGGCTGGTGCAGAACGTCTTGACGATCATCCAGCAGTTGATCATGAATAAATGGTGGAAAGATCATCCCGCTGAAGTTCAGAATGGATAACGACCGATGAGCCAGCGTTTCGAAGGACGGAATCTCGAGGAGGCGCTGCAGGCCGCGGCGCAGGCGCTCGGTGTGGAGCGCTGGCAGTTGACCTATCACGTGCTGCTGCAGAAGCGCGGCTTCCTCGGCGGCTTCAAGCGCGTCGTGATCGAGGCCGACGTGAATGCCGAGGCGCCGGCGCCGGTGCAGCCGGCCGCGCTGGAGACTTACGTCGACGTGCCGCCGCGCCGCGAGCGCAGTGGCGGTGGCGGCGGCGGGCGTGGTCCGGGCGGTGGCGGTGGACGCGGACGCGGCGGCGGCGGTGGCCGGCGTGACGGGCGGGGGGGCGGCGGTGGCAATCGCGACTCCCGTGGTGGCGGCGGCGGACGTGGACGCGGCGGACGAGGGCGCGATCTCGCCGTCGGCGACTTCGAGACGTTCCTCGGCGACATCCCGGCGCAGGGGGAGGAGTCGGAAGGCGCGAAGGCGGTCCGCGAGTGGTGCGAGACCGCGCTCTCGCTGGCGAAGCTCGACGTCGTCGTCCGCACCGAGGAGAACGAGACGCAGATCCTGGTCCGCCTGTACGGGGTGGACGGACGCCGCCTGACCGACCGTCACGGCGAGCTGCTCGACGCGGTGCAGGTGCTGGTCAACAAGGCGCTCGTCGGACGCAAAGTCGAGAAGGAGATCGAGCTCGACTGCGAGGAGTTCAAGGAGAAGCGCAACGAGGACCTCGAGCGCCGCGCGTTCGCGGTGGCGGAGCGGGTGAGCCGCGAGGGACGCGAGGAGCTGCTCCCGCCGATGTCGCCGATCGAGCGCAGGATCGTGCACATCGCCCTGCGCGATCATCCCGACGTGACGACCGACTCCCGCGGTGAGGGCTTCTTCAAGCGGGTGGCGATCGTCCTCCGCTCCGAGGCGCCGGAGACGGCGGCTTCGGAAGAGCAGCCGGCGCAGGAGTCGTGACCCGCCCGCACCCCCGCTGAATGAACGTCCCGCTCCTCGAGACGATCGTCGCCCCCGCCACCCCCCTCGGCCGGAGCGCGCTGGCGATCGTCAGAATCGACGGGCCGGGCGCTCCCGGGATTCTGGAGGCGCTCTCGGGACGGGGAGTGCCGGAGGCGAGGCGGGCGACGCTGACACCATTGTTCTCGGTTGTCAGTTCTCAGTTGTCCGGGTCTCCCCGCCCCGGCGACAACCCGCAGACAACCGACAACCGACAACCGACAACAACTCCCGATCACCTCGACGACGCCCTCGCCCTCTACTTCCCCGCCCCCCACTCCTTCACCGGCAACGACCTGGTCGAGCTCACCCTGCATGGCAATCCACTGCTCGTGGAGCGGGTCGTCGCCGCCTGCGTCTCGCTCGGCGCCCGGATGGCGGAGCCGGGGGAGTTCACCGAGCGCGCGGTCCTGAACGGGAAGCTGGACCTGGTGCAGGCGGAGTCGATCGCCGACCTCATCCACGCGCGCACGGCGCTGCAGGCGAAGCTGTCACTTTCCAATCTCGAGGGGTTGCTGAGCCGGAAGGCGTCGGCGATCCGGCAGGTGCTGCTCGACGTCATCTCCCGGCTGGAGGCGGCACTCGACTTCTCCGAGGAGGGGTACGAGTTCATCAGCCGGGCGGAGGCGGCGGCGCGGATTGGGGCGGCGCTCCAGGACGCATCCGCGCTCGCAGATACGTATCGCCGCGGACGCGCTACGATCGGTGGCCTCAGCGCGGTCATCCTCGGCAGGCCGAACGCCGGCAAGTCCACGCTGCTGAACCGGCTGGTTGGGAGCGACCGGGCCATCGTCACGCCGGTCCCGGGGACGACGCGGGACATCGTGCGCGAAACGGTCGAGATCGGCGGGCTGCCGGTCACGCTGGCGGACACGGCCGGGCTGCGCGAGAGCGATGACCTGGTGGAGGGGATCGGGATCGAGCGGGCGCGGGAGGCGGCACGCTCGGCCGACCTCATCCTCTATTTAATAGACGCGTCCGCCGGCGTGACGGACGAGGACCGGCGCGAGCTGGCCGCGCTGGACGACGTGCTGCTCGTCTACACCAAAGCCGACCTCGGCAGGCCGTCGGCGGACGCGCTGGCGATCAGCGCCGTGACGGACGAGGGAATCGACCTGCTGCTGCGGCGCCTGGACGAGCTCGTCCGCGACCGCTACGCCGCCCCCGAGGCGGCGCTGGTGAACGAACGGCAGAGGCAGGCGGTGGCGGACTGCACGGTTGCCTTGCAGGCCGCGCTCGATTCGCTCGCGGACCAGCTCGACGAGCAGATGGTCCTGGTCGATCTCTATCGCGCGGCGAGCTCGCTCGGACTGCTGACAGGCGCGATCACGCGCGAGGATGTTTACCGGGAGATCTTCTCGAAGTTCTGCATCGGGAAGTGAGCGTTGAATATCAAACCTGACCGATTGCGAATCGGTCGCCGACTTACCCGTAATCGGTCGTCGTCTTATTCGCAATCGGTCGTCGACTTACCCGCAATCGGTCAACGTCTTATTCGCAATCGGTTGTCGTCTTATTCGCAATCGGTCGCCGACTTACCCGCAATCGGTTGTCGTCTTATTCGCAATCGGTCGTCAACCGATTTCGATATCAAACCTGACCGATTAAAAGTACCCCGCGACGCGATCGATCGTGAACCGCTGGCTGCCGATTCCGGGATGACACCGATGCGAGGTGGTGTTCCACGTGGAACATGTCTGCTCCCTACGACATCCTCGTAATCGGCGGCGGTCACGCTGGCGCGGAGGCGGCTCGCGTAGCTGCCCGCGGCGGCGCGCGCGTGGCCATGATCACGATGATGCGCGACGTCATCGGACGCATGTCGTGCAACCCCGCCATCGGTGGCCTGGCCAAGGGAAACCTGGTCAAGGAGATCGATGCGCTTGGGGGGCTGATGGGGGAGGCGACCGACCGCGCCGGCATCCAGTTCAAGGTCCTCAACCGGTCTAAGGGGCCCGCCGTCCAGGGGCCGCGCGCGCAGTGCGACCGCGACCTCTACGCCGAGGCGGTGCAGGCGATCCTCGCGGCGGAGCAGAACCTCGACATCCTCGAGGGCTCCGTCTCCTCACTCATCCTCGATGGGCAGGCCGTCCGCGGCGTGGTCCTCGGCGACGGCACCCGCCTCGCCGCCCGCGCCGTCATCGTCACCACCGGCACCTTCCTTCGGGCGCTCATGCATTCAGGGGAGGAGAAGACCGTCGGAGGCCGCTTCGGCGAGCCCTCCGCCGAGACCCTCTCCGACTCCCTTCGCGCTCTCGGCCTGAGGCTCGGACGTCTCAAGACCGGAACGCCGCCGCGTATCGACAGGACCACCGTCGACTTTTCCAGGCTGGAGGAGGCGCCCGGCGACGCCACGCCGCGGCCGTTCTCGATCCTTACCGATCGGCTCGAGCAGCCGCAGGTCCTCTGCTGGCTGACCTACACCGGCGGCTTCGCGCACGAGTTGATCCGCGCGAACCTGCACCGCGCCCCGATGTACTCCGGCCAGATCAACGCCGCCGGCCCCCGCTACTGCCCCTCGATCGAGGACAAGGTGGTCCGGTTCGCGGAGAAAGAGCGCCACCAGGTGTTCGTCGAGCCGGAAGGGCTCCGTCACCCCTGGCTGTACATGAACGGGATCTCCACCTCGCTGCCGCCCGACGTGCAGGACGCGGTCGTCCGCTCGCTGCCCGGGTTCGCCGAGGCGAAGATCGCCCGCTACGGATACGCGGTGGAGTACGACTTCGTAAACCCGGAGCAGCTCGACCCGACGCTGAAGGTGCGCGGCGTCGATGGCCTCTTCCTGGCCGGCCAGATCAATGGCACCTCCGGCTACGAGGAGGCGGCCGCGCAGGGGCTCCTCGCCGGGATCAATGCGCTGCAGGCCGTCCGCGGCGGCGAGCCGCTGATCCTCCACCGCAACGAGGCTTACGCCGCCGTGATGATCGACGACCTCGTGACCCTCGGCACGGAGGAGCCCTACCGGATGTTCACCTCCCGCGCCGAGCACCGCCTGCTCCTCGGCTGCGACTCGGTTTACGAGCGCCTTTCCCCCGTGGCCGAGCGGCTCGGCATCCTCGACGACGAGCGGAAGCGGCGCGTCGACGGCCGCACCGCACGCATGCGCCGGGCGGTGGAAGTGGGGGAGACGGAGCTGCGTCCCGACCGCGAGACCGTGGCCTGGCTGCGGGAGGCGGACCTCGAGCTGAGCGCCCAGACCACGTTCGGAAAGCTCCTCCAGCGCCCGAACGTCGATCTCGACCGCCTCATCGCAGCCGCCGAAGCGGCCGTCCCGGAGCTCGCCGCCGCCTGGCGCGAGCTGAGTGAAGAGGAGCGGGAGGGCGTCGTGAGCCGCCTCCGCTACGCCGGCTACATCGAGCGCCAGCAGCGGGAAGCGGCGAAACTCTCCGAAGACGAGTCGCTGCGCATCCCGGCCGAGATGTCGTACGCCCTCCCCGGCCTCTCCCGCGAGATGACCGAAAAGCTCTCCCGCATCCGCCCCACCTCCCTCGGGCAGGCGAGCCGCATACCGGGAGTGACGCCGGCGGCGGTGGCGATCGTGCGGATGCACGTGCGGCGCGGGCGGAGGAATGAAGAGGTTCGAATTTCGAATGAAGAAGTGCCTCCGCTTCCTCTTTCTTAATTCTTCATTCGTATGGACCCGCGCCAGACTCTCACCACCTCCCTCGGCAGCCGAGCCGCATACCGCGGTCACCACCGCCGCCGGCGTCACTCCCGCGTCCGCATGCACGTGCGCCGGGGTGGACGGAGGAATGAAGAGGTTCGAATTTCGAATGAAGAAGTGCCTGCGCTTCCTCTTTCTTCATTCTTCATTCGAAATTCTTCATTCGTATGGACCCGCGCTTAGCCCTCTACCGCTCCGAGCTCCTCAAATGGACCCAAAAGGTCAACCTCATCGGCCCCGAGGCAAAGGACCACCTCGACGACCACATCGCCGAGGCCCTCGCGGCGGCGGACATCCTCAACCCCACGGGCGAGGTCATGGACTTTGGCTCGGGCGGCGGTCTGCCGGCGATTCCGATGGCGATCGTCGCGCCGGAGGCGCGGTTTCACCTCGTGGAGGCGGACCAGAAGAAGTGGGCATTCCTCAAGCACATCGTGCGGGAGTGCGGCTTGAGCTCCCGGGTTTACGGTGATAGATTGTCGCGCCTTCTGCCGCGGTGGCCCGCCGACCTTCGATTCTCCCTGGTGGTCTCGCGGGCGGTGGGAAATCCTGAGGAGTGGGTGCCGTCGCTGAAGGGACATCTGGAGGACGGCGCTCGGATCGCACTGTTTCAGGGGACGCCGGAGCTGCCGTCGATTGCCGGATTCAGCGGCGGGGAGGCGGTTCCGCTGCCACGCGGCGATTCCAACTACCTCGTGCTGCTGACGTTCCACGTGGAACATTCTTGAAATGGCAAAGATCGTTTCGCTGGTGAACCAGAAGGGTGGCGTCGGGAAGACGACGACGGCCATCAACCTGAGCGCGTCTCTCGCTGCCTGCGAGCGGAGCGTGCTCCTGGTCGATCTGGATCCTCAGGCGAACGCCACCTCTGGAGTCGGGCTCAACAAGCAAAACGAGAAGTCGATCTACCCCGTCCTCACCGACGGCCTCAGCATCCGGGAGATCATCCAGAAGACGGACCTCCCGAACTTCGACGTCGCCCCCTCCTCGGTCGACCTCGTCGCCGCCGAGCTGGAGCTGTCGGACGCCATCGGCCGGGAGTTCTACCTCCGCCGGGCGCTGGCCGAGGTGGCGAAGGACTACGACTACATCCTCATCGACTCGCCCCCGTCGCTCAGCCTGCTGACGATCAACGGCCTCACCGCCGCCAACTCCATCCTCGTCCCGATGCAGTGCGAGTACTTTGCGATCGAGGGCATCGCCCAGCTCATCAATACGGTGGAAAGGGTCCGCGACATGCTGAACCCGGGGCTGGAGATCGAAGGCATCGCCCTGACCATGTTCGACGAGCGGATGAACCTCGCCCGCCAGGTGGCCGAAGAGGTGAAGGGCCATTTCGGCGACAAGGTCTACAACACCGTCATCCCCCGCAACGTCCGCCTCGGCGAGGCCCCGTCCTTCGGGAAGCCCATCATTCTTTATGACATCCGCAGCCGTGGCAGCGAGGCCTACGTGAACCTGGCGAAGGAGTTCATCCTGAGAGCGGAGACGGTGCTGTCATGAGCGGGTGGGAGAGGGCGAACGTCCCCGCCGCGCGCATTCGCCCGCCCATCGGCGGACCGACGCTGGTGCACGCGTCCCGCCTGAGTCCGCCCACCGGTACCCCCGCGGCGGCTACACAACCCTCACGGATCAGCATCCCGAACGGCGCGCGCATCGGCGTTCCGGGCGGGGCGGTCGCCGCACCCGTGGCGGCCCACAACACGAGGCTGAGCGTCCCTGACTGCGCACGCGCCCGGCCGCCAGTCGGCACCCCCGCAACGCCTGTGCGTCCTTCGCGGCTCAGTGCCCATCGCTGCGCACGGATCGGGCCGCCGACGGCACACCGGATTCACGTTCCCGTGGGGACGGTCCGGCCCGTTCACGAGAGCGTGGAGACGCGTGGTGACGTGGGCGGCAGCGAGACGGCGAACGTTCCCAGCGCCCGTATCGGCGTGCCCATCGGGACGACAGACGCACTCGCGGCGGTGTACACGTCTCGGCTGAGCCCGCCCATCGGCACCCCCGCGGCGGCTGCGCGTCTCTCGCGCATCAGCATCGCGAACGGCGGACGGCCGACAGCGGGCCGGATCCAGATTCCGGTGGGAGTGGCTCGTCCTGTTGACGCGACCGTGGCGGCCCACGTCTCCCGTCTGAGCGTCCCGAATGGCGTCCGCATCGGGCCGCCGGTCGGGCACCGGATTCACGCGACGCGTGCTGACGGCCGTCACGCCGTGGACACCCGACACCTGAGACCTGACACCGCTCCCAGGAGACCCCTCTTCCCATGAGCACGCAGAAGAAAGCGCTCGGCCGCGGCATCGGGGCCTTGATCCCCGGCCGGCCGGCACCGGCACCGGAGCCTGCGGCGGCCGCGCCGGGACCGAATGGGCCCGGGCTGGCCAACGTCCCGATCGAGCAGATCTCGCCGAACCCGTATCAGCCGCGGCGGACGTTCAACGACGCTTCCATCGAGGAGCTCTCCAACTCCGTCCGCGAGCATGGGATCATCCAGCCGCTCGTTGTTACCAAAACTGGTGACAATAAGTATCGGCTCATCGCCGGGGAGCGCCGCTTCCGCGCCGCGCAGAAGGCGGAGCTGAAGTTCGTCCCCGTCGTCATCAAAGAGACGATGACCGACAGCGACACGCTGCAGGTCGCGCTCATCGAGAACATCCAGCGCGAGGACCTGAACCCGATCGAAGAGGCGTACGCGTACCACCAGCTTCACGAGGAGTTCAACCTCACCCAGGAGGAGATCTCCAAGCGGGTGGGGAAGGAGCGCTCCACCGTCGCCAACTTCCTCCGGCTGCTCCGGCTCCCCGACGGCGTCAAGAAGCTCCTCGCCTCGGGACAGCTCTCGATGGGCCACGCCCGCGCGATCCTCGCGGTCGACTCCCCGAAGAAGCAGGAGCAGCTTGCCGAGCGCGTGGTCAAGCGCAACCTCAACGTGCGCCAGACCGAGATGCTCGCCGCCGAGAGCTCACCTAAGGCCGCCGAGCCCGAGAAAGAGAAGGACGTCTTCACCCGCGATGCCGAGGACCGGCTGACGAGAGCTTTACGCAGCAAAGTCGAGATCGACCGCAAGCGCCGCGGCGGCGTGATTCACGTGCGGTTCGGCAGCGAGGACGAGTTGATCCGCCTCGTGGATGAGATGATGGGGAGACGGAGGTAGTTGGGGAGTCTCCTCTGAGACTTTGCGACTCTGAGACTCTGCGACTTCCAAAGGAGTGACACGATGAAGAAAAGCGGTGACCTGAACGGCTTCCTCGATCGCGGTGCGAGCTTCCGTGGTGAGCTCGAGTTCGAGGACACGATGCGCATCGACGGCAAGTTCCACGGGAAGATCAACTCCAAGAACGAGTTGATCGTCGGCGAGAGCGCCCATATCGAAGGGGACGTCCACGTCGGCCGCGTCGCCATCAGCGGCACCGTGGTCGGCAAGATCGTCGCCGCCCAGCGCGTCGAGATCCATCGCAACGGGAAGGTCTACAGCGACATCGACACGCCCGCCCTCATCATCGAAGAGGGGGCGATCTTCCAGGGCAACTGCGTGATGGGAGAGCGGAAGGGCGGGGCAGTGGTGACGAACATCGCGGCGAAGGCGTAGCGCGCGCCGGAGGCGCGCGGTTGCCGGTTCTCAGTTGTCGGTTGTCCGTGGTGTCTCGCCTGGGCGAGGAACCGCAGACAACGGATCACCGACAACCGACAACATCAGATCCACCCCCGCATGCGCGCCACCAGCACAATCGCCTCCGGAATCGTGAACTCGTCTTCCGTTCCGAGCACGTCCTCCCACTCCAGGTCCCACGCCGCCTTCAGCTCCTCGGCGCGGGTGGCGGACTTGAAGTTCAGCTCGCAGACGTCGCCGACGTACTTCTTGCCCTCGCGCAGCGGGAGGCCGAAGGTGCGGCAGACGAGCGGGCGGTGCTCGTACATCAGGCAGAGGCCCTGTTCGTCCAGGTTCGGGCAGGGGGTGGACTGCGTCCGGTCGAAGAAGGCTTCCTTCTCCTCGGGAGAGCACTCGCGGAGGTTCGGGTGGGCGCTCCGCTCCACGATCTCCACCGCGCGGCGGACGATCATCTTCCGGCGGGAGGGGTGGAGCTTCGCCAGGCCTTCGGCGATCACCGGGACGTCCCCCGAGCCGATCTCGAAAAGGCCGTAGCAGCACAGACTGCATCCCGCGCCGCAGGCGAGGTTCTGCGGCTGCGTCCGCATCACCTCTGTGAAGTGCCGATCAGCCCGGTCGAGGATCTCCTGATAGTTGTCGTTCGCCACCTGTCAGGGGACAACCTGCGGCGTGACAACGTTCTTTCCGATGTGGTATACAGCCACGGCTTTTTGGGGATCGTGTGCGCTCCTGGAGCCCTCCTCGACACGCCCCTGCCACGACAAAACATACGCTATGCAAATCAATCTGGTGCCCGACCTGTCTCTGCTCGCGATCATGGTGATCTTCACCCTGAATTACATGGTCGTGCGCAAGTTCTTCCTGCGGCCGATCAACGACGTGCTGGAAGCGCGCGAGACGGAGACGAAGACGGCCGAGAAACTGTACGAGGACGCGCTGGCCCGCTTCTCCGAGGCGACGGCGCAGACCGAGGCGCAACTGCAGACGGCGAAGCGCGAGGCCGCGGCGGTGCGCGAGGCGCGGCGCAACGAGGCGGCGGCGTACCGGCAGCAGCTCGTCGAGCGCACCAATGCCGAGGCGAAGCAGGTTGTCGCCGAGGCCGACCAGAGGCTGAGCTCCGACGTGGGCGTGGCGCGCGAGCAGATCGTCCGCGACTCCGAGGCGCTGGCCCGTCTCGCCGCCGAGCGGATCCTCGGGAGGGCCGTCTGATGCGCCGTATCCTTCTTCTATTGACGCTCGCGCTCGCGCCGGCGCTGTTCGCCGCCGAGACGACCACCGACCTGCACGACAAGACCGGCGCCTCCGCGGCGCATGGGGCGGAGGGGGAGGCGCACAAGGTCGCGCATCCCGACGAGCATGGAGCGGCGGCCGAGGCACACCACGAGAAGACCTACTTCGGCATTCCCGGCTGGATCCTCAAGATCGCCAACATGATCCTGTTCATCGGCGTCCTCGTCTACTTCGTGAAGGGGCCGGTGTCGAAGGCCTTCGCGGAGCGCAGCGAGGCGATCCGGCGGGCGAACGAAGAGGCGCGCGAGCGCCGCCTGCGCGCCGACCAGATGGCAGGGGAGATCCAGGCGCGGCTCGCGGCGATCGAGGCGGAAGTCCGCGCCATCCACGAGCGGGCCGAGGCCGAGGGGGAGCGCCAGAAACGCGAGCTGCTCGCCGCCGCCGAGGCGGAGTCGCAGAAGATCCTGGCCGTGGCCCGCAACGAAGTCGACAACCGTCTCAAGCACGCGCGCTCGGAGCTCACCGCGTACGCCGGCCAGCTCGCCAGCGAGCGGGCGGAGCAGATCCTGCGCGAGCAGATCACGGAACAGGACCAGCGCAAGCTCTTCCAGGAGAGCCTGCAGCAGGTTGGTGAGGTGCGCTCATGATCCGCCGTTTCGCCCGACCGTACGCCCGCGCCATCATGGACGCCGCCGGCTCGCCGCAGGAGGCGAGCAAGCTGCGGGGCGAGCTGCTGATCTTCGCCAACGCGCTCCGCGAGTCGAAGGAGCTGCGCGACCTCTACGCCAACCCGATCGACGAGGCCACGAAGCTCGACATCACCCGGCAGATCGCCAGGAAGATGAAGGCCTCCGACCTCGCCACCCGCACGCTCGAGGTCCTGCTGCAGCATCACCGCATCAACGACATCGACGCGATCGTCGATGCGCTTCAGTCGTACGTGAACGCCGCCCTCGGGGTGGCGATCGCGGAGGTACGCAGCGCCAAGCCGCTGGGGCCGGAGGAGATCCGGCAGCTCGCCGACACGCTGTCGAACAAGGTCGGCAAGAAAGTGGAGCTCGACATCAAGACGGATCCGACCCTGCTGGGCGGGTTCGTGGTGAAGATCGGGAGCGAGATCTGGGACGCCTCGGTCGCCGGCAAGATCAACAAATTCCGCGAGTCGTTAGCATAACGAGTCGCTGTCGCTTATATCGGAGAACATAATGGCTGTCGATTTGAAGGCAGAAGAAATCACTCAGATTATCCGTCAGCAATTAACGGGTATCGGCCGCGGCGTGGACGTCACCGAGGTCGGCTCCGTCACCTCCGTCGGCGACGGTATCGCCCGCGTCTACGGCCTCGAGCGCGTCATGGCCGGTGAGCTCGTCGAGTTCCCGCACAACGTGATGGGCCTCGCGCTCAACCTCGAGGAAGACAACGTCGGCTGCGTGCTCCTCGGCGACTACCAGGAGCTGAAGGAAGGCGATCAGTGCAAGCGCACCGGGCGCATCATGTCGGTGCCGGTCGGCCCGGCGATGGTCGGCCGCGTCGTGAACGCCCTCGGCATCCCCATCGACGGCAAGGGGCCGGTCGCCACGTCGGAGTTCTACCCGATCGAGCGCCTCGCGCCCGGCGTCGTCGACCGCAAGCCGGTCAAGGAGCCGCTGCAGACGGGCCTCAAGGCGATCGACGCCATGATTCCGATCGGCCGCGGCCAGCGCGAGCTGATCATCGGCGACCGCCAGACCGGCAAGACCGCCGTGGCCGTCGACACGATCATCAACCAGAAGGGCAAGAACGTCATCTGCGTCTACGTGGCGATCGGCCAGAAGAAGTCGACGGTCGCGCAGATCGTGAAGACGCTCGAGCAGTACGGCGCGATGGACTACACGATCATCGTCAACGCGTCGGCCTCCGAGGCGGCGCCGCTGCAGTACCTGGCGCCGTACGCCGGCTGCGCGATGGGCGAGTACTTCATGTACAACGGCCAGCACGCGCTCTGCATCTACGACGACCTCTCCAAGCACGCCGCGGCATACCGCGAGATCTCGCTGCTGCTCCGCCGTCCGCCCGGCCGCGAGGCGTATCCCGGCGACGTCTTCTATCTCCACTCGCGCCTTCTGGAGCGCGCCTCGAAGCTCTCCGACGCGCGGGGCGGCGGCTCCCTGACGGCGCTGCCGATCATCGAGACGCAGGCCGGTGACGTCTCCGCGTACATCCCGACGAACGTCATCTCCATCACCGACGGCCAGATCTTCCTAGAGACGGACCTCTTCCACTCGGGCGTCCGTCCGGCGATCAACGTCGGCATCTCGGTCTCCCGCGTCGGCGGCTCGGCGCAGGTGCGCTCGATGCGCTCGGTGTCGGGCACGCTCCGCCTCGACCTCGCGCAGTACCGCGAGCTGGCGGCCTTCGCGCAGTTCGGCTCCGACCTCGACAAGACGACGCAGGCGCAGCTCAACCGCGGCAAGCGCCTCGTCGAGGTGCTCAAGCAGGGACAGTACGCGCCGCTGCGCGTCGGCCTCCAGACCGCCTCGGTCTACGCCGGCACGAAGGGCTTCTTCGACAACCTCGAGGTCTCGGCCGTCCGTCCGTTCGAGGCGGCGCTGCACCAGCACCTCAACGACGAGCATGCGGAGCTGGTGACGCTCCTCGAGACCTCGCCGAAGTTCGACGCCGAGGTGGAAGGGCGCCTGCGCAAGGCGATCACCGACTTCAAGGATCAGTACGTGAAGGACAACGCGGGCGTCCTCGCCGCGTAATCGACGATGCCAAGCACGATCGACCTCCGCCGCCGGATCCGCTCGACGAAGAACACGCAGCAGATCACGAAGGCGATGAAGATGGTTTCGGCGGCGAAGCTGCGCCGCGCGCAGGAGCGGATGATGGCCGCGCGACCGTACTCCGCCGGCCTGCGCGAGGTGCTGCAGTCGCTCTCGGCGCGCGCCGACTTTGCGACGCATCCGCTGCTGCAGGACCGCGAGCAGGAGAACAAGGTCCTGCTGCTCGTCGTCACCGCCGACCGCGGCCTCTGCGGCGCGTTCAACGCCAACATCCTCCGCGCCGCGCAGAACGCGATGTCGGAGAAGGGCTGGCAGCACGTGGAGCTGCTGCCGATCGGCCGCAAGGCGATCGAGTTCTTCCGCCGCCGCACCACGCCGATCCGCCGGCAGGGCGCGCAGGTCTACCAGGCGCTGTCGCTCGACACCGCGCGGGAGATCGCGCAGGGGCTCATCGACGACTTCATCAGCGGAGAGTTCGACGCGGTCTACGTGCTCTACAACGAGTTCAAGTCGGTCATCGCGCAGCGTGTGACGCTCGAGCGCATGCTCCCGCTCCCGCGCGTCGAGGCCGACGCCGACGCCCCCTCGATCGACTACCTCTACGAGCCGGGGCCGGGGCAGATCCTCAGCGACCTGCTGCCGAAGCACATCGAGTTTCAGCTCTACCGCGTGCTGCTCGAGTCGGCCGCCGCGGAGCAGGGCGCGCGGATGACCGCCATGGAGTCGGCGACCAAGAACGCGTCCGAGATGATCAGTCACCTCACCCTGACCTACAACCGCATCCGCCAGGCCTCGATCACGAAGGAAATCATCGAGATCGTGTCGGGCGCCGCGGCCGCCGGTCACTAGTGGAGAACAGAATGGCAACTACAGAAACCGCAACCCAGCAGATCGGCCGCGTCGTCCAGATCATCGGACCGGCCGTCGACATCGAGTTCTCGGAAGGCCATCTTCCGTCGCTCAACAACGCCATCCGGATCGTCGACAACGGCGAGCTCGGAAAGGTCGCCATCGACGTCATCGTCGAGGTGGCGAACCACATCGGCGAGAACCAGGTCCGCTGCGTGGCCATGAAGCCGACCGACGGCATGGTCCGCGGGATGAAGGCGATCGACACCGGCGCGCCGATCACCGTCCCGGTCGGACGCGAGTGCCTCGGCCGCATCCTGAACGTCCTCGGCGAGCCGGTCGACGAGCGCGGTCCGGTCAACTCGGAGACCCGCTGGTCGATCCATCGCGAGGCGCCGCGGTTCGAAGACCAGGCCACCTCGATCGAGATGTTCGAGACCGGCATCAAGGTCATTGACCTCCTCGAGCCGTACACCAAGGGCGGCAAGACCGGCCTGTTCGGCGGCGCCGGCGTCGGCAAGACGGTGCTCATCCTCGAGCTCATCACCAACGTCGCCAAGCAGCACGGCGGCTTCTCGGTCTTCGCCGGCGTGGGCGAGCGCACCCGCGAGGGCAACGACCTCTATCTCGAGTTCGAGGAGACGGGCGTCATCACGCCGGGCGATCCTTCGAAGTCGAAGGCCGCGCTGATCTACGGCCAGATGACCGAGCCGCCCGGAGCGCGCCTGCGCGTCGGCCTGACCGGCCTCACCGTCGCCGAGTACTTCCGCGACGTGGAAGGGCAGGACGTGCTGCTGTTCATCGACAACATCTTCCGCTTCACGCAGGCGGGATCGGAAGTGTCGGCACTCCTCGGCCGCATGCCGAGCGCCGTCGGCTACCAGCCGAACCTGGCCACCGAGATGGGCGAGCTGCAGGAGCGCATCACCTCCACGAACAAGGGCTCGATCACCTCGGTGCAGGCGATCTACGGTCCCGCCGACGACCTCACGGACCCGGCGCCGGCGACGGCGTTCGCCCACCTCGACGCGACGACCGTTCTGTCGCGCCAGATCGCCGAGCTCGGGATCTACCCGGCCGTCGACCCGCTCGCGTCGACTTCCAAGATCCTCGACCCCCGCATCCTCGGCGAGGACCACTACAACACCGCCCGTGCGGTGCAGGCGGTCCTGCAGAAGTACAAGGACCTCCAGGACATCATCGCCATTCTCGGCATCGACGAGCTGTCGGAAGAGGACCGCGTGATCGTGTCGCGCGCGCGCAAGATCCAGCGCTTCCTCTCGCAGCCGTTCCACGTGGCCGAGCAGTTCACCGGCATCAAGGGCAAGTACGTCAAGATCGCCGACACCATCCGCGGCTTCCGCGAGATCGTCGACGGCAAGCACGACGACATCCCGGAGCAGGCGTTCCTGCTGCAGGGCACGATCGAGGACGTCATCGAGAAGTACGAGCAGATGAAGCGCGAGGCGGCATAAGGAACCGAAATGGCCGATCTCGCGAACAAGATCAATCTCACCGTCGTCACGCGCGACCGGAAGATCGTCGAGGCGCAGGCCGACGAGGTCGTCCTGCCGGCGAGCGACGGTGAGCTCGGGGTCCTCCCCGGCCACACCCCGCTCCTGGCGACGCTGCGCATCGGGCAGCTCCGCTATCGCAACGGCGCCCGGACGGAGCGGCTGGTGATCTCGTGGGGCTTCGCCGAGGTGCTGCCCGACCGGGTGATCGTCCTCGCCGAGCGGGGCTTCCTGCCCGGCGAGATCGACCGCGCCGAGGCCGAGCGCCTGCGCCAGGAAGCCGAGCGCGAGATCGCCGACCTCTCCTCGCACGACGAAGGCTTCGCCCTGGCCGAGGCGCGGCTCGAGGAGTCGATTGCGATGATCAACGTGGGACGGGAGCAGTAGGAGTCTCAGAGTCTCAGAGTCTCAAAGTCTCAGAGGGGTACGACCCGGTGCCTGAGCGAAGCCCCTTTGAGACTCTGAGACTTTGCGACTCTGAGACTACAAATGGACCGCTGGCTCGAGACGTTCGCGCGCGCAAATTTTCTGCGCAGCGCGGACACGGCGCACGACCTGAAGACGCCGCTGAACGTGGCGGTGCTGAACCTCGAGCTGTTGCGCATGCGGGTGCGGAAGCTGGCGGGGGACGACGAGAAGCTCGCCGGCTACGCCAAGGCTATCGAGACCGAGCTGCGGAGGATGGGGCGGATCTTCGACTCCATCTTCCTGCTCGCCACGCCTCCCAAGGATGAACCGCCGCAGGCGGTCGACCTGGCGCCGATCGTAGCCGACGCGGCCGCTTCGTTCGGCCTGTCGGTTGAGGCTGACGGCGCTGCCATCCTGCAGGCGCATGAGGCTAGAATCCGGCAAGCCTGCCGGTTGTTCTTCGAGGGAGCGTCGAAGCTCCTGACGCTCGACTCGCGGACCGCCGCGGTCGCCCGGGACGCGCATACGTACACGGTCAGCATGACCGGCCGGAGCGCGAGTCCGGACCTCGAAACGGCCCGCATTTTCAAGCTGTACTACACGGACCCCGAAGGCAATCCCGACCTCTCGCTCGCGGTTGCCCGGCTCATCGCCGAGACTTATGGTGGAGAGCTGAACGCGGTCGAGGATCGTGATAAGGTCTCGGTAAGGTTGTCCTTTCCTCTGGGAGCAGAATGAAAAGAGTCCTGATTGTCGACGACGATCGCGCGACCAGCGCCGGCATGGCCGACGTTGTGGAAGAGTGGGGGTACGAGCCGGAGGTGGCCGATACGGTGAAAGCCGGCTGGGCCTCCATCAATAAGCTCATCCCGGACGTGGCCATCGTCGACCTGAAACTGCCGGACGGCTCCGGCCTCGACCTGCTGCACCGGATCAAGGAAAGCTACCCGGACGTCTCGGTGATCATTCTCACCGGCCACGCCACCGTCGACTCGGCGGTCAAGGCGCTCAAGGTCGGTGCCGAAGACTACGTCACCAAGCCGGTCGACCTGCCGCGCCTGCAGGTGATCCTCAAGTCGGTCGAAGACAAGCAGTTGATGAAGCAGGAGATCATCGAGCTCCGGCGCCAACTGCAGAAGATGGGTGCCCTCGGCCACCTCGTCGGCAAGTCGCCGCGCATGCAGCGCCTCTTCGAGGAGCTGGAGATGGTCGCGAACACCGACGCGAACGTCTTCATCGTCGGCGAGTCGGGCTCGGGGAAGGAAGTGGTCGCGAACACGATCCACTACCTCTCCCGCCGCCGCAACAAGCCGTTCATCGCCTTCAACTGCGGCGCGATCTCCCCAACGCTCATCGAGTCGGAGATCTTCGGCCACGAGAAGGGCGCCTTCACGAACGCCATCAAGCGGCGCGAGGGCTACTTCGAGCTCGCCAAGGGCGGCACGGTGTTCCTCGATGAAATCACGGAAATGCCGATCGAGCTGCAGGTCAAGCTCCTGCGCGTGCTCGAGGAAGGCAAGTTCCGCCGCGTCGGCGGCAACGAAGAGATCAACATCGACGCGCGCATCGTCGCGGCCTCGAACCGCGATCCGCAGATGGCCATCCAGGGCGGCCGCATGCGCGAGGACCTCTATTACCGACTGAACGTCTTCCCCATCGACGTGCCGCCGCTGCGCGAGCGCCTCGAGGACATCCCCCTCTTCTCCCACTTCTTCCTCCAGAAGCTGAACGAGACGGAAGAGAAGAAGGTGGAGAAGATCGACCCCGAGTTCATCGAGGCGCTTCAGGCCTACGAGTGGCCGGGCAACGTGCGCGAGCTGCGCAACGTGATCAACCGCGCCTTCATCATGGCCCGCACCGACACGCTCACCGTCGAGTGCCTGCCGGACAAGCTGGCCGGCAACCGCCGCAAGCGCTCGAAGAACGCCGTCAGCATCCCGCTCGGACAGCCGATGGAAGAGGTCGAGCGGATCGTCATCGAAGAGACGCTGGCCATGACCGACGGCGACCGCCGGAAGACGGCCGACATCCTCGGCATCTCCTACAAGACGCTCTACAACAAGACGAAAAAGTACAAGAGCGCCGGAGGGGATGACGAGGACGAAGAGTAGTTCCCGCAACGGGTAACGGGCCACTGGGAACTCCACAGTTGGTAGCGCGTTTGGCGGCCGACCGCTCCGTCTGATAGGAATATCGCGCAGTCGGTAATCAGTTTGGGGCGTTCCGCAATGGCCAAGAACCTCGTCATCGTCGAGTCTCCCGCGAAAGCGAAGACCATCAACAAGTTCATCGGGAGCGATTACGTGGTCAAGGCCTCGGTGGGCCACGTGCGCGACCTGCCGAAGAGCGATCTCGGCGTCGACGAGGTCACCTTCCTCCCGAAGTACGAGGTGCTGGAAGGGAAAGAGAAGGTCGTCAGCGAGCTCCGCGCCGCCGCGAAGAAGGCCGACAAGATCTTCATCGCCTCCGACCCTGACCGCGAGGGAGAGGCCATCGGCTGGCACGTGGTGAACCTGCTCGGCGCCGACGCCAAGAAGGTCCGCCGCATCCTCTTCCACGAGATCACCAAGAACGCGGTCCGCAAGGCGATCGACACGCCGGGCGAGATCGACATGAACAAGGTGAACGCCCAGCAGGCGCGCCGCGTCCTCGATCGCCTGGTCGGCTACAAGCTCTCCCCGCTCCTCTGGGACAAGGTCCGCCGCGGCCTCTCCGCCGGACGCGTCCAGTCGGTGGCGATGAAGATGATCGTCGACCGGGAAGAGGACATCAAAGCGTTCGTGCCGGTGGAGTACTGGACCTTCGGCGCCCGCCTCTCCGCCAGCGCCCCGCCGCCGTTCGTGGCGAAGCTGACGAAGATCGACGGCAAGAAGGCCGAGGTGCCGAACGAGGAGCTGGCGCGGAAGATCGAGAGCGCGCTCAAGAGCGGCAAGTACCTCGTGACCGAGGTGGCGCGGAAGGAGCGGAAGCAGTCGGCCGCGCCGCCGTTCATCACCTCCACGCTGCAGCGCACCGCGTACAACCGCTTCAAGTGGCCGGTGAAGCGGACCATGCAGATCGCGCAGAAGCTGTACGAAGGCAAGGAGCTCGGCAGCTTCGGCTTCGCCGGACTCATTACCTACATGCGTACCGACTCGGTGCGTATCAGCGACGACGCGCTCGCCGAAGTGAGACAGTTAATTGCCGCGAAATACGGCAACGATATCCTTCCTGAAAAGCCTAACGTTTATCGTGTCAAGAAAGCTGCACAGGCGCAGGAAGCACACGAGGCCATCCGTCCGACCTCGACCGAGCTCGACCCGGAGAAGATCAAGGACTTCCTCTCCCGCGAGGAGTACAGCCTCTACAAGATGATCTGGGACCGCTTCGTCGCGTCGCAGATGAAGCCGGCGCTCTTCGATGTCACCGACGCCGACATCACGGTCGGCAATCTCACTCTCCGCGCCTCGGGCGAGGTGCAGAAGTTCGCCGGCTTCCTGGCCGTCTTCCAGGATGCGCCGGGCGAGGATGACGACGAGGACGGGGAGAAGAAGAACGACAAGGCGCTGCCGCCGCTCAACGAAGGCGACGTGCTGGAGCTGCTCGAGCTGGAGACGAAGCAGAACTTCACCCAGCCGCCTCCCCGCTACACCGAGGCGACGCTCGTGAAGGCGCTCGAAGAGAACGGCATCGGCCGGCCGTCGACCTACGGCGCGATCCTCACCACCATTCAGGCCCGCGACTACACCTACAAGCACGACGGCAAGTTCCACCCGACGCACCTCGGCTCGCTCGTCGTGAAGCTGCTCAAGCAGTCCTTCGGCGACATCATCGACGAGAAGTACACCGCCCGCCTCGAAGAGGAGCTGGACGAGATCGAGGATGGGAAGCTCGAGTGGACCGACGCGATGCGCGAGTTCTCGGTGAAGTTCAACCACGACCTCGACCGCGCCGCGACGGAGATGACGCAGGTCAAGGGCTCCGGCCTGGAGACCGACGAAAAGTGCGAGAACTGCAGCTCGCCGATGGTCATCAAGTTCGGCCGCTTCGGCGAGTTCCTCGCCTGCACGAACTACCCCGAGTGCAAGACCACGAAGGAAATGGCCAAGGGTGACGCGGCCGAGGCGACGTCGGACGACGAGCAGATCATCTGCGACAAGTGCGGCAAGCCGATGCAGCTCAAGCGCTCCCGCTTCGGCCAGTTCTTCGCCTGCACCGGATATCCCGACTGCAAGAACACCAAGGACCCGAAGCTGATGAAGCAGGCGGCGAACCTGCCCTCCGAGCCGCAGCCGCCCTGCGAGAATTGTGGCAAGGAGATGGTCCTCAAGAGCGGCCGCTACGGCCCCTTCTACTCGTGCTCCGGCTACCCCGACTGCAAGACCATCCGCAAGATCGGGCGCGGCGGCAAGTCGTCCACGCCGCCGAAGCCGACCGGCGTGAAGTGCCCGAACTGCAACGAGGGAGAGCTGGTCGAGCGGATCTCGCGCCGCGGCGTCTTCTACTCCTGCAACCGCTACCCGAAGTGCGAGTTCACGCTGAACAACCGCCCTGTCGCACGCGAGTGCCCGAAGTGCCACGCACCCTACCTCCTGGAGAAGGAGACCAAGCGCGAGGGGCACATCGAGTACTGCAACAACGCCGAGTGCGACCACCGCGCCCCGATCGCGCCGCCAGCCGCGGCCAACGAGTAACGCGATCCCCCTGGAGTGCCGGGCTCTCAGTCCGGCGCCCAACGGGCTAAGAGCCCGTTGCTCCAGAGAGCACGACGAACGCGCCGGGTCGTCCGTATTACTCCCGATGTCTCCCCGCATCGCCCGCGTCGCGCTCGCCGTCTGGCTGCTCGCGATCTACGCCACGCTCGGCGTCGTCCGCCCGTTCGCGAACTACCTTCGCGACAGCGGGTGGATGCGCATCGCGGTCGCGAGCTCGTTCGCGCTCGCCGGCGCGCTGATGCTCTGGGTGATCTTCCGCGCGCCACGCCGGCGTTCCTGGCGGACCGTCTTCACGCTGTTCGGTACCGCGGTTGTCTACGCCGCCGTCATCCTGCCGATGGACAGCCCGGAGGAGAAGATCCACTTCATCCAGTACGGCGTGGTGGCGTTGCTCGCGTACGAGTCCTTCCGCCGCTACCGGGTTGCGCTCGTCTTCGTCATCGCCGCCGGGTGGCTCGACGAGGGAATCCAGGCGCTGCTGCCGTCGCGCTACTACGACCTGCGCGACGTCGCCTTCAACGCGGCCGCCGGTGCCCTGGCGCTCCTCGCACGATATGCTTTGACGCATGAGCGAGTGGGGTCCGGTCGACCTGAAGACGTGGCGGAAAACGCCGCACGTTGAGGGGCGCACCGCCACCGACCGTGACGTCGAGGAAGGGCGCGCCGTGTTTGCGGTCGGTGGCGAGCCGGTGGAGCTCGACCTTCCCAAGTGCGCGATCGTGCAGGAGGAAGGCGTCGGCGAGGAGACGCCGGTGATCCTCATCCAGGCGGAGCGTCTCGACGACGGGACGATCGCGGTCGGCTACCGGCTGGTCGACGGCGGCAACGGCATCGCCACACTCGACGAGGTCGAGCTGCTCAGCGAGCCGGACGCGAGGTTTCGCTGAGGAAATCGCGCACGAGCCCGTCGATCAGGTGAAAGTCGATGAGGAACGTGTCGTGGCCGTTCGGCGACACGATCTCCTCGTGCTGCACCGGCGTGCCGTTCGCGCTCAGGGCGGCGGTGACGCGCGCGCTCTCGGACGGGGGGAAGAGCCAGTCGGTGTCGAACGACACGATCAGCGACCGCCCGCGCCAGCGCTCGAACGCGGCGTGCAGGCTGCCGTACTGCTCCTCGAGGTCCATCTCGTCCATCGCCGCCTGCACGCGGATGTAGGAGTTCGCGTCGTACAGCGTGGCGAACTTCTTCCCCTGGTACTCGAAGTAGGAGTCGATCTCGAACTGCCGCGTGCTGCCGCGCCGGCGGCGGCCGAACTTCCGCTGCAGCGACTGCGCTGAGAGATAGGTCATGTGGCCGAGCATGCGCGCGACCTGCAGGCCGCGCAGGTCGCCCTCTTCGGCGTAGTAGTCGCCGCCGTTGAAGCGGGCGTCGGTCTCGATGATCTTGCGGCCGAGGATGTGCCAGGCGATGCCGGTCACGGGGACGGCCGAGCCGCAGGCCATGGCGATGATGGCGTCGGTGAACTCCGGGTACATGGCCGCCCACATCAGCACCTGCATGCCGCCGAGCGAGCCGCCGGCGATCGCCTGCAGCCGCGAGATGCCCAGGTGCTCGAGGACGAGCTTCTGCGACTCGACCATGTCCTCGATCGTCGGCCAGGGGTAGCGGGAGCCGTAGGGTGTGCCGGTGGCGGGATCGACCGACTTCGGCGCGGTGGTGCCGAACGGCGAGCCGGGAAGGTTCACGCAGACGACGAAGTGGCGCTCGAGGTCGATGGCCTTGCCGTAGCCGATCAGCCCGTCCCACCACCCGGGCTTCTCGTCGGGCGTGTCGCTGTACTTCCCGGCGGCGTGCGCGCTCGCGGAGAGGGCGTGGCAGACCAGGACGGCGTTGGAGCGGTCGGCGTTCAGCTCCCCGAACGTCTCGTAGACGATCGTGAAGGGGGCGAGGGTCTGCCCGTGCAGGAAGCGGAAGCCGTCCGGAAGCACGAGCTCTTGCGGCGGCGCGGCGATGAACGTATCGCCGGATGTCTGGACCGTCGGCATCAGTCGCGGAGCATAGCAAACGGCCGTACGGTATAGTTCCGCCCTCCATGGCGAACGAGCACAAAGTCCTGCTGGTGGAAGACGATGAGGGGCTGCGCTATGCGATGGAGATCGCACTGCAGCGGGCCGAGCTGACGGTGGAGCTGGCGGTGAACGGCCGCGAGGCCGTCCAGGCGCTGAACGAAAGGGCGAACGGCTACTGCTGCGTCATCCTGGACATGCTCCTCCCGAGCATCCACGGCTCCTCGATCGTCGCCCACATCGCCCGCACCGCGCCGAAGCTCGCCGTCGTCGCCGTGACCGGCTACCCCGACCGCGTGCTCTTCACCGATCCGGGCGACCGGCACGTGGTGAAGGCGATCTTCGCGAAGCCGGTCGACCCGGTCGACGTGGCGGCGTACGTCCGCAGCCGGTGCAGCCGCGAGACCGCTAGTACGGCGCCTTCGGCATCACCACCCACAGGATGATGTAGACGATCAGCCCCGGGAACGCGACCGAGATCAGCGAGCCGGCCACGTAGAGCACGCGCACGAGCGTCGGGCTCCAGCCGAGCCATTCGGCGAGGCCGCCGCAGACTCCGGCGATGATGCTGGAACGGCGCGAACGATAAAGCGGCATCTTCCTTACTCTCCTTCTTCCCGCAGCAACTGCCCCTCGTAGATACGGCGAACCTCGTCGATGGTTGAGATCTGCTCGAGATTCTTGTCGTCGCGGATGCGCACGATGCGGGGAAAGCGCAGCGCGTAGCCCGACTTGTGCCGTTTCGATTCCTGAATGCGATCGAAGGCGATCTCGAGCACGACGGTCGGCTCGACCACGTGAACCGGACCGTGGCGCTCGCGGGTGGTGCGCTTGAAGTGCTCCGTCATGTCGGCGATCTCGACGTCGGTGAGGCCGGAGTACGCCTTGCCGATGTTCACCAGCTCGCGGTCCTTCAGCACGGCGAAGGTGAGGTCGGAGAGCACCGCCCGCCGCCGCCCGTTCCCGTACTGCGCCGACGTCACCACGCAGTCGAGCGTCGCCAGCGCCTTCTTGTACTTGAGCCACGACTTGCCGCGGCGTCCCGGCGTGTAGATCGAAGCGGGGTCCTTCACCACCAGCCCCTCGTTCGCCCGTACGCGCGCGGCGTCGAAGAGCTCGTCGACGTGGGCGGCGTCGCGGACTTCGCTGGAATGGCCGAGCCGGATCGCGCCGCCACGCACGAGCTCCCGCATCAGCGCCAGCCGCTCACGGAGCGGCTTCTCGAACAGCGCCTCGCCGTCGAGGAAGAGCAGGTCGAACGCGAAGAAGACCACCGGCGCCTCGGCCAGCAGCTTGTCGCTCACCACGCGCCGTCCGAGTCTCTTCTGGATGATCGCGAACGGCAGGATGCGATCGCTGAAGGCGACAATCTCGCCGTCGAGAATGACGCTCCGGCCCAGGTCGCGCGCCGCCTTCTCCACCTCGGGGAACCGGTGCGTGACGTTGTCGAGCGTGCGCGAGTAGATGCGTACCTCGCTGCCGTCGGTGTGGATCTGCGCGCGGATGCCGTCGTATTTGTCGTCGGCGATCGCGCCGGCGCCGAGGGCGGCCACGATCTCGGCCGGGTTCTCCTCCGGCTGCGCGAGCATGAACGCGAACGGCTGGAAGAGCGTCATCCCGGCCGTCGAAAGCGCGTCGCTCTTCGCTAGCAGCGCCGTCGCGCCGATGTCGCCGGTGAACATGTTCGCCTGCCGCACGTCGACGAGCTTCCCGCCGAAGGCCTTGGCGATCGACGACTCCACCAGCCCCTCCACGAGGCCGATGCGCAGCTCGCGCGTCAGGATCTTCACGACATAGCGGGCGCCCTGCGCATCGACCTTCCGGAAGAGCTCCGCCAGGACGTCCTTCTTCGCGCCGGCGCCCTGCGTCGCCGCGAGCCGCTCGAAATACTCGCCGAGCTCCGTCAGAGTGATGTCGCGCGACGGGTCGTGCGGAAAGGACTCGGCGATCGTGTCACCGGGATCCGCGTACTTCGGCCACGGCGCCCACACTTCCTCGTGCGTCCGCCCGGTCGCCTCGACGACCGCGTCGGCGATCGCGGCGCCGCCGACGCCCGCCACCCGCTCCTCCCGCCGGGCGAAGGGCGAGCCGGAGAAAAACACCACCGCGCGCTCCAGCGAGGCGTCGTCGAGCGTGCGCAGGTACTCCGCGAGGATTCGCTCTTTCTCGCTTTTCTTGGTGGTCGCCGCGATGGCGTTCGCGGTGGTGGTGAAGTCAGAAAGCATTGACGATAGAATCCGCCGCCATGAAAACGAAAGTCACCGTGGTGGGCGCAGGCAATGTCGGCGCCACCGTCGCACAGGGTATCGCTCTCAAGGAGCTCGCGGACGTCGTTCTCGTCGACATCGTCGAGGGCGTCCCGCAGGGCAAGTCGCTCGACATGATGGAGACGGCCCCGGTCGAGAAGTACGACTCGATCCTGCGCGGCACGAACAACTATGACGGCACCGAGAACTCCGACGTCGTGGTCATCACCGCGGGACTGCCGCGCAAGCCGGGCATGAGCCGCGACGACCTGCTCTGGAAGAACGAGGAGATCGTGGCCGCCGTAACGCGCGAGGTGGCGAGCCGCTCGCCGAACTCCATCATCATCGTCGTCTCGAACCCGCTCGACGCGATGTGCGAAGTCGCCCGCCGCGTCTCGAAGTTCCCCCGCGAGCGCGTCCTCGGCATGGCCGGCGTCCTCGACTCCGCCCGTATGCGCGCCTTCATCGCCATGGAGCTGAACGTCTCGGTCGAGAACACGCACGCCTTCGTCCTCGGCGGCCACGGCGACACCATGGTCCCGCTGCCGCGCTACTCCACCGTCGCCGGTATCCCCATCACGGAGCTGATCGCGAAGGACCGCATCGACGCGATCGTCGAGCGCACCCGCAACGGGGGCGCGGAGATCGTCAACCTCCTCAAGACCTCGGCCTGGTACGCGCCGGGCGCGTCGACCGTCGAGATGGTCGAGGCGATCCTGAAGGACAAGCGCAAGATCCTCCCGTGCGCCGCCTACCTCACCGGCGAGTACGGCTACAACAATCTCTATGTCGGCGTGCCGGTGAAGCTCGGCGCGAACGGGCTCGAACAGATCATCGAGATCAAGCTCGAGGCCGACGAGGCGGCGGCGCTCAAGCACTCCGCCGATGCCGTCCAGGAGCTGTTCGACAAGCTGAAAACCGCCGCGTGACGTGTTAAAATAACTGCGGGTCCCGTTCCTTACGGTTCAGCGCATGAAAAAACTCGTCATCGACATCGAGACCGTCGGCACTCCGTGGGAGGAGCACGACTCCTACGTCCGCGAATACCTCATCAAGGGGATGAACGAGGCGGAGGCGGAGGAGGAGAAGCGCCGCGGTGCGCTCTCGCCGTTCACCGGCAAGATCGTGACGATCGGCATCGTGAATGCCGAGACCGGGCGCTCCTGCGCGATGTACGAGGTGCCGGGGCAGACCGAGGTCATCACGCGGCGCGAAGGCACCCGTACCATGATCTCGGGGAGCGAGAAGCAGATCCTCGAGAAGTTCTGGGACTACCTCGACAAGGACGATCGCTTCATCTCCTTCAACGGCCGGCAGTTCGACGGGCCGTTCCTCATGATCCGCTCGGCCATCCACGGTCTCGCGCCGAAGCGCGACCTGGTCGGCAACCGCTACCGCTTCCATCCGAACTGCGATCTGCGCGAGGTGCTGAACTTCAACGGCACGCTGAACCCGCGGCAGATGCGGTTCAACCTCGACCTGGCCTGCAAGACGTTCGGCATCGTCAGCTCGAAGACCGAGGGGATGGACGGAAGGGCGGTGGAGACGCTGTACCGCGCCGGCCGTCACGAGGACATCGCGGTGTACTGCCTGGAGGATGTGCGCGCCACGTGCGAGCTCTATCTCAAGCTGGAGAACACCCTCCTCCGCTTCGAGGCAAATTTCCGCGAAGCCGAGGAGCGCGCTGCCCGCCGCCGTTCGGCGGAGCAGTTGTCGATCCTCCAGCCGCCGCGCGAGCCTTCGTTCATGGACTCCGTCACGAAGAGCTCCCTCACGCTCACCGCCTCGCTCGACGACCTCGTCCCCTCGGACGAGGTGGTCACAACGAAGAGCCAGGCCGCGGTGCTCGAGAAGCTGGTGCAGGCGGGAACGCGCGACGAGGAACTGCCGGATTTCTGACCGCCTCGTGACCGTACAATGAGGCCGTGCAGGTTTATCGCGCGCGCGTGTTCACGCCGGTTGCGGACCCGTTCGCGGCCGGCGTCGAGGGGTCGCACCGTTATTTCGAGGACGGCTACGTCGCGGTCGATGAAGAAGGCATCATCGAAGGTGTCGGCGACTGGGCAGACGCACCGGGCGGCGAGGTCGTCGACCTCTCCGGCCAGCTGATCACCCCCGGTTTCGTCGACACGCACCTCCACGCCCCCCAGCTCGAGATGATCGGCTCGTACGGCGGTCATCTCCTCGAGTGGCTGAACCGCTACACCTTCCCCACCGAGCGGAAGTTCGAGGATCCGGAGCACGCGCGCCGCGTCGCGAAAGCGTTCTACGACGAGCTGCTGCGCAACGGGACGCTCTGCGCGCTCATCTTCTCCACCATCCACTCCCCCGCCACCGAGATCTTCTTCGAGGAGGCGGAGCGGCGCGGGTTCCGGGGCATCGTCGGCAAGACGATGATGGACCGCAACGCGCCGGAGTACCTGCTCGACCGGTCGCCGCAGCAGTCGTACGACGAATGCCGCGCCCTCCTGCAGAAATGGCACGGCCGCGGCCTGCTGCGCTACGCCATCACGCCCCGCTTCGCGCCGACCTCGACGCCCGAGCTGCTCGAATGCGCGGGGCAGCTCAAGAAGGAGTTCCCCGGCGCCTGGGTGCACTCGCACATCTCCGAGAACCGGAACGAGGTGCAGTGGGTCCAGGAGCTCTTCCCCGAGGCGGAGTACGCCGACGTCTACGACCGCTACGGCCTGCTCGACGAGCGCACCGTGCTCGCGCACGGCGTCTGGCTGACCGCGGAGGAGCTCGATCTCCTCGCCCGCCGCGGCTCGCGCGTCGCCCACTGCCCCAACTCGAACCTCTTCCTCGGCAGCGGCCTCTTCCCTCTGCACCGCGTGCTGGAGGCGGGGGTGGTGGTCGGCCTCGGCACCGACATCGGCGCCGGCACCACGCCCTCCCTCTTCAACGCCATGGCGGACGCGTACAAGGTGCAGCAGGTCCAGAACGTCTCGCTGAGCCCGTTCCACCTCTGGTATCTCGCCACGCTCGGCGGCGCGAGGGCGCTGACGCTCGACGGCGAGACCGGCAGCCTCGAGGCCGGCAAGTCGGCCGACTTCCTCGTGCTCGACCTCGCCGCGACGCCTCTCCTGGCGATGCGCACCGGGCGCGCCTCCTCGCTCGAAGACCTCCTGGCCGGCCTCATCTTCATGGGGGACGACCGCGCCGTACGGCGGAGCGTGATCGGTGGCCGGACCGTGTCTCAAAGATAGGCGCGCCGTTTGCGCCTCTCCGGTCCAGTTAGGAGGTCAAATGACACGAAACCTGCGAATTTCAGCAGTTTGGGCGATCTGTGTCCTCGTTGCGGTGTCCTCTTTCGGGCAAGACCGTACGATGGTGGGGACGGTCATCGACCTGGAAGAGTCTCGCAACCGGCTGCAGCTCCAGATGGACGACGCGGCCCGGACCGTCATGGTCTATGAAGCCGACCCCGTAACCACGACGTACCACGGGTTCGGCACCGTCATCAACGACAAGCCGGAGGTATTCGTCGGCGCAAGCGGCTTCTCCAACCTGCGGGAAGGCGACCGCGTCGAGATCCGCGGTCCGCTCCGTGACGGCGGCGTCTACGGCGCCCAGCGGATCACGCTCCTCGGACGCGCCGTAGCGGCCGCTCCGACCGGCGTCGGCCAGTCGCGCGATCCGCAGCGCGACGTCTCCACGCCGACCACGCCGCGCGCCGGCACGTACGACCGCAGCGGCGGGTTCCTCGAGGGCACCGTGCGGCAGATCAACGAGCGCGACGGGCGCCTGGTCGTCGAGACCACGACCCGCCGCATGGTCACCGTCAACACGCGCCGCACCACGCCGGTCTGGTACCGCGGCCAGCAGTACCAGGTCACGAACCTGGAGGTCGGCGACCGCGTGAGGATCGAGGCCGACGCGCGTGACGCGCAGGCGGACGAGATCACCGCCACCCGCATCGACGTGACGATCTCGGTGCAGGACGCCGGGACCGTACCGGGCGGCGGCGTCGGCGGCGCCACGATCGGCGTGCTGGAGGGGCGGGTCACACGCGTGGAGCCGGGACTCGACTACATCTACGTCGATGACGGCCGCGGCGAGGTCCGCGTCGACATGCGCAACGCCGAGGATGCACGCGGCGACATCCTGCGCGCGCGGGACGTCCGCGTGGGCGACCGGGTGGAGATCACCGGCAGCATGAACCGCGTCGGCGACATGTATCTCGCCTCGACGGTCCGCTTCGGCACGAGCGGTGACGCCGGCGGTGGTACCGGGGGCCGCGATACGCCCGAGCCCACCCGCCGGTACGGGCTGGTCACGCTCACCGGAACGGTGACGGAGACGCTCGAGGGGGGCGACACGATCGGCTTCCGCGACCGCGACACGAACCAGGTGGTGCGGGTGTGGGTGGCGCGCGAGTTCTCCGTCCGGACGAACGCCGGCGGGTACGCCAACGCCTCGACGCTCCGTGCGAACGACTCGGTCGTGATTCAGGCCTTCCAGGACTGGGACGGGAACCTCGTCGCGCAGACGATCCGCCTCCGGAACCGATGACCGACCCCGGCCGCAGGAATACTTATTCGCAGCCTCTTGTCGGACAGTCCATGCCGACAAGAGAGCTGCTCCCGGGTGTCACCACCGACTCCTGTCCGCCGCGCGTGGTCGTCGACGCGCACGCGCCGGTCCGCCGCGCGCGCCGGCGCGCCCTGCTGCGCGACGTGACGCAGATCTCGCTGCTTCTCGCCATCGACTACCTCTTCATCCACTGGCCGGAGTCGCGGATGCCGTTCATGGAGCGCGACGCCTCGCTCGTGTTCCTGCGGGTCGTGAACTTCGTCGCCGTCGCCGACCTCTGGCTGACGCGCGCGCTGCCGAAGTGGTGGGCCCGGCGGATCGCCGGCACCTGGAGCCGCGTCGAGCGCGACCGCTTCAAGGTGTAGCGGCCGGCCGCTTCATCATCACGAACTTCTGCAGCATCAGCCCGACCAGCACCAGCGAGACCGCGAGGCCGAAGAGCGAGCCGACGCGATAGAGGCCGCCGAGCTGCGCGAGGTCGTGCAGGAAGCACTTCAGCACCGTCACGAGCAGCAACCCCAGCGCGGCCACGCGCGCGCCGCGCGTGCCGAGCGCGATCCCCGCGACGAGCATGGCGATAGCGAAGAGCGCCCAGCCGATGGTGTACGTCAGGTCGCGCGCCAGCGATGACGCGGTGGCTCCCGAGTAGTAGTCGCCGATCGATACGTTGAGCAGCAGGAACAGCTCGATGGTGCCGATGGCCGCCGCGAGGTTGCGCAGCGGCGGCGCGAGCCAGGCGGCGAGGAACATCGCCGCGGCGCAGAGGGCGTAGGTGACGCGGAAGCCGTCGAAGCGGACGTCGAGGAAGAGCATGCCGAGGACGATCGTGCCGAGGCCGCCGCTCCAGGCCGCGAGGCCAGGGTGGGGGACGCGCGTGAACAGCCACGCCAGCGCGGCGGCCATGATCGACCAGCCGATGATCGTCCCGACGCGATCCTCGAGCTGCACCGGCACCGCGATGGTGAGGAACGCGAGCACCGCCGCCCCCACCAGCGCGAGGCGGCGCGGGTGGGGCTCCCACCGGAGGAGCTGCACGAGCAGGCCGAGGAGCAGCAGCGCCTGCGCGAACGGCAGCAGGCCGGCGAACTGGTCGAAGGCCAGCTCGGTGCGCATCTCGTACGCGTGCACGAAGAAGATCGCGCTCGCGATGATCGCGGCCGCGTGCGGCGCGAGCCACTGCTTCACGCGTGCGCCGAGGGTGAGCGGGTAGGCGAGGAAGAGCGTGTAGACGACCGCGCCGAAGGCGAGCTGCTGCGGATCGGTGAACCGCTCCGACACGATGTGCGCCGCGAGAGAGAACGGGAGCGCCGCCAGGACGATGTAGTGGCGCTCCTGAAGCCAGGCGATCGTCAGGACCGCCGCGAACAGAACGCCGTGCGAGGCGATCATCAGCCAGGCAGGCCCGCGGGTCATCGTCATGACCGCGACCGAGCCGAGGGCAATCGCCACCACCGCCACGTACGGCCGGGAGCGCACCAGCGCGAAGACGAAGACCACCGTCAGCAGCCCGAAGAACGCGCCGGTGAGGGTGGCGTAACGCGCCGGCTCGCGGATCGCGAGGCCGATGAAGACGAAGAACAGCAGGGACGCGGTGAACACCGCGGGACCGCGCAGGCGGAGGTCGGCGGCCAGGAAGAGCGCCACGAAGGCCGCCAGCCACACCAGCGAAAAGGGCCAGGACGCCGGCGTGTAAGACACCGTCAGCCAGATGAAGAACGTGAGCAGCGAGGCCAGGCCGCCGAGCGAGTGCAGCCACTCCGGGCCTCGCCAGAGGGAGATGGCGGCGAGGCCGGCGCTGACGAGCAGCAGGAATCCGAACAGCACGTTGTAGCGCGCGCCGTACTCCGGCACGATCGCCGTGAAGAAGGCGAAGAGCAGCGGCAGCACCGCGCCCGCCGCGGCGATCCGGCGAAAGGCCGGCTGGCGATCGTCGCTGGTGCGCGGCCAGATCGAGCTCGCGCCGACCGCGGCGAACAGGAGGAAGATGCCCGCCGCGAGCGGGAGCTGGCCGGTGGTGAGGAAGCGCTCGATCCACGCCCACTGGTAGATCGCGGTGAGCGCGACCGACAGTGCCGTCAGCAGCGGCCAGCGCTTCCGGTAGGCGATCCAGGCGATGCCGCCGTTCAGCAGCAGGAGGTACGAGAAGAGCTCGATCGGCCGGTTCTCGCCCGACGACAGCAGCGCCGGCGTGGCGAAGCCGCCGATCAGGCCGAGGAGCGCGATGAAGACGGAGTCGCGGCGCGTGGAGAGGAACACCGCCGCCGCCGTCACCACCAGCATCCCGATGAACGCCGCCGTGGCCGGCCAGAGGTTCCACCGCGCGTGCAGTGAGAAGAGCGTGGCGTAGAGGATCGCGATCCCCGCCCCATCCATCGCGTTCGCGGTGAAACGGTAGTTCCGCGCGATGCGCAGCTCGCAGACGACGAGCAGGCCGATCCCGGTCAGCATCCCGAACGTCGCCCGCACCGCCGGCCGCAGCCAGCCGTGGTCGACCGAGTACTTGAAGAGGAACACCGCCGACAACACGAGCGCGATCCCCGCGATCCAGGAGAAGAGCTTGATGCCCACCAGGTTTTCCCAGTCGATCTGGAGCGGGGCGCGTGGCGGGACGGGTGCTGGTGGCTCGGCTCCGGGAGGGGGCGGGGGTGGCGGCTCGAAGTGGTCAGTTGCCGGTTGCCGGTTGCCGAGGGGTTCTGAAGAAGCAGGCGCGGGCGCGGGCGCGGCAACAGGCAACGGGGAACTGGGAACGGTCTCCTTCTGCGGCCACGTCTTCTGCTGCCACGCGATCCACTCCCGCAGCTCCTCCACCTCGCGCCGCGCCTTCTGCGCGACGACGAGCGCGATCACTGCCACGACCAGCGCGAGAAACGTGAGCATACGAAAAGGGCGGCCTCGCGGCCGCCCTCTATTGTCGCGCTATGTCGTGGTTTCTCGATGCGCCAGGATCTTTTCGCGCCCGGTCAGGTACAGCACGATGATCAGGAAGGCGAACGGGATCAGCGACAGCACATCGGCGAACGGCCCGTTGTGCAGCGGGTTCGACTCGGCCCACTTGCCGATCGACTGGTTGAAGCCCGCGAACTGCGGCAGCGCCGCGAAGGCCGCGATCAGGATGCCGGCGATGGCGCCGCCGGCGATGTAGCCGGACGCCATCAGCACGCCCGGGCTCTTGTCGCCTTCCGCCACGAGCTGCTCCTCGGTCAACTGCTTCCCTGCATGCTTCTTCGCGATCCACTTATCCACCGCCCAGCGGATCATGCCGCCGATCAGGATCGGCGACGACGACGAGAGCGGGAGGTAGACGCCGACCGCGAAGGCCAGCGAGGGGATGCCCGAGAGCTCGAGCACGACCGCGATCATGACGCCGAGCAACACCAGCCCCCACGGCAGCTCGCCGCCGAGGATGCCCTTGATGATGTACGACATCAGCGTGGCCTTCGGCGCGTCGAACTTGTCGACCTGCTCGCCGCTCGGCAGGTTGCGGATCGTGCCGTTGATGCCTGGGTCGACGTAGTAGACCGGCTTGCCGCTGTCGTCGACGAGGTACTTCTCGGCGTTGCCGCCCGACGGATCCTGCCGGAACCAGACGTTGTACTCCTTCGTGTCCGGCTGCCCGGCGATGTTGCCGTTCGGCGACTCCTTGCCGTGGAACTGTGCCGTGTCGGCCGTCTCGCCCGGCTGCACCGAGCCGCGGGTGATCCCCTGCGGCGCGTTCTCCACCGGCACGTACACCGCGTACGCGTTGTTGAGCAGGAGGAGGATCGGCCCGAGCACGAGCGCCGACGCGGTGGCGCCGATGAGGATCGCGATCTGCTGGTACTTCGGCGTGCCGCCGACGAGGAAGCCGGTCTTGAGGTCCTGGGAGGTCGTGCCGCCGTTCGACGATGCGATACAGACGATCGCGCCGATGGACAGCGCCGTCACGAAGTAATTGCTCCCCGTCCAGCCGAGGACCACGAAGCAGAGGCAGGTGAGGAGCAGCGTCGCCACGGTCATGCCCGAAATGGGGTTCGAGGAGGAGCCGATCTCACCGGTGAGGCGCGACGACACCGTCACGAAGAGGAAGCCGAAGATGATGATCAGCAGGGCCGCGGCGATGCGCGCCGCGAACCCGGTGCCGCCGACGTACAGCGGATTGGCGAAGGCGATCACCAGGATGAGGGCGATGATGCCGATGAGCACGACCTTCATCGAGAGGTCGCGGTCCGTGCGCGGCGTGGCCGCCGTCTCGCCGCCGCCTTTCGACGCGGAGAGATCGCGCAGGCCGCCCTTGATGCCGTGCCAGATGACCGGCAGCGAGCGGAAGACGCTGATGATGCCGCCCGCTGCCACGGCGCCGGCGCCGATGTAGAGGATGTACTCGTTGCGGATGTCGCCCGGGCCCATGTCGCGGATCAGCGCCGTGGTGGCGGGGGCCAGCGGCGCGGTCAGCGCCTGGCCGAAGTACTTGATCATCGGGATGAGCACGAGGTAGGCGAGCACGCCGCCCGCGCACATGATCGCGGCGATGCGCGGTCCGATGATGTAGCCGACGCCGAGGAGCTCGGGCGAGACCTCGACCGCCACGGACGCCGCGTTGAAGTGGCCGCCGAAGACCTTCGTCGGCGCGTCCTTCCAGGCGCGGAAGGCGACCATCGCCGTCTTGTACGCGAGGCCGATCCCGAAGCCGGTGAAAATCGTCTTCGCGCTCGTGCCGGCGCCGCCCAGCGCCTCCTGCTCGCGCCTCGCCTGCTCGGAGGCAGCCGCCCGCGACTCGTCGCTCGCCCCCGCCTTCAGTACCTCGGCGCACGCGGTGCCTTCCGGGTACTTGAGGATGCCGTGCTGCGCCACGATCAGCGCGCGCCGCAGCGGGATCATCATCAGGATGCCGATCAGGCCACCCAGGACCGCGACGAGCATCACGCGCGTGATCTCCAGGTCGAAGCCGAGGATCATGATGGCCGGCATCGTGACGCCGACGCCGAAGGCGATCGACTCGCCGGCGGAGCCTGCCGTCTGCACGATGTTGTTCTCGAGGATGGTCGCGTTCCGCGCCCCCATCTTCGAGAGGATCCGGAAGAGGGTGATGGAGATGACGGCCACGGGAATCGAGGCGCTCACCGTCAGGCCGACCTTCAGGACCAGGTACAGCGACGAGGCACCGAAGATCATGCCGAGGATCGTGCCGACGACCACCGCGCGTGGCGTGAACTCACGCAGCGGCGTCTGGTCGTCCGCGATGTATGGCGTGAACGGCACCGGGCCGTCCGGTTGAACCCCTACCCTGTCCGGATGCCCCTGCGGAACAACACTGCTCATGCGGGTCTCCCTCTCAACTGAATGACTGCGGTCGCGCGGATTGTAGCTCGTACAACCAGCAACTCGTCGCCATGCCCGCCGCCGACGTCGCTCAGGCCGACATGATCGCCTGCACCGGCGCGCGCGACAGGTAGCGGCCGGTCAGCGACCGCGGGTTCACGGCGATCTCCTCCGGAGTCCCGACCGCCACGATCTCACCGCCCTGGTCGCCGCCGTCGGGGCCGAGGTCGATCACCCAGTCCGACTGCTCGATGAGCTGCGTGTTGTGCTCGATGACGAGCACCGTGTTGCCGCGGTCGATGAGGTCGCGGAACGTGCGGATCAGCACCTGGACGTCGCTCGCCGCGAGGCCGGTGGTCGGCTCGTCGAAGAGGAAGAGGCGTGGCTTGTCGCCCGCCTTCGCCGCGCTCTCCGCGAGGAACGACGCCAGCTTGAGGCGCTGCGCCTCGCCGCCGGAAAGGGAGTCGGTCGACTGCCCGAGCCGCAGGTAGCCGAGGCCCACCGAGCGGAGCGCGTCGAGCCGCTTGAGCAGCGCACGCTTGGCGACGAAGAACTTCGCCGCCTCGTCGACCGTCATCTGCAGGATGTCGTTCACGTTCTTTCCCTTGAACGTGACCTTCATGACCTGCGGGCCGAAGCGGCGGCCGTCGCATTTGTCGCAGATGACCTCCACGTCGGCGAGGAACTGCATGTCGATCGTCACGACGCCCGCCCCCTGGCAGGTCTCGCAGCGTCCGCCGTCGGTGTTGAAGGAGAACATGCCGGCGGTGACGCCGTTCAGTTTCGCGCCGGTCGTCTCCGCAAGCAGCTTCCGGATCTCGTCCCACGCCTTGATGTAGGTGGCCGGATTCGACCGCGACGAGCGGCCGATCGGCGACTGGTCGACGAGCTCCATGTCGTAGATGAGGTCCGTGCCGTCGAGCCGGTCGACCTTTCCCGTCTCCAGCCCCGCCACGCCGCGGATGTCGCGCTGATAGCGGTTGTAGAGGCAGTTGCGGATGAGCGTCGACTTGCCCGAGCCGGAGACGCCGGTGACCGCGACCAGCTTCCCGAGCGGGATCTCCGCCGTCACGCCGCGCAGGTTGTGCTCCCGTGCGTTCACGATCCTAATGACGCCCGCATCCTGTTGCCCCTCGCCCCGCTCCGCGGGGAGAGGGTGGCGCGCAGCGCCGGGTGAGGGGTGCACCCCGCTGTGCATGACCTCCCCCCCATACTCCCCCGCCCCCGGCCCCAGCTCCACGTGGTAGTCGGCGCCCGCGATGATGGTCGGGTCGTGCTCCACGACGACCACCGTGTTCCCCGCGTTGCGCAGCCGGCGCAGCACGGCGAGCAGCCGCTCGCTGTCGCGCGCGTGCAGGCCGACCGTCGGCTCGTCGATCACGTACATCGTCTCGGTCAGCGAGCTGCCGAGGGCCGCCGCGAGGTTGATCCGCTGCGACTCGCCGCCGGAGAGCGTGCGCGTCTGGCGGTCGAGGCTCAGGTACGAGAGTCCGACCTCATCGAGATAGACGAGGCGGTTCACGATCTCGCGCCGCAGGTGTCCCGCCATCGCCTCCTCCTGCTTCGCGAGCGGGAGGAACTCCCAGAAGCGGCGCGCCGTCTTCACGTCCATCGCGAACAGCTCGCCGACCGTGAGGTCGCGGAACTTCACGTGATTGACCACGTGCTTGAGCCGCGAGCCGTGGCACTCGGGGCACGGCGTGTAGCTGCGGTACTTCGCCAGCTTCACCCGCACGTGGATCTTGTACTTTTTGGTCTCCAGCCACTCGAAGAACCCCTTGATGCCGTACCACTTGCTGCGGCCCTCGTAGAGCAGCGTCCACTCTTTCTCGGTGAGGTCCTTCACCGGCACGTCGAGGCGCAGGCCGTACTTCGTGGCCGCCTTCTCGAGATCCTCGTAGCAGTCCTCGTAGCCGGCCGAGTTCCACGGCGCGACCGGCAGCTCGTCGAGCCGGAGGTCGCGGTTCGGGATCACCTTCTCCATGTCGATGCCGATGATCCGGCCGTAGCCCTGGCAGTTCGTGCAGGCGCCGAGGGGGGAATTGAAGGAGAAGAGGTGCGGCGTCGGCTCGACGAACTCGGTGCCGCACTTGTTGCAGGCAAAGTGCGACGTGAAGCGGTGGCTGAGCCACTCGTTCCCCGACGCGGGGTCGCCCGACTCCTCCAGCACGTTGACGTTCCCCTTCGAGAGCTCGAACGCCTGCTCGATGGCTTCGGTGATCTGCTGCCGGCGCGCCTCTTCGATGCGCAGCCGCGTGATCACCAGCTCGAACGAGGTGAAGCCCTTCGTGTCGAGGTCGTTCAGGTCGCGCACCTGCCCGTCGATCCAGACGCGGAAAAAGCCGCCCTTGGTGAGCTGCTCGATCACGATGTCGCGGTGGTCCGGGTCGAAGAACACCGGCGCCAGCACGACCGCGCGCTTCCCCTTCAGCGTCTGCAGGATCTCGGTGGTGATGAACTCCGGATGCTCCTTCTTCACCACCACGCGGCAGTCGGGACACCAGGTCTCGCCGCAGTAGGTCATGAAGAGGCGGATGTGGTCCGCCAGCTCCGTCGCGGTGGCGACGGTGGAGCGGGCGTTCTTGACCGAGTTCTTCTGCTCGATTGCGATCGCGGGCAGGATGCCGTCGATCTGGTCGACGTCCGGACGGTCGATCCGCTCCAGGAACTGCCGCACGTACGTCGACATCGACTCGACGAACCGCCGCTGCCCCTCGGCATACAGCGTGTTGAACGCGAGCGACGACTTCCCCGAGCCGCTGGGGCCGGTCACGACCGTCAGCTGGCGCTGCGGGATCTCGACCGAAATGTTCTTGAGATTGTGGGTCCGCGCCCCGCGGATGGAGATGGTGCGGTTGGGCATCAAGTGGAGAACGTTCCCCATGCACCCCCGCTTCCCGCAGAATGCCGCCTATGAGCGGAGAACGGCTCCACCTCGGCTGCGGCCCGGTCCGCCTCCCGGGATGGGTGAATGTCGACAACCAGCCCTACGACGGCGTGGACCGCGTGCTCGACGTCCGGCAGGGGCTGCCGTTCGAAAACGCCGCCTTCATCTTCGCCGAGCACTTCCTCGAGCACTTCGAGCTGGAAGAGGCGCTGGCGCTGCTGCGGGAGTGCCGCCGCGTCCTCGCCGATGACGGCGTGCTCCGCCTGACCACGCCGAATCTCGACTGGGTGTGGGCGACGTCCTACGCCACCCGCTGGACGCCCACCTCCCCTACGACCGCGGTCATGGACGTGAACGCCTGGCAGCACGGCCCCGACGCCGCGAACGACTGCGTCGCGCTCAACCGCGCCTTCCGCGCCTGGGGCCACCGCTTCCTCTACAACCAGGCGATGCTGGAAGAGGCGCTGCGCCGCGCCGGCTTCGCCGAGCTGGTCTGGCGCGCGTACGGCGAGAGTGACCACCCCGAGCTGCGCGGCTTGGAGCGCCACGAGCGCTCCCCCGACACCCCCGAGCTTCCGCACGTCCTGGTGGTGGAGGCGTCGGGCAGAGCCGAGGAGCGGGAGCGCGTCGACCTGAGCGACTACTTTCGCGATCTGCGCGTCGTCTGAGGGGAGCCATGCGCGACGTCGGACCGTTCGAGGCGCACATCCGGGAGGCGCTGGAGCTCAACCGTGAACGCGCCGCCTGGTACGCCTCGCTCACGAACGGAGCCTCGAACGTGGTGTTCCGCAGGTACCTCCTGGCCGAACGGGCGGTGCTGCCGGCCGCGGCCTGGTTCGACCGCCGCTCCGCCCCCTACCACTCCGCCGGCGTCCCGCTGCTGTCCTCCGTCTTCGTCTCGATGCAGACCGTGCCCGCGCTGACCGGAGCCGCCGCCCCCCGCACCGGCGACGGAACTGCACCGAACGTCCGGCGCATCGTGAGAGCGCTACGCTCCGCTTTCCGCGCCGGCGGATTCGATGGCCTGGCGCGTGCCGCCGACGAGTCGGTGCAAGCGCTCGCCGAGCGTCCATGGCGCGACTGCATGCTCCGCCACCAGCTCGAATCGCTACGCCGTTTGGGAAACGCGTCGCCGCGCAACGTCTCGCACGCGGTCGAGCTCGGGCTGCCCTCGCCCGAGCGGCTGCTCCGCCGGTTCGTCCAATTTCATCTCCAGGGCGTACGCTTCGCGCCATGGATCGACAAGCCGGCGCTGCGCCTGCAGCTCCGCGGCGTTCCGATCCTCGAAAACGACCTGCCGCACATTCCGGCATGGCCGGAGGGATGGCTTCGATGAAATCGCTCGTTTCCGCGGTACTGGTCCTGACGTTCGCGGGTTGCAGCTCGTCGCCTTCGCCCGCGACTCCTCCCGGGTACTTTTTCCTCGCCTCTCATTCCGGCGGTGGACCTGCGCCCTACGGTTCCACGCTCGCGCTCTACCCCGACGGAAGCGCCAGCTACGAGTCGGCGCGCGGAAGACGGACCGGTTTTCTGGTGCCGCGCGAACTGTTCGCCGAATTACAGGCGGCCCTTGCCGACCCTCGGCTTCTGCCGGACCTGCAAGCCGCGGACGCGCGCTCCGGCCACTACCACGATCATGAGCACTGGTGGTTCTCACTCAACGGCGAGGACGCCACGCTCACCTGCCTCGAGGGAGAGGAGCCGCCGCCCGCGCTCATCGCGGTCATTACGGTAGCCCGGAAGATTGCGCGGCTGCGGACGTCGGAGAAGTGGTTCCTCTCTCCGTCGGAGTGCGTTGCCGCCGGCTCCTGATCAGATCCGGATGCCGTGCCGCTGGTAGAAGTTGTAGTCGCCGAGGCGCGTGCGCAGCTTCTCGACGACCTCCTGCGGGATCCGCACCTCGTCGGCGGCCACGTTCATCTCCACCTGCCGGATGTTGCGCATGCCGGGGATCGTCGTCGACACGGCGTCGTTCGCCAGCACGAACCGCAGCGCCCCTTCCGCCAGCGCGCGGGCGGTGCCGCCGATGATCGACTTCGCCTCGTCGACGCGCGGGAGCACCTCTTCGAGCCGTTTCGGGGTGAGAAAGTTCTGGCGCACGTCGTCGGCGGAAAAGACGGTATCGGTGCGGTACTTCCCGCTGAGGAGGCCCGAGGCGAGCGGCACGCGGGCGATGATCCCGTAGCCCTTCTCCTTCGCCAGCGGGAACAGCTCCGTGGCCGGCGCCTGGTTCAGGACGTTGTAGAGCACCTGCAGCGCATAGCCCCACCCGCGGCTCACCACTTCCAGCCCCTCCTCGGGGGTGGTGACGGAGACGCCCCAGAAGCGGATCTTCCCCGCCTCCTGCAGCCGGTCCATCGCCTCGTGGATGTCGTCGCGCCGCAGCTCCTCCATCGTCGGGTTGTGGAGCTGGTAGAGGTCGATATAGTCGGTGCGCAGCCGCTTGAGCGAGCCGTCGACCGCATGCACGATGTGCGTCCGCGAGAAGTCCTTGCGCAGCTTCCCCTCGGGGCCGCGCGCCACTCCGACCTTCGTCGCGATCACCACGTCCTGCCGCTTCCGCGACAGCACGATCCCGAGGAGCGACTCGCTGCGGCCGAAGCCGTACGAGTCGGCCGTGTCGAAGAACGTCACCCCCAGCTCCCGCGCGCGGCGGATCGCGGCGAGCGACTCGTCGTCGCTGGTACGGCCCCACCCGAACGGCGTCCCCGCCGCGGAGGCCGGCCCGCCGATCGCCCACCCGCCGAAGCCGATGTCGCTGACCGTGATCCCGGTGTTCCCGAGCTTGCGGTAATGCATGCGCTACAACTTTACCTGCTTCACTTCGATCATCTCGCGATAGGAGCGGAGAAAGCTGAGCGTCTCCGCGTCGAGGCGCGAGTCGACGGTGATGATGGCCATGGCGCTCCCGCCGCTGTCGTTGCGCGCGAGGTTGTACTCGGCGATGTTGATCTCCCGGTCACCCAGGAGCGTGCCGACCTTACCGACCACGCCGGGGACGTCGCGATTGATGATGTAGATGAGGTGCCCCTCCGGGTTGAACTCCACTCGGAAGTTGTTGACGGACACGATCCGCTGATTCTTCTCGTGGAACACCGTCCCGGAGACGCACAGCTCCTCCGTCGCCGACGAGGCGCGGAACGTGAGCAGGTTCGCGTAGTCGCGCGGCGTCGGATGGGTGGTGGAGCTGATGGCGATGCCGCGTGTCTGCGCGACCTGTTCGGCGTTCACGTAGTTCACGCTCTCCGCGAGGTGCGGCGTGAGCAGCCCCTTGAGCGAGGCGACGGAGAGGATCTTCGTCAGCCGCTCTTCGACTCCCCACAGCTCGATCTCGGCGCGGTTCACCGGGCCGTTCATCACCTGCGCGGCGAAGATGCCGAGCTTCTCCGCGAGCCGGATCAGCGGCGCGGCGTCGGCGTCGGACGTCCCCTCGAACGGAAGGTTGACGGCGGAGACGAAGATGGAGCCGCGCAACGCCTCGAGCACCATCTCCGAGGTCTGCACCGCCACGCGGTCCTGCGCCTCGATCGTGTTCGCGCCGATGTGCGGCGAGAGGATGATGTTCTTCGCGTTGAGCAGCGGATGGTCCTGCCCCGGCGGCTCGTCCACGTACACGTCGACCGCGGCTCCCGCCACCTTGCCGCTGTTGAGCGCGTCCGCGAGCGCCTGCTCGTCGTAGATCCCGCCGCGGGCGATGTTCAGGACGATGACCCCGTCCTTCATCCTCGCGAATTCCGCCGCGCCGATCATCCCGCGCGTCTCGTCGGTGGCGGGCGTGTGCACGGTGATGATGTCCGCCTGCGCCAGGAGCTGGTCGAACGTGACCTTCGCGGCGCCCGCCTTGTCGTACGCCGGGTCGGCGATGTAGGGATCGAAGGCGATGACGCGCATGCCGAACGCGCGGGCGCGGATCGTAACGCGCGAGCCGATGCGGCCGAGGCCGACCACGCCGAGCGTCTTCCCGTCGAGCTCCGTCCCCATGAACTTCGAGCGCGTCCACTCCCCCCGCTTCACGCTCGCATGCGCCTCGGGGATGTTGCGGCACAGCGCCAGCAACATCGCCATCGTGTGCTCGGTGGCCGACATGATGTTGGCCGTCGGCGCGTTGATGACAAGGATGCCGCGCGCGGTGCAGGCGTCGACGTCGACGTTGTCGAGCCCCACCCCCGCCCTGCCGACGATGCGCAGGCGCGTGCCCGCGTTCACCAGCTCCGGCGTGACCGCCGTCCCGCTGCGCGTCATGAGCGCGTCCGACTGCGCGACCGCCTCGAGCAGCTCGCTGCCTTTGAGGCCGGGACGGTAATCGAGCTCCACGTCCTCCGCCGCGCGCAGGATGTCGAGGCCCGATTCGGCGATGGAGTCGGTGACGAGGACTTTGTGCATTTCTCGTGGATTCTATGGCCGTCGCGAGGAATGGTGTCAGGTGTCGGATTTCAGGTATCCGCGGAGTGTCGCCCGGGCGTAGAGCCCTCGGAAACCCGACACCCGACACCCGATACCCGCGCGCGAAGCGCGCGTCATCCGCGCGCTACCTGCTCCAGGACGTTCAGCATCGCCTCGAGGTCGGCCACGGAGATGTCCCCCATGTGCCCGATGCGCAGCGTGGTGTCTTTCCAGATGCCGTAGCCGCCGCCGAGCGTGTAGCCGCGCGACTTCATCTCGGCGCGAATCCCCTCGGGGGGCAGCGTCGGCGCCAGCGTGGTCACGGTCGCGGAGGCGTGCTCCGGATCGGAGGCCAGCTTCGCGTAGCGCGCGGTGCGCTGGTGCGTGACCTCGCGCATCCGGCGGTGGCGCTCGTACCGCGCCTCCAGCCCCTCGCCGCGAATCATGTGGTCGAGCTGCGCGGCCAGCGCGTAAAAGTGGGGGATCGACGGCGTCGATGGGACGCTGCCCTCGTCCGCTTTGTCCTTGTAGCTGATGAAGTCGAAGTACGTCCCGCGGTAGGGATGCTTTTTCGCGCGCGCCAGCGCCTGGTCTGAGACAGCGGCCACCGTGATCCCCGGCGGCAGCGCGATGCACTTCTGCACGCTGGCCAGGCAGACGTCCACTCCCCAGGCGTCGAACTCGACCGGGATCCCGCCGAGCGCCGACACCGAGTCGACGAGCACCAGTGCGTCGGGAGCCTCGTCGCGGATCACCGCCGCCAGCTCCGAGACGTCATTGGTAACGCCGGTCGAGGTCTCGTTGTGCGTGATCGTCACCGCGTCGTAGTGGGCGCGGTGGTGGCGCGCGAGGTGGTCGGCGAGCGCCTCGGGATCGACGGCGTTCCCCCAGCCGGCGTCGAGCCGGTCGACTTCGTAGCCGAGCGACTCGGCGATGTTGTACCAGCGCTCCGAGAAGGCGCCGCACGTCGTGACGAGCACCCGCTGTTTCACGCAGTTCTCGAGCGCCGCCTGCATGACCCCGGTGCCCGACGCGGTGACGACGAACGTGGTCTGCCGCGTGCCGAAGAGCGTCTTCAGGTCGGCGTTGATGCGCTGGAACAGCTCCTTGAACTCGGCGCTGCGGTGGCCGATCATCGGCCGCGTCATCTCCTGCAGGATCTCGGGGCGGACCCAGGTGGGACCGGGAACGAAGTACTTTGCCTGTTCGCTCATGACTCGAGAAGGTACGGTAGCACGGCCCGGAGCGTCGGTTCCGTCACGTAAACGTCGGCGTTTGCGCGCACGTTTTCGCGGACCTGCACGCCGCCGAAGCCGATGAACTGCGTCACCGCCGGCTTCGTCTCGACGTCGCTCACGCCGTCACCGATGAACGCCGACTTGTCTTTCGCGCGGGCGAGGATCGCGTGCACCACCAGCTCCTTGCCGCCGCCGCGCGTCAGGAGCGAGCGGCGGTCGAAGTCGCGATAGCTGCCGTCATCGTTGAACTCCAGCGCCACCGCGTGCACCAAGCGCGAGGGGATGTTCAGTCTCTCCGCGAGCGGCGCGATCGCCTGCGCGATGCCGGCCGTCACCAGGTGGACGTGCGCCCCCGCCGCCTGCAGCTCCCCGATCGTCTCCGCCGCGCCGTCGACCAGCGACTCGATGTAGCGCGCGCCGAGCGCCTCGACGTCCGCGCGCGTAGGCCGGATGATCTCCAGCCGCCGCCCATACACCTCGTCGAGCGCGATCTCCCCATTCATCGCCGCCTCGGTGAGCCGCACGATCTCCGGATTGCCGTTGGCGAGAACGTCGATCCCCTCGATGGTCACGAGCGTGGAGTCGACGTCGAAGAAGACGAAGCGGTAGCGGGCGGTGCTCATGGCTTACGCGCCGTTCCTCGGGTTCCTCGGAGTTCCTCGGAGTTCCTCGGCCACCCGCACCGTCGTTCCCCGAGGAACCCCGAGG
>DASWNW010000088.1:0-21905 GCA_036399015.1 Thermoanaerobaculia bacterium | reverse complement strand
ACTCAAGGGCAGGTCATCCACGCGTTACTCACCCGTTCGCCGCTCGACTGGGGGTTGCCCCCCGCCTCGCTCGACTTGCATGTGTAAAGCACGCCGCCAGCGTTCATTCTGAGCCAGGATCAAACTCTCCAGTTTTTATTCGGGAAAATTTGAAACTCAGCTTCAGTCTCAACGACTGTTGCTTATTCGGATACTACTTAGTTTGTTTCTGTTGAGCCGCAACCTCGCGGTTGCGCCCCAAAGGAATCACGTTTGCCTTCGTTGCTTTCCTATTCAGTTGTCAAGGAACCGCTTTCGACCGCTTCGGATCGATGCTGGGGGCGACCCGTCCGTTTCGCCCGCACCATCCATCCCCTGCGTCCCCCGCCACTCTTTGCCTCGTTGCGCCGGGATCTCTTACAACAAACGACAACCGCTTTTATTTCAACCGCTTACTGCTGTTTCCGGTTGCCGCTTCCGGCGCCGGGACAGTGGCTAACCGCACCACCCATCAGCTTATTTCAGAAAGATCATCGGCTCCGGTCGAGCCCGCCGGATTTCCCGGCGCGGACATGAGATAACGCGTTTGGGGGCGGGACATTCCCGGTGAAGCCGGTTCCTCTGGTTCCTCGGGGTTCCTCGGAGTTCCTCGGGTTCCTCGGGGGAAGGTGGGAGCTCCGCGGGGGCGGGCCGAGGAACTCCGAGGAACTCCGAGGAACCGCCGAGGAACCCTACATCCCAATCGGATGCCACACCGTCTTCGACTCCTGAAAGTCGAAGATCGCGTACGGGCCCTGCGAGAGGCGGGCGTCCGTCCAGCCGAGGCGGGTGCCGTCGAAGTGGATGACCCGCTTCACGTTTTCGGCGGCGGTCTTTTGCGCGGCTGCCACGGCGTCCGCGGCGACGCCGCTGGTGTCGATCGCGTTCACATCCATATGAGAGGCGATCCAGGGGACGAGCTCGCTCTTGAGGCCGGAGACGAGGTTGATGACCCCGCCGGGGACATCCGAGGTCTGGAAGACCTCCCCCATCGTGATCGCCGCCAGCGGCCGCGCTTCCGAGGTGATGGCCACGACCGTGTTCCCGCCGACGATGGCCGGCGCGATCCTGCTGACGAGTCCGAGCAGCGCCGGCTCTTCCGGCGCCACCACCCCCACCACCCCCGTCGGCTCCGGCACGGTGAAGTTGTAGTAGGGGCCGGCTACCGGGTTCACCGAGCCGAACACCTGCGTGTACTTGTCGCTCCAGCCGGCGTAGTAGACCCAGCGGTCGATGACCGCCTCCACCTCTTTGCGGGCATCCGTGGCGCTCGAGCCCTGCCGCCGCAGCTCGTCCGCCAGCTCCGCCTGCCTCGCCTCGCACACCTCGGCGATCCGGTAGAGGATCTGCCCCCGGTTGTAGGCGGTCTTGCCGCTCCACCCGCCCTGAGCCTTGCGCGCGGCGGCGATGGCGTTGCGCAGGTCCTTCCTCGATCCGCGGCTGGCGTTCGCGAGCAACTCTCCCCCTTCGGCGCGCACCTCGTAGTACCGGCCCGACTCCGTGCGCGGGAACTCGCCGTTGATGTACAGCTTGTAAGTCTTACGGACCGAGAGCCGCGTCATGACAGCACCACGTACGGCGCCAGCCCATGCAGGCCGCCCTCGCGTCCGAATCCCGATTCCTTGTAGCCGCCGAACGGGCTGGTCGGATCGAACTTGTTGTAGGTATTCGCCCAGATCACGCCGGCCCGGAGCTTCTGCGCCATCTTCAGGATGCGCGAGCCCTTCTCCGTCCAGACCCCGGCGCTGAGGCCGTACGGCGTGTTGTTCGCCTTCTCCAGCGCCTCTTCCGGGGTCCGGAAGGTCAGCACCGAGAGCACCGGCCCGAAAATCTCCTCCTGGGCGATGCGGGAGGACTGCGAGACGCCGGTGAAGAACGTCGGCGCGAACCAGTAGCCGCGGGCCGGCAGCGCGCAGGAGGACTGGAACATCTCCGCCCCCTCCTCGACGCCGCAGTCGACCAGCTCCTGGATCTTCTCGAGCTGCGCGCGCGAGTTGATGGCGCCGACGTCGGTGTTCTTGTCGAGCGGATTGCCGACCCGGAGCGTCTGGATCCGCTCGCGAAGCTTCCGGAGCACCGGCTCGACCACCGACTCCTGCACGAAGAGGCGCGAGCCGGCACAGCAGACGTGCCCCTGGTTGAAGTAGATGCCGTTGACGATCCCCTCGACCGCCTGGTCGATCGGCGCGTCCTCGAAGACGATGTTGGGCGCCTTGCCGCCCAGCTCCAGCGTCAGTTTCTTCTTCGTCCCCGCGATGGCGCGCTGGATCCGCTTGCCGACCTCGGTCGAGCCGGTGAAGGCGATCTTGTCGACATCATCGTGTGCGACGAGCGCCGCACCGGTTGCGCCCGCGCCGGTGATGATGTTCACGACGCCCGGAGGCAGATCGGCTTCCTGGATGATCTCGGCGAGCATCATCGAGGTGATCGGCGTCGTCTCCGCCGGCTTTAGGACGATCGTGTTCCCCGCCGCGAGCGCCGGGGCGAGCTTCCAGGCGGCCATCAGCAGCGGGAAGTTCCAGGGGATGATCTGCCCCGCGACGCCTAAGGGGGCCACGTTCCGGTTCGGGAAGGCATACTCGAGCTTGTCGGCCCAGCCGGCGTAATAGAAGAAGTGAGCGGCCGCGAGCGGCACGTCGACGTCGCGCGACTCCTTGATCGGCTTCCCGCCGTTCATCGTCTCGACGACCGCCAGCGCGCGCGCCTTCTCCTGGATGAGCCGGGCAATGCGGAAGATGTACTTCGACCGCTCGCCCGCGGCCATCTTGCTCCAGACCTTGTCGTACGCGTGCCGCGCCGCCTTGACCGCCCGGTCCACGTCCTCCGCATCGGCGTCCGCGATGTCCGCCAGCTTGTCCTCGGTCGCCGGATTCAGCGTCTCGAACCACTTCCCCGAGTGCGGCTCGACGAACTTGCCGCCGATGAAGAGGTTGTAGCGCTCGGAGATTTTGACGTGGTCGGTCGACTCGAGGGACGGCGAGTACTCCCAGATGAGGGAGGAAGAGGCGGGGCCGGGCTGGAGGCGTTCTCTGGTCTCGATTTCGGTTGTCGTCATTTGCAAACCATCGAATGAAGAATTTCGAATGAAGAGGTAAGAATGAAGAAGCTCTCAATTCTTCATTCGAAATTCTTCATTCTTCATTCATCAGTCCAACGTGAAGTAGTCCCCACTCTGATACGCCCCCGTCCGCTCCTTCCTCAACTGCATGAGGATGTCGTTCAGCAGCGACGAGGCGCCTAGGCGGAACAGGTCGGGGTTCATCCATTCGCCGCCGAGGGTCTCGTAGAGGAGGACCAGGTAGGCGAGGGCGAGCTTGGCGTTCGAGATGCCGCCGGCCGGCTTCATGCCGATCTTCTTTCCGGTGGCGTGGTAGAAGTCGCGGATGGCCTCGAACATCACCAGCGTGACCGGGAGCGTGGCGTTGACCGTCACCTTTCCGGTCGAGGTCTTGATGAAGTCGGCGCCGGCGTACATGGCGATGAGCGACGCGCGCCGCACCTGGTCGTAATTCGCGAGCTCGCCCGTCTCCAGAATCACCTTCAGGTGAGCCGGCCCGCAGGCTTCCTTCACCTCGGCGATCTCGTCGAAGACCTTCTGGTAGTCGCCCGAGAGGAACGCCCCGCGGTCGATGACCATGTCGATCTCGTCGGCGCCGGCGGCGACCGTGTCGCGCGTCTCCTGCACCTTGATGCTGGTCCAGGTCTGCCCGCTCGGGAAGCCGGTCGCGACCGCGGCCGTGTTGATGTTCGTCCCCTTCAGCGCCTGCTTCACGAACGGCACCATGGTCGGGTAGACGCAGACCGCGGCCACGTGCGGGACGGTCGGGTCGCTGGGGTCGGGACGGATGGCCTTGTTGCAGAGCGCCAGGACCTTGCCGCGGGTGTCCTTCCCCTCCAGCGTAGTCAGGTCGATCATGCTGATGGCCAGCTTCAGCCCCCACACTTTCGACTCTTTCTTCAGCGAGCGTTTGGCGAGGGAGGCGGCGCGCTCTTCGGCCGCCACCGCGTCGACGCCATGCGCCATCTCCAGCGCCTCGGAGAGGCTGCGGCGGTAGCGCGCCGGCACGTTCCTGCTGAACCTCGTTTCGGCGACGGCTTCGGATGCGATCGGCTGCGACATGAGGAGGGATAAGGTAGCACTAAAGAAGACGAGAGTCGCAGAGTCGGGCAGAGTCGGCCGGAGTCTCAAAGTCGCAAAGTCTCAAAGTCTCAAAGAGGGCTCCGCCGAAGCGAAGCTCCCCTGGACCTTTGAGACTCTGCGACTCTGCGACTCTGAGACTCCCTAGCGTACCGAGCGGCGCTTCGGCCCGGTGAAGGGCTCCTGGACCGGGCGCCAGTCGGTGCCGTTCCAGGCCCAGAGGTCGGAGTGCGAGAAACCTTTCGCCCAGCCGCCGAAGAGGACCATGTGGCCCGCCACCGGGTCCCACGCCATGCCGCCGTTCTGGCGGACCGGCGGGCGGTGCTCCGGATTGAGCTGCGTCCAGGTGCTCGACGCGCCGTCCCACTCCCAGGTGTCGTTGGCGTAGACCTGGCGGATCGAATCGGCGTCGAGGTCCTCCACCAGCAGGCCGCCGAAGAGCAGCAGCTTGCCGGTCGTGGGGTTCACGGCCACGATCGGGGTGAAGCGGCGGCCGGGCGTCTGCGTCACGTTCAGCTTCGTCCAGCGCGTGCCGTCGAACGACCACATGTCGGCGAAGCGGGTGACCTTCGAGTTCAGGTTCGGGCGGCCGACGCCGGCGTAGAGGAGCGTCTTCTGCTGCGCCGCGTCGTACCACATGACGTGGTTGCTGCGGTGCGGCGGACGGTCGTCGTTGTCGATGTCCAGCTCCGCCCACTTGGTGCCGTCCCAGGTCCAGGTGTCGTTGCGATAGTTGTTGTTGTAGAAGCCGCCGAAGAGGACGACCTTCTTCAGCTTCGGGTCATAGGAGATCGCCCCGAAGCGGCGCTGGTCCGGCTGGGGAGTGAGCGTGCCGAAGTCTTTCCAGTCGGTGCCGTCGAACTCCCAGATGGTCGTGCCCTCGCAGAGCATGATCAGGCGGTTCCGGTCGGTGTCGACCGTGCTGAACGGGTTGGTGCAGGAGGCGGGGGCGAAGTCGATTTTGGTGGTGTGCGTCCACGCGGCGTTGGCCAGCGCCCAGGAGTCACTGTTGTAGGTGCCGCCATGCTCGCTGAGGCCGCCGTACAGGACCACGCCGCGTCCGAGCGGATCGGTCTCGAACACCGGCCACGAGCGCCCCTCGGGCGTCTCGGCGATCTCGTTCGTCCGCCACAGGCGGTATTCGTTGAGGATGAGCGTGGTCGAGAGCGGATCGCTGCTGGCGAGCGAGGTGCCGCCGAAGGAGATCACGCGGTCGCGCGCGGTGTCGTACGTCACCGCCTGGCCGATGCCGCGGAAGGAGGCGCCGATCGTCAGCTCGGTCCAGGTGCCGTTCTCGTACTGGAACAGCTCCTGTTCGGGCGGGGTGGTGGTGGAGCCGCTGCAGATGCCACCCAGAAACAGGAGGCGTCCGTCACCCTGGACCATGAGGTAGCCCTCGTTGATGCAGGTCGGCATCTTCGCCGGCGTTTCCTTCGTCCAGGTGCCATTGGCGTAGCGGTACATCACCGGCGCGTTGCTGGCGGCCGTGTCGACGCCCAGCATGACGACGTTCTTCGCGATCGGATCCCACGCCATGAGCGGCTTGGCGACCTTCGGCTCCCCCGTGGTCGTCCGGGTCCAGGCGCCGTTTGCGAACTCCCAGGTATCGAAGACGGGGCCGAGGTCGGGGTTCTTCTGTTTCGGCTTGAGGGGTTGGAACTCGTGACCGCCGAAGACGACGATGACGTCGCGCTGCGGGTCGTACGCGAGTCCGGAGAAGAGGCGCGGCGACGGGCCGCTCGGGCTGGCGCCGGCGAGCAGCGTCCAGTCGTTGTTCTCGAACGCCCACAGATCGGGGAGGAGCGTGGCCGAGCCGCCGGCGACGGTCGGCTCCTGCCGGCCGCCGAACATGAGCACGCGCCGGTGGTTCGGGTCGAAGGTCATGCTGTGGGCGGAGCGCTCGGGCGGCGTGGTGGCCGGGAAGCGCTGCTCCCAGCCGCGATTGGTCCAGAACCAGGTCTCATTGCTTCCGTACTCGAGGCCGGTGCCGCGATCGGCACGGCCGCGGCCGCCGAAAAGCACCGCCACATGGGTCGACTGGTCGTAGACCAACCGCCCCAGCGTTCGCGGCGACGGATGGCTGGCAAACGCGCTGGTGCCGATCAGGATTGCGATGGTGCACAGGAACAACCGTTTCGGGTTGGAAACGCTCATCCGCGAAGAGGCCTCGATTCGAGTTAAGTGTTGATACAGCCGCAAGTTGTTGTTGCGGACCGGGTTCGGCAGCGTTCCGAACCACCCGCCCGAAAGGCAAATTCCTTTCGGGGACGCGGGAGAGGCGACCAAAAGGTGACAGTCGCGGCCAAAAAAAAGCGCCGGCAGAGGCCGGCGCGCGTTCGGGGGTGGTGGGGGTCCGTTTACTCGGGGCGGGGATGGACGCCGTAGTTCTCGGCGATGCTCACCAACTGCTGTTCGGCATCGCCCGAGTCTCCGATGGTGGTGCGGATCCGCTCGATCTCCTCCATCTCGGCAGACTCGAGGGCGAATCCGTGCGACTGCAGCGCGTCCTGGGGGCTTTCCAGCAGCCGCCGGCGAAACTCCGGGTGCTCGATTGCCCGGCGCACCACGGCGCCGATCATCTCGTTACGCATGTGAATCCTCCGGCCAGGGGAAGGAGCAAGAGGCAGGCCCGTGGAGCGGCGCCCGCTTCGGGCGCCGAAAAAAGAGACGCCGGCGGCCGGAGCGGCCGCCGCTCCACAGGCGCCCTACCCCCGCCACCTCACCGTCACCAGCGCCTCCGCCGGGTTCACCTCGCGCGGGCTGACGATCTCGTGATGCGAGTACTCGAACGTCACGTCCAGACCCCGCCTCAGGCCGACGCGGATGCCGGCGTCGTACTTTTGCCAGTCCCACCAGACGCTCGGCGACGGGAACGGCGGCGACGGGCCGAAATGATTGTCGAGGCCGCTCGCGCGGATTGCGGGCTGGATCGACTCGATCCAGCCGAGGGAGAGCGGGATCCGGTAGCCCGCCTCCAGCTCCCATCCGTCGCGCTCGAGGCCGGCGATGTCCTGGGAGGTGAACTGCGCGATCACCGTCAAGTTGTTCCACTCCGCGAAGAGCCGCGCGCCGTACTCCTCCTTGTTGCGGCCGGAGAACGGCAGCCGCGCCGCCGGCACCACTTCCCTCACTTCCAGGATGTCGAGGTCGCCGCCGTACACCGTCCCGGTGAGATCCACCGAGTCGGCCAGGTCGCGCTGGTAGTGAAAGGCGATCAGGTCGAACCCAACCGACTCGTCGGCGCTCTGCCAGCGGTAGCCGAGCGCCTCCCCGATCTGCACGTTCGCGGTATCGAAGAACAGGTCCTCGGTCTCCGCGTTGTAGAGGATCGGGAAGCCGGAGCCGAGCTCCGGGGTGCGCATCAGGCTCTCGGGCGTGCCGTTGTCCCCCGCCAGCGCGTTCGTGTCGCGGATGAACAGCGGGTTCCCGTTCGCGGCCTGCGCGCGCCAGTAGAAGTTCCGCCCGATCGTCCCGCCCACCAGCAGTTGCACGTCCTCGAAGCGGTTGAAGGCGGTGGCGGCGAGGCCATAGCTCTCCATGAGCCGCACCGGCTGCCGCTCCATCTTCGGGAACTTCCCCGCCTGCACGAAGAAGGTCGTCCCCGCCGGCCGCTCCAGGAACTCCGGCTTGCGGCCGAAGCGGACGTACAGCTCGTCCGCGTCCACCTGCCGGTCGGTCGAGGTGGGGTTGCGGCGATGCTTCGCCTGCGCGTGCACCTTTGCCCGCGCCGCGAACAGCTCGCCGTAGCCGAGGTCGAGCTGCAGGTCGGCCACGTTCAGCTCGATCTGATGACCGGGATCGACGGTGGTCATGAACTCCGGCGGGTTGAAGGGAAACGGGATCGAGTGCCGCTGATCGCGCGACCAGCGGTAGTTCGCCCGCAGCTCGATCCGGTGCCCCCACGCCCACTCGTTGACCTGCGGCGTTTCCGGCGCCGGCTCGTCCTGCGCTACCAGCGGCGGGCAAAGCGCGGCCAGAGCGATTGCAATCACAACCAACGTCTTGTACGGCATGGGGAGAAGTTTACCGGAAGCACTGACGGCAGAGGTCGAATCCCGCGGTAGTGCGGACCTCGACGCGCGCCGCGCCGCTGATGCGCCTCGCGCTCATGCACGAGGGGTGGTGCACCTTCCCCGACTTCGTGGAGACGATGAACACCGGCTGCGGCGCCAGCAGCGGCTCGAGCTCGAGGCGCAGAGGCACGAGCTGCAGCGACGGCACCTCCCCTTCCACGAAGACGTACCGCCCCTCGGTCCAGGTGAGCAGTTCGTCCAGCTCGTCGACCAGCTTCTGCCGCATCGCCGCGACGAGCTGCGCCTCGTCGATCGCGCCGAGGAGCAGGAGGATGCGCCCCATGGCGAGCTGCGAGGCGCGCTTGATCTCCAGCGCGTTCTGCCGCTGCTCCTCCGTGATCGTGCCGCCGGCCACCAGCCGCTCCGCGAGGAACTTGGCCGGGTCGGTCGACGCGCAGGAGAAGAGGAGGCCGTTCTCGAAGAAGATCTCCTTCTCCCCACGCTCGTGCGACACGAGCAGCGTCCCGGTGCGCTGCTGCGCCGCGCATTCACGGAGGATCGCCTCGGCGGTGGTCTCCCCGAGCGGCTGCCAGGCACGCTGCGGCGGAGCGCCGACGGCCACTTCTTCTTCCTCTTCTTCTTCGCGCTCCACGACCGGCGGCACGGCGGCCAGCCGCGCGTTCACCTTCCGCAGCTCCTCCTCGGCCGCCTTGCGGCGATCGATCTCGTCGCGCAGCGCGCTGGTCATGATGCGCAGCTCGTTCATCGTCTCTTCCGACGTGCGGCGCATGTCGTCGAAGGCGTCGCGCAGGGAGGCCTCGACGCGCTTGCTCTTCTCCAGCTCCGTCTTCAGAGGAGTCGTGTCGACGTCCGCGAGCGCGGTGATCGTCTCGATGAAGCCCTTCGCCGCGCCGTTCTCATACGGCGCGATCGCGCAGCGGACCCAGATCGGCGTCCCGTCGGCACGGATGCGCCAGTCGTTCATCTCCAGGCGCTCCACCGACGCGACGGCGAGAGCGCCGGTCGGCTTCCCACCCCACATGTCGGCGTCGCGGTAGAGCTGCCGCCGGTTCTTGCCGACGATCTGCGAGCGGCGGTAGCCGAGGAGCGCCTGCGCGCCTGCGTTCCAGCCGGTGATCGTCCCCTTCTCGTCCGAGAGGATGACGGCGATGCTGCCGAGGGAGTCGAGCAGCGACGGCGCAGGCTCGTCGGCGATGTGGATGATGAGATCGCCGGAGATGGCGGTGACGACGTGCAGCGTGACGTAGCGCCCGTTCTTCGTCATCAGCCGCTTGTCGATGCGGTAGCGGTCGATCTCCCGCGCGGCCAGCCGCTTCATCAGCGCGAGATCCTCCCGCGCGTCCTCGGGGTGCGTGATGCCGTGCAGGGTGATGCGCGCCAGCTCCCCGGTCGTGTAGCCGATCAGCGCGCGGAAGCGGTCATTGGCGAAGAGCCAGTGCCCGTCCGGGGTGGTCGCGGCGACGCCGACCGGCATCTTCGCGAAGACGTCGCGCAGCCGGTCCTCGCGCGCCTGAGCCGGCCGTGAACGGGCCGGCGGCTTTCGGACGAGCGACAGCACCTGGTCGACGATGGGGATACGCATCGGGGGAAGGAGAGATGTTAACGCTCAATCGGCTTTTCGCAACAGCGTTCCCGGCCTCTCCACGTCGAGGCGCCGCTCCCGGTGGGCCACGAAGGCCTCGTCGAACGCCACCTGGATGATGGCGGCGATGGGGATGGCCAGGATCGCGCCGACCACGCCGAGGAGCGAGCCGCCGATCATGAAGGCGATGAAGATCGCCAGCGGCGAGATCGAGACCTTGCTCGACATGACCCGCGGGACGATGAACCAGTTCTCGGCTTTCTGCAGGAGGAACGCGAAGACGAGGTAGGACCAGAACTGCCACCGCGAGTGCAGGAGGGCGATCGCCAGCACCGGGACGGCGCCGACCGTCGGGCCGATCACCGGGATGAGCTCCCCGACCGCGGCCAGGATCGCCAGCGGGATGGCATACGGGATCTGCAGCACGACCAGGGCGATGAACGTGCAGACGCCGATGATCGCGGAGAGCAGGAGCTGCCCGGACACCCAGGAGCTCATCCGCTTGGCGATGCGCATGAGGGCGTTCCGCCGCCGCCCGCGCACCTCCGGTGGGTAGACGAGGAGGAAGAGGTTTCGCAGCCGCTCCGCGTCGATCAGCATGTAGGCGACCATGAACAGCACTGCGAAGAACGACGCCACGACCGTGGCGGCGTTGCGCATGTAGGCGAAGACGCGGGCGCGCGGCAAGGCCACGCCGCCTTCGAGCTGCCCACGGAGGGCGCCGACCGGGACGAAGCGCTCCAGCGGCGTGAGGATGTTCTGCTCGAGCAGCCGGGGAAGCTCGCGGCCGAGCTGGCGGGTGTCGGCCATGAAACGGGGGATGACGAGGAGGCAGAGCAGCAGCACGCCGACCAGGAACGGCAGGTAGACGATCATCACCGCCGGGCCGCGGGAGAGCTTGCGGCGGAAGTGGTAGCGCCAGTAGATCCGCACCCGCCGTACCGCCGGCGCGATGCCGGCCGCAATCGCCGCCGCGATGAAGACCAGGAGGACGACGCCGCGGGCGGCCCAGAGCAGCGCCACGCCGCAGATCACGGCAGTGACGATGAGGACCTTCTTCACGAAGATCTCGAGCTCGTTCCGCGGGCGGTCGGCGGGTCTGGGGTAGAAGGCCACGCTGCTATCCGCCCAGGTACCGCTGAATGGCGGCCTCGATCTGGCCGCGCGGCACCGCGCCGGTGACCCTCCCCGTCTCGACGCCATCCTTGAGGAAGACGAGCAGCGGGATGCCCTGGACTTTGAAACGGGCCGCGGTGCGGGGGTTCTCGTCGACGTTCAGCTTGGCAAAGCGGACGTCGGTGCGCTCCGCCGCGAGGGCGTCGATGACCGGCGCGATGATGCGGCAGGGTCCGCACCAGGCCGCCCAGAAGTCGACGACGTACGCGCCGCTCCGGACTCCGGAGTCGAAGGTGGCGTCGGTCAGCACGACCGGACCGGCAGCCGCCTCGTCCAGCGGCGCCTTGCAGCGGCCGCACACGGCTTTCTTCCCGGAGCCGAGCTCCGGCAACCGGTTCGCCTGCCCGCATCCGGGGCAACGGATGACCTCACCTGCCATGGCGAACGGCACTTTTGCGAAAACGAGGCCGGTGTCGCCGTCTGCGCGGCAGGAGCCTCGCGCGCTGCACGGCGCGCGAGGGGGAACCATGCGCGCTGCACGGCGCGCATGGGGGAGCCGCGCGCCTGCAGGGCGCGCGGGGGTGTCTGGGGGGGGTGGCCTGGGCGACAATTCGGGCGAGAGCGGCGGTTTCGCGAGGGCTTCGCTCTCGCGCTGAATGGCGCCCAGGCGGAACGCCCCCTACGCCCCCGCGTGCCGTGCGGGCACGCGGTTCCCCCGTGCGCGCGGTGCGGCGCGCACGGTTCCAGGCCTAACGGGTCACGAACAACAGCAGCGGCGTCACCTTCCCCATGAACCGGTACCGCGTCGGGTCGAGGCGTTTCGAGTGCGTCACCAGGTCGAAGTTGATGTAGTACTGGAGGTGGTAGGCTTGGCCGGGGGTGACGCGCGCGGTTCCGGAGGCTTCGCTCGCGGTGCGGTGCGTCTTGCGGTCGGACGTTTCGCCGTACGAGGCGTCGATGTAGATCCCGTTCTTCGCCCGCGCGTCGATGTTGTCCTTCCCCTGCTTCGGATCGAGGAAGACGGCCACGACGGCGGTCAGCTTTCCCTTCTCGAACGGGCTGTGCTCGATGTCGTAGTCGAGAATCCCCAGCTCGCTCGTCAGCCCGTCGCGGCACATTTTTTCGCACGACGGGTGCTGCGACAGCCGCACCTTCACGGTGCCCCCTTCCGGAAAGAAGATCGGCTTGCGGTTGTAGGCGTAGATGCGGTTCGTGACCTTCGCCTCCTGGTTGTTGTTCACGATCGACTTGCCGACGGTGTGGTCGACGCGCGCCATGTTCAGCATGGCCGCCCACAGCCCCTCGTGGTGGGCCGGCGAGATGACCCAGTCGAAGCGTGTCTCCTGCTTCGTGGCGACGCCCGAGTCTGCCGTCTCCGGCGAGGCGGGGATGTCCCAGTTCTGGCCGCTGGCCATGGCCCACGTGCCGCCGGCGCGCTTCAGGGCGTAGAAGAAGCCGACCGGGAAGGTCGTGCCGTTCTTCGTGACGTTCACGATCTCGCCCTGGTCGGACGTCCAGGGGAGCATCTCGTTCGACGGCAGCTTCTGCTCGATCCGGCAGGCGCCGAGTGTCTTCTTCTCGGCGTTGTAGTGGTGGATGCGCCAGTTCGACGCGAAATGCACCTCGTCGTAGATGCCGTTCCGGCCGCGCGACGTCCACCAGTCGATCGCCGGCCCATACTTCGTGTCGGCCGCGACGTTGTAGCTCAGGACCGGCTGGAGGACCGACCGCGTGCCGCCGCACAGCAGGGAGATTTTCCCGTCCCACGGGTCCCCCTCGGTCGTGACGACCTGGCCCCACGCCCCCTCCGCGTCGCCGAAAACCGTCGACGTCAGATAGCTGACCCGGGCCAGGATCTCCTCGGCGGCGGCGTGGCTCAGCAGGAACCGCGGCGTGTCGGAGTCGGGGCGGCTGTACGCGAGGACCATCTTGATCGCACCGGCGCCGAAGGCGCGGACCTGCTCGCGGCCGTAGCGCTCGTACTCGCTCTTGAAGGCGGTCGACGTCATCGGCAGCGCGCTGCAGCGGGCGTCGCCGTTGACCTCGCATTTCGACTGGATGATCTCGGCGGCCCAGAGGTAGATGAGGTACCCCTTCTGCTGCTCGGCGCGGTAGTAGGCGAACTTCTTCTCCGCGAAGTCGTACGTCGCCCGCCCCGGGAAGGCCTCGGGCGGCGCGTACAGCGAGTTCTTCTGCCGGAACTGATAGAACGGGAACTGCAGCACCGGCTGCGCGTTGTCGATCGGATTCGCGAGGAGACTGTTCAGCTCCCCCAGCTTCACGTGCAGCTTCGCCTTCATGACGTCGCGGGCGAAGTTCTCGAGGTCGACATCCGTCACCCTCGTGTCCGGGTTCATGGCCGCGTTGAAGCGTCCCCAGAAGCTGTCGATGGTCGTCAGGATGTCGGTGAGCTTGACGCCATTGGGGACCTGCCTGAACTGCGTCTCCAGCTCACTGTGCTGGGCGGCGATGGCGTCGAGGATCCGGGTCTGGCCGGCGCTGAGAGAGTCGAGCCGATCACGTTTGCAGAACCGAGCGGCGAACCGCAACCGCCATGACGCCGTCACGCTGGCGATGAAGTAGCCGGCTCGGCCGGCGGGCCGAAGCCGGGCCGTGTCGGCTTCACATCAAAATAGCCGACTCGGAGCCATTTACAATCAGGCAGTGCAATTCGTTTTCGACGAGTCGGGGAGCTTTACTGTCCCGCGCGAGCAGACACATCACCGCGTTGGTGTGGTCGTTGGAGTGGCGATAGCGGATCACGTTCGATCGGAGCTTGAGCGACGTTTCCGCGACTTTACGTCAACCTTGGAGCGACATGAGCGCGTGAACGGTGAGCCCAAGGGTGCTCGGTTATGTGCGGAACATCAGAAGGCGTTCGGTAATCTTCTGCGGCGGTTTCGCCATGGGATCATGGTCACTCCCGTCACTCTCGATCTGTCGATGCTTGTCGGAACGCCATACGCCTCACCCGGAGCCGGCATGGCCGCCGCGGTTCGTGACTGGATTCCGCGAATGAAGCATGAACCTCCGAAGCAGCGGATGGAAGAGTTAGCCCGGCAGATGGAAAACCTGAGCGACAATCAGGCTCTTCGAGCGTTCGCTCTCGCTTACTGTTTTCGCCAGATTCTCGAATATGCGATGACGTTGATGGCACACGGCGAGTTCGCGGCGTCGTGGGAGGATCTGGAGTTTGTCGTAGACCGCGTGCACAAACAGGCGAACAGCCGAGAAGAGCAAGTTTTTACGATAGCCGTCATGTCATGGCTTTCGGCTTGGATCGAGATCCGCCCGATCGGACTGATCCAGGAGATTCATACCGCATCGCATCCGATTGTGCGGAAGTACGTTCTCCCCGAGGGACTGGAACTCGGGAGCTTAATGCGAGATCGAATTCGGTGGGAGAACTCCGCCGCATCTTGGGGACTACAGGTTGCAGACATGGCCGCCGCGATCATCGGCGCGGCTGTTCAGGACCCGACGAACACCGCTGCTGCCCGCGCATTCGTAGGAGTGATGCGTGCAAGTCACCTCTCGCCAAGCCACGCACTGAACGTCTTTAGCCCTGACCCAGACGTCGACGAGTCGTCTCTCGACAAGTATCAGCCTCTAGGCGATGCACTAGCAACCGACCAAAGACGGCGGCAGTCCAGGTGAGCTCTTGCGTCGGTCCGGCTAAGTATTTGTCCCGGCTGCCCTACTCGTACCGAAGCGCTTCCACCGGATCGAGCTTTGCCGCCTTGTAGGCGGGGTAGATCCCGAAGAACAGCCCGATCGAGACCGACACGACGAAGCCGACGACGATCGACCAGAGGGGGGTGGTCGTCGGCAGCCACTCCATCGCCCGCACGACGGCGGCGATCGCCAGGCCGAGGGCGATGCCGATCAGCCCCCCGACGGCGGAGAGCGTCATCGCCTCCACGAGGAACTGCTGCACGATGTCGCGGCGCACCGCGCCGATGGCCTTGCGGATGCCGATCTCGCGCGTCCGCTCCGTCACCGACACCAGCATGATGTTCATGACCCCCACGCCGCCGACCAACAGGGCGATCGAGGAGATGAACAGCATCGCCAGCGTCACCCCTCCGGTGATGGCGCGGAAGTTCCCGATCAGCTTGTCGGGCGTCATGATCCCGAAGTCGTTCGGCTTGTTGAACGGCACCTTCCGCCGCGCGCGAAGGACGGTGGTCCCCTCCTCGATGATCCGGTCGACCCACTCGGGCTTCCGCGGCACGGTGGCGATGTTCACCCCCCGCTCCCGCTTCATCTGCGGGAACTGGCTGTCGAGGGTGGTGAGCGGCAGGAAGACGTGCGAGTCGGTCGACTCGAACATCGTCGCCCCCTGCTTCTCCATGACGCCGATGACCACGTACTTGCGTCCCGCCAGCGTCACGGTCTTCCCCAGCGGATCGACCCGCGGGAAGAGCGCCTGGGCGATGCTGTGCCCGATGACGGTCACGCTCGCGGAGCGCTGCACGTCGCCGTCGGTGATGAACCGCCCCTCGCCGATGAAGTGGTTGTTGGCGATCGGGTAGTCCTCGATCACGCCGCCGACGATGTCGGGCGTGGCCTCGTTCCCCTCGTAGACCATGTCCAGCGACGGCACCTCGCCCGGGTACATGTAGCGCTCCGGCGAGACCGCCTTCATCGACGGGCACTGCTGCTTGAGGGCGATCGCATCCTCGTAGGTGAGGTTCTTCCGCTGGCGCTGCGACTCGTCGCGCTCCCCGGGGCCGAAGCGGGGGTCGTACTTCTGGAACTGCACGAGCGTCGCCCCGAACGCCTGGAAATTCGCGACGATGTTGTTGTTGAAGCCCTCGATGATGGAGACCATCGAGATGACGGTGGTCACGCCGATCACGATGCCGAGGACCGTCAGCGCGGAGCGCAGCTTGTGCGACGCCAGGGCGATGCGCGCGAAGCGGACGTTCTCCCGCGCGGCGAAGAAGAGGTCGGACGCTTTCATCGGTTGCCGGCCCCCCGTTGCTCGTTGCCGCGGAACTGACGCCCGGCCGCATGCCCACTGGCAACCGGCACCCGGCAACGGACAACGTCACTCATACCTCAACGCCTCCACCGGCGGCAGCTTCGACGCCCGCACCGCCGGGATCACCCCCGCGAAGATCCCCGTCACGACGGAGATGAGCAGCCCCGCCAGAACCAGCTCCGGCCGCACCAGCGTCGGCAGCGGGCCGAACGTGGAGATCGACTTCGCGATCGCCACGCCGAGGAGCACTCCCAGGATCCCGCCGCCGAGGGAGAGGAGGATCGCCTCCATGAGGAACTGGCGGCGGATGTTCTTGCGCGTGGCGCCGAGGGCGCGGCGCACGCCGATCTCACGCGTCCGCTCCACCACCGACACCAGCATGATGTTCATGATCACGATGCCGCCGACGATCAGCGAGATGCCGCTGATCAGGATCATCAGCGAGAAGAGCCCTGCCGAGATGCTCTTCCAGAGCATCTGCAGCGCCTCGGCCGTCACGGTCGCGAACGGGTCGTCGTCGCGGAAGGCGGTGCGCCGCCGCGAGCGGAGGATCACCCGCACCTCGTCCATCGACGACTCGATCCCCGGCACGCCGTTCTTGGCGCGGATGAAGATCGCCAGGCTCTCCCGGCTCCCGAACCGCTTCTGCCAGGTCGAGATCGGCATGTAGAGGATCTTGTCCTGATTCTGCCCGAGCACCGCCCCCTGCTTCTGCAGCAGGCCGATGACCCGCATCGGCTGGCCGGCCACGATCATCGTCCGCCCGATCGGATCGAGCTGTCCGAAGAGCTCCAGCCGCACGTCGGAGCCGATCACGACCACCAGCGCCGAGCGCCGCTCCTCGGTCGGCGTGAAGAAGCGCCCCGCCTCGAGGTCGACGTTGTTGATCTCCCCCATGTTCGCGGTCACACCCATGGTGCGGACGTTGGTCAGCTTCTGCGACCCCCGTTTTACCGCGGTGCCGTTGTCGAGCTGCGCGCCCACCATCTCGCACAGCCCGCACCGCTCCTCGACCGCCTTGAAGTCGTTCCAGGTCAGGTCCTTGCGCTTGATCGCCTCCAGCCATTGCTCGCGGCTGGTGATGATCCCGAACTTCGTCACCGCGTAGACGTCGGGGTTGAGGCGGAAGACCTTCTCCGAGATGTAGTTGTTGAGCCCCGAGATGATCGCCACGACCGTCACCACGGTCATGACCCCGATGATCACGCCGAGGAGCGTGAGAAAGCTGCGCATCTTGTGAGCGCGCAGAGCGGTGGCGGCGATGCGGAGGGTTTCCATGTTGGTTGCTGGTTGCTGGTGGCTGGTTGCTGGTGGCTTGCTGCTGATTCGTGGCTCAGGCGGATGGCTCACAAGCAACCAGCAACCAACAACCAGCAACGGCGCGCGGAGCGCGCCTACGACTCCTCCTCCTTCTTCTCCTCCTTCTGCTCCCTCACCTTCGAGCCGTCCTTGATGTCGCGCAGGGCGCGGAAGGGGCCGGTGACGATCTGCTGGCCTTCGGTCAGGCCGCGCACGATCTCGATGCTGGTGTCGCCGGCGAGGCCGGTGGTGACGGGGACGAACTGCACCTTCCCCTCCTTGTGCACGAAGACGCCTTCCTCTTCCTGCGCCGGGACGCCCGGCTTCGCCCCTTCCTTCTCCCTGACGACCAGCGCCTGGATCGGGATGGCCAGTGCCCTGGGACGGGTGCCGGTGATGATGTCGGCCGAGGCGGAGAAACCGGGGCGCACGCCGGCGGGAGGGTTCGAGAGCTGGATCTTCACCTCGAAGTTCACCGCCTCGGTGCTCCCGCTCTGCTGCGCCGTCATGGGGCTGGAGCCGACCTCCGTCACCACCCCCTCGAAGGTCTTGTTCGGGTAGGCGTCGATGGTCACCGTGGCGCGCTGCCCCACCTTCACGTTCGGGACGTCGGTCTCGTCCACCTCCATCACCGCCTCCACCACGCTCATGTCGGCGATGGTGAGGAGGATCGTGCCGGGGTTGTTCATCGTGCCGATGACGGCGACCTCCCCCTCCTCGACCGGCAGCGCGGTGATGATGCCGCCCATCGGCGCCGTCATGGTGGTCTTCGACAGCGTATCCTGCGCCGCGGCGACGTTCGCCCGCGCCTGCTCGATGCGCCGCTCGATCGCGGTGACGTTGGCGCGCGCGGCGTCGAGGGCGGTGCGGGCGCGGTCGAGCTCCGCCTGCGGGATGATCTTCTGCTCGAAGTTGTTGCGCGCCCGCTCGAACGTGAGCTGCGCGTCGGAGAGGTTCGCGCGCGCGGCGTCGCGGTCGGAGAAGAGCGCCGAGACCGACGCCTGCGCCCCCTGGGCCGAGGCGGCGAGCTGCTTGCGGTCGATCTGCAGGAGGAAGTCCCCCTTCTTCACCACGTCCCCCTCGCGCACGGCCAGGTTGACGATCTGCCCCATGACGTTCGCCGAGAGGTCGACCTTGCGCTGCGCGTCGATCTGCCCGTTCGCCGTGACCTTGCTGACGATGTCCAGCCGCTCGACCTTGCCGAACGTGACCGGCGTCCCCTCTTTCCCTTTCGAGACGATGGACGCGGCCGTGATGCCACCGATCAGCAGGACGACAACGGTGGCGATGATGATCTTGGTTCTGGTCTTCATGCAGCGTCCTTATACGGATACTTCGGTAGCGGGTTACAGCTCGTCCGTCAGACCGACGCGCCGCTTGACGGCGAACCACTGGTCGCGCGCCTTCCAGAAGCGGCTCTGGCGCATGGCGGCGATCTGCTGCTCGAGCTCCTGCCGCTGGTGCTCGCTGACCAGAACGCGCTGGCTGAGGGCCGCGATTTCGCTCCCGCGGACGGCGAGCTGATGGTGCAGCTCCTTCACCTTCTCCCGCGCCACGTGCCCGTTCAGCGAGTCGATCGTGCCGTGGAAGAGGATGCGCTCCTCGTTCTCCCGGCTGAAGGCGGAGACGGTGGCCACCTGGTAGCGGAAGGAGCGGGCGGCCGCGTGCGGCACGACGATCTCCCAGCCCGACTCGGTCGCTCCGGCGGCGCCGAGCCAGGCCGCCACGTCGGGACGGGAGGCGAATCGCGTGGCGATGCCCGCCAGCTCGTCGTCCAGACGGATCTCCACCCGCTCGGCCGGCTCGTCGACCAGCGTGGCCCAGCCGGAGATCCGCACCCCCTCCTCATCGACGAGGAACTGGTCGACGAACCCTTTCGGCGTGCGCCGCGGCTTCGGATCGGCGATCGGCGAGGGGGAGATGACGTAGACGTCCTGCCAGTCAGCCAGCGCGCGCGGCAGCCGCACGCAGGCGAACTCCCCCGCCGCGGCTACCTGCTCCCTCACGTACCCCTCGGTCACGTACGTCGAGCCGTACTCCTCGACGTCGAGCACACGGCTCTCGCTGTTGGTGTGGAAGCTGATGCCCTCGACCGCGTCGGGCGCGAGCGACTCGTCGTGGACGCTGAAGATCAGCAGCCCCTCCGGCGTCAGCAGCTCCGCGAGACGGCGCAGCCAGGGGGTGAAGGTCGACGGCGGGAGGTGCGTGAAGAGCGAGGCGACGAAGATGAGGTCGAACTGCCCCTCCGCCACGAACCCCTCCGGCTGGGTGGTGGAGAGGATGGTGCGCACGCCGAACTGCTCCGCCTGGAACTCCATGCCGCCCGGGAGGATGTCCGCAACCGTGATCTCGTCCGCCAGCCGCTCGTGGACGAGGAGGCGGGTCAGGCGCCCGTAGCCGCTGGCAAAGTCGAGCATGCGCCGCACCGGGCCCCGCCACCGCGCGATGTGCCGCACCAGCGCGAACTGTTCGAGCGCGTTCTGGAAGTAGTTCGTCACCGCCCGGTCGCGGTCGTAGTCGAACAGCTTGACCGCGTAGTCGAGCATGTCGTCCCGCTCGTCGATGGCGAGGTTGAGCGACTCCCAGCGCGGCACGCGCGTGCGCAGGAGCGCGTCGACCATGGGGTGGCGTTCGTGAGGGGTGTACGCGAGAGGCACGGCGGGGGACCGTAGCACAAAACATGTTGCTGGTTGCTGGTTGCTCGTGCCTCATCGCGAGACCTCACAAGCAACCAGGAACCAGCAACTACAATCGCGTCATGCGCTTCATCCTCCCCCTCGCCCTGCTCCTCGCCACCGTCGTGAACGCGCAGGAATCCCGCGTCACCAGAATCCTCACCGACGTCCCGCTCATCGACGGCCACAACGACCTGCCGTGGCAGTACCGGGAACGGGTGCAGAACCAGCTCGCGCGGATCGACCTGCGGCAGGACCAGTCGAGGCTCGAGAAGCCGCTGCACACCGACCTGGCCCGGCTCAGGGCCGGACGGCTCGGCGGGCAGTTCTGGTCGGTCTATGTCCCGGCGTCGCTGAAGGGGGCGGACGCGGTGCAGGCGACGCTCGAGCAGATCGACGTCGTGCACCGGCTCAACGCCCTTTACCCGGAGGCGTTCGCCCTCGCCCTCACGGCGGACGACGTCGTGCGCATCCACAAGAGCGGGAAGATCGCCTCGCTCATCGGCGTCGAGGGGGGCCACTCCATCAACAACTCCCTCGGCGTGCTGCGGCAGCTCTACGCCGGCGGCGCGCGCTACATGACCCTCACCCACTCCGACAACAACGACTGGGCCGACGCCGCGACCGACGACCCGAAGCACGACGGCCTCACGAAGTTCGGCGAGGCGGTGATCGGCGAGATGAACCGCCTGGGGATGCTGGTCGACCTCTCGCACGTGTCGCCCGCGACCATGCACGACGTGCTGGAGATCACGAAGGCGCCGGTGATCTTCTCCCACTCCTCGGCCAAGGCGGTGACGGGCCACGCGCGCAACGTCCCCGACGACGTGCTGCGGCGCCTCAGGCAGAACGGCGGCGTGATCATGGTGACGTTCGTCCCGTCGTTCGTGAACGAGCAGCTCCGCCTCTGGAACGCCGGCAAGGACGCCGAGGAGGCGCGCCTCAAGTCGCTGCACAGCGGCGCGCCGCAGCAGGTGCGCGAGGGGCTGACGGCGTGGGAGATCAGGAACCCGCGGCCGAAGGCGACCCTCGCCGACGTCGCCGCCCACATCGAGCACGCCATCAAGGTGGCCGGCGAAGACCACGTCGGCATCGGCGGAGACCTCGACGGCATCACCACGACGCCGGTCGGCCTCGAAAGCGTCGCCGACTACCCCAACCTCTTCGCCGAGCTCCTCCGCCGCGGCTACACCGACGAGCAACTGCGCAAGCTCGCCGGCCTGAACGTCCTCCGCGCCATGCGCGCCGCGGAGCGGACCGCGGCAACGCTGCAGAAGGAGAGGGCGGCGGCGGAGGTGTTGATTGGGGAGGGGGACAGGAGGCAGTAGGCCTATTCGTTCCAGTATCCCGGCCGCTTCCGCTCATGTGCGATCGCGAGGATCGAAGTGCGGTCCGCGTATCTCTTGAAGACCACCTGGTAAGGGAACGTATCAACGGGGAGTTGACGGGTCGCCGGGTCTGCTATCCCGAACACGGGGCCGCCGATGTTCGGAAAACGCTCCAGCGTTGCGATCGTCCGGAACACCTCGTCCAGAAATCGCGACGCCAGTTGCGGGTCACGGCTGCGATACCAGTGCACGGCCTCGCGCAGGTCCCGTTTCGCGACCCGCCGAAGCTGAACCCGTTTCACCGGGACAACACTTCTCGACGAATGTCGTCGAGAGCGGTGCGCCAATCCTCTTCATCTTCCGGATCAGCGTCGGCATCCGCCGCGCGCCGCTCGATCTCGGCGGCCCAGGCACTCTTCACGTCCTCGTCCCGATCGTCCAGGCTCGAGAGCAACTCGGCGGCGAGCTTCGCGCGCTCGGTGGGTTCGAGCTGCATGGCCTCCTCGAGGAGTCGCTCGGCGCTCTTGGTCATGGCGTCATTTTACGCCGCCCGCGCGGCGGGCGTGACTCCGGCCGGCATGTCACCTGTTCTGCCCTACAGGTCACCTGTTCCGTCGTACAGGTCACCTGTTCCGTCGTACAGGTCACCTGTTCCGTCGTACAGGTCACCTGTTCCGCCGTACAGGTCACCTGTTCCGTCGTACAGGTCACCTGTTCCGCCCTACAGG
>DASWNW010000087.1:0-28775 GCA_036399015.1 Thermoanaerobaculia bacterium | reverse complement strand
GGCCTGGCCGCCATCGACCGGCGTGAAGTCGCCGCCGAAGGACGATGGGCCGAGGAGCCGCAGCCGGGGAAAAAGAACCGGCGCCGGTTCCACGCGAAGCGGGTCCGCCCGGTGCGCGGCAAGCCGAAGGCGACCGAATCGGTGACGACGAACGCGGAGCCGCCGACGGCGTGGATTTCTCTGCTCTGCAAGTACTCCGACTTTGCTGCGCAAGAGCCGAAGTCCCTCGGCTACTTCCAGGACATGTACGCCAGTTTTTATCCGGGGCTCGACCACTACTGGCTCGAGAGCTCGAGCAACCAGTACACGATTGCCGGGAGCGGCGCCGTCGGCTGGCTCACCCTGCCGCAGCCCCGCTCCTACTATCTCTATGACGCAAACGGCGATTCGCAGCTCGACCTCGACCTGGATCGCGTCTTCGACGACTGCACCGCGGTCGCCGACGCCTCCGTGAATTTCACCGCGTACACCGGCATCAACATCATGCTCAACGCCGACTCCGGCGGCTACGCCTGGGGCGGGGGGCAGTACGTCACCCTCGACGGCCAGCAGCGGTTCTGGAGCGTGACGTGGGAACCGCCCTGGGCCTATACGGACATCACCGTCATGTCGCACGAGATGGGTCATGGGCTCGGCCTGCCCCACTCGTCCGGCACGTATGGCCAGACCTACGACAACCGCTGGGACGTGATGAGCGACACCTGGACCGACTGCAGCCGCAGCCTGCATCCGACCTATGGCTGCCTCGGCCAGCACACCATCGCCTACTACCGCGATCGTCTCGGCTGGCTGACGAACGCTCAAAAGTACGTCCATGCCGGCGGCGAGGCGACGATCACGATCCAGCGTGCGGCACTCCCCGCCGCGACGCCGTACGTCATGGCGCGCGTGCCGATCGACGGATCGGACGAGCATTTCTACACGGTCGAGCTCCGGCAATGGGCGGGATACGACGTCAAACTGCCTGGTGAAGGGGTGATCATTCACGAGGTCGACACGGGACGGGGAAATCCCGCGAACGTGATCGACGCCGACGGCAACGGCAACACCGGCGACGCCGGCGCAATCTGGACCGCCGGCGAGGTGTTCGAGAACGTCCAGAAGCGCATCAAGATCACCATCGGCTCGATCTCCGCGAGCACCGCCACCATCACGATCAAAACGCCGCTGGCCTCCGCGGTGACGCTCACTTCGTCCGCCAACCCGTCGAAGACCAACGAGAGCGTGACCTTCACCGCCACCGTCACCGGCGGTACCACCGGGACCGTCACCTTCACCGACGACGACCAGGTGATCGCGACCCGTACGCTGACGGGGAACGTGGCGACGTTCACGACCGCGGCGCTGACGCCGGGGTGGCATTCGATCCGCGCGATCTACTCGGGCAATACCACGCATGGCGGAGCGTCGTCCGCCCCGATCGAGCAAAAGGTGAAGATCGCGACCTCGATCAGCCTCGCCTCCTCCCTCAACCCTGCCGTGCGTGGCGCCACCATCACCTTCACGGCCACGGTCGCGCCGTCCGACGTCAGCGGCGCCTGGGTCGAATTCCGCAACGCGTCCGGCACGATGTGCTGGGCGCAGGTCTCGTCGGGCACGGCCTCGTGCGAAGCCAACTGGCTCGACGCGGGGACGCACTCGATCACCGCGGCACTCGAGGAGCACGATTCCTACGCGGCAAGCACCTCGGCGGTGCTGGCGCAGGTCGTCGAGGCTCCTGCCAATACGCCGCGGAACGTCGTCGCCACCGCCGGCGGCGCATCGCAGGTGCTCGTCACCTGGAGCGCCGTGTCGAATGCCAGCGGCTACTGGGTCTATCGCTACGACGCGCAGGGAGGATGGATCGGGACCTGGAGCGGAACCATTCCGTACACCGACACGAACGTCGTGGGAGGCACGACGTACCTCTATCGCATCGCCGCGTACACCCCGGCCGGGTGGTCGGAGTGGAGCATGCCCGATGCGGCGACGACGATCGTCTTCTCCGACAGCCCGCTCCTCGTGAAATCGCTGATCCGCGCCACTCACGTGACGCAGTTACGCACCGCCGCGAATGCGATGCGCGCCGCTGCCGGCCTCGCGCCGATGGTCTTCACCGACACGATCGGCAACGGCGTCAGGATCAAGGCGCTGCACCTGCGGCAGTTGCGGGAGGCGATCGCCGCCGCCAGGGCGTCGCTGTTGCTGCCACCGTCCGCTTTGACCGATCCGACGCTCACCGCGGGAGTCACGCGCGTGAAGGTCGTGCACGTGGAGGAAATGAGGAACGCGGTGAAGTAGGCGCGCGCGGGGGGACGCCTTCCAGGAGCCTGCGCGGCAGAACGCACCGACGGAGTGGCCGTACGTGCACCGGCGGAGCAATCCGCGCTGCCGGCCGTGCCGGCTAACCCTTGATCACGGCCACCGGCCGGAAGCGCGCCACCTTCTTCGCGATCCCAGCGCGCGCCACCACGTCCACGACCGTGTCGATGTCCTTGTAGGCCTCGGGCGCCTCTTCGACGAGCCCCTTCGACGACCCCGCCTCGGCCACGATGCCGAGCTTACGCAGGCGGCCGCGGAGCTCCTCCGCGTTGATCTCCGTGCGCGCCTTCGTGCGGGACATCCTCCGGCCGGCACCATGGCAGCTCGAGCCGAACGTCTGCTGCATCGCCCCCTCCTGGCCGACCAGGAGATAAGACGCGGTGCCCATGCTGCCGGGGATCAGCACCGCCTGTCCCGGGAACGCGCGTGTCGCCCCCTTCCGGTGCACGACCACGTCCCCCGCGCCGGGATAGCGCTCCACCTTGGCCACGTTGTGGGCGACGTCGTAGACGATCTCCAGGTCGTCGCCGTCCAGCTCGTGCTTCCAGGCGCGGCGGATGCCGGAGGTGATGAGCTGCCGGTTGGCGAAGGCGAAGTTCGCGGCGGCGGCCATGGCGCGCAGGTAGCGCTGCCCCTCGCTCGAGGAGAGCGGCGCGCAGGCCAGCTCGCGGTCGGCCACGGTGATGCCGTACTTCGCCATGACCTTGCTCATGGAGCGGATCGAGTCGGTGGCGACCTGGTGGCCGAGGCCGCGGGAGCCGGTGTGGATCTGCACGACGATGGCGTCGCGCACGAGGCCGAAGCGCGCCGCCTCCTCCACGTCGTAGATCTCGCTGATGCGGTCGACCTCCACGAAGTGGTTGCCCGAGCCGATGGTCCCGAGCTGGTCGTGCCCCCGCTCGCGCGCGGCCGGCGAGACATCGCGCGGATCGGCGCCGTCGAGGCAGCCGCCCGACTCGATGCGCTCCAGGTCGCGCGCCTCGCCGAAGCCCATCTCCACGGCCCGCTTCGCGCCGTCGCGGAGGACGAGGTCGAGGTCCTCCCCTTTCAGCTTCACCCGCCCGCCGCGTCCGACACCCGAGGGGACCTCGCGGGCGATGGAGTGGGCGAGCTTGCCGAGGAGCGGCTCGAGCTCGGAGAACTGCCGGCTCGAGCGCAGGAGGCGCACGCCGCAGTTGATGTCGTAGCCGATGCCTCCCGGCGACACCGCGCCGTCGCGCGCGTCGACCGCGGCCACGCCGCCGATCGGGAAGCCGTAGCCCTCGTGCACGTCCGGCATGGCGATGGCGTACTTCTGGATGCCCGGCAGCGTGGCGACGTTCACGAGCTGCTCGAGCGAGCGGTCGCGCACGATCGAGTCGAGCATCTCCTCGGTCGCGTAGACGCGCGCCGGGACGAGCATGTCGGGGCGGAAGCTCTGCGGGATTTCCCAGAGCCAGTCGTCGATCTTCTCGAGGTCGCGCTTCTGCATCAGATGTCGAAGACGAGCATCGTCGTCCACCCCTCCCCTTCCTGCCGCACGTCGGCCTCGTGGTAGGTGACGGCCTTCACGTCTTCCTCAAACGATGCGGGAGCGATGCCGGTGAGCTCCGCGGTCAGGGAGTCGGCGTCGAAGCGGGAGAAGGTGACGGCGGTGAAGAGCTCCCGGCCGATGTGGGCGCGGTGGAGCACCTCGTTGAGAAAGTCGACCAGGAGCGCGGTGGTGTCGGCGGAGTCGTCGACCGCGATCGTCCGGGTGACCGATGCGGAGCCCTCTTCCCCCTCGCCGCGCATGACGGCGTAGAGGCCGTGCATGGCGTCGCGGAAGAGGTCTTCGGCCGTCCCCGCGCGAACGCGGAGACGGACGTCGGCCGTGTGGTGGACGAGCTCGTACACCCGGTCAGCGCGCGGCGCCGGTCTCGGTCGGATAGCCGAGGTTACGCCAGGCGTCGAGACCGCCGGAGAGAGCTGCCACGTCGAGGATGCCTTTGTTCTTCAGGACGAGCGCCGCACCGGCGCTCGATTCTTCGGCGGGTCACGTACAGTACGTGACGATCTGCTTGCCTTTCGGGATCGTGTCGACCATCCCCTCCATGCTGGCGAAGGGGATGTTGATAGCGCCGGGGATGTGGCCGGTGGCGAACGCGTCGGCGCCGCGGACGTCGATGAGCGTCACCTGGCCAGAGTTCACCTTCTGGCGCAGGTCCTCGGCTGCCATGCGGGCGACGGTGGAGCGGTCGCCGATCGGCCCCGAGGAGGGGACGGCGGTGATCGGCGCGGAGGCGCTCGAAACCGGCGTATCGGGCGGGGGCGTCGTGCCGCTGGTCTCACTGATCGAAGGGGCGGCGCCGGGGGTGGTGGGAGCGGTGGAGGTCGGGAACTGCTCGTAACCCGAGGCGACGCTGGTGGGAGCCTCGACCGTGCGCGTGAGCGCCCAGCCGACCAGCCCCGCCACGAGCAGCGCGCCGATCGTCATCACGATGAGCGTGTTTCTCGATGAGCTTGCCTGGGTGTCCTGATGTCTTTGCTTCGCCATATCGAGTGAATGCTACTGCACTCCGCTTGCCGCCGTATGTGCCAGGGACGTCACGGCCTCGACGAGCCGCCGGACCTCGTCTTCGGTCGTATAGCAGCCGCATCCGACGCGCAGCAGACTCTCGATGCCGAAGCTCTCGCAGACGGTCGTGGCGTAGAAGTCGCCGCTGCTGGCGAAGATCGCCCGGTCGGCGAGCGCGCGGGAGAGGTCGTCGCACGCCAGACCTTCCACGGTAAAGGAGACGGTCGGCGTGCGGCGCCCGTCGGGCGGCGGGCCGAAGAGGCGGACGCCACGGATCGACGACAGCCCTTCCCAGAGAATGCGCGTGAGGACAACCCCCTGCTCGTGCAGCGTCGCGTACGCCCGCTCCAGCCGCTCGCGGCGTGTCCCGTCAGTCCCACCGATCGAGGCGAGGAACTCGATGGCGGCGGCGACGCCGGCGATCCCCTCGTGGTTCTGCGTTCCGGTCTCCGCGCGCTCCGGCGCGCCGTCGGGCGCGGGGGCGAGCTTCGGGAAGGGCAGCGTGTCGAGCAGCTCGAAGCGGCCGTAGAGGATGCCGGCATGCGGTCCGTAGAACTTGTAGGCCGAGCAGGCGAGGAAGTCGCAGCCGATGCGCCGCACGTCGATCAGCTCGTGCGGGGCGAGATGGACGGCGTCGACGAAGAGGAAGGCGCCGGCGTCCTTGGCGAGCTTCGCCACCCGCTCGAGGTCGTTGATGGTGCCGATGGCGTTCGAGGCGCCGCCGACGGCGATCAGCTTCGTGTTCTCGGTGACGAGGCTGGCGAGGTGGTCGTAGTCGAGCTGCGAGAGGTCGCAGTCCATCCGCGCGCTGCGCACCGTGACGCCGCGGTCGGTGGTGAGCGCGCGCCAGGGGGCGATGTTGGCGTGATGGTCGAGCTCCGTGACCACGAGCTCGTCCCCCTCCCCCCACATCCGCCCGAGGGCGCGGGCGAGGTGGAAGGTGAGCGTGGTCATGTTCGCGCCGAAGACGATCTCGCGCGCGTCGGCGTTGAGCAGGTCTGCCGCCGCCTGCCGCGCCCCGGCAATGATCGCGTCGGTCTCCGCGCTGGTGGGGTACTGCCAGTGCGTATTCGCGTTGTGGTGGAAAAGGTAGTCGGACATGGCCGCGGCCACGGCGGACGGCACCTGCGTCCCCCCCGGCGCGTCAAAGTAGGCGACGGGGAGCCCGTTGTGAGTCCGCCGGAGGGCGGGAAAGTGGGAGCGGATTTCGTCGACGTGCATTGGGGGAATCGTAATGCGACGCCTCGGGCGCCGCTCTTTGCTATTCTCCGCCCCTCTATGGCCGAACAGTCGTTGCGGGACGTGCGGATCGAGAAGCGGGAGCTGCTGGAGCGGGAGGGGATCCAGGTGCATCCCGACCGCTTCGCGCGCACGCACACGCTCCGGGAGACGATGGCGCTGGCGCCGGGGACGAAGGTCCGCGCCGCCGGCCGCGTGGGGCAGCTCCGCAAATTCGGCAAGCTCACCTTCGCCACGCTCGAAGACTTTGACGGGCGCATCCAGATCGCGCTGCTGCGCGACGCGCTCGACGCGGACGCCGAGGTTTCGAAGAAAAAGTACGAGCTCTTCTCGAAGGGCGTCGACCGCTGGGACTTCATCGGCGTCGAGGGGGAGATGTACTTCACCGACAAAGGAGAGCTGACCATCCGCGTCGCCTCCTGGGTCATGCTCGGCAAGACGCTCCTGCCGCCGCCGAACAAGTACCAGGGCGTCAAGGACGTCGAGACGAACTGGCGCAAGCGCTACCTCGACCTGGTGTCGAACGAGGAGACGCGGGCGCGCTTCCGCGTGCGCTCCAAGTCGGTGACGGCGCTGCGGACCTATCTCGACCGCGCCGGCTTCCTCGAGGTGGAGACGCCGATCCTCAACACGCAGCAGTCGGGGGCGCTGGCGCGGCCGTTCTACTCGCGCCACAACGCGCTGGACATGGAAGTGGTCCTGCGCATCGCGCCGGAGACCTACCTCAAGCGCCTGATCGTCGGCGGGTACGACCGCGTCTACGAGTTCGCCCGCTGCTTCCGCAACGAGGGGCTCGCGGCGTCGCATCTCCAGGAATTCACGATGCTGGAGTACTACGCCGCCTACTGGAACTACGAGGACAACATGACGTTCACGGAGGAGATGCTCCGCTACGTCATCCAGGAGGCGGTGGGCACGCTGCAGATCGAGCGCGGCGGCCACACGATCGACTTCTCTCAGCCCTGGCCGCGCCGCCGGCTGGCGGACGTGATCCTCGAGAGCAGCGGCATCGACATCGACGCGCACGCCGACGCCGACTCGCTGCGCGCCGCGATCTTCGCGGCGAAAGTGGAGCTCGACCATCCCGGCGCCGGCCGCGGGAGCCTGGTCGACCAGCTCTACAAGCGCACCGCCCGCCCGAAGCTGATCCAGCCGACGTTCATCGTCGGCCACCCCGTCGACCTCTCCCCTCTCGCCCGCCGCAACGACGCCAACCCCGGCGCCGTGGACCGCTTCCAGCTCGTGGTGGACACGTGGGAAGTGATCAATGCCTACTCCGAGCTCGTCGACCCGCTGGACCAGCGCCGCCGCTTCGAGGAGCAGGCGGAGCTGCGCAAGAAAGGCGACGACGAGGCAATGCCGGTCGACGAGGACTACCTCACGGCCATGGAGTTCGGCATGCCGCCGATCTCCGGCTGGGGCATGGGCATCGACCGCTTCGTGGCCCTGCTGACCGACGCGCCGAACCTGCGCGACGTGGTCTGGTTCCCGCTCATGAAGCCGCTGTCGCCCGAGGAAGAGGAAGCGGCTCAGGAGCCGGAGCAGCGCTGATCGCCGAGGACCTCCTCTTCGGGAAGGTTCTCCAGCGCTTCATATTCCTCGAGGGTTTTGGGCGGATTGCTCAGGACCCGGATCCAGAACGGCACGAGCTGCTGACGGATGCCGCGCAGCTCACACGCCACCTCGGACAGCGGCGCTTCGGGCCTGTTGACCACATGATGCAATTCCTCGAGGACTCTGAGCACCAGAGAGACCTCCTCCCGGTCATCCAGCTTCAGCCAGTCGTCGACGTCGGCCACGGGCGCGGTGGATTGGATCCACCAGGCCATCGCATCGTCCGTCACCGTGCCGGCCTGCCAGTCCCGCAGGATGCGCAGGAGATCGTTTGCCGTGACGCGCTCGGGATTTTCGAGGTACTTCAATAGCCGAGGGGCGGTTTCAGCGGTGAACGCGGTCGCCGGCTGGTCCGCGGTGATCAGCAGCAGGTAGCGCTCGCCTGTGATGATCTCGGGAGCGGGGTCGCAGGGATGATCGGCAATCTTGGTCGCGAGGACCGCCGGCCCGTTCCCTTTCCAAACCTTCGTCACCTCGAACGCGTTCGGGTCCGCGCGGGCGACGGTCTCGACGACGACATCGGCCCGCCGCACGAGAACCTGCGCCGGCTCCAGGACGAAGATCTGGCAGGCGTGCGCTGCCTGCGTCAGGAGCAGACCTGCCAGGACGACCGTCATTCGCAAGTGGGGCACGTACGTATAATGCCCACCTTTTCGCATGTCCACCAACGAGATCACCGAAACGTTGCAAGCTTTTCGCGGCGAGCTGCAGGCCGCCGCCACCCCCGAGGCCGTGCAGGAGCTGCGCACGCGCTACCTGGGGAAAAAGTCGTATGTGAAGACGGCACTCAAGACGCTCGGCTCGATGCCGGCGGAGGAGCGGCCGAAGTTCGCGCAGCAGGTCAACTGGGCGCAGGGGGAGATCGAGCGGGAGCTCGACGAGGCCGTGCAGCGCATCGCCAACGCCGCGGTCGCGAAACAGATCGAGGCGGAGTGGCAGGACCTCACCATGCCCGGCATCGCGCAGGAGCGGGGCGCCACGCATCCGCTCACGCAGGTCCACCGCAAGTGCATGGACGTGATGCGCCGCCTCGGCTTCACGCTGCATGAAGGCCCCGAGATCGAGCTGCCCTACTACAACTTCGACGCGCTCAACATCCCGGAGAACCATCCCGCGCGCGACATGCAGGACACCTTCTGGCTGCCGGAGAACCACCTCCTGCGCTCGCACACCACGACCGTCCAGGCGCGCGTCCTCGAACAGCACCCGCCGCTGCCGATCAAGGTCGTTGCCGCCGGCCGCGTCTACCGCAACGAGGCGGTCGACGCCACGCACCTGGCGATGTTCCACCAGTTCGAAGGCATCTGGGTCGAGGAAGGGCTCACCTACGGCGACCTCAAAGGGACGCTGCTCGAGATCGCGAAGTCGATCTATGGCGCCGATCACGTTTTCCGCTTCAAGCCGAAGTACTACCCCTACACCGAGCCGTCGGTCGGGATGGACATCCAGTGCGCCGTCTGCTTCGCGAAAGACGAGCACTGCCCGGCGTGCCGCGGCGCCGGCTGGATCACGATCCTCGGCTCGGGGATGATCCATCCGAAGGTGTTCATCGAGTTCGGCTACGACCACACCAAACTGAGCGGCATCGCCTTCGGCCTCGGCACGACGCGCATCGCCGCGCAGGCGGCCGGGATCGCCGGCCTCAAGCCGCTCTACGAGCAGGACCTGCGCGTGCACCGCACCATCCATCGAGGTGGGCTGTGAAGTTCCTGCTCGAGCACCTGCGCACGCACACCGACATGCCCGCCTCCCCCCGCGAGGCGCGCGAGCTGCTCGACGACGTCGGCATCGAGGTGAAGTCGGCCGACACGACGGACCTCGGCACCGTCTTCAACGTGGAGCTGCTCGCGAACCGCGGCGACCACTACTCGTACCAGGGCGTCGCGCGCGAGGTCGTCGGACGCACCGGCGGCAAGCTGCACTACCCGAAGCTGCGCGAGCTGGACATGCAGCCGGCCGACGCCGCGCGGGTGCGCATCGAGACGCCACTCTGCCTCGTCTACACCGTCACGGAGCTGTTCCGCGGCGACGACAAGGGCGCGCTGCCGGCCGACGTGCTGGCACCGCTCACCGCCGCCGACATCCACTCCATCAGCGCCCCCGTCGACGCCTCGAACCTGACCAACTTCGACCTCGGCGTCCCCTCGCATGCGTTCGACGCCGACAAGGTGGACGGCCCGATCACGGTGCGCGTGTCGCGCCCAGGCGAGAAGGCGTGGATGCTCTTCACGGCGGAGCCGGTGGAGATCCCGGCCGGCACGCTGGTCATCGCCGACGACTCGAAGATCCTCGGCATCGCCGGCGTGATCGGCTGCGTCGAGTCGGGCATCACCGAGACCACGACGCGCATCCTCCTCGAGGCGGCCTGCTTCGATCCGGTGGCGGTGCGCATCGCCTCGCGTCAGCTCAATCAGAACACCGACGCGGCCGCACGGTTCATGCGCGGCGGCGATCCGACCGCCCCGTCGCTCGGCGCGGCGCGGGTGGCGTACCTGCTGGAGAAGTACGCCAGCTACCGCGTCGGCACGCTCTACACCGCCGGCGACTGGCAGAACCCGAACCGCACCATCGAAGTGGACGTGGCGCGCACGGCACGCTTCATCGGCGCGGAGCTGTCGCACCTGGAGATGGCGGAGCGGCTGACGCGCTACGGGTTCACCGTGGAGCCGGAGGTCAACAAGTTGACCGTCACCGTCCCGCCACATCGCCTCTGGGACGTGGCCTTCGAGGCCGATCTCGCCGAGGAGCTGCTCAAGTCGGTCGGCTACAACGCCACGGTCGTGACGCTCCCGCACGTCGAGATGGGGGCGCTGCCGACGCACGAGGAGAACGTCGCCGAGCGCGTCAACGAGGTGCTGGTCGCGGAGGGTTTCTACGAGATCTTCACCGACAGCTTCTACGGCCGCGGCATGCGCGACCGCCTCGGCATCGCGGACGAGGGCGACCCGCTCTGGCCGCACGTCGAGATGCAGAACTCGATCGAGCGCAACTACTCCCTGATGCGCAACAACACCGTCGGGCAGGCGCTCGACGCATTGGCAACGAACGTCAACCAGAAGCTCGTGAACCTGAAGATCTTCGAGTGGGCGCGCGTCTACCGCGCCGACATGAGCGAGCAGGGCCTCCTCTGGCTACTCGCGAACGGCAGGGACCGCGGCCCGTTCTGGGGCGACAAGGGGCGCGCCGCCGACGCGATCTATCTCAAGGGGATCGTCGAGCAGTTGCGGCTGGAGCTGCGCGTCGACCTCCGCGCCGGTGCGGCCGAGGGGCATCGCCTGGAGCGCTTCTTCCATCCCGGCCGGTGCGCGGGCGTGTGGCTCGGCAATGAGCTCGTCGGCATCTTCGGCGAGCTGCATCCGCTGCTCCTGCAGCGCTTCGACATCAAGCGTCAGCGCCCGGTGTATCTCGAGCTCGAGACGCGCGCGCTGCTGACGGAGCCGGTCGCGCGCAAGTACGAGGAGCCGCCGTCGCGGCAGCCGGTGGTGCGCAATGTCGCCTACTCCATACCTTCCGGGATCACGGCGGCCGAGGTGCGGGCGGCGCTGCAGTCGGCGGCGCCGGCGTTCCTGCGGGAGATCCGCATCACCGATTACTTCGAGCCGGCTCGGGCGGTGACGTACGAGATCGAGTACCTCTCGGAGGAGGCGCTGACCGGGGAGACGATCAACGCCGCCACCGAGGCGATGATGGCGGCGGTGAATGCAACGTTCGGAGATCGCGTTTCCCTTCGGGGATGACACGCTCTCTGCTCTTCTCGCTCCTCCTCGCCTTCTCCGCCGCCGGCGCCGGTATCGACGGCGTTGTCTACGCGCCGGACGGGACGCCGGTCGCGAATGCCGCCGTCACGGTCTACGTGCCCGAGGGATCGGCGGAGCAGCTCGCGCGGCAGGAGAAACGGGCCGCGCGTCCGCCGCTGGCGGCGGCGAAGACGGAGAACGGGCGCTTCGCCTTTGCGGACCTGCCCGACTCGATCGTCGACGTCGACGTGCGCGCGGAGGGGTTCGCGCCGGTGGTCGTGCGGACGCTGGCGGGTGACGCGCCCCTCTCCATCACGCTGCAGCCGGCGCCGCTCGTGGAAGGGCGGACGACCGCGGCGCGGAAGCCGGTGGCGAACGCGTACGTGGTCTGGCTGGGACCGAACGACGTCGAGTACACCGCCACGACGGACGAAGAGGGGCGCTATCGCGTTCCCGGCGTGCGCCGCTGGGCGCGCGAGCCGCGCGTCTTCCATCCTCAGTTCGGCACGCTCGCCGACACGGGGCGCGGCGCCGAGGGGCTCCACCTCGAGCTGCAGCCGCGGCGCGCGGAACCGCAGCGCCCCACCGGGAACGCGACGCTGACCGGCGTCGTGAAGCTCGGTGACAAGCCGCTTGCGGGCGTGCCGCTGATCATTCAGCCGACCGGCGAGCATTACGTTTCGGCGATCCGCGTGGTCACCGATGCGAAGGGGCGCTATCGCGCCACGGGCCTGCTGCCGGCGCGCACGTACGTCGCGCCGGGCGAGGGGCTGGAGCCGCGCATCCGCGGGCGCAGCGGGCGGACGGCGGTGGAAGGGAGCGAGCCGACGTCAGTCGACCTGGCGAAGAAGCCGGAGGGGACGCTCGACCTGACGCTCACGAAGTCGCCGCTGGTCGCGGGGCGCGTCGTCGACGCGGACGGCAAGCCGGTGGCGGGCGCGGAGGTGCGGGTGGTGCTCGCCGGCCGGTCGATGTTCGACTTCATGCACGACAGCGCGGCGCGCACCTCGGCGGACGGCCGCTACGCGGTGGCGGCGCCGCCGTTCGAGCCATCGGAGTCGGTGAACGTCGCCGTGAGCGCGCCGAAACGCTCGACGGTACGCTCGAAGACCTTCACGATCGGGAGCGGCAACCATCAGGTCGACGTGACGCTGCCGCGCTTCCAGGCGGTGACGCTGCGCGTCGTCGACGGCGATGGGAAGCCGGTCCCGAATGCGCTGGTGGCGTTCGCCGACAGCGAGGAGATCGCCGGCTTCCACGACGCGCGTGCGCTGCTGCAGCAGCCGTTCGTCATGCGCGCGTCGCGCGCCGACGCCGCGGGGGAAGTGCACCTGCAGCTCGCCTCCGGCACGTACGACTTCGCGGCCGAGGCGGAAAACTTCCAGCCGGGTGTGGTGAGCGGGCGGAGCGTCGCCCGCGCCGCGACCATCGACCTGCCGCTCGAAGAGGCGTTCACGATCCGCGGCCGCGTGCATCGCCAGGGCACCGGCGTCGCCAACGTCAACGTGACGGTCCTCGGCGGCGAGGGGCGGCAGCACCGCGAGCACTCCACCGTCACCGGCGCCGACGGCCGCTTCGAGCTGACCGGCCTCGCGCGCGAGAAGTACCGCCTCGGCATCTTCAAGCATGAGGAGCTGATCCAGCGGACGGTGGAGACGGAGGCGCCGGGGACGGTCGACGTCGCGCTGCCGCCGGCCGGCGTGCTGCGCGGGCGGGTCGTCGATGCGGCGACGCGCGAGCCGGTGCGGGAGTTCGTCTACTCGATCGAGTCGGCGGAGCCCTCGGAGGAACACGTCAGGCACGGACGGCCGCTCATGCAGCGGGCGGAGCCGGCCGGCGACGGCACCTTCACCGTCACGCTGGCGGCGGGCGTATACAACGTCAGCGCCGGCGCGAACGGCTACACGCTCTCGACTCCGGTCGAGGTGCGGCTGAGCGAGCGGGAGCCGGCGGACGTCGAGATCGCGCTGGAGCGGGGCGGGACGATCGCCGGACGGGTGACGGACGACCGCGGGCTGCCGGTCGCCGGGGCGGACGTCTTCGTTTCCGGCGCGGAGCTTGAGCGGAGCCGCAGCCGCAGCACGCCGCGCGTGGCGCCGGGGAACACGCGCACCGCCGACGACGGCACGTACACGGTGACCGGGATCGACCCGGGGACAGCGTCGATGACGGTGCGCAAGGAAGGGTTCGTGCCGTTCCGCAAGGCGATCGACGTGCAGGCGATGACCACCGTCGACGTGCGGCTGGAGCGGGGGCTGAGCATCGAGGGGGTCGTGCTGCGCGGCGGGAAACCGGTGCCGGAGGTGTCGGTCGGCGCGACCACGGCGGCGGTCGGCGGCGATCATCAGCCGGCGATCACCGACGAGCATGGGCGCTTCGTGCTGCGGGGGCTGATCGCCGCCCGCTACACCGTGACCGCCTATCGCGACGACGTCCACGCGGAGCTGCGCGACGTCGATCCGACCAGACAGAAGGAGATCGCGATCTCGCTCGACCCGAAGCCGGAGGGGGTGCTCTTCGGCACCGTCACCGGGATCCCGGCGTCGCTCGGCGGGAAGATCACCCGCCGCGTCGTCTTCGTGCAGAGCAACGACCGCGGCGTGGAAGGGCTCATCGACGAGTCGGGCAATTACCGGATCGAGAACGCGCCGACCGGCGTCGTGTACGTGACCGCGCAGCTCGAGTCGACGAGCGGCGGCCGCAGCTCGATGCGCAAGCAGGTGGAGGTCTTCGCCGGGCAGCCGGTCCGCGTCGATCTCGATCTCGGCGCCAGCACGACGGTGACCGGGAGGGTGTCGCACGAGGGGAAGGCGCTGCCCGGCGTGCGGGTGGTGTTCGCGAACGAGCATGGGATCGGCGGCTCCGCGACCACGCGCGCCGACGGCACGTACGACGCCGCGCTCCCCGCGCCGGGGACGTACCAGATCTTCGCGCACGCGGAGGCGGTGGTGTCGCGCCACTTCCAGACCGTGCGGCAGCTCCGCGGCGGCGAGACGGTGGACATCGAGATGCGCGAGCAGGTGGTCGAGGGGACGGTGGTCGACGCGGAGACGCGCCAGCCGATCGCCGGTGCGATCGTGACGCTCGCCCCCGACGCCAGCGGCCCGATCGAGTCGGTCGCGGGCGAGGCGCCTGCCGACGCACACGGCCGCTTCCGCATCCTCACGGCCGCCGCCGGCCGCCATCGCGCCCTCGCCTGGGCGCCGGGGTTCGGGCAGAGCGAGCAGGTCGTGACGCTCGGCGCGCGCGCGGGCCACACGCTCGCGTTCGAGCTCCGCCGGACGGACCAGCTCCGCGTCCGGGTGAAGGACGCGAAGACCGGCACGGCCCTCGATGCGCACGTGATTGTGGCCTCGGCGGACGGTGTGCGCCTGCCGGTGCGGGCCGAACGCTCCCCCGACGGCGAATGGTTCGTCTTCTCACTGGCGCCCGGCAGCTACCAGCTCACGAGCGTCGTGCACGGCTACGAGCAGAAGACGACGACGGTGACGGCGCCGGGGGTGGTGGAGATCGGGATGTGAGGGGGCGGAGTACACTCGCACGTACAGGCGGAGGCACGATGAGACGACGCGCGACAGTGACTGACAGCAAGCCCGTATCCGAGTTTCGCGCGAACGCCGCTGAGCTCATCGAACGTGTGAAAAGCAGCGGCCGGCCGCTGGTGCTGACGCAGCAGGGGCATTCGGCCGCGGTCGTGCTCGATGTCGCGGAGTACGAGCGCATGGTGGAGGAAATCGACCTTCTGAGTGACGTGCGGACGGCGCTTCAGCAGATCGAGGCTGGCGAGGGAGTGTCCAACCGCGCCGCCAAGGCTGAACTGCGGAGCCGATTCAGCAGGTGAAGATCGTCTGGTCTCCGCTCGCCATCAAGCGAGCGTACGAGGCCGCCGCTTACATTGCCGGCGACAAGCCGGAAGCGGCGCTGCGCTGGCTCGACGGGCTGTTCGAAGTGACTGACCGCCTGGAGATGTTCCCCGAGTCAGGCCGGATTGTTCCTGAAATCGGACTGCCGGAGTTCCGGGAGGTCGTCTACCGGCGCGCCTACCGCGTCATCTATCGAATCGAGAAAGCTCGCGTGGCGATCCTCACCGTCCGCAACTTCGCGCAGCTTCTGGACGAGAGCGAGTTGGACAGTGCGCCGAAAGCGCCGCAGTAGCCTCCCTTCCCCTCCCCTACCCCCCCAGGTTGCTCTTCAGCGCACGCAGCTCCTCGGTCAGCGCGGCCACCTGCTCCTCCAGCCGCTGCACGCGCACCGACAGCGGCTCACCGCCCGCCCGTCCTTCCGACGCGTCCGCGGCGGGGGCGGGGGCGCTCTCGACGATCGCGCCGCCCGCGGTGTGGGCCCAGCGCTCTTCCTTCTGTCCGGGGCGGCGCGGGAGCTCGCGGACGAGCGGCTCGCTGTGCGCGGCCATGTCGCGCAGCAGCTCCTCCACCTCGGGCACACTGTGGAACGATTGCAGGCGGTCGCTGCGGCCGCGCAGCTCGCCGGCGGTCTGGGGGCCGCGCAGGAAGAGCAGCGTCAGGATCGCCTTCTCGCGACGGTCGATGTGCCAGACGCTGTCGAGGTTGTGGTCGAACCGCACCGCCCGTCCGCCCATCACGCGCCAGACCAGCTTCTCGTCCTGCAGGCGGTCGAGCGCGCGCTGGATCTCCTGCTCCGACAGCTCCATGACCGGTTCGCGGTTCGACTTCTGGTTCGCCGCGGCGACGAGCGCGTTCAGCGTGAGCGGGTAGTACTCGGGCGTCGAAAGCTGCTTCTCCATCAGCGCGCCGAGGACGCGGATCTCGACCGGATCGAGCGTGCGGGGGATGCGCGGGCGGCGCGGCCCTTCGGTGTCGAGCGTGGGGACGAACGTCATGCGCCGAGTGTATCAACGGCGAAGACCGGCTCGCGCGCGTCGCGGGTGCGGCCGAAGTAGTTGTCCGCGCGCAGCGCCACCTTCCGCGAGAGGGCCATGAACGTGGTGAGCTTCCCGCCGAAGACGTTGATCAGGTTCCCGTCGCGGGTGATGCGCGCGTCCCGACTGAGCACGCTCGGATTGGCCGCCAGACCGACCAGCGGCCGGACCCCGGCGAACGTGCCGGCGACGCCGTCGCGCGTCAGCGGCTCCGCCATGTAGCGGTTGTAGCGGACGAGGAGGTATTCGATCTCCTCGTCGGTCGCGGTGACGTGGTCGGGTGAGCCGGTCTGCACCACCTCCGTCGTCCCGACGAGCGTCGTCTCCTTCCAGGGCAGGACGAAGAAGACGCGGCGGTCGGTCGTCGACTGCAGGAGCAGCCCCACGTCGCTCACCCGCCGGTTCAGGACGAGGTGCGAGCCGCGCACGAGCGACAGCGTGTAGCGCGCCGCGATCCCGTTCTCGCGCAGCAGCTCGTTCATCCAGGGGCCGGCGGCGTTGACCACGAGGTCGAAACGCGACTCGTCGTGCTCCGTGCGCACCAGCCATCCATCCCCGTCGCGGACGAGGCGAGTGACGCGGGTGTGCTCGCGCACGGTCGCACCGTCGCGGATGGCCGAGGCGACGACGCTGCGAACGAGGGCAAAGTCGTCGACCTGCGCGTCCCAGTAGGAGAAGGCGCCTCGAAGCCCCTCCCGCCTCAACGGCGGCCTACCCGGCAATTCATTCGCCGAATGGAAGCGGTGTGCGGCAATTTTTGCGTCTCGTGCAAGCCGGTCGTACAGCACGAGACCGAGCCGGACCACCGCTTTTCCGCGCGGGCTGTCGCCGTACAGAGGCAGGAGGATCTGCAGCGGCTTGACGAGAGCCGGCGCATGCTCGAGCAGCCAGGCGCGCTCGCGCAGCGACTCCCGCACGAGACCGAAGTGGAGGTGTTCGAGATAGCGCAGCCCTCCGTGGATCATCTTCGTGGTGGCGGAGGAGGTCTGGGCGCCGCAGACGCCCTTCTCGAAGAGGACGACGTCGTAACCGCGCCGCGCGAGCTCCCAGGTTGCTCCCGCGCCGTTGATCCCGCCGCCGATCACGGCGATGCGCTGCGTCATCAGAGGAGGCCCAGCACAGAGGCTGCCACGCTTGGCAGGTCCCTCGCAAATGGCTCAGCCGTATGACCGCGCAACCGCACCTCGTCGCGAGCAATCCCGCAGGGGAGCTGGCGGTCATGCTGACCGGCGGCGGCGCGCGCGCGGCCTACCAGGTGGGCCTCCTCAAAGGCATCGCCCAGGCCTTCCCGCGGCTTCGTTTCCGGATCGTCACCGGCGTCTCGGCGGGCGCGATCAACGCCATCTACCTCGCCGCGCATCAGGGCTCGCTGAAGGAAAAGGCGCGACGGCTCGACAGCATGTGGTGCGAGCTGACCTGCGACTCGATCTATCAGTTCGACTGGAAGGCGCTGCTCCCCTTCCGGTCGGCGATCGCCTCGCTGTCGCCGCGGCGCAACAAGTGGACGAAGACGCGTCCGCGCGCTCTCGTCGACACCGCGCCACTGCGCGAGCTGATGTGCCGCGTGCTCCGGACGCCTCCGGGGACGCCGATCGAAGGCATCGCCGAGAACATCCGGTCCGGGGAGTTGAGCGCGCTGGCGCTGATGACGCTCGACTACTGCAGCGGACAGACGGTGCGCTGGGTCCAGGGGCGCAACTTCGACTTCTTCGAGGGGCCGCACCGCCGCGCGGAGATGACGCAGTTCACGGTCGAGCACGTGCTGGCGTCGGCGGCGCTGCCGTTCGTCTTCCCCGCGGTGCGGATCGGCGACGAGTGGCACGGCGACGGCGGCATCCGTCTCGCCGCTCCCCTCTCCCCCGCCGTGCACCTCGGCGCGACGCGCATCATCGCCATGTCGACCGGCTACCAGCACACCTCCGCCGACGCGTCGACGCCGGAGATCTCGGGGTACCCGCCGGCGGCCCAGATCCTCAGCCAGCTCGTGAACGCCGTCTTCCTCGACGCCATCGACGAGGACGTGGCGCGGATGGAGCGGATGAACGAATTGATCCGCACGATCCCGCCGCAGCAGCGGGGAGGGCTCAAGCCGATAGACCTGCTCGTGCTCCGGCCGTCGGTCGACCTCGGGAAGCTCGCCGGCGACTACGAGCGCTACCTCCCCCGCCAGATGAAACTGCTCGTGCGCGCGCTGGGAGTGAAGGAGACGGACTCCCCCGACTTCATCTCCATGCTCATGTTCGAGCCGTCGTTCACCCGCCGCATCATCGACCTCGGCGAGTCCGACGTCGTCGCCCGCATGGCCGAGATCCGCGCCTTCCTCGGCGAGGACGCCGCGCTCGCGGAGCGGGAAGACCGGCGCGTCGCGCGGTGAGGGCGTAGCGGTTCCTCGGAGTTCCTCGGGTTCCTCGGAGTTCCTCGGGTTCCTCGGAGTTCCTCGGGTGCCGCGGGATTCACGTTGACGGACGGCGCATCCGAGGAACTCCGAGGAACTCCGAGGAACCCGAGGAACCCATGACGCCCATCACGTTTCCCGGCGCCGGGTGACGTGCAATAATCCGCGCGGCTTATGGCGGTCCTTCATCTCGAACTGCTCGGAGATTTTCGACTTCGCGCCGAGTCCGGATCCCTGGTCACGATCTCGGCGAAAAAATCGCAGGCCATGCTCGCGTTCCTGGCCGTGAGGCCGGGGCAGCTCGTCTCGCGCGACAAGATGGCCGGCCTGCTCTGGAGCAGCACCGCGCCCGAGCAGGCGCGCCAGAGCCTCCGCCAGACGCTCTCCACGCTGCGCAAGGAGCTGGCGCAGGTGTCGCCGCAGAAGCTCCTGCTCGAGGAGGGGGACTTCCTCTCGCTCGATGCCTCGCTGGTGTACGTCGACGTGGTGGAGTTCGAGTCGCTCGTCGCCGCCGGGACCGCGGAGTCGCTCGACCCGGCGACGCGCCTCTACTCCGGCGACTTCCTCGACGGCTTCATGATCGACGAAGAGCGCTTCGACCAGTGGGTGATCGCCGAGCGCGACCGCCTGCACCGCCTCGCGCTGCGCGCGCACACGCACCTCGTGGAGATGCTGACCCGCGGCGAGGCGATCGACGAGGCGATCTCGGTCGCCCAGCGTTCCCTGCGCATCGACCCGCTGCAGGAGGCGATGCACCGCACGCTGATGCGTCTCTTCCTGCAGAGCGGTGACCCGCTGAACGCGCTGCAGCAGTACGACAACTGCGCGAAGATCCTCCGCCGCGAGCTGGACGTGGAGCCCGACTCGGAGACGAAGGCGCTGCAGCAGGAGATCGTGCAGCTCCGCAAGAAGCGCAATGCCACGCCACCACCCGAGCGGGACGCGCGCAAAACGGTGCTGGTCGTCGAGGACAACGTCCTCAATCGCGAGCTGACGAACGCGGTGCTCAAGAGCGCCGGCTACCACGTGCTGCTGGCCAGCGACGGCGCCGAGGCGCTGATGGTCATCGGGCGGGAGAAGGTCGACCTCCTGCTGCTCGACATCGACCTGCCGTTCATCGACGGGGACAAGGTGCTGGAGGCGCTGCACGGAAAGGGCATCGACGTGCCGGCGATCTTCATCTCCGGCCTCCCGGGCGACGAGCCGGAGGTGAAGGCCTTCGACATCGGAGCTGCCGACTTCATCCGCAAGCCGGTGAAGAACACGGTCCTGCTGGCGCGCGTGGCGAAGGTCCTGCGGTAGGCAGTCGCCGACGCCCGGCTGGGTCCGCCTGACGGCCCCGCTTGCCATAGTTTCGCCATACTTCTACATTGGGCCTCATGCGGAGAGAAGACAAAGTCCTCGTCGTCGAAGACAACCCGGCGATCTGCCGTCAGATGGAGGAGCGGTTCAACTGCGACTGCGCCACCGACGGCTGGGACGCGATCGAGAAGCTCGAGACGGGCGACTACGACGCCATCGTCATCGACGCCGACGTGCCGCGCCACAGCGGCTACGGCGTCCTCACCTACCTGCGCGAGGAAGTCGGCGGCGAGCTGCCAAACGTCATCTTCATGACCAACAACGACCGCGACGAGATCCGCCGCCGCGTCGGCAATACCCTCACCGTCATCGACAAGGCCAACGCGGTAGAGGAAGTGACGCGCGTGCTCGACAGCTAAACCGACGGCGCAGGCATGTGCCTCTGAAACGGCACAGCCGAACACGTCGAATCCGGCATCTGGCTCGGAAATGCCAGAGCCGAATGCGGTCCGCGACCTCACGGTGAGATCAAATCAGGCATCCGGCTCTGAAGTGTCAGAGCCGAATACGTTCGCCGAACAGACGGTGAGGTCCACGAAGGCATCTGCCTCTGAAGTGTCAGAGCCGGACGCGTCGATTGAGGCATGTGCCTCTGAAGCGTCAGAGCCGGACGCGTCGAATCAGGCATGTGGCTCTGAAGCGTCAGAGCCGGACGCCGTCCGCAACCTCACGGTGAGATCGAATCAGGCATTTGGCCCTGAAGTGTCAGAGGCGGACGCCGTCCGCGACCTCACGGCCGTGCCGGCTAGGCGACCGTCGCCGCCTTGGCAGCGAACACCTTCACGATCGCACGTGCGCTCCGCTCGATGTCCTCCGCGGTCGTCGACCAGTTGGAGATCGACACCCGCATCGCCGCCCGCCCCTGCCAGGTCGTCCCGCCGAGCCAGCACGTCCCCTCTTCCTGCACGCCGGCGATGACGCTGCGCGTCAGCTCGTCGTCGTCGCCGAAGCGCACCAGCACCTGGTTGAGCGTCACGTCGTTCAGCAGCTCGATGCCCGGCTCGCGGCGGAGCAGCTCCGCCATCTGGCGCGCCTGCGCGCAGTTGCGGCCGATGAGGTCTTCGACGCCGGCGCGGCCGAGCGTGCGCAGGGCGGCGTAGACGGGGATCCCGCGCGCGCGGCGGGAGAACTCCGGCACCCAGTCCACCGCGTCGCGCTCGACACCCTTGGTCTGCACGAGATAGGCGGCGGTGGAGGTCATCGAGTCGTGGTGGTCCTCCGGATGGCGCACGATGGCGATGCCGCTGTCGTAGGGGACGTTGAGCCACTTGTGGGCGTCCGAGGCCCAGGAGTCGGCCAGCTCGACGCCGTCGGCGAGATGCGCGAGGTCGCGGTTGGTCCGCGCCCACAGCCCGAACGCGCCATCCACATGCAACCACGCGTTGTGCTCGCGGGCCGCCTCGGCGATCTCGCGCAGCGGATCGAACGCGCCGGTGTTCACGTTCCCGGCCTGCGCGCAGATGATGGTCGGACCGGTCAGGTTGTCGAGGAGGCGGCGCAGGCGGTCGGCGCGCATGCGCCCCTGCCCGTCCGCCTCCACGCGCAGCAGGTGGCGCGTGCCGAAGCCGAGGTAGCGCATGGCCACGTCGACCGTGATGTGGGACTCGGCGGAGGTGATCAGGTTGATGCGCGGCGCCCCCGCGAGCCCATCGGCCTCCACGTCCCAGCCGGCGCGGCGCAGCACGCCGTGGCGCGCGGCGGCGAGGCAGGTGAAGTGGGCCATCTGGCAGCCGGTCACGAAGCCGACGCTGGAGGTGCGCGGGAGGTCGAAGAGGTCGAGCAGCCATTCGCGCGCCACGTCCTCGATGACGGAGCAGATGGGCGACGTGGCGTAGATGCCGGGGTTCTGGTCCCAGGTGCTGGTCAGCCAGTCTGCCGCGAGCGCCGCCGGGAGGCTGCCGCCGATGACGAAACCGAAGTAGCGAGGGCCGGGACAGGCCATCGTGCCCCGCTCTCCCTGCGCCGCCAGCGCGTCGATCACCTGCGCCGCCTCTTCGCCGCTCTCGGTGAGCGGGACGCGCAGCGCCGCCAGCAGCTCCTCGCGCGTGGCGGTGGCGCCGGCGTGGCGCTCCGGCATCGAGCGGAGATAGGCGGCGGCGTGCTCGTGGGCGCGGCGAAGGAGCGCTTCGTCGAGGATTTCCGGCTTGCTCATGCTCCGCAACATAGTGTTACACTCCCTTGTCGTCAAGTATGACAATCGTGCTATGACACTTTGGTCACCGCGGCTCCCCGACTCCGACGCGCCGATCTACGAGCGCATCGCCGACGCGCTGGAGCGCGACGTGCGTGGCGGCGTCCTGGTGAGTGGCAGCCAGCTTCCCACGCATCGCGATCTCGCGCGCGTGCTCGGCATCACGCCGGTGACGGTGACGCGCGCGTACGCCGAGGCGGCGCGCCGGGGGCTGGTGGAATCGACGACCGGACGGGGGACATTCATCCGCGCGGCGCGCCGCGACTCCGCCCCCGCGGGCGAGATCGACCTGGCGGCGAACGCGGTGGTGGTGCCGCTCCCCTCCGCGTCGCGCATGCTCCTCGAGCGGGCCGCCGAGGCGCTCACCACCTCCACCTACGGCAACCTCCTCGGCAGCGACCGCCATCGCGCCGCCGGCGCCGCTTACATCGGCCGCCGCACCGATCCGGCGCGCGTGGTCGTCACCGGCGGCACGCAGCACGCCCTCTTCCTGGCCCTCGCCGCCTCCGCCCGCCCCGGCGACACGATCCTCACCGAGGCCGTCACCTACCACGGCGCCAAGGCCGTCGCCTCGCTCCTCGGCCTCCGGCTGGAGCCGCTGCCGTTCGATCAGCAGGGCGTCCTCCCCGACGCCTTCGCGCGCGCCTGCCGCGGCCGCAAGGCGAAAGTGCTGTACGTGATCCCGTCGTTTCACAATCCCACCGGTATCCTCACGCCCGAGAAGCGCCGCCGCGAGCTGGCCGCCGTCGCCGAGAAGCACGGCATCACCATCATCGAGGACGACGTCTGCGGGTTCCTGCACGACAAAACACCCCCTCCGATCGCGACGTTCGCGCCCGAGCGCACGATCTTCATCACCGGCCTCGGCAAGGCGATGGCCCCCGCCATGCGCATCGGCTTCCTCACCGCCTCCGAGGCGCTGCTGCAGCGCGTGCAGTCGGCGCTCGCCGCCAGCATCCTCTTCGCCTCGCCGGTCCTGGCGGAGATCGCCGCCACGTGGATCGAAGACGGCACCGCGGCGCGCATCGCCGCCGCGAAACGGGCGGAGGTCGCGATCCGCAACCGCGCCGCACGGCGGATCCTGAAGGGGCTCACCGGCGATCCCCGTTCGTCGCATCTCTGGCTGGAGCTGCCGCGGCCCTGGACCGCCGACGGCTTCGCCGAGGAGGCACGGCGGCGGAAGGTGCGGGTCGCCAGCGGCGCCGCTTTCGCGGTCGGCGACGAGCTGCCGCGCGCCGTCCGGATCAGCATCGGCGCGCCCGCCTCGGTGGGCGATCTCGAGACGGGGCTGCACGTCCTCGCCGGCATCGGTGGCGAGCGGACGCAGGAGACGGTGGTCTGATGGTCGAGGTGAGCTGCGACCGCGCGCGCATCGACGTCGCGCTCGTGCACCGCTACCTGTCGGAGGAGTCGTACTGGGCGAAGGGGATCACGCGGGAGGTGGTGGAGCGCTCGATCGCACACTCGCTTCCGTTCGGTGCGTTCGACGGCGAGGCGCAGGTGGGCTTCGCGCGCGTCATCACCGACTACGCCACGTTCGGCTATCTCGCCGACGTCTTCGTCCTGCCGTCGCATCGCGGACGCGGCGTGTCGAAGGCGCTGATGGCGGCGATCGTCGCGCATCCCGGGCTGCAGGGGCTGCGGCGATGGCACCTCGTGACGCGCGACGCGCAGGGGCTGTACGCGCAGTTCGGCTTCGTGCCGCTCGACGCCCCGGAGCGGCACATGATGCGGCTACACCGGCGCGGCGAGTAGCGCGGCCAGGGTCGCCTTCAGCGTCTCCAGCGGCACCGGCTTGAGCAGCACCTCGTCGGGAAGGAGCTCCCCTTTCGGCGGCTCGTCGATGGCGCGCATGAGGAGGATGACGCGGATGTGCGCCGTCTTCTCCTGCGACTTGAGGAGCTGGCAGAGCTCGCGGCCGTCCATCTTCGGCATGACGGCGTCGGCGATGACGACCGCGGGACGCTGGGCGATGGCGGTGCGCAGCGCCTCCAGGCCGTCGGCGGCGCTGACGATCTCGTAGCCGGCGCGTTCGAGGCTGGCGCGCGCGTTCATGCGCAGGTCGGCGTCGGGATGGGCGATGAGGATGCGCGCGCGCGGCGCGGCGGCCATGAGCGGCGCGGGCGCGACGGCCGGCGCGGGCGGCTTCTCCAGCTCCGCGATGCGGGCGTTGAGCCGCTCGATCTCGAGGACCGCCTCCTCCCGCACCCGCTTCTCGTCGTCCCACTTCTTCTGCAGCCCGGCGACGCGCATGGTGAGGCTGCGCGCCTCCGCGCGCGCTTCCTCCCGCTCCTCGACCGCCTTGCCGAGGTCGGCCTCGTGGTCCTGGGCGAGATGGATGACGATGGTGTTGAGCTTCTGGTCGAACTTCGCCCGCTCCTCGGCCAGCTCGCGCTCCATTTCGTTGATCCGGGCGGCAAGGCTCGCCGCTTCCTCGTTGCGCCCATGCTCGAGCTCCGCGATGCGCTCCTGGAGGGAGTTGCGTTCGGATTCGTGAGCCTGTGCCTGTTGCGCGAGCTGCTCGGCCACGCGCCCCTCCTCTTCGGCCGCCCTGAGCGAGGCCGCTTCGAGCGTGCGCTCCAGCTCCGCGACACGCCTTTGCAACGCGGCGCGCTCGCCCTCGTGCGTCTGCGCCTGCTCCGCGGCATGCCGCTCCTTGTCCGCCGAACGGACGCGGGAGGCCTCGAGGGTGCGCTCGAGCTCCACGACGCGGGCGCGATTCGTCCCCGCCGCGGCCTCGGCTCTCGCGAGCTGCTCCCGCACCGCGCTCAGTTCCGTCTCATGCGCCTGCGCCTCGGCCGTGAGCTGCTCGGCCGCGCGGTGGGCCTCCGCCGTCGCCTGCGCGAGCTGGTCATGGAGCGCGTCGCGCTCCTCGGATGCGCGGGCGCGGACGGCTTCGAGCGCGCGTTGCAGCTCGGTGGCGCGGGCGCGATCCGCGCCCGCGGCGGCTTCCGCGTTCGCGAGCTGCTCCTGCAGCGTTGCGCGCGTCCGCTCCAGTTCGGCCACACGTTCGCGATCCATTGCCGCTGCCGCCTCGGCCGTCGCAAGCTGCTCCTGGACGGCGCGCAGTTCCACGTCGTGCCTTTGCTGCGCCGCGGCTTCGGCCTGCGCGAGCTGCTCCTGCAACGTCTCGCGCGTCTGTTCCAAATTCGCGAGGCGCGCATGATCCGTCCCCGCGGCCGCTTCTGCCGCCGCGAGCTGCTCCCGCACGGAGCGCAACTCCGTCTCGTGCGCCTGCGCGTTCGCCGCGAGCTGTTCCTCCAGCCCCTCCCGCGTCCGATCCAGCTCCGCCACCCGCGCGCGATCCGTTCCCGCTGCCGCTTCGGCGATCACAAGCTGCTCCTGCGCCGCGCGCTGCGCCTCCGCGAGCTGTTCCTCCAGCGCCTCCCGCGTCCGCTCCAGCTCCGCCACCCGCGCGCGATCCGTTCCCGCGGCCGATTCCGCAATCGCGAGCTGCTCCTGCACCGCGCGCTGCGCCTCCGCGAGCTGCTCCTCCAACGCCTCGCGGGTCCGCTCCAGCTCCGCTACGCGCGCGCGATCCGTTGCCGCTGCCGCTTCCGCGGTCGCGAGCTGCTCCTGCACCGCGCGGAGCTCCGCCTCGTGCGTCTGCGCCTGCGTCGCGAGCTGGTCGGTGGCGCGCTCCGCCTCGGCTGCTACCTGGGCGAGCAGCTCCTGCAGCATTTCGCGCGTCCGCTCCAGTTCCGCGAGGCGCGTGAGGTTCGTGCCCGCGGCCGCCTCGGTCTGCGCGAGCTGTTCCTGCAGCGCCTGGTGCGTCCGCTCCAGTTCGGCGAGGCGGGCGTCGTTCGCCCCCGCTGTGGCTTCCGCATTCGCAAGTTGCTCCCGCACGGTATCGAGCTGTTCGGCGGCGCGCTGCGCCTCGGCTTCGGCCCTCGCGAGTTGCTCGCGCAGCGCCTCGCGGGCCTGCTCCAGTTCCTGCGTGCGCGTCCGCAGCGCGGTCAACTCCGCGTGGCGGGCGGCGGCGTCCTCTTCCAGTTCGGCGATGCGGGTGCGGTCGGCGGCGGCCGTACGCAGCTCGGCGCGGAGGTCGTCGAGGACGGTCAGGACCTCGGCGTTGTCGACGATGACCGGGCCGCTCGCGAGGAGCGCCGGCGGCGAGGCGAGCGGGATGAGGGCGGGAGGCGCGGCGTCGCGGGCGCGGGAGCGGACCACCCCGCGCAGGAGTCCGGCCACCACCGCGGTGGCAATGGCATAGGCCAGCGGCAGCAGCGTCCGCGCGGAGAGCTCCAGCGGCCGTGGGAGGAACAGGAGGGCATAGAAGGCGGTCGCGGCGACGGCGGTGCACGCGCCGAGAAGGATGCCGTCGAGCCAGGCGACGAGGGCGACGGCGGCGAGGTAGAGGTAGAGGGGCTCGTAGCGCGGGACGGCGCCGGAGATCATCTCATTGAGCCCTGTGGCAATGATGAGGATGGCGGCAGCCCGCAAAGCGGTCAGGATGCCGCGGCTGGGAACGGGCGCTCTCTCTGCCACCGTGGTGGATGATACGCGGTGCTGCGCGCGGCGGCGGAGTTATCGTCCGCCGCCGCGCCGTGGGATCAGTTGACCGTGACCGTCACCGTGTTGCTGGTGGCGGTCGACTGCGTGCACGTCCCGCTGGTGACGCGCACGTTGAACCGGAACGTCCCCTTCTTGTTGTAGGGGCCGGCCGTGTACGTCGACTGCGTCGCGCCCGCGATCGCGGTGGCGGTGCCGTCGGAGGCGATGCTGTACCACTGGTACTGCAGGGTGCCGGCTCCGGTCGCGCCGACCGAGAGCTGCCGGGTCTGATTACGCAACATGGTCACGCTGGCCGGCTGGGTGGTGATGGTGGTCGCCGGCAGGTTCGTGACGGTGACGGGCGACGAGGTGCGGCTGCAGCCGTTCCCCGTGACGGTGACGCTGTAGTTGCCGCCGGCGCTGACGGTGATGGCCTGGGTAGTGGCGCCGTTCGACCAGAGATAGGAGTAGCCGGCCGGCGCGCTGAGGGTGACGGTGGAGCCGGGGCAGAGCTGCAGGGAGCCCTGAACCGCGATCGTGGCCGGCGGGAGCGGCTTGACGGTGACGCCGGTCGGGGCGCTGGTGGCGCTGCAGCCGTTCGCGTTCGTGACGGTGACGCTGTAGCTGCCCGAAGCGGTGACGGTGATGTCTCGCGTGGTGGCGCCGTTCGACCAGAGGTAGGACGTGCCGGCCGACGCGCGGAGCGTGACCGAGCCGCCCTCGCAGAAGGTGGTGGTGCTCAGCGGGGTGACGGTAGCGGCGGGCGGCGGGTTGACCGTGACGGTGGTGGCGGCGCTGGTTGCGCTGCAGCCGTTCGCGTTGGTGACGGTGACGCTGTAGCTCCCGGACGCGGTGACGGTGATGTCGCGGGTCGTGGCGCCGTTCGACCAGAGGTACGACGTGCCGGCCGACGCGCGGAGCGTGACTGAGCCACCCTCGCAGAACGTCGTCGCGCTCAGCGGGGTGATCGTGGCGGCGGGCGGCGGGTTCACGGTGACGCTCGTGGCGCTGCTGGTCGCGCTGCAGCCGTTCGCGTTGGTGACGGTGACGCTGTAGTTCCCGGACGCGGTGACGGTGATGTCGCGCGTCGTGGCGCCGTTCGACCAGAGGTACGACGTACCGGCCGACGCGCGCAGCGTGACTGAGCCGCCTTCGCAGAAGGTGGTGGCGCTCAGCGGAGTGATCGTCGCCGCGGGCGCCGGGTTCACCGTAACCGTGGTGGCGGTGCTGGTGGCGCTGCAGCCGTTCGCGTTCGTGACCGTGACGCTGTAGCTGCCCGAAGCATTGACGATGACGTCGCGCGTCGTGGCTCCGTTCGACCAGAGATACGACGTGCCGGCCGACGCGCGCAGCGTGACCGACCCGCCTTCGCAGAACGTCGTCGCGCTCAGCGGGGTGATCGTGGCGGCGGGCGGCGGGTTCACGGTGACGCTCGTGGCGCTGCTGGTCGCGCTGCAGCCGTTCGCGTTGGTGACCGTGACGCTGTAGCTGCCCGAAGCATTGACGATGACGTCGCGCGTCGTGGCTCCGTTCGACCAGAGATACGACGTGCCGGCGGACGCGCGCAGCGTGACCGAGCCGCCTTCACAGAAGGTGGTCGCGCTCAGCGGGGTGATCGTGGCGGCGGGCAGCGGGTTGACTGTGACGGTGGTGGCGCTGCTCGCGGCGCTGCAGCCGTTCGCGTTGGTGACGGTGACGCTGTAGCTGCCGGACGCGTTTACGGTGATGTCGCGCGTCGTGGCGCCGTTCGACCAGAGGTACGACGTGCCGGCGGAGGCGCGGAGCGTGACTGAGCCACCCTCGCAGAACGTGGTCGCGCTGAGCGGGGTGACGGTGGCGGCCGGCGGCGGGTTCACCGTGACGGTGGTGGCGGTGCTCGTGGCGCTGCAGCCGTTGGCGTTCGTGACGGTGACGCTGTAGTTCCCGGACGCGGTGACGGTGATGTCGCGCGTCGTGGCGCCGGTCGACCAGAGGTACGACGTCCCGGCCGACGCGCGCAGCGTGACTGA
>DASWNW010000086.1:0-113270 GCA_036399015.1 Thermoanaerobaculia bacterium | reverse complement strand
CGATGCCGGACACCCGGGTGAGCAGCGGCGCCGACGCGGTGTTCACGTCCACGCCGACCGCGTTCACGCACGAGTCGACGGTCGCCTCGAGCTTCTTCGTCAGCAGCGCGTGGTCGACGTCGTGCTGGTACTGCCCGACGCCGATCGACTTCGGGTCGATCTTCACCAGCTCGCCGAGCGGGTCCTGCAGCCGCCGTCCGATCGACGCGGCGCTGCGCAGCGAGACGTCGAGCTCCGGGAACTCCTCGCGCGCCACGTCGGAGGCCGAGTAGATCGAGGCCCCCTGCTCCGACACCGAAACAATCGGCGCGGCGGGAGCGACGTCGCGCACGAACGCCTCGGCCTCGCGCGAGCCGGTGCCGTTGCCGACCGCGATCAGCTCCGGGTCGTAGGTGTCGAGCAGCCGTCGCAACGTCTTCGCGGCGGCGGTCCGCTCGTTCGCCGACTTCTCCGTGTACAGCGTCGCCGTCTCCAGCAGCTTGCCGGTCGCGTCGAGCACCGCCGCCTTGATCCCGGTGCGCAGCCCCGGGTCGAGCGCCAGCACGCGACGGTTGCCGGCCGGCGGCGCGAGCAGGAGGTTGCGCAGGTTCTGCCCGAACACCTCGATCGCCTGCGCGTCGGCGCGCTGCTTCAGCTCCGCCCGCAGCTCTCCCTCCAACGACACCGAGAGCAGCCGCTTCCACCCGTCTTCGATCGCCTTCTCGCGCTCGTGCGGCAGCGGGCTCGGATGGCGGATGCGCTGCTTCAGTCCCGCCACGATCTGTTCGTCGGGAAAGCGCAGCCGGACGTTGAGGAACTCCTCCGCCTCGCCGCGGAAGATGGCCAGCACGCGGTGCGAGGGGGCATGCGCGAGCGGCTCCTTGTGGTCGTAGTACAGCTCGAACTTGCTCTTCGCCGCCTTCTTGTCCGCGAGGACGGTGGTGGTGAGGACCCCCTCGCGCCACGCCGCCGCGCGGGCGAAGCTGCGCAGCTGCGCATCCTCGGAGACCCGCTCGGCGCAGATGTCCCGCGCGCCCGCGAGGTCGTCTTCAGAAGGTGGAGCGGCGGGCTTCAGCCCGCCGGTACCCCAGACGTAGTCGGCCAGCGGCTCCAGCCCCTTCTCACGCGCGATCGTGGCGCGCGTGCGGCGCTTCGGGCGGTACGGCAGGTAGAGGTCCTCGAGCCCGGTGCGCGTCGTCGCCCGGGTGATGGCCGCCGCCAGCTCCGGCGTCAGCTTCCCCTGCTCCTCGATCGACTTCAGGATCGCGGCGCGGCGGTCGTCCAGCTCCTGCAGCTCCGCGGCGCGGTCGAAGATGGCCTGTATCTGCACCTCATCGAGGTTGCCGGTCGCCTCTTTGCGATAGCGGGCGATGAAGGGGACGGTCGAGCCTTCGGCGTGCAGCTCCAGCGTGCGCTCGACCTGCTGCGGGCGGAGGCTCAGCTCAGCGGCGATCTGCGCGACGTGCGCCATGGGGGGCGCAGTCTAACCTCAACGGACGAGGAGCTTCCGCAGGTAGTCGGAGAGATCCGTCAGCCGCCCCTTGTCGACGATCGGAAGCTGTGTGAACGCCGGCGCGACCGTCGAGAACCCGGTCACCACCACCGCGTTCCTGGCCAGTTCGGGCTGCGCCTCGACCTCCGAGATCAGGGCGAGCCCTTCGTGTCCGGCCAATTGCAGGTCGAGCAGCAGCAGGTCGAACTGGTCGCGGGCGATCGCCTCGCGCGCGGCGGCGGCGGTCGACGCCGTGACGACCGACGCACCACAGCTCGCGCAGAGCCGTTCCAGGATCATGAGGTAGGAGGGATCGTCGTCCACGACCAGTACGCGAGGCATGCCGGTACCTCCCCGTGCAATGCGGCCGCCGCAAACCGGTTTCACGCAACCTGCTGGCCGGGGGCCGGTTACGCGATCTCGCCTACCCGGCGAGCATGTACGAAACGGGACACGTGCACGGAATCTGAACACATCCAGCCCTGATGAGACGTGCTGTTGTCTGTTTTTCCCTGCTGATCCTTGCCTGCGACGAGCTGAAAACCACCATTACGGTCGACGACCCGCCCGCTCCGGCGCCCGTTAAGGCGGCCGCACCGGCGGCCCCGGCGGTGAAGGGTCCGAAGCTGCGCCCGGTCGACGAGTGGTCGCGCGATCCGGCGTTGGCCGCGTACCGGAAGCAGCTCCTCGACGCCCTCCGCCGCGGCGACATCGAGGCGGTCGTCGCGCTCTCTGACCCGAAGATCAGGACCGATTTCAGTGAAGGCGGGAGCTCGAGCGACTTCCCCAAACTACTCGCGGAGAAGCGCGTCCGGGACGCGCTCGCGACCACCCTCTCCCTCGGCGGCACGTTTCTGCGCGAAGACGCTTTCTGGACTCCGTACGTCTACAGCAAATGGCCCGAGGACCGCGATCCCTTCGGCTCGCTGGTAGTGATCGGGGAAAACGTCCCCCTGCGCGACGCGGCCGGCAAGACCATCGCCCTGCTCTCCCACGACATCGTCGACCGGACGGCCAGGGAGGGACAGGTCAGGACCGCCGACGGCAAGGTAGGGAGGGTCGACCCGAAGAAGCTCTGGAGCCCGGTCGGTTTCCGCGCCGGGTTCAATCGGGTTGGAGGGAAGTGGCGGATGAACGCGTTCGTGGCGGGCGACTAGCCGGCACGGCCGGCAGCGCTGGTTGCTCCGCCGGTGCACGTGTGGCCACTCCGTCGGCGCTTTCTGCCGCGCGGACTCCTAACGCGCGTCTGACGCGGTGACGTCCTCGACGTCGCGCCCGGCGAGGAGATCCGCGACCCACTGGGCGAGCGTCACCCCGTTCACGTCCGTCGTATAGAAGGAGTCCCTGGTCAGGACGAGATGCTCGTTGCCTGCCGCGGTATAAGCGCGGAACTGCGGGTCGGCCGCGCGGATCTCCGCCATGTTTTCGCGGATCGAGCGGGGGATCGACTCTGCAGGCGTCCCGAGCCACTGCAGGAAGGTGCCCTGAACGCGATCGGCGGCGGTGTTGAATTGTGCGAAGCGGACGCGCGGCGCTGCCGCCTTGGCGTCGATGTAGATCCGTTCGAATGAACGCGGCGCCGCTCCCCAGTTGGAGAGGACCGGGGGGATGGCGGGAGAACGGTACGCACCCGCGGCCTCGCCGAGCTGCACGACCCGCGCACTCGCATAGCGCCGGGCGGCGAGGCTGGCGTAATGAGGCGAAGGAATCGCGCCGGCGCTCGTCCCGAACACGAACACGACCTCCGGTTTCCGGAAGGTATCGAACGTCCACTCCAGCGCCCGCATCGCGTTCGCCGCACCCTGATGGCGAACCGTCTTGCCGCTGTACGTCACCGTTTTCGTGCCGAGAAAGACGTCGGCGGTACAGTACGGAATCGAAACGATCGTGTAGTCGCGGATCGGATTTCTCGCGTCGGAGAGATCGAACAGGCCGCGGCGCCCAGTCGGATCGTCGGCCTCGTCGATCCCCGGATCGTACGCCGCCTTGGTCACACAGGTATCGTCGTTCCAGCAGGCCCCGCCGCCGTCGAAGTAGATCGCCAGCCTGTCGGCGCGACCCGGCTTCACGAAGAACGCGAACTCCGACCCCGGCTCCGAGCAGCCGGTCCCCTCGCCTCCCGGAATCCGGTTCCAGCCGTCCCGAAGCGGCGGAGTGGACGCGCAGCCGGCGAGGAGGAAGACGAGCAGCAGCCGTTTCATGGCCGGAGTCTATTGCCGTGCGACGCTGGCCGTCACGCTCAAAGGGCACTCACGTCGTGCGTGATCGCGACCGACGCCCCGGATGACTTTCGAGATCGTGCACTCCTGCTCTGTCAGCTCTGCAATGCCGCGCAGCTCGGAAGCGGAACCGCGGGAATGACGCCGCCACCTGAAAGGCACCACTACCCGCCGTAATCGTTCCGGTCCCCTGCCGCACGTCGCCTGACCACTCCAGGACCGCCGATCGGGAAAATATCCCCATTCTTCCTCTTATGGTCTTGAGCCGGCGAGGATGATCGCAGCACCAGCAATGGACACCGCGCCGCCGAGAACGTCGGTCACGGAAGGGCGGGTACGCTCCACCAGTAACAGCCACGTCAGCGACGACACGATGTAAATGCCGCCGTAGGCCGCGAATGCCCGCCCGGCCAGCGATACCTCCACGCGCGTGAGCGCATAGGCAAAAAGCACCAGACACAACACGCCGGGGAAAATCCATAAGGGGGTCCGCCCGAGCCTCGCCCAAAGCCAGACCGCGTAGCAGCCGCCGATCTCCAATGCCGCGGCGATGACGAACCAGACCACGTTCATGCCGCGGATTTTACGCGGTGACAGGGCGGGCGCCCGCGGGGTCGTTACAGCGTGTCGAGCGCGGCCACCGCGACCGGAATCCCGATGAACTCCGGGTTGCCCGCGGCCGTCGAAGGGAACGAATTCGTGACGACCGAAACGGCGATGTCCCGCTCGGAGAAATAGAGGAGAAAGCTCTGGTAGCCCTCGATTGCGCCGCCGTGCCACACGGCCGCCTGCCCCAGCCGCTTCTGCACGACCAGGCCGAAGCCGTACGTCGTCGAGGAGTTGTTGAGGAGTTTTGCCGGGGTGATCATCGTCGCGTACGAATCAGGCAGCACCACGCGTCCGGTTGCGAGGAGGTGCGCCCACCGAGTGAGATCGGATGCGGTGGAGCAAAACGACCCGCTCGACCAGAGAACGGTCCGGTGGATGAACGGCATCGGGGGCGACGTTTGGGTCATGCCGTAACCTACAGGCAACGGCAGGTTGTTCGATCCACATACGCCCGTGTCGAGGAGCCCGAACGGCAACGCGAATTCATTATGGATGAACTCGTCGTACGACCTCCCCGTGATCGATTCGATCGCAAAACCGAGCAGCATGAAGCCGGCGTTGCTGTAGCTCCAGCTCGTGCCGGGCGCGAAATCGAACGGTTTCCCGTTGATGCCGTTCACGATCATCGCGCGCGACACCGGCTTGGTCAGGTCGAGCCCCATGTCGAAGGGGATCCAGTCGCGCGGAACTCCCGAGGTGTGGGTGAGGAGGTGCCGCAGTGTGATCGTCGCTCCTCGCGGATCGAACTCCGGTACGTACTTCTCGATCCGATCGTCGAGCGACAGGGCCCCGCGCTCGGCGAGGCGGACGATCGCCGCTGCCGTGAATTGCTTGGTCAGCGAGCCAATCTGCATCACCGATCGCGGTGTTGCGGCCGTCCCCGTCACTTTGTCGGTGACGCCGAATGCCTCGGAGTAAACGATCTTGCCGCCTTTCGACACCGCGATCTGAACCGCCGGAACGCCCGCCGCCATTGCATTTTGGGCAGCCTGATGCGCCGCTGCTATGAGGGCCTCGGGCACGACCACCGGTGCCGGATGCCCCACGGCTCGCCTGCGCGGCGCCGCGTCGATGGGAAATTGTGCGAGCGTGAGAAGGAGGGCGAGGAGTGCTCGAGTCATTCGGTCGTTGTCCAGTATCGCGGCGCCTGAGAGTCTCCCGCGGCTATACAGGACCTCGGGCGGAATGTCACTCTGATTCGAGTCGTCCGTTTCGGTTGTCACGCAAGTGTGACTGACCGCCTGCTCGCTCACTTTTTTCACTATCGTGGTACCGAAATATCCGACTCCAGTTCCCAGTAGAACCTTTTGTTGTTCTTCCCGCGGTTGTCGAACTTGACCAGTCGTGCACTTCCGATCTCGCCGGTTCCATGGACGTGGGTACCACCACACGCCTGCGCATCGAAGGTCTCGATCTCAACGATCCTGACCATTCCGTCGACGACGGGAGGCCGAACGTTCAGCGTTCGAACCAGGTCCGGCCGCGTTGTCAGCTCTGACTCGGCGACCGATGCAGCACGCACGAGCAGGTTCTTCTGAATGACGGCGTTCACCTGCTGCCTCGAACGCATCGACGTCAGACCGATTGAAGTTCTCGACGCTCAGGTCGACACGTGCGCGCGCTCTCTCGATTTGCGCTCCAGTGACGAGGCCGCGGTGCCGTTGGTATGCGACCGCATTCACGACATGCAGTAAACAGTGATACCGCATGTGCGCGTATCGCACCTCCCAGTCCACCAGCCCACGAACGACCGCGCCGGCAGGAATCCCATCGTCGATCGTGTGCCACACTCTTCCCGCGTCGTCCTCGTGAGCTCCTGAAACGCGAACGGCACGGCGTTCGTGCTCGAGTAGCCCGACGTCTGGTGGCTGTCCGCCACCGCCGGGGTAAAAGGCGGTCCGCGATAGCACCACGCCGCCATCGTGGCTTTCGCGCACGACGGCGTCAAAGTCCCGCACGTACGGATCAGACAAGTACAGCCGGTCCGCATTCATCACGACGCGCTGATTGTAATCGTCCTCCGCATGCGGGTCGGCTGCCGGCATCCATGTGCGGGTATGATCGTCGAAGCATGAGCCCTGGGTACGCGCGGACGGCACTCGCGACGGCACTCGCGCTCCTCTTCGTCGCCGCGAGCGGCTGTGCCTCGGCCACCACACGCACGCCTTCCGGCGCGTCGGAAATTGCGGCGGAGCACCGGAGGGGCGGTCCGATCCTGGACATGCACATGCACGCGCGTACGGCGTCGCACTACGGAACGCCGCCGCTTCCGATCTGCGCGCCGGTCGAGCGCATGCCGCGCTGGGACCAGCGAAAGCCGATGTGGGAGGACGAGTCGGCGCCACCGGCCTGTCGCGACCCGCTGATGTCACCGCTCACGGACGCCGAACTGTTTCGGGAAACTCTCGAGACGATGGAACGGCACAACGTCGTCGGGGTGCTTGGCGGGGCACCCGAGCTCGTGGAGCAATGGGCGGCGGCCGCCCCCGGCCGGTTCATCCGCGGTCTCGATCTTCGCTTCGATCGCGTGACTGGAGAAGCATTCGCTCCGATGCCGGCGGGTGCATCACGCCGGCCCGTCTCGCTCGACGAGATTCGGCAGTTGCACCGCGAGGGCCGCATCCAGGTTCTCGCGGAGGTGACGAATCAGTACGCCGGCATTGCCCCCGACGACGCCCGGCTCGAGCCACTGTGGGCGCTGGCGGAGGAACTGGACCTCCCCGTGGGCATTCACATCGGCGGTGGCGAGCCCGGAACTCCGTACACGGGAAGTCCCGGCTTCCGTGCGCGGCTCCAGAGTGCGCTCACGCTCGAGGAGGTGCTGGTGCGGCACCCGCGTCTCCGCGTTTACGTCATGCATGCGGGTTACCCGTTGCTGGAAGACCTGCTGGCGCTTCTTTTCACACATCCTCAGGTTTACGTCGAGCCGAGCATGGCCATCAACGTCGAGACCCGTGCCGCGTTCTACCGCTTCCTCCGCGGGATCGTAGAGGCGGGATACGCCGACCGCGTGATGTTCGGTTCCGATCAGATGATCTGGCCTGGCCTAATCGACGCGGCAGTGCGTTCGATCGAAGAAGCAACGTTCCTGACGCCCGAGCAGAAGCGCGACATCTTCTACAACAATGCCGCGCGGTTCTTACGATTGTCGCCCGAAGAAATTGCGCGCCATGCGACTCAGTATAAGAGCGCTGGTGAGAATCACTAATCCGAGGATGGTCACCAGAACGGTCGAACGCTGACGGCGCGCGACACGGAACCCAAGAAAGAGGGCGCAACCACCGGTGACCTCGCCGCCCGCGGCGGGACGCGCGCTCCCACGCGCGGCACAGCCACTCCCACGTATGATGTGCGATGGAATGAGCGGCCCCAGCCTCGTTCGCCCGTCGCAACCGGTGTCGGCGATACCGCGAGGGTTGGCCGCGCCGGAAGCCGCGCATCTCGCCGCATTGGTCGCGCTCTTCGTGCTCGTCCTGAACGACCATGTCTTAAAGTACGCGGCGCCGTCCGCGGTGACGGGCAAGTTGTCCGATTTCGCCGGCGTTTACCTGCTCGCCGTCGTACTCCGCTGTGCCATCGGCCGTTGGCCTGCATGCGTCGTCACCGCGGCAGCGTTCATCTGGTGGAAGTCCCCGATGTCACAACGCTTCATTGACTCACTGCCGTGGCTCACGACACGAGTCGTCGATTGGACCGACCTCTCCGCGCTCGCAATGCTGCCGCTCGCCGCGGTCACGCCGCGGCTCTATCCCGCGTCTCACCTGAAACGCGCCTTAGTCGCTGCGATGTCTTTGGCAGCGTTCGCCGCGACCAGCCCTTCGCGGCAATTCATCCCCGTTCCGGACTCGCATGAGCTTCGCAACTTCCCGACTGGACGCACATTGTCCGAGCTTCAGAAACGCGAGGCGTGTGGACTGCTCGTCCATCGAGATCAGGACGGCGCGTTGCACGCGTTCATGCGCTGGAGCCGCTGGCGCCTGATCGGTTCCGACATCAGGGTCGAGGCAGTCGGAACCGCGGATGAGGTCAACGGAAAAGTCGTCCTGCACTTCGAAGAGATCCGCGTGGTATGGGAGCGCGGCGCCGATGAAGAGCCGTACCTCGTCGCGCTTCGGTCGCGACTGAAGAAGTGTTTGGCGGACCAGTGAGCTGGCCGCGCCAACTGCCATGCTGCGATCATTGTCTGTTCGGATCGATCGCGTGAATTGCCCGAAGAAGGTAGACGCGCTCTGAGGCGACAGTCGGCGAACATGCCTGCGGTCAGCGGACGATCAGCGTACGTCACGACCGCCTCGATGAGTGCGGCGAAGACGAGCATGAGCCTCAATGCGTTCGTGAACAATCGTGAATCTCTTCCGCGAAGGCTGCGGGATCCCGACTGCCAAGCTGTTTCCCCACTTCTGGATCGTCGTCTTCATTCTGCGGCGTGGACGCGGCTTCTGGCCACGGCGCCGGCACAGGCTGAAATTTCGACGCGATATCGGCGGGGAGGTGGAACATCACAACCTCGGCCCGCTCAGACGGGTCGATCGTCACCCGCAGGTCGCCACTGTGAAACGTATCTGGCTGAAAGTAATACGCCGTACGGCGTGACGCATAGACCGTCCTCTTTTCCATTGCGACGATGAGGAGTCTCTGCCGCGCGAAGACGCCGAGATACTGGAAGAATTGCGGTACCGCCAGGTATCTCGAATCGTCCGACCAGACGAAGCTCGGGTTACATCGGAGTAGATGCAGCCCGTTCGACAGACACAACACGCCTGACGTGGGATTGCCCATCGACACTTCGTGCGCGGGGTCGATCTGAGCCGTATACCTTCCGTCCGGCGACTCTGCACGGTGGAATCGTCGCCAGATCGGCGAGTCATATGGCGAAGATGGGCGAGCTTCGTTCATGGCGCCACCGTACGACAACCGCGGGACGAAGTCGCTTGCCGATGCCGCACTCCGCTGACTCCTGGCGCAGCGCATTCACAGCGACAGCTCTGCCCACTCCGGAGTGAACTCTTCGATCACGGTTCCGGCAGGTGCGCCCAAGTCCTTCATCAGCCTTTGGATCAACTGCAAGCCGCGATCTCGGTCGTTCACCACGACGTCGATACCACAGTAAGCGATACTGTCATCCGCTGCGAGCTGAGAACCGCCTCCGGTGACCTCACCCATCGACGCGGCGTCCAGCGCTTGCTGTAAGGGATCTTCGAACCGTTCCGCCCGTTCGAGCGGCTGAAGAGAAGCCGGTATCCTGATATAGAAGAAATGCGCTCCCCTCTCCGCCGCTTCTTCAGCGAACTGGGAGAGAACTTCGACGCGGTCCCGGATTTCCGGTGGTGGTGTTGCCATTCTGTATTGCACCAGCTTCAGCGTGAACTCAGGTGGCGCGGAGCAAGCGACGACAAGTATCTGCCAACCGGAGAAGCAACCGCTCGGAAAGACTGAAGAGATAGCAGGATGAGAGTGCACGGACAAACGCAGGATTGCGTTGGATCTCGGTCAGGATCTGAGGCGCGAGTCGCTCGCCGTGATCGCTGACCAGCGTCTCGAGCGCACCAGCACCGAGTAGCGCGAGATCGACACCATCCTTTTCGCGCGCAATGATCGCCAGTATGGTGCGCCATGCCGCGTGCGGTGCGGTGCTCACGAGCCTCTCGAGAGTCCACCACCAGTCGTCCTCATCATCATTCCGCGGCGGAGCGGGTGCCCTGATGTACCCCTCGACGAGCTGCGCGAGCTCACTCTCGGACCACGGCCGTTCAGACATACCCCTGGCCGAGAACTCCTGCCAGTTCGGCAGCAGAAGCTGCTCCGTCAGCGGGTGCGCCCCCGGAGATGCGAGACGCGCGAGTGCATCGGGAACTTCGAAATGGAAGTCGCCGGGAATCTCCCTCGAATGATCAGCGACGGCATAGACCAAGGTCATGACATGTGCGGCGAGCGCTTGCCGGCGCTCTTCCGCGATCACCAGGTTCACCAGCGCCGGAAGATCCGCGGCGACGGCGGCGAGCCGCGGCAGGTACGCTTCCTCATGCTCGCTCCAAAAGTACGCAAGCGGGCCTGCGCCCAATTTTTCGAACTGGCGGAGTGTCGTCGCTCGAGAGGCGACGGTCGTGATGAAGGACCAGGCGGCCTCCGGATCACCACCCGTCAGCGACCGTGCCTCTTTCCACGGATCTTCCGGTCCGCATGACCCGGCGATCACCTTCTCCTCCAGACATAGGAGGACGAGCGATTCGAGGTCACGCGTCATTCGGCACCACGATACTCTTCGAGTCATGACCGCCGGCAACGTGCCCTGTCGTAAACGTTCGGCAACAATGGCGGCCATTTGCCGAAACTGCCCGGAACCTCGCCTGTTTTTCTCGCCGGTCATCGACGGTGCAGGTACACGCCCCGTCCACGCGGGAGGACGTGCAACTATCTCCAGAGATGCTTAATGGACTCTGGGACATGCTTAGTGGACTCTGGGACTCCATGAAGCATGTCGGGGAGGTGCATGAAGCATCCTCCAGGCGAGACTCACCCGGGCGGGGAGGTCGTTTTTGGACTTGGAGAGGCCATTGACTGTCCTGCAGCCGAGACTCACCGTCCTCCAGGCGAGACTAAGCATGTCGCGGAGGCCATTAAGCATGTGCGCGAGGCCATTAAGCATCTCTTGAGGTGCTTCAAGGACGTACGCCGTCGCGTGAACGGCCTCAGGGACCGCATCAACGATCTCGCCGGCCGGATCAACGGCCTCGGCGGCCGGATCAACGGCGTCGGCCGGGCGGCGAGGCACCTGATTTGAAGGAACGTCGGTCATGTCCGGGTCGGCGGCCGCCGAGGCCGCGGTGACGATCGAACAGGGCTCTGTCACGTTTCTCTACCGCCCCCGCGTCGAGGAGTACCACGCGGCGGAGCTGGAGGACGTGCAGCGGCTGCTGATCCTGCTGAGCCCCGAGGGGAGCGCGTTCCAGCGCGCGATCGCCATCGGGCGCAAGCGGCTGCCCCGCTCTTCCCGCCGCGACCGCTTCTGGGGCTTTGTCGACCTCGTCCTTACCCACTACGACATGCACGCCGCCCTCGGCGCGCAGGTGTACGGCACCAAGACCCGCGGCCTGCGCCATCTCCCCGCGGCTCAGCCGTTCGCCAGCGGCACGTACGAGATCGCCACGCACGGCTCCCACGCCCACCTCCGGTGGCGCATCGACGAGCGGACCACCGCCGACCCGGTCGCGACGGCCGTCGAGGTGGAGGAAGACGCCGACTACATCATCACTGTCGCCAATCCCGACCCGGCCGCCTGGGGCCTCCTCCAGCCGCCCGACCTGCAGGCCGAGCTCTTCGACGATCTCGAGCTGCACGTGACCATCCCCACCCCCTTCCCCCCCGCCCTCCAGCAGCGGTTCCGGAACCGCCGCTTCGTCCAGCTCGACTCGACCGAGTGGCTCGACCACCCCGGCGCGGAGCTGGTTTTCGTCGGCGCCGGCGACTGATTCCGGATACACCACCGTCCATACGACCGGACAATCGCGGAAACGCCGGCCGCGCTCGCTGCGGCTCTAAGCCGCGCGTTTGCAGCTACTTGCCGATTTGGCCGCCACGGCACCGATCTCGCGATAGAGGTCCGTACACAATGAATAACTATAATGAGACCGTCCTGATCCTGGATCGCGACCGCGAAGCGGCCACGAGCACAGCCTCACGCCTGGCCCGCGAGGGACGGCTCATCCTGACCGGCAGCGATGCCGCGGTCGGCTCGCTCGTCCTGGCGCGGATGCCGGTGAGCTCGCTGCACACCGACGCGCAGCTCGACGGCCCCTTCTCGGTGGCGGTCCTCGACCTCGTCGCCGACGCCCGCCGCCGCGCCGCCGCCTGCGACATCGTGGTGAGCTCGCGCGAGGAGCTGGCCCCGTCCTGGTGCGCCGAGGCGACGCGGAGGGGGGCGACGCAAATCGTGAGGAGGCCGGTGGAGCGGCGCTCCGCACGCCGCAGGACGAAAGGGACGCTCCTGCACATCCCGACCATCGACGAGCTGATCGCCAGCGCGCACCTCCTGCCGGCGTTCCAGCCGATCGTCGACGTCGGCGGCGACAACCCGAGCGGCCACGGCTACGAGTCGCTGGCGCGCTTCGACGACGGGGCGCTCTCGTTCTGCGATCCGCAGTTCCTCTTCGACTACGCGCGCCTCACCGGCCGCACGGCGGAGCTCGAGCTGGCCTGCCTTCGCCGCACATTGCGCCAGGCGCGGTCGCTCCCCAGCGGTGCGAAGCTCTTCATCAACCTCCACCCTCACGTGCTCGACGAGGGGGAGCGGCTGACGCGCACGCTCGTCCAGGAGGCGGGCGACAACGGGGTCGCTCTGCGGAACGTGGTGCTGGAGATCACCGAGCAGGAGAAGCTCGCGGCGACGGCGCCGGTCTGCGCCGCGTTCGAGTCGCTGCGCGCGCACGGCGTGCAGTTCGCGCTCGACGACGTCGGCAACGGCTATTCGCACCTCGACCGCATCGAGTGCGTGAAGCCGGCGTACCTCAAGGTCTCGCACGAGTTCGGGACTGATTTCGAAAAGAACCCGGTGCGCCGGAAGATCATCGGCAACATCCTCTCGCTCGCGCACGACTTCGACTGCGAGGTCGTACTCGAAGGGATCGAGTCGGCGGAGACGTCCGGCGCGGCGCACGACATCGGGGCGCGATACGCGCAGGGATTCTTCTACGCGAGGCCGCAGCAGGCGGCCGCATTCGAGTCGGCCGAAGCGTAAACTTACGGCCTCGTCCCTCGAAAACCCCCGCTCGTCCCATTCTGATCGACACTCCGCGCGCGCGGGCCGACCATTCGCCGCGATGACGTGGCGTCTGCTCCTCCTGTTCGTGTTCGCGGTACGCGCGCTCGCCGCGCCGGCCGACGACATCCGGGCCCTCCTCGACCGCTACTACAAGGCCGACGAGCCGGGCGCGGTGGTGCTGGCGGTGCGGAACGGCGAGGTGGTGGTGCGGGAGGCGCGCGGCCTCGCGGACGTCGAGCTGCGCACGCCGCTCCGTCCGGACATGCTGCTCAAGCTCGGCTCGATCAGCAAGCAGTTCACCGCCGCCGCGGTGCTGAAGCTGGCGAAGGAGGGGAAGCTCGCCCTCTCGGATCCGCTGTCGAAGTACGTGAGCGGCTTCCCCGACACGCTCACGCTCGAGCATCTCCTCACCCACACCGGCGGCGTCGCGGAGTACACCGCCATCCCGGAGTACGGCGCCGCGCTGCGGCAGGATGCGACGGTCGAGGAGATCGTCTCGCTGATCCGGGCGAAGCCGCTGGAGTTCGCCCCCGGCTCGCAATACAAGTACACGAACTCCGCCTACTTCCTCCTCGGCGCGGCCGTCGAGAAGGCGGCCGGCGAGCCGGTCGCGTCGTACCTGAAGAAGGCGGTGCTCGACCCCGCCGGCCTCACCAGCACGCACCTCGACTCGCTGACGGAGATCATCCCGAACCGGGTGCGCGGCTACAACCGCGACGCGAACGGCATCCGCAACGCCACGATCTACAGTCCGACGCGCGCCTTCTCCGTCGGCTGGCTGCTCTCCACGGTCGACGACCTGCGGCGCTGGAACGAGCACATCCTCGCCGACCCCGTCCTCGCTCCCGCCTTCAACGCGCACGCGATCGGCGGCAAGAGCACCGGCTACGGGTACGGCTGGTTCATCAACGACCTCGACGGCGCGAAGGTGATCGAGCACGGCGGCGACCTGCCCGGCTTCACCGCGCACGTGCTGACGATCCCGGAGCAGAAGGTGTTCGTGGCCCTCCTCTCCAACGACGCGCACCACACGCCGCGCCCCGACTTCATCGCCACGAAGATCGCCCTCGTCCTGCTCGGCAAAAAGTACGAGCCGGTGGCGATCTCCGTCGACGACGCGGCGCTCGACCGCGTCGCCGGCACGTATCGCAGCGCGAGCGGCGCGGAGCGGCGGGTGTTCCGCGAGGGCTCGAAGCTGTACGTCGAGCGGGTGGGCGGCCGCCGCAGCGAGGTGCTGCCGTCGAGCGCCACCACGTTCTTCTATCCCGACACGTTCCTCACCATCGAATTGACCGGAGACACGCTCGTGCTTCGAAACCGCTCCACGGAGATCGACCGCGCCACGCGCGTGGCGCCCACACAGCCATGATGACCGACATCAAACGAGGCCGAGGCCGTCCGCGCCGCGCGGGAGCGGACGAGGAGATCCTCACCGTCGCCCGCGAGCTGCTGCGCGACCGCGGCTACCGCGAGTTCACGGTCGACGCGATTTCCGAGCGCACCGGGATCGCCAAGACCACCGTCTACCGCCGCTTCCCGTCGAAGGGGGCGCTCGTCGCCGCCGCGATCGCGCCGTTCCACGCGCGCAACGACACCGACGACGTTCCCGCCATCCTGCACGAGACGGCCTGCGTGCTGCGCCTGCTCGCCTCGCCGGAGGGAGAAGCGATCGACGTCGTGCGTGCGGTCGTCGAGCCGCGCCGCGCCCGCATCGCCGAGATCCTCGCCGGCGACGGGGCACCCGATCCCGAGTTGCGCGCCGACCTGCTGATCGGCGCGCTGCTCACGCGGCTCCTCGTCACCCGCGCGCCGCTGGATGACGAGGAGGCGATCGTGGAGGCGGTACTGGCGTCGTAACCGCGTTGCGTGTTGCGTGTTGCGCGGGACGTTGGTCGTTGCCGTCCGGCGAAACAGCCCGGGCAACTCGCCACGCGCAACACGCGACGAAAAATCAATACTCGTGCGCGCCGATGTCGTGCACCGTCCCGCGCGCGGTGCCCCAGAAGTCGGTCGTCACCGCCGAATGGGTGGTGCCGGCGTTGATGCAGGGGGACGTCGAGGTCAGCTTCCAGTTGTCCTTCGTGCTGCTGCCGACGCTGACCAGGAGCGGGTTGCCGAAGACGTCGCCCGAGCCGCTCTTGTGCGTGTTGCTGGTGCCGTTGTACCAGTTGTTGTAGCCGTAGGTGATGTTCGTGCTGGGCGCGTACGCGTACGCCTGCCCCGTCTTCGCGTAGAAGATGTTGTTGCGGATGACGGTGGTGTCGTGCACGTCGGGGCTCGGCGTCTGGATGTACATCATCTCGTTGGCCGTGGCGGCCGAGCCGCCGTAGAACGTGTTGTTGGCGATGAGCGTGTTGTGCAGCCCGCCGCCATGCTCGCCGTTGCTGTACTGCAGCACGTGCCAGCCGCCGTTGACGATGTTGTTGGTGATGGTGATGCCGTTCAGCGGATTCTGGACCGTGTAATCCTCGTTGGCCATGCAGATGCCGCAGGCGGCGCCGCCGCCGCGGTAATAGTCGGAGGCGTTGGAGATCCGGCCCGTCATGATGAAGTTCCGGTTCACGAGCGTGTTGGTGGCGTTGTCGAGATAGATGTTCACGCTGAAGTTGTCGTAGACGGTGTTCTCGTAGATCCGGCAGCCGTCGCTGACGAGGCAGTCGATCCCCTCGCCGTAGTTCTCGTGCACGTAGTTCTTCAGGATGTCGATGTCCTCGACCCACCAGGTGCCGATCGCCTGCGCCCACCCCGAGGACTCGTCGCGGTCGGAGTTGTTGAGCACGTTGCGGCGGACGGTGTTCCCCTCCAGCACGATGTCGTGGGTCTGCCCCCACGACTCGGGGCTGAGCACGTGGAAGCCGAAGGTCTGGTTGTCGTGCACGTTGCACCAGCGGACCTTGATGTTGTCGGCCGCATAGATCTTCACGCCGGACTCGTAGCCGTTCTTCACCTCGAAGGCGTCGAAGCGGACGTAGGAGGAGCGGCCGATGGCGACGACCGCGGTCTGGTCGGTGAGGCCGGCGCCGTCGATGACGACCGCCTCGCTGTTGTACGGGAGGATGTAGATCGGCGCGCTGGACGTCCCGCTCTTGTACCAGATCGTGACGGTCTCGTTGTACGTGCCGGCGCGGACCAGGAGCCGGTCGCCCGCCGCGAGGGCGTCGACGCCCCTCTGGATGGTGAGGAACGGCGTCGAGAGGGAAGTGCCATTGTTCGAGTCATTGCCGGTCTTGGCAACGTAGTAATCGGTGGCCATGGCCGAGGCGGCCAGGCAGATGGATAGAGCTAACGCCAGTGCTGTCGTATGGGGACGCATGATTCAGTCGATTCCTCAGTATTCGTGCGCGCCGATGTCGTGGACCGAGCCGCGGGTGGTGCCCCAATAGTCAGTCGTGACGGCGCTGTGGTAAGTGCCGCTGTTGATGCACGGCGAAGTGGAGGTGAGCTTGTAGTCGGTCTTGGTGCCGCTCCCGGGGTTCACGAGCAGCGGGTTGGAGAGCACGTCGCCCGGCCCGCTCTTGTGGGTGTTCGCGTTCCCGTTGTACCAGTTGTTGTAGCCGTAGGTGATGTTCGCGCTGGTGGCGTAGGAGTAGTTCCTCCCGGAGCGCGAATAGAAGATGTTGTTGCGGACGGTGGTGGTGTCGTGCACGTCGGTGCTCCCGTTCTCGATGTAGAGCGAGAGGTCCTCGGCGCCGTAGAACGTATTGTTCGCGATCAGCGTGTTGTGCAGCCCGCCGCCCGTCTGCGAGTTGCTGTAGGTGAACCCGAACTTGCCGTTGACCGTGATGTTGTTGGTGATGGTCAGGTTGTTGAGCGGGTTCGACTCGGTCACGCCGTTCACGACGTACGTCTCGTTCGCCGCGGCGATGCCGCGCGCGCCATATCCGCTGCGTTGGTAGTCGGTGTGGTTCGACACCCGGCCGGCCATGCAGAAGTTGCGGTTCACCACCGCGTCGGTGGCATTGTCGAGATAGATGTTGACGCCGTAGTTGTCGTAGACGGTGTTCTCGACGATCCGGCAGCCGTCGGTGAGGACGCAGTCGATCCCCTCGCCGTAGTTCTCGCTGACGTAGTTCTTGAGGATGTCGACCTCGTCGATGCGGTAGGTGCCGATGCCCTGCGTCCAGCCGCTGGAGGCGGTGCGCGCCGAGTTGTTCAGGACGCTGCGGCGTACCTCGTTCCCCTCGATGATGATGTGGTGCGTGGTCCCGCGCGCGCTCGAGCTCGACGACGTGGCCACGATGCCGAAGGCCTGGTTGTCGTGCACGTAATTCCACCGCACCCGCACGTACTGGGCGTTGTAGACGCGGATCCCCGCCTCGGGGCTGTTCCTGACCTCGAAGTCGTCGAAGCGGATGCCGCTCGACTCGCCGATGGCCACGGCGGCGGTGGTGCCGCCCAGACCGGCGACGTCGATGATGGCCGCCTCGTCGTTATAGGCCTGCACGCGGATGGGGTTGGCGTCGGTCGCGTACTTGTTCCAGATCGTGACCCGCTCGTTGTACGTCCCGGCCCGGACGTAGAGCGTGTCGCCGGCGGCCGTCAGCATCGACACGCCTTTGGTGATGGTTGCGAAAGGAGACGCGAGCGTCCCCGGGTTGGTGTTGCTGCCGCCGCTGGCGGGCGGGGCTACATACCAGGTACCGGCCAGAGCCGGCAGAGTAACGAGTGTGGTGGTAATGAGAAGAGCAAGGACTGCTCTGCGCATGGAAGTGTCTCCCTCGATCAGTTTTTACGGCACTGCAAATAAGTGCATGCGGCGCGCCACTGATAGGAGTCTGTCGTTGGGAGTCTCAGAGTCGCAAAGTCTCAAAGTCTCAAAGGAGACTCGCGACGCAATGGGGTCCTCCTCTGAGACTCTGCGACTCTGACACTCTGCGACTCCCTACGCCGTCGTTTTCTTGAACCTCGCCACGGCCAGCGCAATGATCAGGAACGTGTACAACGCGAGCATTGCCGTCGGCTGCCACAGCTCGGCGAGGGAGGCGCCGCGCAGGACGATGCCGCGGATGACGGTGATGAAGTACTTCGCGGGGATGAGGTTCGAGATCCAGCGGAAGATCAGCGGCATGCCTTCGATCGGGAACACATAGCCCGACAGGAAGACGAACGGCAGCAGGAAGAACATCGACATCTGGTTCGCCTGCATCTGCGTCTGGGCGATGGTCGAGATCAGCATCCCCAGCCCCAGCACCGCCGCCATGAAGAGGAAGCCGACGAGGTAGAGCTGCAGCACGGAGCCGGCGATCTCGATCTGGAAGAGAAAGCGCATCAGCAGCACCGTCAGCGTGAATTGGAAGTAGCCGATGGCGATGAACGGCAGGATCTTGCCGAGGATCAGCTCCGCGCGCGTGGCGGGCGTGACCTGCAACTGCTCCAGCGTCCCCCGCTCCCGCTCGCGCACGATGGCGATCGCGGTGAACTGAATGAGCGTGAAGGTAAGGATGATCGCGATCAGCCCCGGGATGATGAAGCGGGCGGTGCGGAGGTCGGGGTTGTACCAGGGGCGCACGCGCACGTCGACCGGGAGTTGCTTGTGCTGCCAGCCGCCGCGCTGCGCGAGCGCGCGGATGGACATGGTCTGCGAGATGCCCGACATGATCGCCATCGCCTGCGACGAGGTGGTCGTGTCGCTCGCGTTCACGATCAGGAACGCCTCGGCCGGCCTGCCACGGTGGCGGTTCTTCCCGAAGTCGCGGTCGAACACCAGTCCCACCGCCGCGCGCCCGCCGTCGATCTCCGACTGCAGCTCGTCGAGCGAATCCACGTACTTCCGGACGTCGAAGTAGCCGGTGCTGGTCATCTTCGCCACCAGCTCGCGGCTCTCGTACGAGCGGCTCTCGTCGAGGACCACCGTCTCCAGGTGCTTTACGTCGTAGTTGATGGCGTAGCCGAAGATGAGCGTCTGCATCACCGGCACCATCACGATCATGCGCAGCGTCATCTTGTCGCGCTTGAGCTGCAGGAACTCTTTCCAGGTCAATGCGAGGAGCCGTTTCATGCTTGCACCGCTTCCCTGCTGCGCACGCGCTTGCGCGCCAGCGATACGAATACGTCTTCCAGCGAAGGCTCGGCCGGCTCTGGCGTGCCCCACGTCATCAGGAGCTGCCGCACCCGCGCCGTCTCTCCCTGCTCCGCGACGGCGCGCACCGTGAGGCCGAACAGGTAAACGTCCTCCAGCGCCGCGTCGCTCTCGAGGCTCTTCACGACGTCGAAGGAGCTCCCCTCCGGCCGCACCTCGAGGATCCGGCCGTGGAGATCGCGCTTCAGCTCCGCGGGCGAGCCGTCGGCGATGAGCGCACCGTCGAGGATGAACGCCAGCCGGTCGCACTGCTCCGCCTCGTCCATGTAGTGCGTCGTCACCAGCACGGTCATGCCGCGATCGGCCGCCAGCTCGTAGATGAGATCCCAGAACAGCCGCCGCCCGCGCGGATCGACACCGCCGGTCGGCTCGTCGAGGAACAGCAGCTCCGGCTGATGCAGCAGCGCCGCCGCGAGCGCCACCCGCTGCCGCAATCCGGTGGACAGCCCCTCGGTGAGCTGGTCGCGGATCTTGCCGAAGCGCAGCCGCTCCGCCAGCGCGTCGATCCGCTCCCGCACCTGCGCCTTCTCCAGTCCATAGATCGCGCCGAAGAAGCGGAGGTTCTCCTCCACCGTCAGGTCGAGGTAGAGCGAGAACTTCTGGCTCATGTAGCCGAGCCGCGACTTCCACGCCTCGGTGTCCTTCGTGACGTCGAGGCCGTCGAAGCCGGTGATGCGCCCCGAGGTCGGCGCGAGCAGACCGGCGAGCATGCGGATGGTGGTCGACTTGCCGGAGCCGTTCGGCCCGAGGAAGCCGAAGACCTTGCCGCGCTCCAGCTCGAACGAGACGTTGTCGACGGCGGTGAACGTGCCGAAGCGGCGGGTGACGTTCTCGACGCGGATCACTCGTCCTCCTCGTGGCTGCCGGCGAGAACGAACACGTCCTCGAGCGACGGAGCGAGCGTCTGCACGTCATCCGGCCCCACGACGCCGCGCAGTACGGCGCGGACGTTCGTCAGCAGCTCGGGGCCCGTCCCTTCCGCGCCGCGCGCGTGGAGCACGGTGCCGAAGAGGGAGAGGTCGTCGATCTCGCGCATCGGCGCGAGCAGCGCGCGCACCTCCAGGCGGCGCGACGTGCGGATCTCGAGCAGCGGGCGGCTGTAGGTGCCGATGATCTGCTGGCGCGTGCCCACCGACGAGATGCGGCCGTGGTCGAGGAAGGCGATGCGCGTCGCGTACTCCGCCTCGTCCATGTAAGGCGTCGAGACGACGATGGTGAGCCCCTCGTGGTGGAGACGGTTGAGCAGCGCCCAGAACTCACGGCGCGAGACGGGGTCGACGCCGGTGGTCGGCTCGTCGAGCAGCAGAAGGCGCGGCTGGGTGAGGAGCGCCGCCACGAGCGCGAGCTTCTGCTTCATGCCGCCCGAAAGCGCGCCGGCGAGCCGCGCCCGGAAGCGCTCCATGCCGACGCGCTGGAGGAGATCCGCCGCGCGCGCGTTCGCCACGTCGTGCGGCACGTCGTACAGGCGCGCGCGGAGGCGCAGGTTTTCGTCGACGGAGAGGTCCTCGTACATCGCGAAGCGCTGCGGCACGAAGCCAAACGTGATCCCCTTCTCCACCTCCACACTCCCCGACGTCGGCGCGAGCACGCCGGCCAGGATGCGGAAGAAGGTGGTCTTCCCGGCGCCGTCGGGGCCGATGAGGCCGAAGAGCTCCCCCGCTTCGACGCGCAGCGACACGTCGTGGAGCGCCGTTTTCGCACCGAAGCGGCGGGTGAGGTTCGTCGCGGCGATCATCACTTCACCGTCACTTCCGCCGGCTGCCCCGGCACCAGCGGCTCGCTCCAGCCGCGATCGAGGTCCGCCTTCGCGGCGTAGACGAGGTTCACCCGCTCCGCCTTCGTCTCCACCGCCTTCGGCGTGAACTCCGCCTCGGGCGCGATCTCGGTGATGCGCGCGGGGAACTGCCGGCCCGGGAAGGCATCCACCGTGACGCTGGCGGGCGTGCCCATGCGCACGCGTCCGAGCTTCGTCTCCGGGATGAACGTCCGCACGTAGAGGCGGTTCGCGAATGCCATCGTCACGGCCGGCTGGCCGGCGCCGACGAGCTGGCCCGGCTCCGCGAGGCGATGCACGATCACGCCGTCGGCCGGCGCGCGGATCTCCCCCTCCCGCGCCACCGCCACGCTCTGCCGGAGCGAAGCCTGAGCGCGCTCGGTCTCCGCCTGCGCGGCCCGCGTCTGGTTGCGCCGCGTCCCCGCGCGCGTTAGCTCGACCCGCTCCTGGCTCGCCTGCAGCGCCGCCCGCGCCCGTTCCAGCTCCGTGCGCGCGCGGTCGTAGTCGCGCTGCGTGCCGACTTTGCGCTGCAGGAGGAAGCGCTGCCGCTCCGCCTCCTTTTCCGCCAGCGAGACGGCGGCGCGGCGGTCGCTCACCTCGGCCTGCACGACCGCGATCTCCGGCTCGCGGCTGCCCGCCTCCAGGTCCTCGGCGCGCGCCTGCGCGGAGCGGACGCCGGCCTGCTCGCGCTCGACGGCGATCGAGGTCTCGCCGAGGTCGAGGCGCACCAGGAGCGCGCCGCCCTTGACGCGGTCGCCTTCGCGTACGAGCACTTCCGCGACGCGGCCCGGCACCTTCGGGCCGAGGTCGACCATCGGCGCCTCGATGCGGCCGTTCAGGCGGATGGTGGTGTCGTCCTCTCCCCGGTTGCAGGCGGCGAGGATCACCGCCGCGATGACGATCGTGAGCTTCTTCACTGCTGACCTCCGTCGATGCTGATGGAGCGCGCCTCGAGCAGCGTCCCCGTGGCGCGCGCGAGCTCGCTCTCGGCTCTGCGCGCGTCGATGAGGGCGATGGACTCCGCGAGCTCCGCGGCGGCGAGCTCGTTCTGGCGCGTGATGATGAAAAAAAGGTTGGTGGTCCCGGCGTCGAAGCGGTCGCGCTCTGCCTGCAACTGCACCTCGGCCGCCTCGCGCATGGCGCGCGCCGCGGCGATGCGCTGCTCCGCGCTCGCGACCGCGGCGATGGCGTTGCGCACTTCCACCGCGATGCGCTGTTTCAGCGCGTCGACCGACGCCTCCGCCTGCCGCCGGACGGCGCGCGCGATGGCGACGTCCTGCTTCGCGGCGGTGTTGCCGATCGGGAGGACGAACGAGACGCCGAGCGCCGCGTCGGGAAACTCGTCGAGCGAGCGCAGCGAGCGTCCGAGGCCGCCGTTGATTTCATCGGCGATGACGATCGGCCCGAACGGCTCGATCGCGTCCGCGTTGCGCGTGCCGGCGAGACCACGGCCGGAGTAGGAGGCGACGAGGTCGACCTGCGGTCGCACGCGGTCGAGCGCGGCGTCGAGCTCCACGTCCTGGCGCACGACGCGCGATTGCAGCTCGCGGAGCTCGGGACGGTGGCGGAAGGCGGTCTGCACCGCGGCTTCGGGGGACAGCTCTCTACCGTCATCCGACGGGCTGAGAGCCCGTCGGTCCAGGGGGGACGACAGTTGCAGGTCCCCCTGCCACCTCCCGATCCAGCCGCGCAGGACGTTCTCGGCGCGCGTTCTGTTCTCCCGCGCAATCGCCAGCTCGCCGCGCCTGCGCTCGATCTCCGCGGTCGTCGAGGCCAGCTCCGCCTCCGCCTGCGTGCCTGCCTCGATGCGGACGCGCGTGTCGTCGCGCTGCTTCTCCGCGGTGCGGAGGGAGGCCTCGCGGATCTCCACCTCGCGCCGCGCCGAGGCGGCGGTCCAGTAGGCCTTCTCCACCGCCGCCGTCACCTCGCTGGCCATGCGCTCGAGTGAAGAGAGGGCGCGCGTGCGGTCGACGCGGGCGAGGCGGATGGCGCGGCGCGCCGGATCGATGCGCCGGTTCTGCAGCAGCGGCTGGCGGACCTCCGCGCCGAAGAGCGTCGACCAGGCGGGTGTGAGCATCGAGAGGATGCTGTTCGTGGCGTCGCGCTGCAGGCCGCTGAAGAGTGAGACCGTGCCGCCGGTCGGCAGGAGCTGCACGAACGAGGCGGAAGTCTGCAGCGTACGCGTCGTCGGTCCCAGCTCTCCTTGCGGCGCGCCGGAGAGGATCGAGTTCACCGGATCGGTGCGCTCGCGGAGCCGCGCGTCGCCGCGCAGCGACGGCTCGTACGCCGCCTCGGCGCGCAGGATGGTGGCGTCGGCGATGTGCACCGACTCCCGCTCCACCACCACGTCGGGGTTGCGGGCCAGCGCCAGCGCCACCGCGTCCTCGACCGTCAGCTCGTCCGCGCCGGCGGTCGTCGCCAGCGCGAGCATCAGCAGGAGGCGCCTCATTTCTTCCTCCGCTTCGGCTGCGGCTCGACCTCGAGCCCCTTCAGGAAGAGATTCCCGGTGTGGTCCGCCAGCTCGCGCAACGAGTGCTGCGTGTTCACGCCGGCGATCTTGCCGAGGCGGGCGCGGATCGGCTGGGAGGCGACGAGGAACATGATGCTGCCGACGAGCGAGACGTGCGTCAGCAGCGGGTCGGTCGGCCGGAACACCCCCTCCTCGACGCCCTCGCCGAGCACCTGCTGGACCAGCCGAAACACGCCGGCCATGCGTACGAGCATCTCGTCGGGCAGCGTCGCGCCGCCCGAGGCGACCTCGCGGAGCATGATCGGGATGAGGTGGGGGTTCGAGGTACCAAGATCGGCGAAGGCGTCGAGGACGCACTGCAGCTTGGCGCTCGGCGTCTGCGCCTTGGCCGTCGACTCGGTGAGCGTGGCGAGGCCCCGCTCGACGGTCTTGATGAGGACGGCGGCGTAGAGCCGCTCCTTGTCCCCGACGTGGTAGTACAGCATGGCCTTGTTGATGCCGGCGCGCTCGGCGATGTCGTCGACCCGGGCGCCGGTGAACCCGACCGAGGCGAAGACTTCGGCCGCCGCGGCGAGGATCCGGTCGCGTGCGTCGGACTCGTCGATGGACTTGCGTGGACTCATGACTCGCTCACTCACTCACTAAACGTTTGTTTTAACCAACTGGTTAGTAAGTTAGGTTCGTGAGGCGTGAAGGGCAAGGGGGAGAAATGGAAAGTGGGGCCTCGGGTTCCTCGGAGTTCCTCGGGTTCCTCGGGTTCCTCGGGTTCCTCGGCGGGTCCGGCTCGAACGACCCGAGGAACTCCGAGGAACTCCGAGGAACCCGAGGAACCCCCGAGGAACCCCCGAAAAAACCCCCTCCCCGTAACCTCCCGCCCGCCTCGTCCGTACTCCTGATATGACGCCGTCAAATTCAGTCTTCGCGCTCCACTCCGCGGATCTCCACCCGCGTGCCGTGAGCCGGTACGCGCAGGCCCTGGCCCTTTTTCAGGAAGGGCTGGACCGATATGACGAGGTCCGGCAACGGCAGGGGGACGATCTCTCCCTCGGCCGTTACGACCGTGCCCGCGGCTTTCTCGCCGCCTCGCGCGCCGGCCTGCTTGCCGGCGGGACGCTCACGCTCCAGCACCTGCTGATGGACGCCGCGAAACCGCTGCGCGGCGCGGTGGAGGCGGCGTTCGGCGCGTTCCACGTCTACCACGACCCCTCCGCCTGGAGCCGCTGGCGGCAACGGCCGCTCGCGCACGAATGCACGCGCGGTCCCGGCGACGCCGCCCGCCTGGCGCGCCACGCCGTGGCCCTCGAGTTCAGCGTGGCCACGGTGACGAGAGAGGTGCGCGGCTGGTCCGCGCCGCTCGCCGCGGCCGGCCTGCGGCTCTACGACGAGTTGATCGACGCCGGCGGCCACTTCCACTACGCCGCGTTCGACCTCATCGAGACGCCGGACGAGGCGGAGGTGGCGAATGGCCTCAAGCGGGTGAACCGCACCGCCGTCGTCTGCCTGCGCATGCTCGACCTGCTCTACGGCGGGATCTGGAACGACCGCAGGCTGTCGGATCGCGTGCGGACGTTCACGGGGTCGTTGTGACGCTCACCGCTCGAGGCTCTCGCCCGGACCGAGGATCTCGAACTGCACGCCAGGCGCATTCGCGAGCTCCCGCCGCAGCACCGCGGGCGGCTCGTCCTGGCCGTCGTCGCCGAGGTGGAACGTGCCGTAGTGCATGGGGATGGAGAGCTCGGCCTGCAGCGCCTGCGCGGCGCGCACGGCGTCCTTCGGCGAGATGTGCACGGCGCACATGAACCATTCCGGCCGGAACGCGCCGATCGGCAGCAGCGCCAGGCGCGGCGGGCCGTAGCGCTCGCGGATGTTCTCGAAGTGCGAGCCCCAGCCGGTGTCGCCGGCGAAGTAGACCGGGCCGCGCGACGTCTCGATGACGTAGCCGCACCAGAGGTTCGCGTCGCGGTCGTTGAGGCCGCGCGACGAGAAGTGCTGCGCCGGGACGGCGTGGATGCTCATCCCTTCGCGCAGCTCCGCGGAGCCAAACCAGTCGAGCTCCGTCACGTTCCCAATCCCCTTCGACTTCAGGAACGCGCCATTCCCGAGCCCCGCGAAGATCCGCGGGTGATGCTCGCGCGCGAGGCGCCGCAGCGTCGGCACGTCCATGTGGTCGTAGTGGTTGTGGCTGAGGATCACCACGTCGATCGGCGGCAGGTCCTCGAAGCGGAGGCCGGGCGCATGATGGCGGCGCGGCCCGGCGAACTGCACCGGGCTGCAGCGCTCCGACCAGATCGGGTCGGTGAGGATGTTCACGTTCTCCGTCTGCACGAGGAGCGTGGCGTGGTTGATCAGCGTCACCCGCAGCCCCGCCACCCGCTCCGGCGGCGGCGGACCGGGCGTGATCTCGCGCCACTTCTCCCATGGACCCTCGTCGCGGTTCGACAGCCACTTCGCCATCTCCGGGATGCCGGCGTGCTGCGTCGGCTCAAGGTTGCGGAACTTCTCGCCGTCGAAGTGATCCGACTTCGGTCCGCGGTACTTCGGCGCCGACAGGAGCCACCCCGCGAGTGCGCCGCCGCCGAACAGCATCCCGATGCCGCCGATGAGCGTGTACCTGACGCGGTGCGCCATCAGCGGTTCACCGTGCTCATGTCAGGGTAACGGTCGCCGGCGACCGCGCCCTTCGGCGCGACTTCCTCGATGCGCTGCAGCTCTTCGTCGCTCAGACGGATCTCCATGGCGCGCACGTTCTCCTCGAGGTACTTCCGCTGTTTCGTCCCCGGAATGGGAACGATGTCGTCGCCGCGATGCAGCACCCAGGCGAGCGCGAGCTGTGAGGGCGTCACGCCCCTCTGCCGCGCCAGCTCCTCCACCCGCTCCAGGAGCTGCACGTTCCTGCGGAAGTTTTCGCCGGTGAAGCGGGGGGAGCGGCGGCGGTAGTCATCCGGCGGCAGGTCGTCGGGCGACTTGAAGCGGCCAGTCAGGAAGCCGCGGCCGAGGGGGCTGTAGGCGACGAAGCCGATCCCCAGCTCGCGCACCGTCGGCAGGATCTCGTCCTCGGGGTCGCGGCTGAAGATGGAGTACTCGGTCTGCAGCGCGGCGATCGGATGCGTGGCGTGCGCGCGCCGGATCGTTGCGGGCGCCGCCTCGGAGAGGCCGAGGTAGCGCACCTTGCCGGCGCGGACGAGCTCCCCCATCGCGCCGACCGTCTCTTCGATCGGCGTCTTGTTGTCGACGCGGTGCTGGTAATAGAGGTCGATGACGTCGACGCCGAGGCGCTGCAGCGAGGCATCGCACGCCTTGCGCACGTACTCCGGCGTGCCGTTGATGCCGAGGAAGGAGCCGTCCTCCCCCCGCATGTTCCCGAACTTCGTCGCCACGACCACGCTGTCGCGCCGCCCGCGGATCGCCCGCCCGACGAGCTTCTCGTTCGTGAACGGCCCGTACATGTCCGCCGTATCGAGAAAGTTGACCCCGAGATCGAGCGCCCGCTGGATCGTGGCAATGCCCTCTGCCTCATTCGCCGCGCCGTAAAACTCCGACATGCCCATGCAGCCGAGGCCTTGGGCGCTGACTTTCAGCGTCGATAGTGTTCTTTGTTGCATTTCGTTCCTTTGTTGCTGGTTGCTGGTTGCTGGTTGCTTGTGGGCTGACGCGATACCTCACGAGCAACGAGCAACCAGCAACCAGCAACCTTCATCCAGGCATCTCCACATACTCCACCTCATCCCCCACCACCTTCGGGAACGCGCCGCGCGCCCAGTCGCGCTTCGCCTGCTCGATCCGTTCCTTCGAGCTGGAAACGAAGTTCCACCAGATGTGGCGTTTGCCGATGGGGTCGCCGCCGATGAGCATGACGTGCGCGTCCTTGTCGAGGTGAAATGCGGGGCGTGTGCCGTCGTCGAAGACGTGCAGGTTTCCGTCCTCCACGATGTACGCGGCCAGCTCGCGGTGTTCCGGCGGCAGCGGGACGCTCGTGCCGGCGCTCACGTGCAACTCCGCGTAGACAAGCGGCGAGCAGGTGACGACCGGCGACGTGCGCCCCCAGCCGGTGCCGGCGATCAGGCGGATGCGCACGCCGTCGACCTCGAGCTCCGGGATCTCCGCGGCGTCGTAGTGCTCGAACGACGGCTCGCGCTCCTCATGCTCGTCCGGCAGCGCGACCCACAACTGGATGCCGTGCAGCGTCGAGCCGGTGGCGCGCAGCGCGTCGGGCGTACGCTCGGAGTGTGCGATGCCGCGCCCGGCGGTCATCCAGTTCACCTCGCCGGGACGGATCGTCTGCAGGTATCCGAGGGAGTCGCGGTGATCGATCTCGCCCTCGAAGAGATAGGTGACGGTCGCCAGGCCGATGTGCGGATGCGGGCGCACGTCCATCCCCCGTCCCGCCTCGAACGAGGCCGGTCCCATGTGATCGAAGAAGATGAACGGGCCGACCATCCGCCGCCGCACGAACGGCAGCACGCGCCCGACCGTGGGGCCGTCGAGCTCGAGCGCCGCGGGACGCGCCGGGATGATCAGCATGCGTCAGCGCTGCTCCCAGGCGATCTTCCCGCCGACGATCGTCAGCACGGACGTCGTCTTCGGCAGCTCCGGCGCGGCGACGGTGAAGACGTCCTGCGACAGTACCGCGAGGTCGGCGAGCATCCCCGGCGCGAGCGTCCCCTTCTCCTGCTCCTGGAACTCCGCGTAGGCCGAGCCGCGCGTGTAGGCGGTGACGAACGGCTCGCGCCCCATGGCCTCGGAGGGGTTCCGCGGATGCATGGTCGCGAACATCATGTTCAGCCACGGATTGACCGGGCCGTCCGAGCCGACCGCCAGCGGGATCCCGTGCTCCGGCACCGAGCGGAAGACCATGTACGTGCGCAGGCGCTCATCGCCGAACCGCTTCTGCACCAGCCCGGGGATCATGAAGTGCGAGGGGTTCTGCACGATGACGACGCCGAGGTCGCGCGCCTCGTCCATGAACTCGCCGACCCAGTCGCCGTGCTCGACGCGCACGCGCTTCGCCTTCCAGTCCGCCGGCGTCGCGCGCATGATCGAGAAGAGCTTCTCCAGCGGCGCGTCGCCCGAGACGTGCACGAGCAGCGGCTTGTCGGTCGCCGCGGCGGCGCGGACCATGCGCGTGATGTCGGCGTCGCTGTAGTTGATCCGCCCGCGGGCGCCGGCGGCATCCGCGTAATCGGCGCGCATCGCCGCGCCCCGCTCCATCGGCGTCCCGTCGAGGATGTACTTCACCGCCCCCGCCGGCTCGTCGGTGACGCCGTCCATCCGCAGGTCGATCCACCGCCAGCGCAGCGGCGGCAGCCCCGCGCCGGTGGCGATTCGGCGCGAGCGCACCATGTCGATCATCGGCATGGTCTGCACGCTGGTGATGCCGTAGCGCAGCACTTCGTTCGAGAACTCGCGCAGCTCCTCGGCGTACGCGGCGTCGCTCTGGCGCTCGCCGATCTCCCGGCTGGAGCGCCACAGCGCATATTCGTAGAGCCAGCCGTCGAGGCGCCCGTTCGCGTCCCGTCCATACCAGCCGTCCTGCCGGTCCTGCACGTCGTCGGCGAGCCCGCGCATCGTCAGAGCCGCCGAGTTGTTGAGCATGGCGTGTCCGGAGGGGATGCCGAGCATCACCGGATGCCGTGGCGCGAGCGCGTCGAGCTCCGCACGCGTGAGCCGCGCGTCACCGAGGCGATCGGCGGGGATGGTCGCGCGCAGGAGCGTCCCGGGAGGATGCTGCCCCGCCGCCTCCCGCACCAGCTCGTAGATCCGCGGCACGTCGGCGCCCTCCGGCACCCGCAGGAAGACACCGCCGAGCGTGCCCGGCTCGTGGATGTGCGCGTCGTTGATCCCCGGAACCACCACGCGCCCCTCCAGCTCGACGACACGCGTTGACGGTCCCGCCAGCGCCCGCACTTGCGCGTTCGTCCCCACGGCGACGATCCGGTCTCCGCTGACCGCCAGCGCCTCCGCCCAGGGGCGCCTGTCGTCGGCGGTGAAAATCTTCCCTCCGGCGAGCACGAGGTCAGGTGCTGCCGACCTGCAGGAAACGAGCAGCAGAAAGAGTCCCGCGATGATGGTGCGCATGATTCGAGCATAGCGCGGCAGCATGAGAATGCCGGCGATCTTCTTCGGCCACGGGAACCCGATGAACGCCATCCTCGACAACCCGTATGCAGCGGGATGGGCGCGGATCGGACGGGAGCTGCCGCGGCCGAAGGCGGTCGTCTGCGTCTCCGCCCACTGGTACCTCCCCGGCACGATGGTGACGGCGCAGGAGCGGCCGCGCACGATCCACGACTTCGGCGGTTTCCCGCGGCCGCTGTACCAGGTGCAGTACCCGGCGCCGGGATCGCGGGAGGTCGTCGCGCGCCTCGCCGAGCTGACCGGCGCGAAACCGGACATGGAGTGGGGGCTCGATCACGGCACCTGGTCGGTGCTCGTGCACGTCTTTCCCGGCGCCGACGTGCCGGTCGTGCAGCTCAGCATCGACGAGACGCAGCCGGCGCAATATCACTACGACGTCGGGCGCAAGCTCGCCCCGCTGCGCGACGAAGGGGTGCTCGTCATCGGCAGCGGCAATCTCGTGCACAACCTCCACACCTACGCCTGGGGGAAGCACGACCCGGAGCCGTTCGAATGGGCGGTGCGCTTCGAGCAGAGCGCGCGCGGGTGGATGGCGAACGGCGAGCACGAGCCGCTGATCGGCTACGAGACGCTGGGCCGCGACGCGCAGCTCTCCGCCCCCACGCCCGACCACTACCTCCCCCTCCTCTACGTCCTCGGGGCGCAGCAGGAGGGCGATCGCGTCTCCTTCCCGGTCGAGGGAATCGACGGCGGGTCGGTGTCGATGCTGACGGTGCAGATTGGCTGACTTGCGCCTGAGCGTTCTCGACCAGGCGCCGATCTCCGAGGGGATGAGCGGCGCGCAGGCGCTCCAGAACTCGCTCGACCTGGCGCGGTTCACCGAGAGCCTCGGCTACGAGCGCTACTGGGTGGCGGAGCATCACGGCACGCCGGCGCTCGCGTGCGCGTCGCCCGAGGCGCTGATCGGGCCGATCGCGGCGTCGACGTCGCGGATCCGCGTCGGCAGCGGCGGCGTGATGCTGCCGCATTACAGCCCGCTGAAGGTGGCAGAGACGTTCAGCATGCTCAGCGGCCTGCATCCCGGCCGCATCGACCTCGGCGTCGGACGCGCCGCCGGCACCGACCCCCGTACAACGCTCGCGCTGCAGCGGGACCGCCGCAAGGCCTCCCCGGACGACTTCCCGCAGCAGCTCGTCGAACTGCTCGCCTACATCGAAGACGACATGCCGGAGGAGCACCCGTTCCGCCGGCTGACGATGCTCCCCGGACGCCCCGCCACGCCCGAGCTCTGGCTCCTCGGCAGCTCCCCGCAGAGCGGCATCTGGGCGGCGGAGCTCGGCCTGCCGTACGCGTTCGCCGACTTCATCAACCCGCGCGGCGCCGAGATCGCGAGGCTCTACCGGGAGGGCTTCACCCCGTCGAAGACGGCCGCGGAACCCCGCACCATCGCCGCGGTCTGGGCGCTCTGCGCCGACACCGACGAAGAGGCGCGGCGCCTCTCCGCCAGCTCCCGCATGATGTTCACGCTCTTCTTCCGAGGAGAGCTGATTCCGATCCCGCCGGTCGAGAAGGCGCTCGCGTTTCTCGAAGAGCAGCCGCCGTCGGATGACCCCTTCAAGACGCAGCGCCGCGCCATCGTCGGCTCGCCCGACACGGTGCGCCGCGGGCTCGAAGAGGCGGCAGCCGACTACGAGGCGGACGAGGTGATGATCGTGACGATCACCTACGACCACGAGGCGAGGAAGAGGAGCTACGAGTTGATCGCGAAGGCGTTCGGCTGACGCTCAGCGCCGACGCACAGAAACATCCACGCCGATTACCCTCTCAGCCTCGTCGCCGCCGCGGCGGCCATCCCCATCAGCATCAACAGCAGCGCCCACTCCGACAGCGTGGGGATCCCTGCTGCATTCGACACGGCGCCGTTGACGAACGTCGGTGCCGTGCCCGCCGCGACCGTTGGGTCGGTCTCGTCCGAGTCGGCCGTGGCCGTGTTCGAGATCGGGCCGTTCACCAGCGGCGCCGTCACGATCAGCGTGATCGTGGCGGACGAGTCGTCGCCGATCGTCCCGAGGTTGCAGGTCACGACGGCCGTGCCGCTGCACGACCCCTGGCTCGGAGTGGCCGAGACGAACGTCGTCCCGGCCGGGATCGTGTCCTCCACGACCACGTTCGTGGCCGCCTGCGGCCCCGCGTTCGACACCGTGATCGTGTAGGTGATCGGCTCCCCCGGATCGACCGACTCGGGGCCGAGCTTCGTCAACGACAGATCGGCCACCGGCCCGTCATCGTTCTCGATCGTTCCCTCTCCCCGGTCGTCCGCGATGACCACGCCGCTCGGATTCGAGAGATTCACGAAGAACGTCTCATCCGGCTCGAAGAGGTCGTCGTCCACCACCGTGATGGTGATCGTCCGCGAGGAGTTCCCGGGCGTGAGAACCAGCGTTCCCGATGCCGCCTCGTAATCCGACGGCGCCACGGCCGTGCCGTTGGACGTCGCGAAGTCCACCGTCTCCTCGGTCTCGAGCTGGCCGGTGCGCGTCACGGTGAACACGAAGGTTCCGTTCTCCGGCTGCGAGACGTCACCGATCGAGACCACCGGCAGCGCGTCGTCGTTGAGGATCGTCCCCAGGCCCTCGTCGTCCGCGATCGTTGCGCCTTCCGGGTTCGAGAGCCTCACGAAGAACGTCTCGTCCGCCTCGAGGACCTGGTCGCTGAGGACGATGATCTCGATCGGCATGGACGTGGTCCCCGCCTGAAATTCGAGCAGGAACGAATCGTCGAAGTAATCGACGTCGGCAGTCGCGGTGCCGGGTGCCGTCGCGTACTCGACCCTCACGTCGTCGGCGCTCGGGTGCGACAGCGTGACCTCGAACCGGAACGTGACGGAGGAGACGTTCCCCTCCTCCGCGGTCACGTCGCCGATCGAGATCGACGGCACACCCTCGTCGTCCTCGATGGTGCCCACCGCATGGTTGTCGGGAACGACCACGTTCGTGAAGTCGCTGAGGATGAGCTGGAACGTCTCATCACCTTCGAAGGTCGCGTCCTCCACGGTCGGCACCGCGATCGTTTCCTCGGTGTCGCCGGGCATGAACGTCACCGTTCCGGTGGTCTGCTGGTAGTCGGATGGCGGAAAAGCCGTCACGCTCGCGGTCGTGAAGTCGACCGATACCGGCTCGGTGCTGGGAGCCGACAGCGTCAGCGTGAAGACCACGCTCGTCCCTTCCGGCGCCGACGCGTCGCCGATCGTCAGGACCGGGTTGCCGTCGTCGTTCTCGAGCGTGCCCATTCCCTCGGTGTCACCGATCGCCGCACCGGACGCGTTCGTGAGATGGACGAACAGCGTCTCGTCCGGCTCGAACCCGGCGTCCTCCACCGTCGTCACCGTGATCGTCTCCTGCGTTTCGCCCGGCTCGAACGTCACCGTGCCCGAGGCGGACGCGTAGTCGCCCGGCGCCACCGCCGTGCCATCCGCGGTTGCGAAGTCGACCGTCACCGGCGTCGCGCGCGCGGCCGAGAGCGTCACGACGAAGACGAGACTGGTGCCCTCCGGCTCGGACGCATCGCCGATCGCGATGACCGGCTCGTCGTCCTCGATCGTCCCGCGACCCTGGCCGTCGCCGATCGCCGCGCCGCCCGACGGCTCCGTGAGATGGACGAAGAACGTCTCGTCCCCCTCCGGGGTCGGGTCGCCCACCACCGCGACGGTAATCGTCTCCGACAGGTCGCCGGGAGCGAAGGTGAGTGTGCCGGCCGTCGAGGCGTAGTCGCCCGGTGCGGCGGCGCTGCCGTCTTCGGTCGCGAAGTCGACCGTCACCGGGTCTTCGCTGACCTGCGTGAGCGTCACCGTGAAGGTGAAGTCCGTCGTCCCCGCGTCCCCCTCCGCCTGCGACACGTCCGTGATCGAAACGGACGGCGCACCCTCATCGTCGCGGATCGTCCCCACCCCCTGCCCGTCGCCGATGGTCGCGTTGTTGGTGACGCTGGTGAGATTGACGAAGAGCGTCTCGCCGCCTTCGAAGATCAGGTCACCATTCACCGGGACGGTGATGGTCGCGGTGAGCTCCGGGGAGATATCGTGGGGCTGGAACGTGACACTCCCCGAGGAGGAGACGTAGTCGTCCGGCGCCACCGCGGTGTCGTCCGCCGTCTCCCACGTCACCGTGACCGGCTGCTCGCTGGGATGGGACATCGTCACCTGGAACGACAGCTCGTTCTGGCCGGGGGCGCTCCCTTCGACTGCCGATGCGTTCCCGATCGAAACCGTCGGCGCCACGTCATCGTTCAGGATCGTGCCGGTCGCGAGGTTGTCCGTGATGGTGACGCCGTCGGTCGCGCTGGTGAGACGCACGTTGAACGTTTCGTCCGGCTCCAGGACCAGGCCGCCATAGACCGTGATGCCAACGTGCTGTTCCGTCTCGCCCGGCGCGAAGAAGACGGAGAAGTTCTCGAACTCGTAATCGTCCCCCAGGTCCGCCGTCCCTCCCTCGGTGAAGAAATTGACGGTTACCTGCTGGTCGGTCGGACCGGAGAGCGTCACCGGGAAGAGGAAGGCCGAGCTGTAGTTGTTCCCCTCGGCCTGCGTCACGTCGCCGATGCTCACCGTCAGCTCTCCGTCATCGTTCAAGATCGCGCCGATGCCCTCGTCGTCGCTGATGCCGCCGTTGACCGCGTTTCTGAGGCGCACGGAGAAGAACTGGTTCTGCTCGATGAGCTCATCGCCGACCACCTCCACCGTGATCGTCTTCGACATTTCCCCCGGCGCGAAGGTGAGCGTGCCCGAAACGGCACCGTAGTCGTCCGGCGAGACGGCTGGCGTGGAAGTCGGGTCCACGAAAGTCGAGAAGTCGACGGTGACGGTCTCGTGGCTCGCGTTCGTCAGCGTCACGTCGAACACGAAGTCCGTCGTGCCGGAGTCCCCCTCCTCCAGCGTCACGTCCCCGATCGCGATCAGCGGTTCCTCGTCCGTGTTTACGATCGTGCCGGTGCCCTGCCCGTCATCGATGGTCGTGTTGACCGGGTCGCTGAGATTCACGAAGAACGTTTCGGTCGGCTCGAAGGTGGTGTCGCCGACCACCTCCACGGTGACGGTCTGCGCGGTCTCGCCCGGATCGAAGGTGACCGTGCCGGAGATCGCGGCGTAGTCGTCGGGCGCGGTGGCGCTGTCGTCCGCGGTGGTGAAGTCGACCTCGATCGTCTGCTGGCTCGGGGTCGAGAGCGTCACTTCGAACACGAAGCCCGTCGTGCCGGTCATCTCCTCGCTCTGACTGACGTCGCCGATCGAGACCGCCGGCTGCGCTCCCCCGTTCGCGACGGTGCCCGTCTGCCCGAAGACACCGAAGGTCCCCGCTGTGAAGCAAAGCACGGCCAGCCGCCCGAAACGAGCCATATCCCGATCTCCTAGAACCGATGTAGGGGATGGATTCTATGATGGTTCTGGAACTGCTGCTGGCGTCCGTAACGGCGGCCCCTCGACTCGTGCAGCGGTTCTCTAGCGAAACTCGTTCAGCAGGATCACCAGCTCCTGCGTCCGCATGTCCGAGGCGGCGCCGTCGTGCGCGAGGCGCCACTCCCCCTCGTGCAGCTCCACATGCTCCAGGCGCGCGAGGTCCTGCGTGCTGATCCCGTACTCCTTCGCGAACGCCTGCCATTGCGCCGGCACCGACTCCAGCTCCGCCTCGGGCAGCAGCGGCTCGCCGGCACAGTTGAAGTGCTCGCAGCCGAACTGCTCGCCGCATTCGTCGCACGGCTTCGGGTCGCTGAAGTCGGCCAGCTCGCTCGGCGTGAGCACGCGCGTGACGCCCCCCTTCCGCTCGCGGACGTAATTGAGCCCGCTCTCGCTGGTGGAGAGGAAGTCGAAGCGCTGGAACGGTGGCCGGTCGTCGCTCATGGGCGAGAGTCTATCGCTCCCCGAATCTGCGCCGCCACCCACTCCGCCTCCCGCTTGCCGCGGATATACCTCGCCGCCGAGACCTTCTTGCCGGCGGTGGTCTGCACCTCCACCTCGTACAGCGGCCGGCCGCTGCTCTGCGCGCCGATCTTCGCGGTCGCCGAGGCGATCTCGTCGCGCCGCAGCACCCGCTCCTTCGTGCGGAAGAGCGTGTGGCGCAGCACGATCTTCTCGCGGCCGAGCAGAATGGTATTGGTGCCGAGGAACAGCTCGAGCGTCGACCAGGTCAGCAGTGCGGTGAAGAGGCCGAAGACGAGCACGCCGATGAACGGCGCGTCCGAGACGAGCACCACCAGGAACACGACCGCCACCGCGAGCGTCAGGAGCAGCACACCGATCGCCATGCCCCGCGCGCGGAAGCGGCCGAAGTACAGCTCGCGTCCTTCCACCGTCTGCTTCGCCTTGTAATCGAGCGGCGCCCGCGGCTCCGGCGGCGGGACGTGCGGCATCGCTGCGCGAGCCTCCGCCGGAGCGGTACCGAACACCGGCACGTCGAACGCCGCGCTGTAGTCGACGCCGGGGATGTCGGCGTCGAGCGTCAGCGACCACCGCGACTGCGCGTGCCCGTCGGTAATCGTCTGCGGCCCCTCGGCGGGGACGTCGATGACGATTGGGATCGACACGCCGTTCGGCGCGCGCTGGACCATGCCGCGCACGATCTCCCGGTCCTCCTGACAGGCGATCGACTGGATGGTGCTCTTGCCGCTGCGCACGCGGGTGGTGGCGGTGAGGCGCACGATGATCGACGCGGCGTCGGCCAGCCCCTCGAACGGTACCTCCACCCGCCCCCGCAGCGTGCCGCCGACCGGGATGGGGACGTGGTCGAGGAAGAGCGTGGAGCGGGGGAAGCGGAGCACGCGCATCGTCGCCCGGACCGCGCCGCCGAGCATGATCAACCCCACCACCGGGAAGATCAGGCCGACGATGATGACGTAGTTCCCCTTCGCCAGCTCGCGCGGCCCGAAGAAGAGGATCGGCGAGGAGACGGTGTTCCAGAGGAGGGCGATCATCCAGAGGCCGCGCGTGCTCGCGACCGAGGAATCGGTGACGCGCCGGCTCGCCCACTCCTCGTTCCACATCCACGGCTGCCCCGGATGGCGCGCCCGCAACTCGTCCAGGCGTGCGCTGCTCCTGCGCCCGAACAGCGCGCCGAGGATGAGCCCGAAGCCGGCCAGGCAGAAGACCAGCCCGATCACGCCCATCATGAACATCTGCTCCGGCAAGGCGCCGTTCCGCACCCCCCGCACGAAGCCGATCAGCGACCAGGTGCCGAGGACCGCGAACGGCAAGCCGAAGAGGATCAGGCAGCCGGCGCCGAGGGTGTTGCCGTTGAGCTTCATGCGAGGCGGATATCGTAGCGCGGGCGGCATCAGCGTTTCGACGGGCTGAGAGCCCGTCGTTCCAGAGAGCACCGGCCGTTCGTCCCCTCTGGAGAGCCGGGCTCTCAGCCCGGCTCAACGTTGCGGGCAGCCGGTGCCGAGGGTGTTGCCGTTGAGCTTCATCTGAGGCCGCTATCGCAACTCGAACCACGTTCGGCAAGCTGCTAGCGGCGGGCTGAAGCCCGCCGCTCCACAAGACGCTCGCCGCTAGCGCGGGCGGCATCGGCGTTTCGACGGGCTGAGAGCCCGTCGCTCCAGAGAGCACCGGCCGTTCGTCCCCTCTGGAGAGCCGGGCTCTCAGCCCGGCTCAACGTTGCGGGCAGCCGGTGCCGAGGGTGTTGCCGTTGAGCTTCATGCGAGGCTGCTATCGAAGCGCGGGCGCCATCGGTTCTGGCACCCGCGTCAGCTCGCGTGAAGGTCAAGGCCTGAAGTCGGAGTCGAGCACCAGCTTCGCCGCGACTTCGCGGAACGTGACCACCTCCCCCTCCTTCGCGAGCAGCCGTTCGTTCCTGCCTCTGGGGTCGAACAACACCGGTCCCGGGATGGTGATGACGTACACACCATCCACCACGTCGACGCGCGCGGCGGCGGCCGCGCCGCCGGTGAACCCGCCGTCCTCTTCGGACAGCGCGATCTCGAGCATCCCGAGGTCGCGGACGGTGCCCTGCTCGAACGACCAGGCGATCACGCCCCAGTTGTCCTCGCTGCCGTAGTCGGCGAGCATCAGCGTGCGGCCCGCGACCTCGAAGAACTTCGGCACCACGAAGTCGGCGTCGTACAGGCGCGCGCTCTCGTGCAGGACCTGCCCGCCGGCGCGGACGGCGATGAGCTGACGGCCGTAGGCCGCTCCGGCCGGCGGCCGCTCCACGAACGCCACCTTCAGCCCCGGCTGCCCTGGAACGGCCCAGGCTTTCATGTGCGGAACGGCGTGATGCGCGCAACGCGCAACCAGCACGAGCACGACGGCGAGCGCCGCCGCCCGCATCGTCATCACCGGTCCACCCAGCGCATCGCTTTCTCGTTGTAGCGCGGCCCCGCCACCACTCCCGGCGCGAGCGCGGCGTCGAGCCGCGCGAGCTGATCGGACGACAGCGTCAGGTCGACCGCGGCCGCGTTCTCTTCGAGATACGTGCGCCGCTTCGTACCGGGGATCGGCACGACGTCCTCCCCCTTCGCGAGCAGCCACGCCAGCGCGACCTGTGCAGGCGTAGCCGAGTGCGCGCTCGCCACTTCCCGCACCACCGCCGCCGCACGCATATTCGCGTCGAAGTTCTCCCCCTGGAAGCGCGGGTCGCCGCGGCGGTAGTCCCCCTCCGGGTACTCCTCGGCGCGCTTGACGCTGCCGGCGAGGAAGCCGCGGCCGAGAGGGCTGAAGGGCACTAGGCCGATCCCCAGCTCCCGCAGCAGCGGGATGATGCCCTCCTCGAGGTTCCGCTCCCACAGCGAGTATTCACTCTGCAGCGCCGTCACCGGATGCACGGCGTGCGCGCGGCGGATCGTCTGCTCCCCCGCCTCCGACAGTCCGAACCAGCGCACCTTCCCGGCGCGCACGAGGTCCGCGACCGTGCCGGCGACGTCTTCGATCGGCACCTCCGGATCGACGCGGTGCTGATAGAGCAGGTCGATCGTGTCGACGCCGAGGCGGCGCAGCGAGCCGTCGACCGCGTGGCGGATCCGCTCCGGCCGGCTCGTGACGCCGTTGACCTTCCCCTCCTCGATCTTCCAGCCGAACTTGGTGGCGATCACGACGCCGTCCCGCCGGCCGCGCAGCGCGCGTCCGAGGAGCTCTTCGTTATGGAAAGGGCCGTAGACCTCGGCCGTGTCGAAGAAGGTGATGCCGAGGTCGAGCGCGCGGTGGATCGTGGCGATCGACTCCTGCTCGTCGGCTGGGCCGTACGACTGGCTCATGCCCATGCATCCGAGGCCGATGGCGGAGACTTCGAGAGTGCCGAGACGCCGAGTCTTCATCGGCGGAGGATATCGCCTCAGGCGGTGGCGCGAAGGGTGATGCGGGCGATCTCCTCGACCAGGTGGAACGGATCGACCGGCTTCGAGAGATAGGCGTCGAGGCCGCTGTGCTCGTCGTTCCGCGCCGGAAACGCCGAGAGCGCGACCACCTTCAGCTCGTGTCCGTACTCGCGGGCACGCAGCGTCCGGGCGAAGGTGTAGCCGTCCATCCCCGGCATGGCGATGTCGGTGATGACGAGGTTCGGCCGATGCCGGTCGAGCGACTCGAGCGCGGACGGCGCGTGGTCGAAGGCCATGACGTTCGCGCCCGCCGCGCGGAGCACGGCGCTGACCATCTTGCGCGACTCCGGCTCGTCGTCGACGAGCATGATCTCCAGCCCGCGCAGGCGGTCGCGATGGCGGAAGGTCTCGCCGAGGGCGTTGTTGACGACGGCGCCGCCGGTGATGAGGGCGCGCACCGGAAGCGTCACGGTGAACGTCGCCCCCTTGCCGCGCCCCTCGCTCTCGGCGGTGACGGTGCCGCCATGCGCCTCGGCGATGTAACGGACGATGGAGAGCCCGAGCCCGAGGCCGCCGTGCACGCGCGTCTGCGGCGACTCGGCCTGGCGGAACGGCTCGAAGATGTGCGGCAGGAACTGCGGGTCGATTCCTTCGCCGTTGTCGGTGACCGACACCTGCAACTGCGAGGCGCTCCGACGCGCCGACAACCGCACGCTGCCGCCGCGCGGCGTGAACTTCACCGCGTTCGAGAGGAGGTTCCAGATCACCTGCTGGATGCGCGTCGGGTCGGCCACCATGTGCCCGAGGGCGGGAGCGAGCGCCGTGGTGATGGTGATCTGCTTCGCGTTGGCGGTGTGCGCCACCGCGTCGACCGCGTTCGTGATCACGCGCGCGACCTCCATCGTCTCGGGCGCGAGCCGGAGCTTGCCGGAGACGATGCGGGAGACGTCGAGGATGTCGTCGATGAGCCGCGCCTGGAGCTGCGCGCTGGTGGCGATCGACTCGACCGCCTCGCTGAACAGCGGATCGGCCGGGGACATGCTGGGGAGCATGCGCGCCCAGCCGAGGACCGCGGTCATCGGGGTGCGCAGCTCGTGCGAGAGCGTCATCAGGAACTCGTCCTTGGCGCGATTCGCCTCCTGCGCCACGCGATAGGAGGCCTCGGCGCGGCGGCGCTCTTCCTCCGCCTGGATGCGCGCCTCGCGCTGTTCCAGGAGGGCGCGCCGGGTTTCCTCCGCCTGCTTCCGCTCGGTGACGTCGCGCGTGACCTTGGCGAAGCCGCGCAGCTCGCCGTGCGCGTCGCGGATCGCGGTGATGACCACGTTCGCCCAGAAGCGGGTGCCGTCCTTGCGCAGGCGCCAGCCCTCGTCCTCGACGCTGCGCGCGTTGCGGGCCGCCTCGAGCTCCGCTTCCGGCTTGCCGGCGCGCCGGTCTTCCTCGGGGTAGAAGACCGAGAAGTGCTGCCCGATGATCTCCTCGGGCGTGTACTGCTTGATCTGCTGCGCGCCGCTGTTCCAGGTGGCGACCTTCCCGTCGGGATCGAGCATGAAGATCGCGTAGTCGCGGACGGAGGAGACGAGGAGCTGGAAGATCTCCGCGGTCTCGCGGAGCTCCTCCTCGGCCGCGCGACGCTCGGTGAGGTCGCGCGTCACTTTCGCGAAGCCGCGCAGCTCGCCCGTCTCGTCGTACACCGCGGTGATGATGACGTTCGCCCAGAAGCGGGTGCCGTCCTTGCGGATGCGCCAGCCCTCGTCCTCGACGCTGCCCTGTTCGCGCGCGATCTGGAGCTCGAGCGCCGGCTTGTACTTCGTCTCCTCGGGATAGAACGTCGAGAAGTGGCGCCCGATGATCTCGTCGGCCGTGTACTGCTTGAGCCGCTGCGCACCCCGGTTCCAGGTGGTGATGTGCCCCCCGGGGTCGAGCATGAAGATGGCGTAGTCGCGGACCGAGGAGACGAGGAGCTGGAAGATCTGCGTGCTCTGGCGCAGCTCTTCCTCCGCACGGCGCCGCAGGGTCAGGTCGCGGGTGACCTTGGCGAAGCCGGTGACGTTGCCCTGCTCGTCGCGCAGGGAAGTGATGATCGTGTTGACCCAGAAGAGGGTGCCGTCCTTCCGCACGCGCCAGCCCTCGTCTTCGACGCGGCCCTCGCGCTCGGCGGTCTCCAGCTCCACGGCCGGCTTCCGCTCCGCGAGCGACTCTTCGGTGTAGAAGAGGGAGAAATGCTTGCCGATGATCTCGGCTTGTTCGTAGCCGAAGATGCCGCAGGCGCCACGGTTCCAGGTGCGGACCTCTCCTCGCGGGCTGAGCAGGAAGATCGCGTAGTCCTCGACCGCGTCGATGAGCAGCGCGAATTCCTCCGGACGCGAAAAGGGCCAGGTCTGTTCTCCGCCAGGCGCGCTCATTTGGGAAGCCATTCTATCGAAGCGTGCAGCACGACGCGTTCCCGATGGGGCAGGTTGGGGGTCCGGCGGCGTGGTACTGTGCCGGAATTCATGCGTAAACTACTGATCGGCCTCCTCCTCGCGATGCTGGCCGCGCCCGCCTTCGCCCAGCGGAAACTCGTTCGCGCCGAGGCAAGTGACCGCGACTCGCTGCCCATTTTCGTGGCCGTCTCCGAGCTGGTGACAGCGGAGGGAGAGTTTTCTCCGTCGTTACCCGACGAGTGGCGGAAGATGATGAGCGGGTACGGGAGGGCGGAGATGGCGCCACGGGACCGCGTCGTCGACGCCAAGCCAGACCTGCCCTGTGGGGGCAGCTCATGGAGCGAGAGCGAGGTCGAGTACACCGGCGACATGAGCTCACCTCGGGCGATGCTGCGCAGCGCCAAGGGTGTCTTCCGAGGGCGGATCGTGAGCATCACGCCGGGCTTCTTCGCCGGATCGCCCGGATCGCTGCTCGAGCTCGGTGACGTGCGGACGATCCGGGGAAGCCAGGCGTACGGGACGGTCCAGGACCGCGTGTATGTACGGCATCCGTACGCGCACTTCCGCGTCGGGCCGCTGGAGTTCTGCAGTGAGACACGGCCCGAAACGCACGTCCCGGCGGTCGGCGAAGAGCTGATGGTGTTCACGTTCGATCCGCCGCCCGACGACATGGGGACGCTCGTGTACTCCTACCTTCGGGAACTGGTGTTCGAATCCGACGGCCGGCTCCAGGTGCCGGAGGCCCTCAGGCCGCTCGCGGGCGATGCGACCTCGCTGGATGCTCTGGCGGGACGGCTGGGCGAGATGTTGAAGCAGGACAGGGCGGAGAGGGATCGGCAATGATCCGTCCCGTGATCATCTCCTGCTCATTGTTCGTCGCACTGGCTGCGGCGGGTGAAGATTGCAGCGTCATGAAGTGGAGCGCGCCGCTTCGCAAGGACAACGTCGTACTGAGCATCGGCTCCGGCCTCACCATGACGACTGGGACGTCACTGCTCAACGCGGGTGCCGACTACTGGCGGGACGGCTGCACGGAAGAAGGTACCGGGTTCGCGGACATCTGCGTGAACTGTAGCGCGCAAAGCAGCTTCCCGGTGCGGATCAACTTCGTCGACGCCGCCTCGCCGACCGGTCGCTGCGGGGAGACGCAATACAGCGGTGCGGGAGGCACGACTCCACCCACCTCGGCAACTGTGACCCTGTGGAAGACGGCAGGAGGGTACAGCTGTCTGCCCTATGCAGACCCGCTCGCCCACGAGCTCGGGCACGTGCTCGGGCTGCGGGATCCAATGAACGCGGGCCAGTGCAATGGGTCGATCATGGGCGCACGGGCCGTGGGTGGGGTCCGGCAGGTCACCAGCGCTGACTGCTCCGAGGTGGAGATCGCCTGGCTGATTTCGTCCGAAACAAACCCCGAGCCGGCGCCGATCGACCCCGGGTCTCCGATTCTGCTGGACCTCGGTCACGACAGCTACCGTCTGACGTCCGTCTCGCATGGTGTGCGATTCGACTTGCGCAACGAGGGGGTTGCGGTCACCACCGCCTGGACGCGGGCGAATACCGAGGTCGCCTTTCTCGCCTTCGATCGCAACGGGAACGGCCGCATCGACAGCGGCGCTGAATTGTTCGGCAACTTCACGCCGCTTGCAACTGGAGACGTCGCGGCGAATGGCTACGAAGCTCTGCGCGAATTCGACGACACCCAGGATGGTGTGGTGAATGCCGCCGACGCTGGATGGCGCCTCCTTCTCCTCTGGACGGACCGCGACCACGACGGTTCGTCGTCGGACGCCGAATTGCGGCCGATCGCGGAAAGCAACGTCACGGCCCTGGAGACCGGTTATCTGCCCGTCGGCAGAAAAGACCAGTGGGGAAACGAGTTCCGGTACCTGTCGCACTTTTCGTTGCAGGGAAGCGCTGGCGACTCCCGAAGGGCGTATTACGACGTCTTTTTCGCGATCGAGTAGCAGTCCCCCACTGTCCGCTTCTGGGACACCGAATCCCACGCGCGAACAGCGCCGTTCGCCATTTCGCGCGCTAAGTGGTTGAATCCGCAGGCGCAACGCCGTGGCAGCGGCGTTGCCCTTGTGTCCCGCCCATGGATCTGCTCTGGAAAGACATTCGTTACAGCATTCACTCACTCCGGATGAACCCGGGGTTCGCGCTGGTGGCCATCCTCACCCTCGCCCTCGGCATCGGCGCCACCACCGCCATCTTCACGATCGTCAACGGCGTGCTCCTGCAGCCGCTGCCGCTGCATGACCCCGATCGGCTGGTCACGGTGTGGGAGAAGCGGCTCAACGAGCCGGACGCCGACCCGAATGTCGTCGCGCCGATCAACTACACCGAGTGGACCCGGCAGTCGAAGCGCGTCTTCTCCTCCATCGGCGCGACGTTCGACTGGGAGATGAGCCTCACCGGCCACGGCGACCCGGAGCTCGTGCGCGGCGGGTTCGTGAGCGGCTCGTTCTTCCCCACCCTCAACACGAAACCGCTCCTCGGCCGCACCATCTCCGGCACCGACGAGGAGGCGGTCGCGCAGGCGAACGTGGTCCTCAGCCACGGACTGTGGCAGCGCAAGTTCGGCGGCGACCGGCGCGTCATCGGCAAGCGCGTGCAGATCGACGGCGACACCTACACGATCTCCGGCGTCATGCCGCGCGAGTTCCTCGTGCCGAAGAGCCGCGCCGAGCTCTGGGTCCCCTACCCCGTCCCGCCGCAGGGCGGCGGTCGCTACCTCATGGGCATGGCGCGACTCGCGCCGGGAGTCACCCTCGAGCAGGCACGGGCGGAGATGGACGTGGTCGGGAAACGCACCGAGAAGATGCGCCCGAACAACATCGGCTTCGGCGTCACCGTCATCCCGGCGCACGAGATCGTGGTCGGCAACGTGCGGCGAGCGCTGGTGATCGTCCTGGCCGCGGTCGCGCTGCTGCTGGTCATCGGCTGCGTCAACATCGCGAACCTGCTGCTCAGCCGCGCCACGTCACGCTCGAAGGAAATGTCGATCCGCTCGGCCCTCGGCGCGTCGCGCGCGCAGCTCATCCGGCAACTCCTCACCGAGAGCACCATCCTGGCGATCATCGCCGGAATCGTCGGGATCGTGCTGGCGGGATGGATGACAATGCTGATGGTCCGCTACACGCCGGAGTCGGCGATGATGCCGCGCATCGCGGAGATCGAGATCGACGGGCGGGTGCTCGCCGCCACGGCCGCGCTCACGCTGGTCACGGCGATCTTCTTCGGCCTCGCGCCGGCGCTCCACGCCTCGCGCGCCGACCTGCAGACGGGACTCAAGTCGGGCAGCCGCGGGTCGAGTCACGACCGGGGCGGGAAGATGCTGCGCAAGACGCTGGTGGTGGCGGAGGTGGCGCTGGCCACGGTCCTCCTGATCGGCGCCGGCCTCTTGATCAAGAGCTTCGCGCGGCTGGAAGGCGTCGGCTCGGGCGTGCAGGCCGACGACGTGCTGACGATGCGGGTGGTGCTCTCGAGCGAGAACGCCGAGGGGGAGCGGCGGCGGCTCATCGTGACGCAGGTGCTGGACAAGATCCGCACCGTCCCCGGCGTCGAGCGGGCCGGCGCCATCGCCAGCCTGAACATGCCCTTCACGAATTCGTGGAGCAGCACCGACTTCGTCTTCGAAGGCCGGCCAACGCCGCCGCCGAACCAGGAGCCGTCCGCGCACATCCGTCCCCTCGCCGGCGACTACTTCCGCGTCCTCGGCATGCCGGTCCTCGCCGGACGCGTCTTCGACGACCGCGTGAAACAGCCGGAGCGCACGGAGTTCGTCGTCAACGAGGCGTTCGTGAAGCGGTACTTCCAGGGAAAGAACGCCGTCGGGAGCCGGATCATCCTGGACTGGTTCGGCGACCTGAACGCGGAGATCGTCGGCGTGGTCGGCAACGTGCGCGCGATCGGCCTCGACAAAGAGGCGGACGCCGCGATCTACATGCCCTACCAGCACGACGTGAACGCGCAGTTCACGTACGTCGTCAAGGCCGCGGGCGATCCGGCGGCGCTGCAGGTGCCGCTCACCAAGGCCATCCGCTCGCTCGACCCGCAGATGCCGGTCACGAACATGAAGACGCTCGACGACCTGATCTCCGGTACGATTGCGCGCCCACGGTTCAACGCCACGATGTTGACGCTCTTCGCCGCGCTCGGACTGCTGCTCGCCTCCCTCGGCATCTACGGCGTGCTGTCGTACTCGGTCACGCAGCGCACGCAGGAAATGGGCATCCGCATGGCCCTCGGCGCCGACCCGCGCGACGTGCTCAAGCTGGTCGTGCGCGACGGCATGACGGTCTCGCTCCTCGGCGTCGCCATCGGTGTCCTCGTGGCGCTCTTCGCGACGCGGGCCATGGCCGCGCTGCTCTTCGGGATCGAGGCCACCGACCCGGCAGTGTTCATCGCGGTCGCGGCGACGCTGACCCTCGTGGCGCTGGCGGCGAGCTGGATTCCGGCGCGGCGGGCCACGCGCGTCGACCCGATCGTCGCGCTGCGGCCGGAGTGAGGACGCCATTCCGAACTCCACCATCCTCATCGCCGACGATCAACCCGATGTGCTCGAGGCGCTGTCGCTCCTCCTCGGGAACGACGAGACGTCGATCGTGGAGGCGCGCTCGCCCTCCGAGGTGATCCGCCGGGTCGGCGCGCAACAGTTCGACCTCGTGCTGATCGACATGAATTACACGCGCGACACCAGCTCGGGCACGGAGGGATTGGATCTGCTCGAGCAGTTGCACGGGTATGACCCGACGCTGCCGGTGGTGGTCATGACCGCCTGGGCGTCGATCCAACTGGTAGTGGAGGCGATGCAGAAAGGGGCGCGCGACTTCGTGCAGAAGCCGTGGGACAACGCCCGCCTCCGCGCCATCGTGCGCAACCAGCTCGAGCTGGGACGGGCGCTGCGTCGGTCGCAGCGGCTGGAGAGCGAGAACTCCATCCTGCGCGGCGACGGCGCGGTGCCGATGGTGGCGCAGTCTCCAGCCATGCGCCGCGTCCTGGAGATCGTGCAGCGCGTCGCCCCCTCGGACGCCAACGTCCTGGTGCGCGGCGAGAACGGCACCGGCAAGGGGCTGCTCGCGCGGGCGCTGCACGCCAGCTCGAAACGGGCCTCGAAGCCGATCATCTCCGTCAACATCGGCGGGCTCTCCGACAGCCTCTTCGAAAGCGAGCTGTTCGGCCACGTGAAGGGGGCGTTCACCGACGCGCGGCAGGACCGCATGGGGCGCTTCGAGCTGGCGGACGGCGGTACGCTCTTCCTCGACGAGATCGCGAACATCGGCCTGACGCAGCAGGCCAAGCTCCTGCGCGTCATCGAGAGCGGCGAGTTCGAACGCGTGGGCTCGTCGCAGACGCGGCGCGCCGACGTGCGGCTCATCTCCGCGACGAACGCGCCGCTCGAGCAGGAGGTGCAGGGCGGCCGCTTCCGACAGGACCTGCTGTTCCGGCTCAACACGGTGCAGATCACGATTCCGCCGCTGCGCGAGCGGCGCGAGGACATCCCGCCGCTGGCGTCGCAGTTCCTGGGGCGGTTCGCGATGAGGTACCGGAAGGACATCAGCGGGTTTCACCCCGCGGCGCTCAAGGCGATGCTCGAGCATCCCTGGAGCGGCAACGTGCGCGAGCTGGAGCATGCGGTCGAGCGGGCGGTGCTGATGAGCGGCGCCGCGCAGATCACGCGCGCCGACCTGGCGCTGGAGACGCCGGTGCAGGCGACCATCGAGGAGATGAGCATCGAGGATGTCGAGGTGCTGCTGATCCGGAAGGCGCTGGCGCGCTTCGACGGCAACGTCAGCCGCGCCGCGGAGCTCCTCGGCCTCAGCCGCAGTGCGCTCTACCGCCGGATCCAGCGATACTCCCTCTGATGCGGAAGCTCCTTTCGTACGAGCGGCGCATCGTCGGCACGGCGCTGCTGGCGGTGGTGCCGCTCGCCGCGGCCGCGGTGCTGCTGGTGTGGGCCGGCGATTATCCGAAGGTCGTCACCTGGACGGTGGCGCTGCTGATCGGCGCGACGCTGGCCACGGCGACGGTGGCGCTGCGCGAGGTGGTCGTCTATCCGCTGCGGACGCTGGTGAACATGGTCAGCGCGGTGCGCGAGGAGGACTACTCGGTCCGCGCGCGGGAGGTGGCGGAGCACAGCGTCTTCGGCGAGGTGATGCTCGAGCTGAACCAATTGAGCGACACCATGCGCCGGCGGCATGTCGCCGCGCTGGAGGCGGCAGCGCTCGTGCGGGCGGTGATCGCCGAGGTCGACGCCGCCATCTTCGCCTTCGACGCGGCCGGAAAGCTCGAACTGGTGAACCGCGCCGGCGAGCGCCTGCTGCGCGACCGGCCGCTCGACGAGGTGCTGCAGGACGCGCGGTGGAACGTGCGCGAGTCGGTCTTCCGCCGCGAGGGGGAGACCCACCGGCTGCTGGTCGTCTCCGACATCAGCCGCGCGCTGCGGCAGGAGGAGATCCGCGCGTGGCAGCGGGTCGTGCGCGTGCTGGGGCACGAGCTGAACAACTCGCTCGCGCCGATCAACTCGATCTCCGGCTCGCTGGAGGAGGCGCTCGCCGCCGACGCTCATCCCGACGCGAAGCTGCACGCGAACCTGATGCGCGGCCTGGCGACGATCAACCGCCGCGGACAGGCACTCACCCGCTTTCTCAGCGCCTACTCGGAGCTGGCCCGCCTGCCGCAGCCGACGCTGCGCGTGATCGAGCTGGAGCCGGTCGTGCGGCGCGCGGTGGCGCTGGACCGGCGCGTCGACGTCACGGTCGAAGGCGGCCCGCCGCTGCGCATCGAGGCGGACGAGGACCAGCTCGAGCAGGTGATCATCAACGTCCTGAAAAACGCGATCGACGCCGCGCTCGAGACCGGCGGCGGCGTCTCCGTCTCCTGGCGCGAGCACGGCGAGCTCGCGGAGCTGCTGGTGGTGGACGAGGGGCCGGGCCTCGCGTCGACGGCAAATCTGTTCGTGCCGTTCTTCACCACGAAACCGGGCGGCAGCGGCATCGGCCTCGTCCTCAGCCGCCAGATCGCGGAGGCGCACGGCGGCTCGCTCACGCTGCGGAATCGCGAGGGGGCAGGCGGGTGTGAGGCGGTGTTGCAGGTACCGATGGCTCAGTCGCCGGGCTGAGACCCCGGCTCTCCAGAGGGAACGAACGACGGTGCTCCCTGGAGCGACGGGCTCTCAGCCCGTCGGGGGCGTCAGTCGCCGTCCGGCTGATCGGTCACCTGCTCCTCGACGATCACTCCGTCGCGCACGATGATCAGGGGCGTGTTCGTCTGCCGCGCGATCTCACGCGCCCGCTTCGCCGCGCGGAGCAGCGCGCGGGGGGCTGCCTGCATGTCCGCATCCGGCAGCTTCGACTTCATCGAGTCACGCATTCGCCCCCTCCTCCAGTAGTTGTGGCTCTTCGCCGCTGTTGTCGTACCACTGCCAGAAGTCCACCCGCTGGCGATAGACGTCAAGAAAGTTCGCATACCGCTCGCGAAGCGCCTCCGCACGACATCGGGTGCAACATCGTGGCCTCCCTGCCGCACGCGCATCGCCACGCGGGCGATGGCGTCGTCGGGTGCGCGAAGCGACAGGAAGATCAGTTTCACGACGTAACCGGCGGCGCGCCACGAGCCGATCCGCCGCAGATACGTATGCCCCGACAACGTCGTCTCGAACGCGAAGCTCCGTCCTTCGGCGGCGTGACGGTCGATCTCCGCGAGCATCATCCGCCCTGCGCGAATCGCGGCAGCGCCGGGATCGAAGGGCGACAGCCCGGCCGCAATCAGGTCGGCGTTGACGAACGTCGGCAGGCCCGCCTCGCGCGGCAGAAACTCGCGGGCGAAGGTCGTCTTCCCGGCGCCGTTCGGGCCGGCAATGATCACGACCTTCTTTTGCCCGCTCACGTCGCGATCCTACTGCCGAGGAAGGCCGCGTAGCGCGCGATCTCGCGGTCGACGGCGCGCGTCTCGCGGGCCGTAAGCGGCCGGAAGGGGGCGAGGGTCACGTCCACCGTGTCACGGCGGAGGGTGCGTTTCCAGGTGCCGGTGACGGTGCCGTCGATGATTACGACGGCGTTGAGGATGCCGCCGCCGGCGTTGACGCGTTTTGCGAAGCTTGGATCGAGAATCGCCGTGCGGTCTTTGTAGGCGACGGTGTATTCGTCGAAGGGGGGGAGGAGGTGGAGGGATTTCACCTTTGCGACGGCCTGAGAGGCCGTCGGTCCAGAGAGATCGATCGCCTCCTTGGCTTCCTTCAGCGGGAGGCCGGACCACCAGGCAAAGTCGGCGGGGGTGGCGGGGGCGTGGCTGCGGAAGTAGCGCGTCGCCAGCTCCGCGAGCGCCTCCTCGCGCGGCTTCGGCTTCGACGGCGCGACCCACTCGTCGAGGAGGACGAACGCCGGCTGTTTGCCGCGGCGGGCGCCGAAGCAGAGCACGCGCTCGTGCGCCAGCGCGAAGAGGATGTGGAGGCCGCGGCCCCCCTTCGTGGCGATCCCCGCCGCCTCGAACGCGGCGTACAGCTCCGGGCGCGTCGATGCGTTGCCGCCGCGGAGCGTCCGCTCGGCGGCCGTGCGGCAGCGGCGGAGCGTGCGGGTGTCGAGACCGAAGTCGCGCTCCAGGCGCGTGCGGTGGCGGCGCAGGACGCGCGGCGCGAGCAACTCGAGCATCCAGCGCACGTCTTCCGCGGCGACGAAGTGCAGCGTGCCGCGCATCGGCCAGCAGCGGACGATCCTCCGCTCCGCGATCGCCCGCTCGATCTCCCCTTCCGTCGCGTCGCCCTTCATGCGCACGCCGACGGCCCAGAGCGCGCCGAGGTAGTCCTGCGCCTGCATGGCGCCGAAGTGGGCGACGACGTCGTGCGGCGTGGCGAGACCGTTTCCGGCGAGGAGGTGGCTGTGCAGGCGGTCAGTCATCGAACAGCGAGCGCTGCATCAGCTTCTGCCCCGCCAGCGAGACGCGGAACGCGTACAGCGCGATCGCCGTGAGCAGCGCGAGGTGCAGCAGGTACGACGTGGCGTACCAGGCGCCGAGGTCGGTGGTGACCGGGTAGAACACCGAGACGTGGTTGAAGAAGACCAGCGACATCAGCGCGAGGAGTCCGAACCGGTACAGGGTGAAGAAGATGAGTGTGGGGAAGATCAGACCCATGACGTAGCGCACCGGCGACGGGTCGATGGAGTTGAGGTTGAGCACGAGGTAGACGAGCAGCCACGTCACCGCGAAGCCGAGCGCGTTCCGGCGGGTGAGCATCGCGAAGAAGAGCACGATCGACAGCATGATCAGCGGAAACATGATCGCCGCGGCGGTCTGGTTCATCACCAGCGCGACGAAGCCGCGCGCGCCGTCGAGGCCGTGCCGGTAGAGCAGATCGGAATGGGGGATCGGCATGCGAATCGTCCAGCCGAAGAGTTGCGGGACGAGGGCGGAGAGATGGTTGGAGGAGAGGTCCGCGGTCACGCCGAGCGCGCCGCCGATCAGCACGTCGCGGCCCACGAGCGGGTCGCGCAGATCGCCGCGGAGTAGACGGCTCCAGGAGATCAGCCGCTCCGGCCACCGGCGGCGAATGAACGGCTCCAGCGCCATGTAGAGCAATCCGATCACCCCCGACCAGTAGAGCGCCGACTGCAACGCGGTCACGAACGCGTCGATCTCCCCGAGAGCGGCGACGTGGTGGAACATGAACAGCCAGTAGATGAGGCGGGAGACGAAGACGAAGGCCATGAGGCGCCATGTCCCGCGCCGGTCGCCTCGTCCGAGGCGGACGTTCTTCCACGCCAGCAGCGCCGCGAGCGCTATCGCGGCGAAGTAGAAGCAGATCAGCGCCATCAGGAACGGCCGGCTCATGTCCAGCGAGGCCTCCGCCAGCGCGCCGTCCGCCTCCTGCCAGGGGAAGATCACCTGAAACCACACCGGCACTCCCCGGTACGACGCCGCCTCGACGCGCAGTGGCAGTTCCGGCCGGGTCGGATGGACGCCGGTCCAGGCCAGCCGCCGATCGCTGTGGTGCGGCGGCGTCCACCGCGGGTCCGCCGGCCGGAACGCGGTCATCGTCAGGCCGGCGCGCTCGAAGAAACGGGCCCACGGCGCGGGCCTCGCTCCGCGCGGTGCGGCGTCATCCTGCGGCGGTACGGCCTCGAAGAAGAGCAGGCGGCCCTTCAGGTCGAGACGGAGGCGCACCATTCCGGCGCTGTCATTGGGCGGGTTGAAGTCCCTGACCTCCCAGACGTCGTACGGCACGAGTGGGCGCGGGCTCTGCCGGTACCAGTACGGAAGGAGCGGCAGCGGCGCCGCGCGAAAACGCTCCCACGACTCGGTCTGCTGGCCGTCGCGGAGGCGGATGAACAGCTCGTTGTCGGCCATGAACCCGGAGGCGCGGTCGGCGGGCGGCGCGGTGTAGCCGGCCTCGCGGATGATGTCGACCGCCCGCGCCTGCAGCAGCTCGCGCGACAGCTCCAGCCCGAGGTAGTGGTGCAGCGACGACCGGTGCGAGACGAGCGCGCCGGCTACGAAGATGAGGAAGATGGAGGCCAGCAGCAGCACCGCGGCGAGCGGCCGCAGCCCACCCTCCTTCTGCGCCGCGGCGACCATCTGCGGCGACGGTGTCTCCCCCGCCGCCAGTGCGGCCGCGAGCGGATCGCCTCCCGGAAGCGCGGCCGCGACGTGCAGCGCCGAGGCGGGGCGGCGGTCGGGATCCTTCTCGAGGCAGCGCAGGATCACCCGCTCGGCGAGCGGATCGAGGTCGGCGATCCAGTCGGAGGGGCTGGTGGGCGTGGTCTCGCCGAGGCGGTCGCGGATGATGTCGGGCAGCGTCGTCGCGGCGAACGGCCGCTTGCCGGTGAAGGTCTCGTACAGCACCAGCCCGAGGGCGTAGATGTCGCTGCGCACGGAGAGCTCGCCGCCCGAGAGTTGTTCGGGCGACATGTACACCGGCGTGCCGATCATCGCCTCCCGCCCGCTCACCCCCTCGGCGAGCGCGGCGATGCCGAAGTCGGTGATGCGCACGTCGCCGTGCTCGTCGATCATCACGTTGGCCGGCTTCAGATCGCGATGAAGCACGCCGGCGGCGTGGATGGCGGCGAGGCCGGCGCACAACTGCCGCGCCGTCTCGAGCGCCTTGTCGAGCGGGAGGCGGCCGATGCGCTTGAGCAGCGACGACAGCTCCTCGCCGCGCACGTACTCCATCGACAGGAAGTGCATCCCGGCGTGCTCGCCGATGTCGTAGACGCGGCAGACGTGGCGGTGGGAGATCTGGCGCGAGAGGCTGACCTCGCGGTGGAAGCGCGCCAGCGCGGCGCCGTTCGACGACAGCGACTCCGCGAGGAACTTCAGCGCGACCGGCTGCGCGAGCTTGAGGTCGTCGGCGCGGTAGACCTCCCCCATCCCGCCGCGGCCGAGGAGGCCGACGATGCGGTAGCGGCCGGCGACGACGTCGCCGGGGATGAAGCGGGTGTCGTCGATGCGGCGCGGATCGGTCGCCGGCTGCTGCCGCGTCGGCTCGTCGTCGAAGACGGCGAGGGTGGTGCGGTCGCTGAGCGCCGGCGTCTCGAGGAAATCGCTCGACGCGCGGGCGAAGCGCAGCATCGACTCCACCTCGGCGCGGTCCTCGCCGCATTCCTCGGTGAGGAAACGCTGCAGCGCGCTCCCCTCCAGCTCCAGGGCGGACGCGAAGAGCCCGTCGATCCGCCGCCAGCGCTCGGTCTTAACGGCTGCCTCCCTCGGCCAGCTCGCGATAGAGCCAGGCCTTCGCGCGCGTCCACTCCCGGCGCACCGTCATCGCGGAGACGTTCAGCAGCTCCGCCGTCTCCTCGATGCCGAGGCCGGCGAAGTAGCGGAGCTCGACGATGCGCCCCTTGCGGGGATCGAGCGTCTCGAGCGCGCGCAGCGCGTCGTCGAGCGCGGCGTGGTCGAGCGACGGCTCCTGCTGGATCACCGTGGCCGCCGCGTCGAGCGGGACGTGCACCGCCCCCGCCCCCCGCTTCACGCGCAGCCGCGCCCGGGCGTGATCGGTGAGGATGTGCCGCATCACCTGCGCGCAGACGGCGAAAAAGTGCGACCGGTCCTGCCAGGCGGCCGGCGTGCTGCCGCAGAGGCGGATGAAGGCCTCGTTGACCAATGCGGTCGGCTGCAGCGTGTGGCCCGCCTCCTCGCGCCCGAGCTGACGCGCGGCGATGTGCCGCAGCTCGGCGTACACGAGCGGCGTGAGCTGCTCGAAGGCGGAGCGGTCACCGGCGCGCCAGCCGGCGAGAAGCCGCGTGATGTCGGGCATCGGGAAGATGGTAGCAGGCGGCGCGGCCTGCGGGCGCGGCCTGCGGCCGCGGTTGTCGGTTGTCGGTTGTCGGTTGTCGGTTGTCTGCGGTGTTGGGGTGACGAGGAGCCCCGGACAACTGAGAACCGACAACCGACAACATCAGAGTGAACACTTTCCCTCGCCCACGTCGCTACGTCAGTTGGAGGAAGCTCATGACCGAATCGAACGACGTGACCCGCCGGCGCATCCTCTCCGGCTTCTGTTTCGCGGCGCTGGCGTTGCTGTTTCTCTCGAATCCGCTCACGCATCTGATCGCGCGCGGCGGGCCGGCGTCTCCCGCGAGGATCGCAGCGAGCGGGTTCGTGGTGCCGTTCACGATGGTGCTGCTGGTTGGCGTCGTGTTCGGAATCGCGGAGTTGCTGCGCGCGCGCGCCGATCGTACGGGGCTGATCGGAGGCGCGCTGACCATCGCCGGCTGGACCGTCGGCTGCCGGATCATCGTCCTGGGGCAACTGGAGTCGCTGCTGCAGAGCGGCGTCACCGGCGTGCCGGCCGACACGCTGGACAAGATGTTCACCGCCGCGCCGGTCGTCTGGCTGAGCATCGTGCCGATGGGGCTGATGTTCCCGCTCGGGCTGATCGTGCTCGGCGCGGCGCTGGTCGCCACCGCCCCGGTACACCGCGCGATCGGTGCGCTGCTGGTGGCCGGCGGCGTGCTGTTCCCGGTCGGGCGGGCGGTGCGGCTGGAGTGGGCGCTGGGGGCCTGCGACGTGGCGCTCGGGCTGAGCTTCGCGCTCCTCGGATGGGAGGTACTGCGCCGGCGCGAGAGCCTCGCGCTGCGTCCGGCGTGACCGCCGTCACGTTCGCCCGCCCGGCGCGGCTGTATCCGTACTGTATGGCAGTCTCTCATTCAGCTACCGCGGCGCACGTCCTTCGGCTGCTGATCGTCGAGGACGACCTCAGCTCGGCCCGTTCCCTGCGCGCGTTGCTCGAGGTGTCGGGCGATCCGCAGTTCACGATCCGGCACGTCACCAGCGCGGCCGCCGCCTGCGAGGCGGTGCGCGGCGGCGATCTCGACGTCGTGATCCTCGACCTCGGCCTGCCCGACGCGACCGACCTGCAGGCGCTGATCCGGCTCGAGGCGGCGGTGCACGAGATCCCGGTCATCGTGCTCACCGGCCGCGGCGACGACACGCTCGCGAGCGACGCGCTGCATTTCGGCGCGGAGGATTACCTGCGCAAGGGGGCGATCGACTTCGACTCGCTCATCCGCTCGATCCGCTATGCCGTCGAGCGGCACCGCGGCGTGCGCGACCTGGCGCGGGTGAAGAAGGAGCTGGAGAACGTCAACCGCGACCTCGAGCGGCTCACGCTGGTCGAGCCGCTGACGGAGCTGCTCAACCGGCGCGGACTGCAGCAGGCGCTCTCGCGCGAGGTGCAGCACATGAACCGCGCGGCGGCGTCGAGCGCGGTGCTGCTCGTCGACCTCGACGACTTCAAGCACATCAACGACCACCTCGGCCACGCGGCGGGCGACGTCGTGCTGAAGGAAGTGGGGCGGCGGCTGCGCGCGTCGATCCGCGCGGTCGACTACGTCGGACGCATCGGCGGCGACGAGTTCATGCTCCTGCTGCCGGAGACCGAGCCGGCCGAGGTGATGCGCGTCGCCGAGCGGATCCGCCTGGCGATCGCCACGGCGATGATCCAGCACAGCACCGGGACGGTGACGCTCACCGCCTCGATTGCCGCGATGCTGCTCACCGAGGACATGCCGGCGGTCGATCAGTTGCTGGCGCGCGCGCACATGCTCCTGGCGCGGGCGAAGAGCGAGGGGAAGAACCGGGTCGTGTCGGCCGCCGCCGATTTCGACGACACCGACCGCCGCATGCGCGCGCAGACGGACATGTGCGGCAATCTCTCGCGCGGACGGCACATCCTCACGGTGAAGCAGCCGATCTTCGAGCTCGCCGGCGAGAGCCCGATCGGATACGAGTTCCTGAGCCGCTACTCGAACGGCGGCCTGGAGCTGCCGGAGAACTTCTTCCGCGTCTGCTCGGAGAAGAACATCCTCACGCTCGTCGACCACGCCTGCCTCCGCTCGGCGATGAGCGCGGCCATGCAACTGCCGCCGTATGCCCGCTTCCACCTGAACATCTTCCCGACCACGCTGCTGGCGGTGCCGGTGGAGCATCTGCTCGACCTCTTCCCGAAGCCGCTGCCGGCGGAGACGTTCTGCCTGGAGATCAGCGAGCAGCAGATCATCGGCGACCCGTCGTACCTGCTGCCGGCGGTGCAGGCGCTGCGGGCGGCGGGGGTGATGATCGCCATCGACGACGTCGGCTTCGGCAGCAGTTGCCTGGAGAGCCTGATCCTGCTGCAGCCGGAGATCATCAAGATCGACAAGCGGTGTGTGATCGGGATCGTCGGCGACCGTGCCCGGATCGAGCAGTTGCGGCGGTACGTCGGGGTGGCGCGGACGCTCGGCTGCGCCATCGTCGCCGAGGGGATCGAGACGGCTGGCGAGCTGGAGGTTGTGCGGTCGCTGGGGATCGAGTACGGCCAGGGTTATTTCTGGGGCAAACCGGCCTGACGATCGTACGGGTTCGTACAGATTTGGAAGGCACGATCGGGCACACTGTGCTCGTCCATGTCCCCGGAGAAAAAGGTACTCATCGTCGAAGACGACGCCGCCATCCGCTCGTTCCTGGTGACCCTGTTGTCGCGCGACGGCTACTCGCCCGAAGTCTGCGGCGACGGCAACGACGCGGTGCGGATGCTGCGCACGAACGGATACGACGCCATCCTGCTCGACCTGATGCTGCCGGGCCAGTTCGGCTTCGACGTCATCCGTTTCCTGAACGCGGAGCGGCCGGCCATGTCGCCGCGGGTGATCGTCCTGACCGCCGCGTCGCAGGCCACGCTGAACGGCTTCGACGTGTCGCAGGTGCACGCGGTGATGCGCAAGCCGTTCGACGTCGACGCGCTGCTGGCGAGCGTCCGGGAGTGCGCGGCCTAGAGGTTCATCATTTCTTCATGAGAGCCTCCTAGGCTCGGCGCATGAAGATCCTGACACTCCTCACGGTTCTCCTCTCCCTCACCGCCTCCGCCGCAGAGCCGGCGCAGGTGCTCGACTCGACCGCGTTCGTGGTCGAGGAGGCGTTCTTCGACGCCGAGCGCGGACGCGCCATCGCCGCGGCGCTGCGCGCGAAGAAGCTGGACGCGACGCTCGCCGGCCCGGCGCTCGCGAAGGCGGTCACCGATGCCCTCTGGTCGATCGAAGACGACGGCCACCTCAACGTGAAGTTCAACGAGGCGAAGGCCACGGAGCCGCTGCTCTCGCGGGACGAGCTGCGCGCGCGCCTCGACGCGCCGCAGGTGCCGAAGAAGAGTGCCGGCCCGGTCGCGGTGGTGTCGTCGCGCATGCTCGACGGAGGCGTCGGCTACATCGAGGTGCCGACGTTCCAGCCGACGCCCGCGGCGCAGGACCAGCTCGCCGATGCGATGAAGGTCATCGAGGGGGCGTCGTCGGTGATCGTCGACCTCCGGAAGAACGGCGGCGGCTCGCAGCACCTCGTCGACTTCCTGGCCAGCTACTTTTTTCCCGCGGACGGGCGGGAGCTGATGACGATGCGCACGCGGCACATGCCGAAGCCGATGACCGGGTACGTCATGGAGACGCCGACGCGGAAGTTCGAGAATGTGCCGCTGACGATCCTGATCAGCGAGAAGACCTTCTCGGCGGGGGAAGCGTTCGCATACCTGCTGCAGCAGTACGGCCGGGCGAAGGTGGTCGGCGCGAAGACGCGCGGCGGCGGCCGGCCGAACCGCTTCGTCGACATCGGCGGCGGCTACACGGTGTCGGTGTCGATCGGAACGGTGACGCACCCGAAGACGCGCACCGGATGGCAGTCGACGGGCGTGATTCCCGACGTCGCGGTGCCGGCCGAGCAGGCGCTCGAGGCAGCGCTCAAAGCTGTTCCAGCACGTTCCGCGCGATCGCAGGGATGAGGGTGAGGTCGTCCGCGGTGCCGCGTGTGAAGATCACCAGGATGAGCTTGCGCCCGTCCGGGAGCTCGACGTACGCGGCATCGTGGCGCACCTCGCTGGTCCACCCCGCCTTCGACCAGAGTCTCGCCGTCGTCGGCAGCGCCTCGCCGATGAACTCCTTGACCTGGTTCTCCTCCTCGCGCACGGGAGAGAGCGGGCGCTCGAGGAGCGACATCATCTCTTCGGCGCCGGGAGCGCGGCGGCGGACGATCCAGAGCAGCAGCGACGCGGTGGCGTTCGCGGTGAGCTTGTTGCGGTTGACGCGGTTTTCGCCGAGGACCTGCAGGTCGACGCCGTAGGGGCCGAAGCTCCAGGGTTTCATCATCGCGCTGACGTTGCCGGTGTAGCCGAGGCGCTCGAAGCGGCGATTGATCTCGCGGCGGCGGCCGATGTAGCGGTCGAGCGCGCGCCCCTGCAGCGGCGGACCGGGGACGGTGTTGGCGAGGATGTCGACGAGGTAGGCGGTGGCGTCGTTGTCGGAGACGACGATCATCTCCTTCAGCGCTCGGCGGACGTCGCCGACCGCTTCTTTCCTGGTCAGAAAGACGTCGGACATGAAGAACAGCTTGATCACCGACGCGGGGTAGAACGGGACGTCGCCGTGATAGTCGCCGCGGGCGAGCAGCGCCGGCTTGGTGACGTCGATGACGGTGATGGCGAGATCGTCCGCCTTCAGTTTCGGATACGCCTTCAGCGTCGCGTCGGCCGCCATGCGCAACCTCGTCTCGATCGACGGGTCGGGCAGCAGGTCGATGAACTCACGGTAGCTCGCGCTGACGGGGAGAGCGAGCAGCAGGATCAGGATCAGGCGCATGGACGCGATTGTCGCACGCGTCGTTGGCGGGACGGGGCGGCTGCGATGCGCGAGCGACCGTGACGTTCTTTTACATCGTCGCCGCGGCCGCGAGGGACATGGGGGGATGTCCATCGTCAGTCCCACGGACGTCGCGCTCGAGGTCACTCGACCTCGATTTGCGCCGCGGCGGCGTCACGCAGATCGTCGCGACAGCCGCGATGGATATCACCCCATGTCCCTCGCGAGCACGGACGGACGCACTCACGTCGTCGCGGCAGCGGCGAGGGACATCACCCCATGTCCCTCGCGAGTACGGGCGGACGCGCTCACATCGTCGCGGCCGTGGCGATGGACATGACCCCATATCCATCGTGAGGTGGGGGCAGTTGGCCCGCCTCGCGAGGCGCGAGGCGAGCCGTGTGACTTTACGATTTGCCGGGCGCCGGCATCACGCTTTCTGCCCGAAGAACCCGCCGAGGATGGAGCCTAAGCTGCCGACCGCCCCACCGCCGCCGTCGTTGAGGACTTCGGGCAGGCGATTCGCGTCGAGCTTCTTCGTCTGTTTCATCCGGCCGAGGACTCCCATCACGATGGGCGCGAGCAGGGCCATGAGCTGAGCGACCTGCGCGGCATTGAGGCCCGAGGCCTTGCCGACGCCCTCTTCGACCGGGCCGCGCCGGCCGCCGAAGATGTGGCCGAGAATCGCGCCGCCGATGCCGCCGAGCGCGCCGGCGCCGGCACCGTTCCCGCCGCCGCCAAATGCGCTGCCGAGGTTGTCGAGAATGCTGCCGTCATGCTGGTCGAGCGCGCTGTCGAGCGCGGCGGCGCCTTCCGGTTGCGCCGCGTTCTGCGCGAGACCGCCGAGCAGCGCCGGCAACGCGGCAGAGATGGCGTTGGACGTCGTGGCGGGATCGGCGCCGAGGGCGCCGCTCAATTGTTGAATGGTGTCGGGTCCGAGTTGCTGGCGAACTGCGTCGAGGACGGAGGTCATGATGGTCTCAGTGAGCCAACAGCTCTGCCGGGACCCTCCCGCCGTTCTCCGCGAGCTTGCGCATCACTTCCTTGTGCAGCCACATGTTCATCGTCGCCGAGTCGTTCGTGTCGCCGCTGTACTTGAGATCGGCGGCGAGCTCCTTGCGCTCGCCGAGACTGCTGTCCATGCCGATGAGCTTGAGCAGGTCGACGATGGAGTGCTTCCAGTCGAGTTTTTCCGGGTTTTTCGCGGCCAAACCATTGAGGATCGCCTCGACGTCGACGTTTTTCGCGGTAGCGGTCGCCGCCTGTGCGCCGGCGGTGCCGATCGGCACTCCGGTCCGCGCGGCCGTCTCGACGCGCGACTCGGTACCCTGCCCCGGCTTCAGCGCGTCAGGCGGCGCTTCCGCATTCCCGCCCGCATGAAAAATCTTGTTGAGGATATTTTTGAAAAGTCCCATTGGTTTCGCTGCTCCTTGCTACTTGCCAATGCAAGGCAGTAGCCGCATTGCGCGGCGCGGCGGCAGCGTTCGTCTCAGCGGGAGGCGCGGTACGAAACGAAAATCGCCACCAGATAGAGCAGGACCACTGCCGGCGCGACAGTGAACGCGATGAACGTCAGCAGGAACAGTACGGCGTACGCGGAGTCTGCCGAAGTGCCCGCGGCGGGATCGAGGCCCGCCATGACGTCGAACACCGCTTTCTCGAGGTTGAGAGCCGCGAGGCCTGCCACGATCAGGGAGAGCGGTAACGCCGACGCGACGAGGAGATGCAGGTTGCGGAATGCCGCGTAGCGCGCGAGGAAGATGACGTACAACGTCACGCGCCATGCGGCAACGACGGCGAGGAACCAGACGTTGGCCGTGCGTGCGCTCTCGAGCGACAGGAACCGCTCGACCGGTACGGCGTACAGAATCGCCGGCGGTGACACCGCGCAGATGAAGGTGAGGATCGAGCGGTACGACCACCGCGCCGGCCGCAGCGGCAACAACAGCAACCAGAGGAAGGCGGAAAGGACGACGACATAGGCCAGCGACCCCACCCCGAGATGTTGCAGCAGGCTCGCGCGCGGATTGTCCCAGTACCGGCCGACGCCGGCGAGCCACGTAAACGCGAGCCCGACGAGGAGGTGCGGCGTGCCGGCCAGCGCCACGTCGTCCGCGGTAAAGCGACCGGTGAGAACACGAGCGATGTACCTCAGCGTCGACGGCGCGGCGTGGCTCATCCGGTCAACACTATGTGGGCCGCTTCGCACGCCGGGCGCTTCCCTCGGAGAACGACGAGAACGCTCGCCACTCGAACGTTCGAGGCATATAGGGATTATTGACGGTTCTCAGATACGCCACGTGTGCTTCATCAGGCGCGGTCCTGAGAAGCTGAATCGTCCAGGACTCGATCCATTCGCCGTCGAAATCCCACCCGCGGTCGATCGCGACGACCGTGGCCGATTGCCCGTGCTTTTCGAGCGTAAAGCGACCCGGCTTCACCTCGTTCCACGTGCCGTCGTCGTTTGCAAACACGCGCGGCACGTCGCCCTCGATGACGACCTTCAGTTGGTACTTCTCGGCTTCGGCAGCCGCTGCGCCGTTCTTCACCGGCTTCAGGTCGGCAAGCCATTCACCGTTAAAGTCCTCTTCCGGCACCGGCGGACAACCAACGTTCGCCCGTTCCACGCCACCGTCGCGAAGCGCGGCGAGCGCATGCGGATACCCCGCACAGACCGCTGCTTTGAGAGCGGCGCTTCCTCGCGCTTGCGCTGCGGGCGATTCCTCCTGCAGAAGAATACCGGCCAGCGTGAACGCCGCCGCGGGATTGCCCGACGCGGCCGACTTCTCCAGCCACTGGATGCCGGCCGTGCGATCGCCAGCCTCGTTTCTGTTGACGAGCCAGGCGCCGAGCGCGTACTGAGCGCCAGGGATGCCGACCTTCGCCGGTCCGAGACACAGCTCAACGGCTTTCCCGGGAGTGCCGTCTGGATCGGACGCGGCTGTAACGCAGTCGTGATACGCCTTCACGTCAGCATCGGTCACGACCTCCGCAACACCGGGCAGCGTCGCGAGGATGGTCAGGATGAGGAGAAGGCGGCGAACGATCATCGGCGGATGATATGCGCCTCCGCCGACGGGATGTGCCGAACCATCACCGTGACGCGCTCAAAGCCGGCGACGCCGGCAGCGACGGCCACGCCGCGGACAACGCCAAATGGCGCCGACCGGTCGATGCGCAGTCGAAGCACCGGCGCGTGAAGGCGATGAAGGCGTGACGCCTCGAGCTCCCGCGCAAGGGACGCCATCGCGACTGGCCGGGACTGCAGAAACACGTCGCCATTCGCGCGCACGGTCACGGTCACGTCGTGCTCGAACTCAGGAGACTTCTCTGCGGAGGCGGCGGAGGGGAAGTCGATGAAGGCGGGCAGCGGGACGATCGGTACGATCGAGACGACGACGATGAAGACGACGAAGTGCAGCGTGGCGCAGACGGCGCCGAACAAGCGGAGCCAATGCTCGGGCGCGCGATTCCTGGCGGTGGTATTCGCCACGACGAACGTTCGCTCGAGGATCGGCATTTTTCGGTTGGACACCTGCCGCGGCCGACGCGCAACCGGTCGCCTGCCGGCCTGAAGGATCGCCTCAGCTCAGCAACCGCGTGAACCGCTCATCCCCACGCAACGGATCGAACCGCGGCTCCGTCCTCAGGTAGACGAGCCAGCCGGAGCGGGCTTCCCTCGCCTTCTCCAGCCAGTCGAGCGCGGCGTCGTGGTCGCCGAGGGCGGTGTGGACGGTGGCGAAGTGGACGGGGGAGACGTCGCGGGTGAGGGAGAGCTCGGCGAGCTTCTCCAGCGCCGCTGCATCGCGGTCGAGGGCGCCGAGGGCGGCGACGACGTGCGGCTCGCCGCGGGAGATCGCCAGCGCTTTCTCCAGCGCCGCGCGCGCCTCCTCCGGCCGCTCGCGCTGCTGCATCGCCAGGCCGAGGGTGAAGTGCGCCGGCTCGTGGTGAGGGTTGATCTCCAGCGCGCGGTGGCAGTGCTCGACCGCCAACTCGTAATCGCGGCCGAGGTAGTGGATCACCGCGATGTTCGCGTTGATCATGAACGACAGCGGGTCCCCCTCCGCCGCCACCTGCATCTGCACCAGCGCCTCGGCGATCCTTCCGCGGTGCGCGAGCGCCAGCGCGTACCACTGCCGCGCCGTCACGTAGCCGGGATTGAGGCGCAGCGCCGTCACGTACTCCTCCAGCGCCCGCTCCCAATTCCAGTGGAAGACCTCGTGGATCGCTCCCATCGACGCGTGCGCCTCGGCCAGCTCCGCATCGAGCTCCAGCGCCTTCCGCGCCGCCGCCTCCGCCTTCGGGAAGAGCTGCAACGGCGGGTAGAGATCGCGGCTGGCGAGGGCGATGTAGCAGTCGGCGAGTCCCGAGTACGCCGGCGCATACGCCGCGTCGACGCCGATCGCCGACTCGAAGAAGAAGATCGCCCGCTCGATCCCCTCGGCCGTACGGCGGTTCCAGTGGTGCCGTCCCTTGAGGTAGAGCTGATACGCGGCCGCGTTCTCCGTGTAGCGCTTGCGCAGGCGGCGGTCGGTCTCGCCGGTGATGCGGAAGCGGAGCGCCGTGACGACGTCGCGCGAGAGCTCCTCCTCCAGTGCGAAGAGCCCCGCCAGCGGCGCCTGGAACTGCCGCCCCCAGAGCTGCGCGTCGCGCACCAGGTCGTTCAGCTCGACCTGCAACTGCACCGAGTCGCCGACCACGCGAATGCGTCCCGTGAGCGCCGCGCGCACGTTCAGCTCCCGCCGCAGCGCGGGGAGATCGTTCTCCGTGTAGCGGAACGACGACCCGCGAGGCGCGACGCGCAGCCCTTCGATGGAGGCGAGCGTGTTGATCAGCGACTCCGCGAGGCCGTCGGCGAGGTAGTCGAGGTCGGTCAGGCCGGAGCGATTCGCGAACGGCAGCACCGCAATCGAGTCGATCGTGTTGCGCTCCGGCGTCTCGGTGACGGCGCCGCTGAAGGCGTAGCCGAAGCGATGCACGGTGCGGACGAAGCGGGGGGCGCGGGCATCGTCGCCGATGGCGGCGCGGATCTCCTTGACCAGGCTGGCCAGGTTCGCCTCGGAGACGAACGTGTCGGGCCACAGCTTGGCGAAGAGCTCCGTCTTCTCGACCGGCTTCGGCCGGGCCGCGAGCAGCAGCTCGAGGAGCTGGAACGCCTTGCCGGTCACGCGCACCGGCTCGCCGTTGCGCGCCAGCGTGCGCGAATCCGAGTCGAACGTGCAGTCGCCGAAGAGGAGCCTCATCCCAGAACTTTCCCAGAACTCTCCCACGCGTGTTTCAAGACTCCCGCCGCGTTCGGAGCGATCTTGACACTCAAGGAGACCATGAACATGAAGAAACTCACCCAGCTCACCGCCATCGCCCTGCTCGTCGCCGGCAGCATCGCCTGTCAGAGCGAGCCGAAGACCACCGACCCGGCGCCCGTGGAGAACACCGCCACGGTGTCGGAGACCAGCACGACCACGACCGACGTGACGACGACTCCGTCCGACACGGCGGTACCGTCCGACACGGCTGCACCGGCGCCGACGGCGACCGACGGCACGTCGACGACCACCACCTCCACGACGGATACCGTCACGACCGACCCGGCCGCGACGAACCCGCCCGCCCAGCAGTAAACCGGCTGTCCTGAAGCGGGGGCGCGAACGTCCGCAATCGAGGATGTTCGCGCCCCTATCTCCCACCCCCGCAGAGAGCGCGGCCATGGCATGCCGGCCGCTGATGACGGGCCGCATGAAGTCCGCAGTGCTGGCCGCGCTCCTCTGCCTTCCACTGTCGCTGTCCGCCGGGGAACACTGTCCCCTCCTCTTCGCCGCCCGCGGCGGGGACACCCGTGGCAGCAAGGCCGACGCCCTGGCGATCGGCTGGGCGTTCGCCCTCCCCCACCGCAACGTCACGATCTCCGTCCGCGCCGACAGCGGCTACGACGACTACTCGATCGTGACGACGTACCTCATGCGGCGCATCGGCCCGTCGACCAGCAAGAGCGCGGAGGTGGCGCAGACGTCGTACGAGCTGCCGCCGTCGTTCGACGGCTCCTGGATCCTCTTCGACGGGCTCGACCTCCCCGCCGGCGAGTACTGGCTGGTCTTCGAGCGCCCGCCGCACGCGGAGCGCGGTGAGCCGGAATGGATCGTCTCGACGATCGACGGCATCCACAGCACGAACGGCACGAAGTTCCTCGGCACGAAGTACTACTCGTACGTCAACCACCGCACCGACTACACGCCGGCGGCGATGTACGGACAGACCACCACGCTGCAGGGATACCAGGTGGCGGTCACGGGGATTCCGGTCGAGTAAAGAACGGCCGGTTTGCTACCATCGCGCCGCACCGACCCGAATGCCTCTCGCTCGCGGCGCCCGTCTCGGACCCTATCGGATCGATGCCGAGATCGGCGCCGGTGGGATGGGTCACGTCTTCCGCGCCACCGACACGCGCCTCGACCGCGCCGTCGCGGTGAAAGTCCTCCCGCAGCACCGCTGGAGCGACCCGAAGATCCGCCACCGATTCGAGCGCGAGGCGCGCGCACTCTCGTCGCTCAGCCATCCGAACCTCTGCGCGCTCTACGACGTCGGCGAGCTGACGCAGAGCGGCGCGACGATCCCCTATCTCGTCATGGAGCTCCTCGAAGGGGAGACGCTCCGCGACCGGCTGCAGGCGGGGCGTCTCGGCGTGCGCAAGGCGCTGGCGTGGGGAGCGCAGATCGCCTCCGGCCTCGCCGCCGCGCACCAGAAGGGGGTCGTGCATCGCGACCTCAAGCCGGAGAACGTCTTCATCACCGGCGGGCATCTCCTGAAGATCCTCGACTTCGGCCTCGCCGTCACCACCGACACGCACGATAGCGCGACGACGGCGATGCGCACCGAGCCGGGGATGGTCATGGGGACGGCGCACTACATGTCGCCCGAGCAGGTGCGCGGCGAGCCGCTCGACGTCCGCTCCGACATCTTCAGCTTCGGAATCGTGCTGTTCGAGATGCTGACCGGGCGCGTGCCGTTCCACGCCCGCTCCTCGGTGGAGACGATGAACGCGATCCTCACCGACGACCCGCCGGACATCGGCACGCTCGTTCCGTCGATCCCCGACACGGTCGAGGCGCTGGTGCGCCGCTGCCTGGAGAAAGACCCATCGCAGCGCTTCTCGTCGGCGGGCGACCTCGCCTTCGCGCTCGACAGCGCGGCCCGGTCGGTGACTTCGTCGACGCCGTCGCCGGCGAAGCGGCGGAGCAGCGCCGCGGTCCCCCGTCCCAGCCGGACGCGCGCGCTCGTCCTCGGCGCGATCCTGCTGACCGTCATCGGCGCGGCGGTGCTGTCGCGGAGAAGCTTCGAGCCGCAACAGGCGCAGCCGCCGCGCATGCATCCGCTGACGTACTCGGGACGCGACAGCGACCCCGCCGTGTCCCCCGACGGACGCCTGATCGCCTTCGTCTCCACGCGCGACGGGCGGCGGCGCATCTGGCTCAAGCAACTCGCCGACGGCACGGAGGCGGCCGTCACCGCCGGACCGGAAGACTACGCGCCCCGCTTCAGCCCCGACAGCGCCGTGCTGCTGTTCTCGCGCAACGAGCGGGGGACGCGGGCGCTCTACCGCGTCGGGGTCGTGGGCGGCGAGCCGCGGCGGCTGATCGACAACGCGTTCGACGGCGACTGGTCGCCGGACGGCAAGCAGCTCGCGTTCATCCGCCACCGCGCCGAGCCCCGCCGCTTCTCCACGATCTGCCTCGCGCCGGTCGACGGCGGCGACGTGCGGGAGATCACGGCCACCGACACGGAGGACCTGTCGTCGCCGCGCTGGTCGCCGGGCGGAAACGCGATCGCGGTGACGCGCACGACGCGCGGCACGAACGCCGGCTCAGTGCTGGTGGTCGATCTCGTCTCCGGCGACAAGAAGGTGCTGTCGCGGCCGGAAGCGCACGGGATGCTCTCCGGCACCGCCTGGGTGAACGGCGGACGCGCGCTCATCTACGCGGAGCTCGACGCCCTCGGCAGCACGGGACTCCCGCGGCCGAGCGGCAGCAGCGCGATCGTGCTGCACGAGGTCGACAGCGGCGAGGCGCGCGTGCTGCTGCGGAATCCGCACAGCGCGGCCGACCGCATCGACGTGGCGGGCGATGGGCGGATCGTCTTCTCCGAGGACCTGACGAGGCAGAGCCTGCAGGAAGTGACGCTGGATGGGTCGCGGCCGCCGCGCTGGCTCTCGCGCGGCATGAGCATCGACCGGCAGCCGTCGTACGCGCGCGGCGGCGCGAGCGTCTTCTTCGCCTCCGACCGCGGGAACAACGTCGACGTCTGGGAGCTGGCGCTCGACAGCGGCAGCGTGCGGCGCGTGACGGACCACTCCGGCGTCGACTGGGATCCCTATCCCGCCGGCGACGCGCTCTTCTGGAGCAGCAACCGGGGCGGACACTTCGAGGTGTGGACCTCCGCGCTCGACGGCGCGAGCCCGCGGCAACTGACGCGCGACGGCGTCGACGCCGAGAACCCTTCCCTCCCCGCGAGCGGCGAGTTCCTGATCTACGACTCGACGAACGAAAAGACGGACGGCCTCTGGCGCATCGGCCGCGACGGCAGCGGCGCGAAGATGATCGTCGCCGGCGAGACGATTCACCCGCACATCTCCGCCGACGGCCAGTACGTCGCCTACCAGTCGCCGAAGCCGGGCGGCGCGATCGGCATCGACGTGGTGCGGCTCGCCGACGGGAAGGTGTTCACGCTCGCCGGTGGCATCACCGGCGTGACCACGCTGCGGGCGCGGTGGGTGGCGGACACGCACACGGTTGCGTTTCGTGCGCCGGGACCGAACGGCGCGATCGCGATCTTCGCGCAGGAGTTCCGGCCGGGCGAGGACACGACCGCGACGCGCACGCAGCTCGCCGCGGGCGACGGCAGCGCGACGCCGGAGACCTTCACGTTCTCGGCCGACGGCAAGCGCGCCGTCATCGCGGTCGTGGAGGAGGCGTCGGGGCTGATGATGGCGGAAGGAGTGGCGGGAGTGACGCGCTAGTCGCGCAGCTTGAAGTTGATCGTCAGCCTGAACAGCACCGGTACCGGTTTGCCGTCCTTCGTCGCCGGCTCGAACGTCCACTGCCGGAGCGCCTTCAGCGCGGCCATGTCGAGCTCCGGCGCCACGCTCTTCAGCACGCGCGCCGCCTCGACCTTCCCCCGGTCCGAGATCGCCGCCTCGATGTGGGCGGTGCCGGTGATGCGGGCAAGCCGGTAGATCGGCGGATACTGCGGGTCCGGGCGGTTCACGACCTTCGGCGCCTCGATCGTGCCCTTCTCGATCGGCGGCCAGTCAAGCGCGAGCGGCGGATCGGAGGGCTGCGGGATCGCCACGGCGGCCGGCTTCGTCGCCTCGAGCACCGCCCGCTCGTCGACGACCCGCTTGACCGTGCCGTGCTCGTAGACGATGTCCTCGTTCACGTCCGCCGCGGGAGGCTTGTCCCAGCTCGACTCGTCGAACGTCTTGTCGGCGGCGGCGCTGACGATGCGCGCGTTGTGGCCCTCGCCGATCTTGCGCACCGGGGTACCCCACGCGTCGCGCGCGAGCTCGCCACCGAGCAGTTGCATCAGGTTTGCGGTCGCGCGGCGCCGCTCGAGCGCGTACATCGTCGGATTGCGCGACATCATCACGTGCACTTCCGCGCGGATCAGGTTCTCCAGCGCACTGCGCGTCGCATCGGTGACTTGCGGATAGAGCCAGTTGCGATTCGAGCGCAGGACTTTGCCGTCCGACAGGACGACGTCGCCTTCGAGCCCGGAGAACTGCTCGACGGTCGCCCAGGCCGACTCGTCGAAGGTCTTGTCGCTGCCGGCGGAGGCGATCGTGTAGCGGCCCTCCGTGACCGTGAGGCGGTACGGCGTGCCCCACGGATCCTGCGGCATCGCGGGCGTCTGGTTCACCAGCAGGAACCCCTCGACGAGCTGCGCGAGCTCGTGCAGCTTCTGCAGGTTCTGCAGCCCCTTGCGGACGTCCTCGTCGGATGCGAAGACCGGCGCCGCCGCGAGCAGCAACAGCGCCAGCGCCTTCTTCATCCTCTCCACTCCCGAATGCGCGCGGCCACCTTCTCCGGCGTGAACCCGAGCTCCTCCGCGAGCCGCTCGTATGGCGCGCTGGCGCCGAAGCGGTCGATGCCGATCACGAGCGCGTCCTGGCCCGCGTACTTGTACCAGCCGTCGGTGCGGCCGGCCTCGATGCAAACGAGCTTGCTGCGGTCGCCGAGGACCTCGTCCTGGTAGGACGGCGGCTGGCGGTCGAAGAGGTCGAGACAGGGTGCCGAGACGACGCGCGCGCCGAGCCCCTCGGCCTTCAGCAGCTCGGCGGTCTTCACCGCCAGCGGCACCTCGGACCCGGTGGCGACGAGCGTGATCTCGCCTTCGGTGTAGCCGTCGAGGACGTACGCGCCGCGGAGGATGCGCTGCGGGTCGAACTCCAGCGGGCGGGCGATCGGCTCGAGCTTCTGGCGCGTCAGCACGAGCAGCGTCGGGCCGCTCGTGGAGCGGATCGCGTGCGCCCACGCCATCGCCACCTCCGCGCCGTCGGCGGGGCGGAAGAGGGTCATGTTCGGGATGAGACGCAGCGACCAGAGCTGCTCGACCGGCTGGTGCGTCGGACCGTCTTCGCCGAGGAACACCGAGTCGTGCGTGTAGACGAAGATCGAGGGGATGCCCATCAGCGCGGCGAGACGCACGGACGGGCGCATGTAGTCGGAGAAGATCAGGAACGTCGCGCCGTAGCAGCGCCAGGCGCCGTACAGCGTCATGCCGTTCACGATCGCTCCCATCGCATGCTCGCGGATGCCGAAGTGGAGATTGCGGCCGCGGAAGACATCGGCCGCCGGCAACGCCTTCTCGGAGCCCTTCGCCCGCTCGATGCTCGCCGCGTCCTTGATGAGCGTGTTCGTCGACGGCGCCAGGTCGGCGGAGCCGCCGACGAGGAACGGCGCGACGGTGGCCAGCTTCTGGATGACCTGTCCCGACAGCGCGCGGGTGGCGATGGCCTTGTCGGACTTGGCGGCGTCGAGCAGCGGGAGCTCGAAGCCGTCCGGCACCCACTGTGACCAGTAGCGGTCCCAATCCTCGGCCATCTCCGGATGGCGCGCGCGCCAGGCGGCCATCTCGCGGTCCCACAGCTTGCGCATGCGGGCGAGCTTGCGCGTCTTGCGCTCGAACTCGGCGCGCACTTCGGCGGGGACGTGGAACGTCGGCTCCTGCGGCCAGCCGAGCGCCTGCTTGGTCGCCTTCACTTCATCGGCGCCGAGGGGCTCGCCGTGCGCGCGTGCGGTGCCGTGGAACTTCGGGCTGCCCCAGCCGATGACGGTCCTGCAGATGATCAGCGAAGGACGCGCGGTCTCCTTCTGCGCGCGCTTGATGGCCTTGCGGATCATGGCGCGGTCGTGGCCGTCGATGGCGAGCACGTGCCAGCCGAAGCTCTCGAAGCGCTTCTTCACTTCCTCGGAGAAGGCGAGCCGCGTCTCCCCTTCGATGGAGATGTTGTTGTCGTCGTAGAGGTAGATGAGGTTGCCCAGTCCGACGTGGCCGGCGAACGACGCCGCCTCGGAGCTGATGCCTTCCATCAGGTCGCCGTCGGAGCAGATGGAGTAGATGAAGTGCTCGACCGGCTTGAACGGGTCTTCGCCGTTGAAGCGCGCGGCGAGCATCTTCGCGCCGAGGGCCATGCCGACGCCGTGCGCGAAGCCCTGGCCGAGCGGGCCGGTCGTGACCTCGACGCCGCTGGCGTGGCCGTACTCGGGATGGCCGGCCGTGCGCGAGCCCCACTGGCGGAACTGCTTGAGCTCGTCCAGCGTCATGTCCGGATAGCCGGTCAGATGGAGGAGCGAGTAGATGAGCATCGAGGCGTGGCCGGCCGAGAGGATGAAGCGGTCGCGGTTCTTCCACTTTGGCTCGAGCGGGTCGTGGCGGAGGAAGTCGGTCCAAAGGACGTAGGCCATGTCGGCCATGCCCATGGGGGTGCCGGGGTGGCCGGAATGCGCCTTCTCGACCGCGTCGACCGACAGGAAGCGGATGGTGTTGACGCACAGCTCTTCGAGCTTGTCCTTGCGGCCGAGGACCGGCCGGTTGCTGTCTTCTGCGACGGAAATCGCCGCGGCACCTTCGGCTGCGGTGCTGCCGGGTGTCGGGTCCTGCATTCGAGATTCCTCCTGCGACTGCGCCGGACGGCGCTGTGAAGAAAGCGGATTATACTCGTGGCACGTCAGGCAACTTCGGGACCCGAACGCCCCGCGCGGAGAGAGCGACATGGTGGACGAGAGCGTCACGGTCAAAGGTTCTCCCGTACGAAGTCTCCAGCGATTCATCGACGCCGAGCTGACGCCGGAGCAGCGCGAAACCGTCCTGCGCAGCCTTCCCCCCGAGTACGCCACGCGCTTCCGCACGCCGGTGCTGGCGACCGAGGTGGTACCGGTGCACATGCTCAACCGCTTTACCGAAGAGGCGGCGAAGGCGAAGGGAGAGGCGGTGGACACGTTCGCGCGCCGCGCCGGACGCGAGGCGGCGGGCGACGCGGTGAAGGGGATCTACCGCTTCTTCGCGCTGGTGATGACGCCGCCGGCGCTGCTCGGGAAGGCGTCGCAATTGTGGAGCTCCCTCTACAACCGCGGCGAGCTGCGCGTCGACGAGCAGGGGGAGCGCAACGCGCGCATCCGCCTGCTGAACTTCCCCTCGGAGCTGGCCGGCTGCTCGCGCGTGACCGGCTGGATCGAGCGGATGGCGGAGCTGACCGGAGTCAAGAACATCAAGGTGGAGCAGACGCAGTGCTACGCGAAGGGCGGACCCTACTGCGAATGGACGCTCCGTTGGAGTTGAATTGAACAAGATCTTCCCCATGGAATCCGACCATCCCCTCTTCCGCTACTTCACGGAGCGGGAGCGGGGGCGGATCGAAGGCATCGCGCAGGTGCAGAAGATCGCCGAGGGCGACTTCCTCATCCGCGCGGGCGACGCCGACTCGACGCTCTTCGCGGTCGAGGACGGACATCTCGACATCATCGGAATCGACGACGGGCGGCAGACCGTGCTGGCCACGGTCGGTGCGGGCGACGTCATCGGCGAGGTGTCGTTCATCGACGACTCGCCACGGACCGTCTCGGTGCGGGCGCGCGAGGAGACGACGGTGCGGGCGTGGGACAAGCGCACGCTCTCCGAGGCGCTGGCGTTCGACCCGCAGCTGCTGGCGAAGTTCGCAGTGGCGATGAGCGAGCTGCTGGTGGAGCGGCTGAGGGATTTGTCGCGGCGGGTCTGACGCGATCGCCTCGACCCGCCGCTCCTGCCGCTTCCGATGCTCAGGCGGTCCGCGCCTGCAACGGCGTGCGCACTGCCGCCGGCTCCCGCACCTCGGACAGCCGCGCCAGCGCGAACGCGCCGACGGCCATCACCAGGTCGCGCACCGCGACGTCGAAGTACTGTCCGGTCGTCACGAGGCTGACCGCGATGAGCGTGAGCCAGGCCGCGACGACGTAACCTCCGAGGCGCGTGAGGCCGGCCAGCACGGCGATGCCGACGAGCATCTCGATCACGCCGGCGACGCGCATGAGCGAGCCGGCACTCAGCGGCACCATGCGCAGCACGAGCGGGCTCGCGTACTGCTCCCAGTTGGTGAGCAGGTTCAGGAACTTGTCGAGGCCGGCCAGGAACGCGGTCAGGCCGAACGCGAGGCGGAGAGACCAGAAGACGGAGTTGAGTCGTGAGTCCATTGTTTGTTTCCTCCTGCCCGATTGGAGCGGCCAAGCGTGCAACGGGTGACACTGTCACCTTTTCCCGGGACGCTGCTCTAATGGACAGGAGACTCTCGATGACCACCGTTCCGATCGCAGCGATCCGCGACCACTTGACAGACGAGGAGCTGGTCGAGCGCATCACCGCCGGCGACCACGCTCTCTTCGAGATCGTCATGCGCCGGTACAACCAGCGCATCTACCGCGCCGTCCGCGCCGTCCTCGGCAACGAGGAAGAGGTCGAGGACGTCATGCAGCAGGCGTATCTCAATGCCTACCGCAGTCTCCGGCAGTACGCCGGGCGCGCGCAGTTCTCGACCTGGCTGACGCGCATCGCGGTGAACGAGGCCATTGCGCGCCGCGGGAAGAGACAGCCATTCGCAGGAGGGGACGACGCGATGATCCAGCTCGTCGAATCGAATGCTCCCGATCCGGAGCAGGAGACGTTCGCGTCCGAGCTGCGCGACGTCATGCAGCGGCAGGTCGCGGCGCTGCCCGACACGTTCCGCGCCGTGCTCATGCTGCGCGACGTCGAGGGGCTCAGCACTTCCGAGACCGCCGAATGCCTCGGCATCTCCGAGGACCTGGTGAAGACGCGGCTCTCCCGCGCCCGCACGTTGCTGCGCGACCGGCTTTACCGGCGCGCGGGTGTGACCCTGGAGACGCTGTTCGCGTTCGGCAACAGCCGCTGCGACCGGGTCGTCGCCGCCGTCATGGCTGCCACATCCGATTAGGCTCCCCCTTCTCCCACGGTTTGTACGAGAGGGCGAAGGGGATGCGCTTCGCGATAGGCGGGTGCGAGTAGAGCCAGAACTCGATGAACGGGTGGGGGCTCGGATCGCGCTTGGAGTCCTCGGCCATCTTGCGGAACGCGGTCGCCAGCGGCTCGTTGAGGTGCGTGACCTCGAGCGCGAACATGTCGGACTTGTGCTCCATCGAGCGGGAGTAGCCGCTCGTCACCGGCGAGAGGAAGAGCGACACGACTCCCGCGATGAGGAGCAGCCAGGGCACCGACGCCGGATCGCCCGGCGTGGTGAAGCCCCAGCGCGGCCCCCACTTGCGCAGCCCCGGATCGTGGATGCGCTGCACGAGGAAGAAGACGACGAACGAGACGGCCAGCGAGAACGCGAGCCCTTTCCAGATGTGCCTCATGACGTAGTGGCCCATCTCGTGGCCCATCACGGCCAGGACTTCGTCGTGCGTCATCTTCGCGAGCAGCGTGTCCCACATGACGATGCGGTTCGTCGGGCCGATGCCGTTCACGTACGCGTTCATCGTCTTCGTCTGCTTCGATTTGTTGACCTGGTAGATCCGGCCGCCCTCGATGCCGGCGCGCGAGGCGAGGTCGAGGAGCTTCTGCCGGAGCACCTGGTCCTGCAGCGGCTCGAACTTGTTGAAGATCGGGTCGAGGACGATCGGCTGGATGACCACCAGCAGGACGATGAGCGGGATGGAGACCGCCCAGAGGACCGCCCACCAGTTCTTCACCTTGCGGATGCCGAGCAGCGCCCACGCGCCGAGGAGCGGCATGATCGCGAGCCCGACCGCGAGCCCCTTGGCCAGGTCTCCCATCCAGGAGCCGAAGGACTGCTCGGTGAGGTCGAACTGATGCGGCACGACGAAGCCGGAGTAGTACGACAGCGGGAAGTCGATGATGGTGGTGGCGAGGATGAAGAGGACGATGTAGATGGCCGCCTGCCAGTACGGCCGCTTCACCCAGCGGGCCGCCAGGTCGCGCATCTTCCGCGACGCCCCGCTGAACAACAGCCCGAGCATGACGACGAGGGACCAGGCGATGTTGACGAAGTACAGCGTGTCGCGGATCCGGCTGTGCCGGACCATCTCGTCCGTGATCTGCACCTCGAACCGCTTGTCCTCGGACCGCGGCGCCGCTGCATCGTTCTTCGCCGGCGCCGGCTGCGCCATGACCACGGCAGCAACCACAGCAACAGCAGCGACGGCGAGTCCGATCTTGAGGAGCATGCGCATCGGGGGAGCATACCGCGTGAGGGACGGTGGCGGAGCAAGGCAACGGAGACGACGTGCGTCAGGAGATGGCGGCGAGATTCGGCGCTGGAGCTCCGGCCAGGAGCCCTTGGGCGGATAGGTGCTCGTCGACGTCCAGCCAATGAATCACGAAGCCGCCGCCGATGATCCGGAAGTTATTTCTCTCCGCTTCGGACGCGTGCAGGAGGCGCGGATACCAGGCGAGCGGCACCGTCATCGTCCGGCCATCGAGGAGATCGACCGTGAGGGCATCATCCGTCACGCGAACGGCTGTGATGCGCTCCCCTGCTTTAGGTTCCGAAGTACTCATGCCACTTTCTGAGACAGAGCTCGCGGTTCTGGGCGATCAACTGCTCGATCTTCCGGAGCTCGTGCCGCGCGAAGCCAAGATTGTAGGCGACGGCTACTGGCTGAAGCCAGACCTTGGCCGCCATGCTCTCTCGGTCGACGTGCACGTGAGGTGGTTCGCCTCGATCGTGACTCGTGAAGTAAACGTCGTATGGCCCCTCGATTCGAACCGACGGCATGCGCTGAAGAGTCTATCTCCGCGTCACTCTTCGCCACTACGCGCGGAGCGCTTCGACGGGCTCCAGGCGGGCCGCGGTCAGGGACGGGTAGAGGCCGGCGAAGAGGCCGACGCTGATGGCGAAGCTGCTGGCCAGGGTGAGGCCGAACGTCGACACCGGGAGGCCGGCGGGGAAGAAGCCGCCGACGACTTTTACGAGGCCGATACCGAGGGCGAGGCCGATGGCGGCGCCGGCGACGGAGAGCGTCACCGACTCGATCAGGAACTGCATGAAGATCTCGGCGTTTGTGGCGCCGAGCGACTTGCGGAGGCCGATCTCGAAGAGGCGCTCGGAGATGGAGATCTTGAGGACCGAGAAGATCCCTACGCCGCCGATCAGCAGCGAGACGCCGGCGATGGAGAAGAAGACGATGCGCCAGTTGCGCAGGATCACCTCGATCTGCCCGCGCTCCTTGAGGATCTCCTTGCCGATGTTGTTGATGCGCACGTCGCGGATGCCGTTGTGCGCCTGACGGAACCGAGCCGCGGCCTCGTCCTCGGCGTCAACGCTCTGCTCCGGCGTCGTGGCTTTGGCGAGCATGTACGAGATCGCGCTCACGCGACCGAACATGTCGCGGAAGACGGTCCAGGGGACGTACGCGCCCGCGGTCTCCTTGCGCATGTCGTCGTCGTCGACGAAGGTCATGTCGAACTTGGAGCCGACGCCGATCACCGTCACGCGGCGTCCGCCGATGTTGATCTTCTGCCCGAGGGCGTCCTCGCCGCCGAACAGCTTGTGCTTGAGCTCCCACCCGATCACGGCGACGGAGGCGTTCGTGGCCACGTCGCGCTCGCTGATCCAGCGTCCCGACGACACGGTGCGGTTGCGGATGTCGGCGTACTCCGGCATCACGCCGAAAACGTCGATGCGGCGGGTGGTGGTCCCGCCGGTGACGACGGCGCGCGACTCCCCGACCGGCGACATGGCGCGGATGTAGTCGGCGTTCTCGAACGCCTTCACGTCCTCGATGCGCAGGCCGCGCGAGAGATGCGCCTTCGCCTTCTCGACCGGGTCGACCGGCTCGCGCTGCGACGCGATGACCACGCCGTCGAGTCCGAGGTCGTTGATGCCCTTCAGGACCGACATCTGAATGCCGTCGAGCACGGACATGACCACCACCAGCGCGAGCGTGCCGAGGATGACGCCGATCAGCGTGAAGAGCGACCGCAGCGGGTGCCCCTTCACTTCTTCGTAGGAGGTGCGGACGGATTCGGAGATGTTCATATTGCGCTCGCTTCGCTCGCGGTTGCTGGTTGCTCGTTGCTTGTTGCTCGTGACGCAGTGGGTGCGTGGAGGAACACCTCACAAGGAACCAGCCACCAGCAACCAGCAACAGCTCTCATTCGGTTCTCAGTGCCTCGATCGGATTGAGCCGCGACGCGCGGATGGCCGGGTACATGCCGAAGAACAACCCGGTCCCGGCGGCGAAGATCAGTGCATTCACGATGACGCCGGGGGTGATGATCGCGGGATTGCGGGTGAGCATGGAGATGCCCTGGGTGAAGAACTTGCCGGCGAAGATGCCGAGGAGACCGCCGAGGACCGACACCAGCACCGACTCCGTGAGCATCTGGAAGAAGATCTGCGCGGGGGTCGCGCCGACCGCCTTGCGCGTGCCGATCTCCCGCACCCGCTCGTTGAAGGAGGCCAGCTGGATGTTCATGATCACGATCCCGCCGACGAGCAGCGAGATGATCCCGCAGATCATGAAGGTGACGTCGTACATCTTGTTCTCGCTCTCGTTCTTGGCCAGGTTGGCGACGCGCGAGAAGACCTGGAAGTCCTTGACGCCGTGCTGGCGCTGGAGAATGCGCTCGATCTCGGCAACCGCTTCCTTGTGACGCTTCACGTCCTTCATGCGCGCGTGCATGAACGAGAGCTTGCCGTTCTGCAGCGGCTGCCCCTGGCGCGTGGTCATGGTGGTGATCGGCATGTACATCTGCCGGTTCATCCAGCGCAGCACGTTCCGCCGCTGGTCGAAGCTGAAGTACTTCTCTTCCATGACGCCGACCACGAGGTAGCCGGCGCCGTTGATGATCATGGTCTTGCCGATGGGGTTGTCGCTCCCGAAGAACTCCTCGGCGCGCGCGGTGCCGAGGACGACGACGCGCGCCGCGCTCTGCAGGTCGTAGTCGGTGATGAAGCGGCCGCGCTCGACGTGGAAGAAGCTGATCGGCGAATACGCCGGCGTGACGCCCATGACGTCGCGCTTCTTCTCGATCGCGCCGTACCGGACGCTCATGGAGTCCTGCGCCACCGGGGAGACGAGGTCGATCTCCTTCCCTTCCGCGCGCAGCGCCAGCGCGTCTTTGTAAGTCAGGCCGTCGGAGGCGAGCGCCTTCGCGTCGAGCGTGACCTTGCCGGTCGGCTTGTTGCCGATCCAGATGCGCTCGATCCCGCCGCTGACGCGGTAGAACTTCATCGAGGCCTCTTTGCCCGCCACCGAGAGCGAGAAGGTGGCGATGATCGAGCCGGTCCCGAGGATGACGCCGAAGAGCTGGAGCAGCGTCCGGCCGAAGTGGTCCTTGATGTCGCGGATGCCGTCGACGATCGATTCGAAGATCAACATGGCCTACTCCAGCTCGTCGCCGTCCGCCACGAGACCGTCCACGATGCGGATGCGGCGGTGCGTGCGCGCGGCGATCGCGGGATCGTGCGTGACGAGGACGATGGTCTGCCCGCCGGCCGCCACTTCCTCGAAGAGGCGGATGATGTCGCCGCCGGTCTTCTGGTCGAGGTTCCCGGTCGGCTCGTCTGCGAGGATCAGCGAGGGGGCGTTCACGAGGGCACGCGCCACGGCGACGCGCTGTCGCTGGCCGCCCGACAACTGGTTCGGGCGGTGCTTGGCGCGGTCGGCGAGCCCGACCCGCTCGAGCGCCTTGTACGCCCGCTCGCGGCGCTCGTCGCCGTCGACGCCGGCGTAGAGCAGCGGCAGCTCGACGTTCTTCCAGATCGTGGCGCGCGGCAGGAGGTTGAAGGTCTGGAAGACGAACCCGAGCTTCTTGTTGCGGATGCGGGCGAGCTGCTTGCCCGTCATCGCCGCGACGTCTTCGCCGTCGAGCCAGTACCGCCCCTCGGTCGGCGAGTCGAGGCAGCCGAGGATGTGCATGAGGGTCGACTTGCCGGAGCCGGAGGGGCCGATGATCGCGCAGAACTCGCCGGCGCCGATCTTCAGGTCGACGCCGCGCAGCGCCTGCACGGCGTTCTCGCCGGAGTCGTAGGTCTTGAAGACGCGCTCGAGCTGGATGAGCGACTTGTCGACCGCCACCGCGGTCGGCGCCACGGGCTCGGATTCCTGCCAGGATTCGAATTTGAAGACTGCGCTCATTGGCTCGCTCCGCTCGCGTTGCTGGTTACTGGTTACTGGTTGCTGGTTGCTATGGCGCCGTGTGGCTGGGAGTTCACGAGCAACCAGCAACCAGCAACCGCGCCGTAGGCGCGTATTAATCGTCGTTCTCGTCCTGATCCTTCTTCGACAGGGTCGGATCTTCCAGCGCCACTTCGTCCCCTGCCTTCAACCCGCTGAGCACTTCGACGCGGGCGTTGTCGGCGAGGCCGGTGGTGATGGTGCGGCGGTCGAAGAACTGCTTCCAGGCGTCCTTGTCGTCCTTCTTTTCCTTGTCGTCCTTCTTCGCCTGCTTCGCGAACGCGGCGGGGTCGATGGCCTTCTTCACGTAGACCACTTCCTGCTCGTCGCGCTTGAAGACCGACTCGACGGGGATGGTGAGGACTTTCTCCTTCTTCTCGCCGATGACCTCGATGTTCGCGGTCATGCCGGAGCGGAGCTCGCGGCCCTGCGCGTCGAGGCGCACTTCGATGTCGAAGACGCGGACCTTGTCGTCGAGCCGGACGGCGGGCGCGATGCGGTCGATCTTGCCGTTGAAGAGGACCTTCGGATAGGCGTCGAGGGTCACGCGCACCGGCATCGCGACGCGGATCTTGCCGATGTCGACCTCGTTCACGCCGGCCTTCACGATCATGCGCGAGGTGTCGGCGACGGTGAACAGCACCGTGCCGCCGTTGAACGACGACACGCCGGAGGTGATCGACTCGCCGATCTCCACGTCCTTGGTCAGCACGAGGCCGTCCATCGGCGCGACGATGCTGGAGCCCTGGAAGCTGGCGGCCGACTGGCCGATGGGGATGCCGCTCTTCTCGGCGAGCGTGTACTTCTCGCGCGCCTTCTCGAAGTCCTGGCGCGCCTCGAGGTACTCGGTCTCGGCGTCGCGCGCCTGCTTCGGCGCGAGGAGCCCCTGCAGGAGGAGGTTGTTGTCGGCTTCCCAGTTCTTCTTCGCCTCGCTGAAACGGATCTCGGCGGAGGCGACGGAGTTCTTCGTGTCGGCGAGCGACTGCGCCTGGTTGAGATCGGGCTCCACGCGCGCCAGCACCTGGCCACGCTTCACGACGTCGCCGTCGCGGTGCAGGATCTCGATGACTTTGCCGGAAATGGCGGACTTCACTTCCACCTTCACTTCCGGCTCGACGGTGCCGACTTCCGTGACCTTGACCTGCACGTCGCCGACTTCGGCCTTCGCAACCTTGACCGGCGACTCGGGCGCCTTCTTGTCCTTGCCGTTGGCCTTGATGGCGACGGTGCCGCCGATCACCACCAGCAGCAGGATGACCGAGACAATGGTGACTTTCCGTTTCCGCTTCGCGCTCATCTGAACACTCCTCGTTGTCTGGAGCGTTTAAACGTAGCCGTAGCGAATTGGTTGCAGGGAGAGTGTTACAAACTCTTCAGTTGCTCCCGCGGGTAGCTCGACGCATCCACCTTCGCATGCGCCTGCGCGATCTTCCCTTCCTCGTCGATGACGTACGCGATGCGGCGCGCGTACTCGTCCTTCCCCGACTCGGCGGCGCCATACGCCACGCCGATCGAGCGGTCGGTGTCGCAGAGGAGCGGGAAGGGGAAGTTGTACTTTTCCGCGAAGCGCCGGTTGGCCTGCTCGTCGTCGAAGCTGACGCCGAGGACGCGGGTGTTCTTCTGCTCGTACTCGCCGATGAGGTCCCGGAACCCGGAACCTTCCCGCGTTCAACCGGGTGTGTCGGCCTTCGGGTAGAACCAGAGCACGACCTTCTTGCCGCGAAGGTCGCGGAGGCGGACGTTGTTCCCCTGGTGATCGCGTACGTCGAAGTCGGGTGCCTGCTGGCCGGGCTCGAGCATCTTTCCCTCCCCACGGGTGAGCGCCTGGATGATTCCGCGGATGGTCATGCGGGTATTGTAGGCCCGTGAGTCTCGACGAGTGGAACCAGCGCTACCGCACGCGCGACGACATCGACGACCGCCCGGCGGAACTCCTCGTCGATGCGCTGCGCGGCGTCGCCCCCGGACGCGCACTCGACCTCGCCTGCGGCGCCGGCCGGAACGCCATCTGGCTCGCGCGCGGAGGGTGGGAGGTGGTGGCGATCGACGGCGCCGAGGAGGCGATCCGCCTGCTGCGGGAGCACGAACCGGCGGTCGACGCGCGCGTGCTCGACCTCGAGACCGGCGCGCCGCTCCCCTTCGAGGACGAGTCGTTCGACCTCGTACTCATCCTCTATTACCTGCACCGCCCGCTCTTCGCGGAAGCGAAGCGGGTGCTCCGCCCGGGCGGACTGCTCGTCACCGCCGCCCGGATGAAGGGGCGGTTCGCAGCCAGCCCGGGAGAGCTGGGGTCGTTCTTCGAGGGATGGGAGTTGCTGCATTCGCGGGAGGGGGAGATCGGAGAACTGGTGATGAGGCGCGTTGCTGGTTGCTAGTTGCTGGTTGCTGGTTTGCCCGCGCTCAACGACTCACAAGGAACCAGCAACCAGCAACCAGTAACTAATCAGGCACCTTCTCCAGATCTCCCGCCACGATCACGTGCAGCCGGTCGGGGAAGAGGTACTTGCGCATGGCGGCGTTCACCTGGTCCTTCGTCACGGCGTTGATGCGCGCGGGAAACTCGTCGAGGTAGCGGGGGCCGAAGCCGAACTTCTCCGCCGTCACGAGGGCCGTGGCGACGCCGGCGTTCGAGCCGAGGCCGACCTTGTAGTTGCCGGCGAAGAAGCTCTTCTGCGCCGCCACCTCTTCGTCGGTGACCCCCTCGCGGCCGAACTTCACGATCTCCTCGTAGGTCGACTTCATCGCCTTCTCGAGGTTCTGCGGCGCGACGTTGACGTTCACCCACCAGACGCCGTCGAGCACGTCGCTGTTCCAGAAGCGCGACGCGAGGTTGTACGACAAGCCCTCGGTGTCGCGCACGCGGCGGCCGATGCGTGACGAGAGCGCCGTCTGCCCGAGCGCGGCGTTGGCGATGAGCGCGGCCTCGTAGTCGGGATCGTTGCGGCGGAGACCGGAGGCGGTGCCCATGACGATGTTCATGTTCGCCTTGCCGGGCATCGTCACCGCCTCGCGCACGCCCTTCGCGGCGGGAGTGGTGCGTGGGAGCTGCGCGAACGAGATCCGCTCCCCTTTCGGCAGGCCGCCGAGCTGCTTCTCGACCAGCGCCAGCGTCTTCGCGGTGTCGACGTCGCCGACGATGGCCACGATCAGCCCCGCGCCGGCGTAGCGGGCGCGATGGAAGCCGCGGAGGTCGTCCGCGGTCGCCGCTTTCGCGCTCTCGACGAGCTTCGCCCGGCCGAAGGCGTAGTACGGATGGTTCTCACGGTAGACGAGCTGGCTGAGGCGCTGCATCGCGCGGGCGCTGGTCTGATCGTCGGCGCGCAGGTAGTCGTTCTCGAGCTCGTTCTTCGCCTTCTCCAGCTCCTCGGCCGTGAAGGCGGGGTTCTTCAATTCGTCGCCGAGGACTTCCAGCAGCAGCGGCAGGTCGCGCGACATCCCGTTCGCGCTCACCAGCGCCTCGGTGAGGTTAGTCGCGTAGGAGCGGGTCGCGCCGACGTCGTCGAGCAGCTTGCCGATCTGCTCCTTCGTGCGCGACTTCGTACCGCGGGCGAGCATCTTCGCGGTGAGCGCGGGGACGGCCGGCTTCCCGGCAGGCGCGGCGATGTCGCCCGCGAACGCGAGGGCGCGGATGGCGACGGTGGGGACGGCGTGGTTCTCGACGACGTCGACGATGATGCCGTTCGGGAGGACGCGGCGGGTGGTGCGCTGGGCGAAGGAGCCGGCGGCGGGTTTGGTCTCTCTCTGCACGGCCGGGCTCTCAGCCCGGCTCTCCGTCTTCGCGGCGACGGCCTGAGAGGCCGTCGCTCCAGAGGGGACGGGCTTCACGGCGGTCCCCGGGACGAACCAGCCGACGGTCGCCCGCTCCGGCGTCAGGTAGGCCGACGCGACGCGCTTCACATCCGCGGCGGTCACGGCCTTGACGTTGTCGACGTAGGTCAGGAACCACTTCCAGTTCGTCGACGCCACCGACTCGCCGAGGTTGGAGGCGTAGTTGAAGGTGCCGTCGCGGCTGCGGATGACGGCGACCTCGATCTGCTGCTGCGCGCGTTTCACCTCTTCGTCCGTCACCCCTTTGGCGACGACCTCGGCGACCGCGGCCTTGATGCCCTGCTCCACGTCGGTGTGGGCCTTTCCGGCGGCGAGGTTCGCCTCGATCATCAGCGGGTAGGGATCGCGGAGCGTGAAGTTGTGCGAGCTGACGCTGGTGGCGAGCTGCTTCTCGACGAGCGCACGGTAGAGGCGCGAGTTCACGCCGTCGCCGAGGATGGAGCTGAGCACGTCGAGGACGATGAAGTCGGGATCGAGCGCGCCGGGACGCATGTAGCCGATCTGCACGATGCCGACCGTGCCGGGGCGCTGCACGACGACGCGGCGCTCCCCTTCCTGCGGCGGCTCGACGGTGATCACCTGCGGGATCGGCTTGTCGCTCTTCTTGAAGGCGCCGAACTCGCGGTCGAACATCGCCAGCGCCTGCTCCGTGTCGAAGTCGCCGACCAGGATGGCCTCCGCGTTGTCGGGCCAGAAGAACGTCTTGTAGTGCTCGCGCAGCTTCTCGGTCGTCACGCCCTCGATGTCGGAGCGGTAGCCGATCGTGTCCCAGTGATAGGGGTGCGCCTGGATGGCCGTGGCGATGACGTTCTTCCAGAGCGCGTTCGACGGGTCGTTCTCGCCGATCTCGTACTCGTTGCGGACGACCGACATCTCCGACTGCCGCTCGCTGTCGAGGATGAGGCCGCGGCCGAGCCGGTCGGCCTCGATCTTCATGGCCAGCTCCAGCTTGTCGGACGGCAGCGTGGAGTAGCCGTTCATCCGGTCGTTCCAGGTGGTCATGTTCGTCGACGAATAGTCGGCGCCCGCCTCATAGAGCACTTCCTGAAACGTCTTGTGGCCCTTGGCGCGGCCGAAGTTCTCGGTCGACTTGTTGAAGATCATGTGCTCGAGCAGGTGCGCCGAGCCGGTGTTCCCCGGCGCCTCGTTCCGCGAGCCGACGTGGTAGACCACCATGAACGTGACGACCGGGCTGGCGTGGTTCGGCACCAGCAGGATGGTCATGTCGTTGGACTTGAGGCGGTACTGGTCGATGCCGCGGAAGGAGTCGATCTTTTCGACGTTTGGAGGGAGGGCGTGGAGGGAGAGGGAGAGGAGGAGGATCGCGAGGGTGACGGCTCGTCGCATGTGGCTCCAATCGAATGAAGAGGTTCGAATGAAGAATGAAGAATAAAGTCCAGCCGGCGGCCGTGAACAACCTCTTCATTCTTCATTCGAAATTCTTCATTCCGTCATTTCATCCACTCAAACACCCGGTAGTGTTCCCCATTCATCCCCAGCCTCGCGTAAACCTCCTGTGCCGCCTTGTTCCGCTCGTCGACGTACAGGCGGATGCCGCGGATGGCGGCGTCGGCTTCGACGAAGGCGCGCACGTGGCGGTAGAGGCCCGCGTAGACGCCGCGGCGGCGGAAGGTGGGGACGACGTAGACGCTCTGGATCCACCAGACCATGCCGTTGCGCCAGTCGCTCCATTCGTACGTGACCATGAGGGAGGCGATCACGTCCTCCTCCTCGGTGGCGACGAAGTAGCGGCCCAGCGCGGCGTTCGCGAAAACGGCGGCGACTCCGCGGCTGAGGGTGTCGCGGTCGAGCTCCAGCTCCTCGGTCTCGCGTGCCATGGCGAGCTGGAACTCGACGATCGCGCCGGCGTCGTCGGAAGTCGCCTCGCGGTATTCAAAATCGCTCATTGATATTCTCCGCGCGGTGACGATATCAGACCCCTCGCCGGCGGCGCGCGACACGCAGCGGGCGCTCCTGCTCATGACCGCGTCGGCGCTGCTGTTCGGCGGGATGGCGTTCGCCGCCAAGCTGGCCTCGCGCGGCCTCTCGGGGTCCGAAGTCGCGCTGATCCGCTTCGTCACCGGCCTCCTCCCCGCGCTGCTGGTGCCGCGGTTCCGCGCCAGCGCGTTCACCTTCAAGCGGCTCGACCTCCTCTTCTACCGCGGGCTCTTCGGGGGCAGCGCGGTGCTCTGCTACTTCATCGCCATCGAGAAGATCAGCGTCGGCGTGGCCACGCTCCTCAACTACACCTCACCGCTGTTCAGTGGCATCCTGTCGGTGCTCTTCCTGCGGGAGCGCATCAGCAGCAAGGTGCTGATCCCGATGCCGGTCGCGCTCGCGGGCGTCTACCTGGTCGTGCGGGCGAACGCCCGTCCCGGCGACGTGCTCGGCTTCGGGATATGGGAGCTGGTCGGCCTCTGCTCCGGCATCCTCTCCGGCGCCGCGGTAACGGCGATGCGCGCCGCGCGCAAGGGGGAGAACTCCTGGGCCGTCTACACGAGCTTCTGCCTCTTCGGCACGCTCCTCACCGCGCCGCTGGCGGTGGCGACGTGGAAGAACCCGACCGCGGCGGAGTGGTTCTACCTCGCCGCGACGTCGCTGTTCGCCATCGGCGCGCAACTCCTGCTGACGTTCAGCCTGCGGTGGGTCGACGCGATGACGGTCGGGGTGATTTCGCAGCTTGCGGTGGTCGTCTCCATGGCCCTCGGCGCGACGCTCATCGGGGAGACCATCAGCGCAACCGCCGCGCTGGGGGCGGTGCTGACGATCGGTGGCGTGGTCGGCGTCGTCTACGTGACGTCGCTCGCGAAGCGCACCGTGGCGGCCGATGAGGTCGCGCCGGAGGCGTGAGACCTACTGCTTGTGCAGGTGCCGCGACACGTACGCCGTCATCTCGAACATGCTCAGCGAGTCGTTGTTCTCGAAGATCGGCCGCAGGTTGTCGTCGGCGATGATCCGCCGCTTGTTCGCCGGGTCCTGCAGGTTGTGCTTCTTGATGTAATCCCAGAGGCGCTTCATGGCGTCGCCGCGGGTGAGCGGCGAGGAGCCGACGATGTGGGCGAGCTCGGGACTGGGAGTGACGAGAGCGCCAAGGGCGCCGCGTCCGGTGGTGTTCCCGGACGTCTGGACGCCCTTGATCGCTCGTTGTTTGCTTTCTTTTTTTCCTTGTATCGGCATGCTTCGGGAGGTTGCACCGGGCACGCCAAAAGGGTTCCTCGGGGTTCCTCGGGGTTCCTCGGGGTTCCTCGGGGGAGGTCGGCTGAGGAACCCGAGGAACTGCCGAGGAACTCCGAGGAACCGCCTCGCTCAATTCACCCCGAATCTCACCGTCACGTCGAGGTACGTCTCCACCGCCACCCCGTTCCGCGAGCCGGGCGTGTAGCGCCAGGTCGAGATCACGTCGAGCACTGCCTTGTTGAACGGCGGGAGGCCGGACTGGACGAGGCGCGGGTCGCGGACGTGGCCGTTCTTGTCGATGATGCAGCGCACCACCACCGTCGCCGGCATCCGCGTGCGGACCAGGTGCGGCGGGTACTGCGGGTCGGGCTTGTAGAGCGGCACCGGCGCCTTGACCTCGTGCACCTCGTAGATCTTCTCCGGCTCCGGCTCAGCCGTCGCGAGAGGTCCGGGAGGGGCGTCGAGGTCGCCCGTCGCGCCCTTCGTGCCCCACGGCACGCCGGGTCCGTTCGACACCACGGATGAGTCGCCAGTGCCTGGCGTCGACGACGGCAACGCCGACGCTGCCGGCTTCGCGTTCTGGATCGTGTCGGGGACCGTCTGCGGTGCGGTCACCTCATTCGGCTGTACCGGCGCGGCGGGCTGCTTCTGCTGCGGCTGCGGCGGCTTCGGCTCGGGCGGACGGCTGCTGCCGCCGAGCGTGCCCAACGGCGGCGGCATGCGGAACACCGGCGCCAGCTCGAACGCCTTCGGCGCGTTCGTCGGGAACTCGGTGGATGCGATGCTCATCGCGATGGCGCCGATGACGACCGCGCTGTGGGCGATGACGGAAACCGACAGCAGGCTCAGTCTGGCGCCGGACTGCGCGCGGACCTGTACGACCGATGTCTCGAACATGGGTGTCTCCTTTGGTTTGTTGGAGCGCACCGCCGTCCGGGACGAAACCGCGAGGTGTGAACAAAAAGAAAAGGGACGGGCTGAACGCCCGTCCCTCCAGAGAAACCTCAGAGACTGATTACGGCTTGGTCGTGCAGAGCGTGAACGAACCGCTGCCGCTGTACGAGTAGACGCGCCACCGGTACTGGCCGGACGTGCCGCTGTAGGTCACGTTCTCGGTCGAGGTGGACGTCTCACCGCGTCCCACGATGGCCCACGACGAGCCGTTCCACTTCTGCAGGTACAGGTCGAAGTCGGTGCCGGAGGGGCCGGTCAGCTTTCCGGTGTGCGAGCCGCTGATGCTCGACGTGTATTGCGCGGTGTAGTAGTTCGCGCCGCTGCCGGAGAGCGAGCTGGTGACGCTCGTGCAGGCCGGCGGCGTGACGGTGCCGGTGTAGGTCGCCTTCAGGGTGACGCTGGCGAAGGTCGAGTAGGCGTAGATGCTGATGTACCAGTCGCCCGCGACCGGGTTGGTGACGGCGACGCTCTCGGCGTTGCCGCTGAGGTACGGACGGTAGTCGTAGCTCGACGAGGTCGGCTGCGCGCCGCGCTTGACGTACATGTCGCCGTCGCCGGTGCCGCCCGACATCACGATGTCCAGCTTCGACTGGCCCGAGGGCACGGCGATCTTGTAGTGCTTCCAGGTGCCGGTGGAGGCGCCGATGCCGGTGACGGCCACGCCGTTGGAGAGCGTGACGGTCGGCGCCGGGCGCGGCACGCCGACGGCGTCCCACGCGAGCTGCACGGCGTTGGCCGCGGTCGCGCCGTACAGGTCGGTGGCGGCCTGCGCGGTGGCGTTGCGGGCGCCGAGGAAATTCGTCGAGGAGTTCATGTAGACGGTGAGCGCGCGATACCAGATCTTCGCGCCCATGTCGATCGAGGTGAGCGCGGTGGCGCTGAGCGCCGGGACGCTGACCGTGGTCTTGCTGCGGGGGTGCGTGCCGCCGGTGACCATCAGCTTGAACGCGAGGTTCGCGATGCCGCTGTTCCAGTGCACGCCGCCGTCGTCGTCGGTACCGACGTAACGGGTCGGGTAGTAGTCGTAGTCGCCGCCCGCGGCCGGGTCGTTCATGTAGCGGAGGGCGTCACCGGCGGTGGCGGGGGTGTAGATGTCCTCGCCGATCTTCCAGGTGTCGGTGTTGACGGAGCCGTCCTTCCAGGCCTCGAGGGCGGAAGCCATGATGTCCGAGGTGGCCTCGTTGAGGGCGCCGGACTCGTTGGCGTAGACCAGGTCGGCGCTGTAGTCGGTGACGGCGTGCGTGAACTCGTGCGCACCGACGTCGAGCGAGTTGCCGAGCGAGGAGAAGGTCGTGCCGTCGCCGTCGCCGTAGACGAGCTGCGAGCCGTTCCAGAACGCGTTGTTGTAGTTCACGTCGTGGTGGACGGTCGTGGAGATGATCGCGCCCGCGCCGTTGAAGGAGTCGCGGCCGTGCACGCTGCTGTAGTAGTCGTAGGAGCTCGCCGCGTGGGCGTGCGCGGTCGAGATGGCGGAGTCCGTCGTCGAGCCGCTGGTCTCCTGCAGGACGAGCGTGCCCGGCAGCGTGGTGGTGCGGTTACCGTTGTACGTGCGGCGGTTGCGGGCGCGGTGGATCTGCGCGTCGCGCAGCACGAGGTCGCCGGTGAGGGCGTCCGCGTAGACGAGGTCGCGCTGCTCGCCCTGGTCGTTGACGTAGGAAGCCTCGACGACGAACGCGAGGAAGGTGTTGCCACGCTCGTTGACGACGTACGTCAAACGCGGCATGCCGTTGTACGCCGGCTGCTGGATGCCGGCCTGGCCGATGGCGCGCTCGATGGCGTCCCAGCCGTTGAGCTCCGCGTGGCGCGGCAGGTCGCGGTCCGGCGAGAAGCGGCCGTTCATCGCGAAGACGCGGCCGGTCGAGTCGGCGTGCACGATGTACTCGGCGCCGACGACCGGGAGGCCGTTCACCCGCTGCTGCAGGCGGACGTGCGTCTGACCGAAGTCGTCGTTGAAGGTCGAGACCGGCTCGAAGTCCTCGGTGCCGGTGCCCTGGAGGACCTCTTTCTGGCCGCGAAGGAACTGACGGGCGGCAGCGCCGACGTCTCCCCCGCTGAGGCGGCCAAGCTCGCCGCCGACGAACGACGGGACGCCGTTCTCATCGACATGCGCGCGGAGCGCCCGGAAGTTTCTCTCTTGGGCGAATGCCCCCACAGCCGTCAGGAGCACCATCAGCGTGACAAAAGTTCTCTTCATTGAAGTCCCTTCCTCATTGGTTAGCGGAGGCCAGCTAAGGGCAACGGACGCGCCAGCGCGTAAGTTGTTGATTCCATTGAAAAGCACTTCGAGATGGATCATATTTCGATCCTTTATGGGCGTCATTGCGGATCAATTCATGACCAGGTGGGTCAGTCGATACCAATGGCATGCTTCATTCGTATAGTGAATGGGATGACGAAGCTGATCCGTGACCCGGAGCTCGAGGCGCTGGTAAGGGAGCTCAACGACAAGGAGCCGGCTACCGACGAAACGCGGGCTGCCGCGGCGTGGCCGCCGGCGAGCGTCCCCGAGGGGAACGCGCTGGAGGGGCTGCTGATCGACATGGCGCAGCGGGGGGCGAGCGACCTCCTCCTCGTGGCCGGCGTCCCGCCGGTGTTCCGGATCGCGGGGCGCCTCGCTCGCACCACCGACGCCGCCTTCTCGACGGATGACATCAACGGACTGCTGGCCCCGCTCGTCTCGGCGCGGCTGCGGGAGAAGGTGGACGCCGAGGGGGCCGCCGACTTCTCGCTGCGCCTGGGGCGTGCGGCCTCCGACGAAGACCGGCGCGCCTGGCGCTTCCGGGTGAACGTGCATCGCCAGCGGGGGACGCTCGCGGCCTCGATCCGCGCGCTGCCGACCGACGTGCCGACGCTCCAGCAGTTGCGGCTGCCGCCATCGCTCGCGGAGCTCGTCAAACCGCAACGGGGACTGCTGCTCGTCTGCGGCCCGACCGGCTCCGGCAAGTCGACCACCCTCGCCGCGCTGATCGGAGAGATCAACCGGAACGAGGCGCGGCACATCATCACCATCGAAGACCCGATCGAGTACGAGCACCGCAACACCGCCTCGATCATCGAGCAGGTGGAAGTCGGACGCGACGCGCCGTCGTTCGCAGCGGCGCTGCGCGCGTCGCTGCGCCAGGATCCCGACGTCATCCACGTCGGCGAGATGCGCGACCTCGAGACCGTCGCCACCGCGCTCACCGCCGCGGAGACGGGACATCTCATCCTCTCGACGCTGCACACCAGCGACGCGGCGCAGGCCCTCCACCGGATCGTGGACGTCTTCCCGCCGTCGCAGCAGACGCAGATCCGGCAGCAGCTCGCGCTCAGCCTGAACGCGATCGTCGTGCAGCACCTCATCCCCCGCTCGGACGGGAAGGGGCGGGCGGTGGCGGTGGAGGTGCTGCTCGCGAATCACGCCGTGCGCAATCACATCCGCACCGAGAAGCTGCAGAACCTCGCCACGGAGATCACCCTCGGCAAACGGGCCGGCATGATCTCGCTGGAGGACTCGCTGGCGACGCTCGTGCGCGATGGGTTGATCACCGTCGAGGACGCGCGGGTGCGCTCGTCGCGGCCGGACGAGCTGGACTCGCTGCTGCGCGTCCGGTGAGCGGGCGGCTCACTCCTCCTCGTTGCCCTCCCCCACCGTGTACATCGCGCGGATGAGCTCCACGCGAAAGGTGAGGAGGTCGTCCCACTCCTCGTCGGTCTTCGTCAGGCGCAACTGCGTGATGAGGCGGGCGGCGGCGCGGCGGGCGTCGTTGTGCGTCGGGAGCGTGATCACCGCGGCGCGACCCGGCTGCAAGACGAAGCGGGCGATGACACGCCGCCCCTTCACGCGCACCGCGCGCCGGGTCAGGAGCAGGGTTCGGCGGTCGGTCATCGGCGGATCCCGACGTACATGATGCCGCGAACGGCCTGCTGGAGCTAAACTCAGCGGCACAACCAAGCAAAAGTCGTCCGGAGGAACCATGAATCGTCTCCAGATCCAGTTGGGATTCGTGCTGATCCTGGTGGGCCTGTTCACCGGGTTCGGGATGCCGCTGTACACGAACCCGCGGCTCGGCCTCGCCGCGCACATCGTCGCCATCACCGGCGGCCTGGTGCTGATCGCCCTCGGCGCGCTCGCTGCGTCGTTCGCGCTCGCGCCGCGCTCCGCGAAGATGATGATGTGGGCGTGGGTCTATGCGGCGTGGGCCAACTGGGCCGCCTGCCTCCTCGGCGCGATGACAGGCGCGAGCCGCTTCACCCCGATCGCCGGCGCCGGCACGACCGGGACGTCGCTCGCGGAAGCGGTGGTCGCGTTCCTGCTGCAGAGCCTCTCCGTCGCCGCGATCGCTGGCACCGCGCTCGCGGTGTGGGGGTTCCGGAAGCCGGCCGTGGAGCGCGCGGCGCAGCCGCTGGCAGTTGACCTGGCGTCACCGCCGGCGGCGTAGGGGTTCCTCGGGTTCCTCGGAGTTCCTCGGAGTTCCTCGGGTTTCGGTCTCTCTGGAGCGCCGGGCTCTCAGCCCGGCGAATACGCCGCCCTTACCAGGCGATCCCGTAGTCCTCCCCATGGTTCGAGCTGCCGCCCCACATCGTGCCGTGCTTGCGGTCGAAGAGAATCGCGTTGATCGGGCCCGAGGTCCGCTCCTCGAACGTCATGTCGTAGCCCATCCTGCGCAGGTCGTTGCGCACCCACGGCGGCGTCGCCTCGTGCAGGAGGATGCGGCCGGGGATCGACTGGCGGTCGCCGAGCCATTTGCGCACCTGGAACGTATTGAAGTTCGCCGCCTCGGCCGCCTCCTGCGGGGTCATCCCGAACTCCACGACATTGAGGAAGAACTGCAGGAGGTTCTGGTCCTGCGTGTCGCCCCCCTGCACCGCGAAGGCAAGGTAGGGCGCGCCGTCCTTCAAGGCGAGCGTCGGCGTGAGCGTCACGTGCGGGCGCTTGCCCGGCTCGATCACGTTGTACGGGTTCTGCGCCGGGTCGGTGTCGAAGCTCTGCGCCCGCTGCGAGAGACCGACGCCGGTGCGGCCGGCGATCACCGCCGGCACCCAGCCGCCGCTCGGCGTGATCGACACCACCCACCCCTGCTCGTCCGCCGCCTCGATCGACGTCGTGCCGAGGCGGAACGACTCGTCGAACGACTGCAACGCCGCCGACGTGCGCGGCTGGGTGGCGGTCTTGCTCCAGTTGCGCAGCGTCTCCAGGAACGGGTTCGTCTCGCGCTGGAACGGATAGGGATCGCCCGGTCCGATGTTCGGATCGTTCCGCTCCGGGTTCACCAGCTTCGCCCGCTCGCGCGCGTACTCCTTCGACAGCAGCCCGGCCACCGGCTCCGCCGGCGGGAAGTAGGGATCGCCGTAGTAGAAGTCGCGGTCGGCGTAGGCGAGGCTGAGCGCCTGGTAGAGCGTGTGGATGTAGCGCGCGCTGTTGTAGCCCATCGACTTGACGTCGAAGTTCTCGAGGATGTTCAGCGCCTGCAGCATCGACGGCCCCTGCGTCCAGACCGTCAGCTTGTAGACGTCGATCCCTTTGTAGCTGGTCTTCACCGGCTCCTCGGTGCGCACGCGCCAGTTCGCGAGGTCGGCGGCGGTGATCAGCCCTCCCTGCTCCTGCGTCCCGCGCGCGATCTCCTGCGCGATGTCTCCCTTGTAGAAGCGGTCGTACGCGGCGTAGATCGCCTCCTTGCGCGACCTGCCGCGCTGGAGCGCCTGCTGCTCCGCCTCGACGAGCTTCCGCAGCGTCGCCGCGAGATCGGGCTGGCGGAACATCTCGCCGGGATGCGGCGCCTCGCGCCCCGTGGTGGCGGCAGCGGTGGTCACGACGTCGTGCGACGGAGTGATGCTCTGTGGCGCGGCGGCCGCTCCGGCCGCCGCAGACGACGAGGCGCCCGAAGCGGGCGCCACCCCACCATGCGGCAGCATCACGGCGCGTGAATAGGGCCACTGCTTGAGCCACGACTTCTGCCGCTCGATGCCGTTCGCGAGCTGCGCCTCGATCGGGAAGCCGTCGGCGAGCTGGATCGACGGCGCGAGGACCTCCTTCAGCGACAGCGTCCCGTACTCGGCCAGCATCACCATCAGGCCGCCGGGCGTGCCGGGAGTGACGGCGGAGAGCGGGCCGTACTCGGGCGGGTACTGCATCCCCTTCGACTTGTAGTAGTCGGCGGTGGCGCCGGAGGGGGCGACGCCGAGTGCGTTGATGCCGATGACCTTTTTCGTGCGGGGGTCGAAGATGAGCGCCTGCGTCTCGCCGCCCCAGCCGAGGGTGTCCCAGAGGGTGCAGGTGGCGGCGAGCATCGCCGCGGCGGAGTCGACGGCGTTGCCGCCCTTCTGGAACATCATCGCGCCGGCGGTCGCGGCGAGCGGCTTGCCCGTGATGGCCATCCAGTGCGCGCCGTGGAGCGGTGGCTTCTGGGTGCGGGTCTGGGCGATGAGGGGAGCGGCGGCGGCGGCCAGGGCGAGCACGACAATGAGCCGTTTCATGGCCGGATCGTAGTCGCAGAGTCGCAGAGTCTCAAAGTCGCGGAGTCTCAGAGTGTCAGAGGCTCAAAGGCTGCGCTCCCTCCTCTGCGACTTTGCGACTCTGCGACTCTGCGACTGCCGTTTCCAGCACCTTCCTTGCAATGGATGGGAGTGCGACAACGCACCACGAAAGGGAGGTTGGATGGCACAGAAAACTGAGAATTCCACGATGCAGCTCGGCACGTTGCAGCGGGTTGCAAGCGCGGTCCGCAGGGTCTTCGGACGCGGCCGCGAAGAGTCCACCACCACGAACGAAACCATGATGGCGGCGGCGCCGGAAGCGGCGGACCGCGGCAGCAGCAACACGACACCCACACCGGCACGCACCACGCGGCGTGAGACCGACATCCCGCTCGACCTCATCGGCCGCACCTACACCCCGCCCTTCACCGGCGGCAAGGCAGGATTCCGCAGCGACGGAGCAGACCATCAGAACGATCAGGAGTTCGCGTACGGCGTTTCCGACGAGCGCTGGAACGACGAAGACCGTCTGACCAACAAGTCGGGCGATCCGCGGATCGGCACGCACCGGCGGACGTACGAGCCGGGTGAGTCGACCATCGAATCGCGCGAGTAACGAGGAGGTATCACGAATGGCTCAGAACGATCCTAACGACCCCATCTCCGGCATCAGCGGCGGAACCACAGGGAACAGCGGCTCGGGCGGCACGTCCACCGGGGCCGGCTACGGCTCCGGCGGCACCGGCACCGGCATGTCGTCGGGCGGCGGCATGACCACCGGCAGCGGCGGCAGCAGCTCGGGAACGGGCGGCGGCAGCAGCTCCGGCGGCTCGCTCAACCCGGGCAGCGGCAGCGGCAGCGGCTCGTATGGCTCCGGTGGCGCCGGCTCCGGCAGCAGCGGCAGCAGCGGCGGCAGCGGTCTCGGAGGCAGCACCGGCAGCAGCGGTCTCGGTGGCAGTGGCCTCGGTGGCAGCACCGGCAGCAGCGGCCTCGCTGGCAGCGGCCTCGGTGGCGGCAGCGGCAGCGGTGGTGTCGGCGACGGCGGCGGCAGCACGGCGGGCACCGGCTCGACCGGCTCCTCGTCCGACACCGGGGAAGACCACTTCTGCACGCACTGCGGACAGTCGCTCAGCAAGGCCGGCGGCATCGAAGGCCTGCTCGGCAGCCTCCGCTCGCAGTTCGAGAACGTCGACGTCGACGAGTACCTCAACACGGCGCGCGACTACCTCAAGGGCTCGAGCAGCAAGGTGACGTCGTACACGCGTGAGAACCCGGCCAAGGTTGCTGCCGGCGTAGCGGCCCTCGCCCTCGGCGCAGGCCTGATCTACGCGGCGGTGAATCGCGGGAAGGATGAGACGACGACCACGGTCGCCGGCGCGGACTTTGACCGCGGACCGGGCTACGACCGCGGCACCGACTATCGCGGCACCGGCGGCACGGCCGGCACGGGCGGCACGGACTATCGCGGTACGGGTGGTACGGGCGGCGCCGACTACCGTGGAACCGGCGGCACCAGCGGTACCGGTGGCACCGGCGGCACGGGCGGCACCGGCGGCGGCAACACCGGCTACGATCCCAACCGCTCTTGAAGCTGCACTATGACTCGGAGGGCGACGGGCCTCTCGTCGTCCTCCTTCATGGCTTCCCGGAATACCGGATCTCGTGGAAGCGGCAACTGCCCGCCCTCGCGCGAGCCGGCTTCCGCGCCGTCGCCCCCGACCTGCGCGGCTACGGCGAGTCCCCCAAGCCCGCCGGCATCGGCTCCTACCGCATGACGGACGTCGCCGGCGACGTGATCGAGCTGATCGAGTCGCTCGGCAGCACGCCGTGCGTGCTCGTCGGACACGACTGGGGCGCGGCGGCCGCCTGGGGCATCGCGATGCAGCGCCCCGATCTCCTGCGCAAGCTCGTCATCATCAACGTCCCCCATCCCGCCGCGATCGCGCGCGAGGTGAGACGGAGCACGCGGCAGAAGGTGAACCTCCTCTACCAGGTCTTCTTTCAGCTCCCGCTGCTCCCGGAGCTGGTGATGCGCCTCTTCGGCCGCCACTTCCTGCGCCGGGCGGCGCGCTTCACCGACGAGGAGATCGAGACCTACATCCGCCAGTGGCGGCGCGGCGGCCTTACGCCGATGATCCACTACTACCGCGCCATCCGGAAGTCGCGCACGGAGATGCGCATGCGCCACAGCCGCATCGACGTCCCGACCATGATCGTCTGGGGCGAGCGCGAGCCGGTGTTCCTCCCCCAGGCGCTGGAGGACATCGGGCAGTGGGTGACGAACGTGCGCATCGAGCGGCTGCCGGAGATCGGCCACTTCGCGCAGCACGACGCCGCGGAGCGGGTCAACGAGCTGCTGATCGGCTTCGCCCGCTGACCGCGGTCACGACCGCCACTCGCGCCACTGCTCTTCGACCGAGTCGAGGAACGTCCGCCGCGGCGACCAGCCGGTCTTGCTCCGCGTCTCGGTGCTGGAGACCCGCTGGTCGATCGCCAGCGCGTCGGCGAACGGGCCGAGATGCTCGCGCGCGGCGTCGAGCGGCGTGTACTCGATCGAGGCGTCTGGCGCGACGGCGCCGGCGCACTCCCCGAGCGTGGCGTCGGTGTCGTCGATTCCGTGCAGCACGCCCGTCGCGCGCTGCTCGACGGCGCGGACGTAGAGGTCGGCGAGCTCGTGGACGTCGACGAGCGCCCAGCGGTTCGTCCCGTCGCCGACGAGCTTCAGCGGCCTCCCCTGCTCGGCGGCGGCGAACCAGTCGGCGAGCAGCGACTGCCTGCCGCCGTAGACGCAGCCGGGACGGAGGACGCCGCCGCCGGCGCCGATCACGAGCTCCTCGTGCGCGGGACGCCACTTCACCAGCTCGAGCGGATTGACGTCGGAGGCCTCGTCGGCAGCCTTGTTGTTGCCGAGGACCCAGACGCCGGAGGTGTAGAGGAAGTAGCCGCCGAGCGCCGTGAACGTGTCCACCGCCGCGCGGTCGGCCGCCACCTTGTCGGTCTTCGATGCCGCGGTGTGGATGTACGCGTCGTAGGCGCCGTCGAGCTGCTCGCGCAGCGAGGGCAGCGACTCGAGATCGCCCGAGAGGAGCACGACCCCCTGCTCGCGCAGCGCGTGGGAGTCGGCGTCGGGGCGCACGAGCGCGCCGACGTCGTGACCCGCCCGACGGAGAGCGGCGGCGACGGAGGAGCCGATGTAACCGGTGGCACCGGTGAGGAAGATGCGCATGTTCAGTTGCTGGTTACTGGTTGCTGGTTGCTTGTGATGTGGCGGCCGAAGGCACCAGCAACCAGCAACTAGCAACAAAAAGGCCGCCCGGAGGGCGGCCTTTCTTACCGGTTCTTCTTTTCCATTGCTCGTTTGAACGCCAGCGCCATGGCCGACTCGCTGCTGGCTTCGTCGTTGCGCTCGTCCATGAACTTCGTGTACTCCTCCCGCTCGGCGGCTGCTTTCGCGGCTTCGTGCGAGAGGGAGATGCGCTTGCGCTGCGGGTCGATGCTCATGATGCGCACCATCAGCTTCTCGCCCGGCTGGTGTGCCTCGGCCGGATCGACCCCGGACGGGGCGGCGATCTCGGAGTTCGGGATCAGGCCGGTGAGGCCCGGCTCGAGCTCGACGAAGATGCCGGGGGCGGCGCCGTGGTCGACGGTGCCGTTCACGACCTTGCCGACCGAGTAGCGCTGCGTGGCGGTCTCCCACGGATCGTCCACCGCGATGGCGCGGAGGGAGAGCGAGAGGCGCTTCTTCGAGGGATCGACCTCGCGGACCCAGCCCTGCACGTGCGTGCCGATGGCCACTTCCGCGTCGCCCGGCTTGACGCCGTGCGGGAGCTGCGAGACGTGCACGAGCCCGTCGACGCCCGGCTCCACCTCGACGAAGAAGCCGAAGTCGGTCGAGCGGACGATGCGGCCGGAGAACTGCGTGCCCGGCGTGAAGCGCTCGGCCACGTCGTACCAGGGATCCGGCTCCTGATCCTTCATCGACAGCGAGATGCGCTTGCCGTCGTTCTCGATCTTGATGACCTTGACGTGGACTTCCTGTCCGATCTGGACGACGTCCTGGGGATTGGTGACGCGGCGGCGGCTCATCTCGGAGACGTGCAGCAGGCCGTCCACGCCGCCCAGGTCGACGAAGGCGCCGAAGGGGGTGAGGGTCTTGACGCGTCCGGTGAGCTCGGCGCCCGGGACGATGCGTGCGCGGGTCTCGGCGGCGCGCTCGGCGGCCGCTTCCTTCAGCAGGGCGGCGCGGGAGACGACGATGCGGCGGCCGTCATCGGACATCTCGGTGACGCGGAACTCGATGTTCTGGTTCACGAACGCGTCAGGGTTCTCGATCTTGCCGAGGGCGATCTGTGACAGGGGGCAGAACACGCGGAGGCCGCTGATGTTCACTTCGAAGCCGCCCTTGTTGCGGCCGGTGACCTTGCCTTCGACGGGGAGACGGCTCTCGAACGCGGTGCGGAGCTGGTCGAGCGATGCCTTCCCCTTGATCAGCTTGCGCGAGACGCGGATCTCGGCGCCGGTCTTGACCACGGTCGCCTCGATTGAATCGCCGATGTCGAGACCCTCGAGCTCCGCGGTATCCATCACGGCCTCGGAAGGACCGCCGTAGGAGATGTAGGCGTCTTCGCCCGAGATCGAGACGATCGTGCCACGGAGCAGCTCACCCTGCTGCGGGGTTTTGAGGTCCAGATTCTCCATCGCCTCGGCAAAAGACGTAGCCTCGGCGTTCTCTCTCGACTGACTCATGGGGGTGTGCGTTACCTTTCAGTGATTGGTTCCCGGTCGTGGGAACGGTTGGGGTGCGTATCGTACGACGACAACGGGTGCATAGGGAAAAAAATTTTCGTCGTCTACTTGACGTTCGCAGGGGGCGAACGCAGATTGAAATTCACCTTCAGATCGGATGCGCCACGCACGATGTCAACGGCCTGAAGGGGCGCCACCGAGTGCGATGGACTCAGCGGCGGGCGATTCGGATGCTCCTCTGCAGCTGTCAACGAATCGCGGAGTTCCGGCGGGCAGAGGCGAGGCGGAACGAGTTCGGTCCGGATGCGTTCTAGTAGCTGTTAACGGATCGGGAATGGGCCCGCGGGACTAGAAGCCGCGGGCCCTTATTTTTTTGCCCGACGCGGCCTATGCCGACGGGCTGAGAGCCCGTCGCTCCAGGGAGAGACGGGGCCGTCACTCCACGCGGAACGTCGCCCTCGCCACCACCGGCTCGTTCGCCGAGTACGCCCGCAGGTTGTGGCCCTTGTCGAGGGCCTGGATCCAGGCGATCGTCCACTGCCCCTTCGCCGCGAACTGCGGGATCTCCAGCTTCCCGGTGAAGTTCTGCCCGTCGGGCGACGGCTCGAACGTGATGTAGCGCCGCTGTCCGCCGATGCCGCCGGGCGGGACCGCGAGCCCGCTCAGACTGGCCACGCCGCAGCCGCCGTCGTCCATCGCCGTGGCCTGCACACGGATCACCGTCGGCTCCGCGTTCGACACCACGGTCGGCGCGAGGAGGAACTGCGTCACCACCGGCGCCGCCGAGTCGCAGCGCTCTCCCGCGATGTCGAGCACGACCGCGCTCACCACCTGGTTGTCGTTGCGGAAGGTGGTCATGTTGTTGGCCTTGTCCTGCAACTGGATCTGCTCGAGCTTCCAGACGCCGCAGTCGAGGCAGGTCGGCGGTGTCACGGCGCACTCCCACGCCCCCGTCCCGCCGAGGCGGCAGCCGAAGCCGATGCGCGCGGTGCGGCTGGGGCTGACGAAGACGCCGCTCACCAGCGACACGCCCGACTTCTCGTCCTCCGCCTGCACGAAGAGCACGTTCCGGTCGCCGGCGCGCATGGCCGGCTTGTCGAGCCAGACCGCCTTGAGCTGCGGACCGCTGGCGTCGGAATCGGCCGACGCGACGGTGAACCGCGCCGTCATCGGCAGCGCCCCCTGCGCGGCGTTGAGGTGCGCGCTGTTGCTGGCGTTGTCGAGGATGGTCAGGTACTTCACCTGCCACACGCCCGAGGGCGCATCCTTCGGCACCGCCACCCGCGTCACGAACTGGTTCGTCTCCCCCTCCCGCGTGCAGGCGAAGCCCTGCATCGAGCCGCTCGGGCTGGCGATCACGCCGGAGACGCTGCGGACGCCGGAGAGGTTGTCATTGGCCAGGATGGTGAGGATGGTCTCCCCCCCGTCCTGGATCTCCGGCGGATTGAAGGCCACCGACATCAGTTGCGGAGCGACGACGTCGGTGTCGGGATCGTTCGGGTCGACGTTCGGATCGGTCGTGGTGGTGTTCCGCGGATTGGTCCCCGGCTTTTCGGCGGCGCGCTCCTGCCGCGGCTGCACGGGCGGTGGCGGCGCCTGCGGCTGCGGCTTCTGGCGCATCCCCAGCGCGTTCGCAATCGGCGCGACCATCCGGTCGAGCAGCGACGGCGCCGGCTGTTGCGGCGGCGGTGGCGGCGGCGCGCCCGGCGGCGCGGAGCGCAGCAGCTCCTGGTAGCGTCGCTCGCGCTCGCTCGCGTTGGACGGGCGCCGCGTGCCCGGCCCTTCCGTCACGATCGTGTAGTCGGCGCTCGTCCGCGGCGCGGGCGTCCCCTCTTCACCCGTGCCGTTCGCCACGACCGGCGCGCTGGAGGCACCCGGTGCGGCGCTTGCGGCGTCGATCGGCTCGTAGGAGCGCAGCCGGAGCCAGACCGCCGCGACGAAGAGGATGCCGAGGACGGTGAAGAAGAGCGGCAGGAACGGGAGCCGTCTCAGTTGACGACTCCCGGGACGGCGAGGGTGAAGGGGTCGATGCGCGCCTGGAAGGACTCGCCGCCGCGCGTCCGCATCGTGTAGCTGCCGTGCATCGTCCCCATGGAGGTCGGCAGCGGGCAGAAACTGCTGTACTCGAACGTGTCGCCCGGCTCGAGCACCGGCGTCTCACCGACGACCCCCGGACCCTGCACCCGCTCGACGTTTCCGTTCTCGTCGGTGATGACCCATTCGCGGCTGACGAGCTGCGCCGTCTCGTCCCCCTCGTTGGTGATCGTGACGTGGTACGCGAAGTAGTAGGTCTCGCGATCGCTGCGGTCGGCAAGATACTCGCTCTCCACTTCGATCCTGATGCCGCGGGTGGTCGTATCCGACATGTCGCTCTGGAGTAGATCGCGCGCGCCGCGCCTCTTCTTCCCTCTCCTCTTCATTGTTGCATGCACGGGGCAGGGGGCGGTCGTGCCGCGGGACGCCGGCGGAGTGCCGCCCGCCGCTCCACCGCCGCCCGAGATCTCGACGATCGTGGTGCCGATCCGGACCAGCCTCGTCTCGCTCTCCCCCGAGATCGAGAAACGCGTCCCGCCGCGGTTCAACGGGAAGGCGGCCGAGCGGGGGATCGACATCCGCTACGAGGTGGCGCGCGACCCGGTGAAGCTGGAGATGATCGGCGGCAGCCTCCACGCCACGACCACGATGAAGTACGCGCTCGAGGCATGCCGCGGCCGCTTCCCCTGCATCTCCTGCGGCTACGGCGAGGCGCGCCGCGTCGCCGACATCCGGCTGCAGTCGAAGCTCGACTGGGATCCGTCGTGGCGGCTGCGCTCGACCACACGCCTCCTGCCGGTGCACTACGCCCGCCCCTGCGAGGTCACCTGGCTGGACATCGACATCACCCGCCGCTTCGTGGCGCCGGTGGTCGAGGAGCAGCTCGGCAACGTCGCCAAAATCATCGACCGGAACACGCCGTCGCTCGCGAACCTGCGGCCGCACGCGCAGGAGATCTGGACCTCGCTGCAGACGCCGGAGGAGCTCGCGCCGCGCACCTGGCTGGTGCTGGAGCCGGTCGACGTGGCGCTGACGCCGATCGGCGGGTCCGGCCCCACCGTCACCTCCACGCTCGTGCTGCGGGCGCAGACGCGGGTGGTCGTCGGCGAGCGTCCCGTGGTCGGACGGAAGCCGCTGCCGGCGCTGCGCGTCGCCGCCGCGACGCCGGGCGCGATCCGCATGCCGGCGGACGTGCAGTTGCCGTACGAGGAGGCCGGCCGCCTGTTCGGCGCGCGCACGTACCAGGTGGACGGCAAGCCGCTGACGATCGAGTCGGTGCGGATGTCGCCCTCGGGGAACGGGCGGGTGCTGGTCGAGGCGCAGATCGACTACAAGGGCGGGCTGCTGCGCAATTACCGCGGCGCGGTCTTCCTGGAAGGGACGCCCCGCTTCGATCCCGCGACGTCGCGCATCCTCGTGCCTGACCTCGAGTACTCGCTCGACCCGAAGCGCCGCGGCTTCTTCGCCCGCATCGCCGAGCGGGCCGCGCACGAGTCGATCCGCCAGCGGCTGCGCCAGTCGGCGCTGTTCGACCTCGCCCCCCGCATGCAGGAGCTGCGCGCCGAGGTGACGCGGGCGCTGAACCGGACCCTCGCGCCGGGGGTGGTGATGAAGGGGCAGGCGAACGCGATCCAGGCCACCGCCGTGACGCCGCTGGAGCAGGCGATCGTGGTGCGGGTGGTGGCGACGGGGACGGCGGAGGTGGACGTGGAGATGCGGTAGCGCGATCTCACACGCCGCGGATGTGATTGAAGAACGCGTCGCTGGCCACGGGCCTGCCGAGGAACCGTTCCACGAGGTCGCGCGCCGGCTCCTCGCTGCCGCGGCTCAGGATCAGCTCCCGGAAGCGGCGGCCGGTCTCGCTGTTCATCAGGTCGCTCCCGAACGCCGACACCAGGTCGAGCGCGATCACCTTCGCCCACATGTAGCCGTAGTAGCCGGCCGCGTAGCCGCTGGCGATGTGCTCGAACGTGCCGGGGAACTGCGTCCCCGCAACGTGACCCATCGGCGTCGCCCCCTCCATCTCCGCCCAGACGTCCAGCGAGCGCCCCGGCGTCTCGCTCGACAGCGCCATGTCGAAGGAGGCGTAGAGCCACTGCCGGCCGTAGTCGATGCCGGAGCCGAACTTCTTCGCAGCGTTCAGGCGGTCGACGAGCGACGCGTCGATGGCGGGGCAGCCGCTGCAGTGGTCGCGCAGCAGCGAGAGGCTCTCCATCCGGCTCGCCCACTCCTCGTACATCTGCGACGGCGCCTCCACGAAGTCGCGCTGCACGCTCGTCCCCGAATGGCCGATGTAATAGGTGTCGGACAGCACGCCGTGCAGGACGTGCCCGAACTCGTGCAGCAGCGTCTCCAGCTCGTCGTGCGTCAGCCCCTTTCGGTCGAAGTTCGTGACCAGGACGCTGATCGGCTTGCGCCCCGTCCGGCGGCTGACGCCGCGCACCGGCCAGGCCGCGGCATGCTTGTACTTGCCGTCGCGCGGGTAGAGATCGAGGAAGATGCCGCCGATGAACGCGCCGGTCGAGGCGTCGGTGACGTCGAGGTAAATGACGTCGTCGTGCCACACCGGCACGGTGCCGCGGGTGAAGCGGACGCCGTACAGCCGTTCGCTGATGTCCAGCATCCAGCGGACGGTCGGCTCGGAGGGGAAGTAGCTCCGCAGCTCTTCCTGGTCGATGGCGTAGCGCCGCTCGCGCAGCCGCTCGCGGTAGTAGGGGACGTCCCAGCGGTGGATCCGCGCGTTCGCGTCGCCGGTGAGCTCGGCCTTGAGCTCCGCCAGGTCGCGCAGGTCGCGCAGCTCCGCCTCGGTGACGACGTTCCGCACCTCGTCGAGGAAGCGGGTCACGGTGTCGGGGTTCTCGACCATCCGCCGCTTGGTGACGTAGTGGGCGAAGCTCGGCACCTCGTACAGCTCCGCGATCTCCTTCCGCAGCGCCACGATCTCGTCGAGCACCGCGAGGTTCCGCTCCGTCCCCCGCAGCGTGTTCGCCGTCCAGTAGCGGCGGCGCGCCTCCTCGTCCTGCGCGTTCATGAGGAACGGGACGTAGTCGGGGTAGTCGAAGCCGGCGACGTAGTTGCCCTGTTCGTCGCGCGGCATCCGCTCCAGCCACGACTGCGGCATCCCCCGGCATTCGTCGGGCGTGAAGCGGAGGCGGGTGTCGTTCTCGCGCACGTTCTTGGCGAACTCCTGCCCCAGCTCCGTGAGGCGGTCGGAGATCTCCTTGAAGCGCTTCCGCTTCTCCGGCGGCAGCGAGACGCCGCTGTCCTCGAAGGCTTCGATGAGCTGCTTCTGCATCTCGCGCGCGGCCACGCTGTCGGGCTCCACGCGCCGCACCCGCTCGTAGAACGCCTCGTTCTGAAAGACCTCAGTGAGGAACGACGACTCCGCCACCAACGCCACGTCGGACGCGTCGCGCACGTCCTTGTCCGGATGGACGCTGTTGAGGAGCGAGATCGGCCCGAACGCGTCTTCGAGCACGGTCGCCGTCTCGTCCCAGGCGTCGAGCACCCGCTCCACGCTCACCTCTTCGAGCGGCAGCGTCTCGATCCGGGACAGCAGTTCGCGCGCGCGGGCGAGCGCCTCCTCCGATGCTCTGGAGATCTCTGCGGCATCGAAGATCGGGATGGTGGCGCGCTGCGTCGTGGAAGAGGGCGGGAGTATTTCCGTAGTGGTCGTCATTACACGAGGTCGCGAATCTTATCTCAGCAAATTACGTACACGTGACCATGCGAAACGCGTTCGCCCTCCTCCTTCTCTCTTCTCTCCTCTCTCTTGCCGCGCATGCCGACCCGCTGGCCGCCGGACGCGCCGCCATGGAGCGCCGCGACTGGAACGCGGCCGCGACCGCGTTTGAAAAGGCGCTCGCCGCCAACCCGAAGAATGCCGAGGCGCACTACCTCCTCGGTGGCGCCTACGGCAGACAGGCGCAGGAGGCGGGGCTGCTCGGAAAAGCGTCGCTGGCGAAGAAGGCAAAGGCGGCGCTGGAGACGGCGGTGCAGCTCGATCCCGATCACGTCAACGCCCGCTTCGCGCTCGTCGAGTACTACACCATCGCCCCCGCCATCGTGGGCGGCAGCGAGGAGAAGGCGCTCGCGCAGGCGGCCGAGATCCGGAAGCGCGACAAGCTCGCGGGTCACCGCGCCTACGCCCGCATCTACGCGCGCCAGGAGAAGCTGGACCTCGCCCGCAAGGAGATGGTTGACGCCGTCCGCGAGGACCCGAACAACCCCCGCGCGCACCAGTCCCTCGGCATGTTCTATCTCAGCCAGAAGAACCACCCGGCCGCGCTGCACGAGTTCGAGATGGCGCAGAAGCTCGACGCCGCCTACATGCCGGCGTACCTGCGCATCGGCCAGACGCTCGTGCTGACCGGCGGCGACCAGGCCCGCGCCGAGGCGTCGCTGAGGAAGTACCTCGCGTACAAGCCCTCCGACGAAGAGCCGGGGCTCGGGAACGCCTGGTACTGGCTGGGGATGCTTCAGGAGAAGCAGGGCAAGAAAGGCGACGCGAAGCAGAGCTTCACGAACGCGAACAAGCTCATGCCCGGCGACAAGAACATCACGGAAGCGCTGAAGCGCGTGCGGTGAGCAGCGGGTAGGGATTCAACGGCGTCCCCTTCCACCACTCCTTCGTCGGCCCCAGCACCTCGACGGAGAAGTGGAGATGCGGCGCGTCCTTGGCCGAGTTGCCGGTGACGCCGACGTACCCGATCACCGTCCCCTGCTCGACGACCATCCCCTCGGCGATCCCGTTCGCGTAGCGCTGCAGGTGCGCGTAGTAGTAGACGCGCTCCTCCGCCTCGTCGAACTGGTAGATCGTCAGCCCGCCCGCCTTGCTGGTGAAGAGCTTGCGGATCGTCCCCGAGACCGCCGCCACGACCGGAGTTCCATGCGGCGCCATGATGTCGATGGCGTGGTGCAGGCGCCCGTTGCCGCGAGGCTGCGTGAAGTTGTCGCGCAGCGCCGAGGGGGCGATGCCGGAGACGGGAACCAGCATGTGGACGGCAGAGCCGCTGGCCGCCGGCAACGGGGAAGCGGCAACCGGCCCATCGGCGACCGCCACGGCCGCCGTTTTCGGCCACAGCGACAGCAGCACGATGAACGCGCCTCCGGCCAGCCAGCCGGCAACCAGTACCTTCAATGTGCGCATGTACCGAAGATAATGGCCGGATCGTGCCTGAACTTCCCGACGTGGAGATCTACTTACGGGCTCTGCAGGAGCGCGTGCTCGGCCGTACGGTCGAAAAGCTCCGGCTCGCCAACCCGTTCGTGCTCCGTACGGTCGACCCCGCTCCGGCCGATTTGATCGGGAAGCGGGTGCTCTCCCTGCGCCGCCTCGGCAAGCGCATCGTGTTCGGTCTCGAGGACGACCTCTTCGTCGTCATCCACCTCATGATCGCCGGCCGCTTTCGCTGGTTGGCGGCGGGGGCGAAGGTGCCGGGCAAGCTCGGCCTGGCGGCGCTCGACTTCGAGAACGGCACGCTCGTCCTGACCGAGGCCGGGTCGAAGCGGCGCGCGGCCATCCATATCGTGCGGGGAGCGGAGGCGCTCCGGGGCCACGATCCGGGCGGCATCGAGCCACTGGAGATGTCGCTGGACGAGTTCCGGGCCGCCCTGACCCGCGAGCGCCACACCCTCAAGCGCACCCTCACCGATCCGCACGTCTTCAGCGGCATCGGGAACGCCTACTCGGACGAGATCCTCCACCGGGCGCGGCTGTCGCCGGTGCAGATGACGACGAACCTCTCCGCCGACGAGCTGGCGCGTCTCTACGCGGCGATCCGGGAGGTCCTCCTCGAGTGGATCGACCGCCTCGGCACCGAGACCGGCAGCCGCTTCCCCGAGAAGGTCACCGCCTTCCGCCCGGAGATGGCCGTCCACGGCCGCTACAACCTCCCCTGCCCCGTCTGCGGCACCCCCGTCCAGCGCATCGTCCACGCGGAGAACGAGACGAACTACTGCGCGCGCTGCCAGACCGGAGGCAAGTTGCTGGCAGACCGTGCTTTATCGCGCCTGCTGAAGGGGGATTGGCCGAAGTCGATCGATGAGCTTTAGTTGTGTTGTCGGTTGTCGGTTGTCAGTTGTCGACGTGGGTTCCCGCCCGGGCGACACTCCACGGACAACCGACAACCGACAACTGACAACGAGCAACTGACAACCGACACGAGCAACCAGCAACCAGCAACCCTTTCTAACGTTTCCCTTCCCCCCGCGTCTATCCGGGCAGAACAATGCTCCACGCCGCCATGACACCGATGCTGCACCTCGCCGCGACCGCCGCGCCGGACGCCGAAGACCAGCGGCTGGCGTCGGCCTGCGTGGCGGGCGACTCGCGGGCGTTCGAGGAGATCTACCGCCGCTTCGGCGACCGGATGAAGAGCATCGCCTGGAACCACCTCGGCAACAGCAGCGACGCCGAGGATGCGGTGCAGGAGACCTTCCTCAAGGTGCACCGCTCCGCCACCACCTTCACCGGCGAGGCCTCCTTCGCCACCTGGGTGTTCCGGATCCTCGTCAACACCTGCTACGACATCCTCCGTAAGCGCAAGCGGCGCGTGGAGGAGACGCCGATCGACGACGAGCTGGAGCGCAGCAGCGCCAGCGTCGACGACATGAAGCGCATCGCCCTGCGCCGGCTCCTCGACGAGCTGCCCGAGCAGCGCCGCAGCGTTTTCACCCTCTTCGAGATCGAGGGACTCAGTCACGCCGAGATCGGCCAGGTCCTCGGCATCAGCGAGGGGAACTCCAAGTGGATCCTCTTCGCCACCAAGAAAGAGCTTCAGGAAAAGTGGAAGACATCCCAATGAACGTCACGTGCAGTCAGCTCGACGACCTTCTTTTCGACGCCTCGCCGCTCGCCATGGAGACGGCGGAGCGCCACGCGCAGGACTGCCCTGCCTGCGCCGAAAAGCTGGCGTCGTGGAACGACATCTCCGCAACCGCCCGCTCGATGCAGATGTCCTGGACGAACGACATGCTCTGGCCCCGGATCGAGCGCTCGATCCGCGACGAGCAGCGCCGCCGTCCCGTTCGCCGCTTCCGTTCGTTCGCCGCCGCCGCGGTCCTCACGTTTGCCCTCGGCGGCACCATGTTCTACGCGCTGCGCGTGCAGACGCACGAGGCAGCGTTCGACAGCGACATCCTGCGCATCACCGCCCTCGACGACGTCGAACGGGCGGAGCGGGAGCACGTCGCCGCCATCGAGAAACTCGAGCGACTCACCGACGACAAGCTCGACGCCGCCGAATCACCGCTCATCGTCTCGTACAAGGAAAAACTGATGCTGCTCGACGACGCCATCGCCGAATGCGAGGCGAACATCGAACAGAACCGACAGAACGCGCACCTCCGCAAGCAACTGCTGGCCATGTACACCGAAAAGCAGATCACCTTGCACGACGTGCTGCGGGAGGACTCCCATGCTTCGACTCCGTAATTTGCTCCTCGCACTCTCGCTGCTCCTCGCCCTGCCTCTCCTGGCAGAGGACGACGAGTCGCGCTTCGAAACCCGCTACGGCAAGAACGCCACGTTCAGCGGCGGACGCGTCACGATTCAGCACGCGGCGGGCGACCTCACCCTCCGCACGCACGACAGCTCGCAGGTGCAGGTGCGTGCGGTCATCCGCTCGTCCGACGACGAGATCGGCAAGGCCATCCGCATCACCACGACCGAGAGCCCGTCGGGCGTGAGCATCACGACGACGATCCCCGAGGTGAAGAAGATGTTCGGGCACGTGTCGTACTCCGTCGACATGACGGTGACGGTGCCGGCGAACGCGCCGGTGACGGCGCGGAACAGCTTCGGCAACATCGACGCGCGCGGCCTCGGCGCGTCCAGCACGATCGAGAACAAGCAGGGCTCGATCTCCTTCTTCGACGGACGGGGCGCGCACACCCTCTCGAACTCCTTCGGCTCGATCGACGTCAAGACGAACCGCGGCGACCTCACGGTCCACAACCAGAACGGCTCGATCGACGTCGAGAAAGTCGACGGCGCCCTCACCGTCACGAATCGCTTCGGGTCGGTGGAGGTGTCGAACGTCGGACGCGGCGCCACGATCACGAACGCGAACGGCTCGATCGACGTGGTCGACATCGGCGGAGGCCTCAAGGCCGTCAGCACGTTCGGGAACGTCAAGGCGTCGACGGTGCGCGGCGGCGCCGACGTCACCACCAGCAACGCCCGCGTCGAACTGGCGAACGTCGGCGGCGCGGCGACGGTGCGGAACTCGTTCGGCTCCGTGGTCGTGAACACGGTCGGCGGCACCCTCACCGTCGACGGCAGCAACTCGGGGGTCGAGGCGACGAACATCTCCGGCGCCGCGGTCGTCGAGACGGCCTTCGGCGCCGTGACGCTGAGCAAGGTCAGTGGCGCGGCGACCGTGAAGAACAGCAACGGCAGCATCAAGGTCAGCGACATCACCGGCGCGTTCACCGCCACCACCCGCTTCGCCGACGTTCAGGCGGACCGGGTGCGCGGCGCGGCGACGGTCGACAACCAGAACGGCAACGTGACGCTGAACGAGATGGGCAATGCCGCGACGGTCCGCTCGAGCTTCGGCTGGGTGAAGATCGACGGCGCCGGCGGCCCGGTGCGGGTCGAGAACTCGAACGGCGCCATCTCCGTCGCCGGCCTCCGCGGCACCGGCTGCCGCCCCGTCGCGCTGCGCACGAACTTCAGCCCGATCAAGGTGTCGGTGCCGGCAGGCTCGAGCTACAGCGTCAACGCCCGCACCTCGTTCGGGTCGATCAAGAGCGCCCTCCCGGTGACGACGAACGGCGTGAATGAGAACACGCTCGTCGGCACCATCGGCCGCGGCGGTTGCCAGCTCGACCTGACGAACGCGAACGGGAACATCACGATCGACAAGGAGTGAGGGCGCGGGGTTCCTCGGTTCCTCGGAGTTCCTCGGGTGCGGTTACGCCGAGGAACCCGAGGAACCGGCGTCATCGCCGTCCCTCGAGCGCCTTCCAGGCCTTGTCTGCAATGCCTACGATCTTCGATCCGACGGAATTCGGGAACGTCTTCTTTTCACGCGCGACGCCCAACTCCGCTGCCACGACCGCAGAGGCCGGATCGCCCTGATCCAGCAGATGAAGCGCGGCAAACTGGTAGGCCGTGACACCGCCCTGCGTCACAAACTGGTCCATCCGATGTCGCCCGTGATCGTGGCTCGCCGGGCGAGCTCGAACTCCTCGTCCGAAACGGGTTTGCGTTCCGCCGCCGCCGCGATCGTGGCGAACGCGGTCTGGACGACGAGCGGACAGAGGCGCCCCACCTCCTGCATCCCCGAGAGCCCGGCGTCGCGCGCCTCAAGGTAGCGACTGGCAGTCGTGAGACGAAACATCTGCTCGAGGATCGGGCGTATGACGTTCGAGTCGTAGCGATCGCACCCGCGGATCACGCCGGGCCCGAGGTCAGTCTGCAGCAGTTCGGGAAGCCATCGCTCGGCAGGGACCCCCTTTTCCGCTTCACCCGCCGCCCGCACGAACGCTGCCGCGGCACGGTACCGTTGCGCCTCGTAGCGCGCGGCAAGCTCGGCCCGCACCGTCCCCCGCTCTCCCGCCATGAGCCGGCGCCACAACCGCGCCGCCTCGGGATCGGGCTGCGGATCGAAGTCGAGAATCTCCGTGGGGGACAGAATGGGCGGCGGGGTGACCGTATGTGCTTGCGCTGGCGCGGCGTCACGCGGACTGACGACGCGCGCCGGCTTGCATCCGGCCGCGGCCGCAATGAAGACAGCGGCGAGGACGATCGGCGAGCAGGGATTTCTCATGTGCTTTCGCTAAAACGTTCGCCGGTACGTGAAGATGAACGACCGCGGCTGGCAGTTCCTCATCGGCGGTGAGAACCTCGCGGAGCGGATCTCCCGCTCCGCGACCGCGCCGGCGTTCCTGTCCCCGGTGTTGTTCGAGATGACCTTCGTCGACGTCACCACGCCCTTCGCGTTCACCGTCGCCTCGACCACCACCAGCCCGTGGGCGTCCTGCTCGGTGAAGGAGAGCGTCGGGGTCTGGATGAACGAGTAATCCGACTCGCAGTCGCGCTTCACCGACTTTTTCGTCTCCGCCTGCGTCCCGACGAAGCGCTCCGCCACCCACCCCTCGCGGCCGTTCGCGAGCCGCACCTTCAGCCACCCGTTCCCGTTCGCCAGCACCGCCAGCGCCGCCCCCCGCTTCGCCGTCGCCACGATGCCCGCCTGCGTCGACGGCTCCGCCCGCACGTTGAGCGCGGAGGCGGTGACGTAGACGGTCCCGGTGACCGCCTCCTCCGCCGCCGGCGCCGCGGCGGACGGCAGTGGCGGCGCGGGCGCGACCGGCGGTCCAACCGGAGCGGGCGCGGGGGCGCAACTGGCGAGGAGGATCAAGGCAAGGAGATAGCGGCGCACGGGGCGGGATGATAGCGCGCGGCAGTTTCACGCCGTCAGCTCGCCCGTCCCCTCCGTCGAGAACCGCAAACCGACGATCTTCTCGTCGATGGTCCGGCGCTCGGCGTCAACGAGCGCGCATAAGAACCCGAACGGGAAGCCGTAGACGGTCAGCAGGAACGCGAGGACCGCTCGCGCGGCCGCCGTCTCGCTGAACGACCGAGCCATCGGGCGGCGAAGCTTCATTGCCATCTGGCCCCAGGTTCGTGCAGCGAACCTGTAGAGGACGAGCGGATAAAGAAACGCGAAGATGAAGAACACGATTGGCGACACCAAAGCCGCCGCGGAACCGTACGTCGACGCGAGAAGAAGCGTCAGGATCACCAAGACGCATCCGTCGATGAGGTAGGCCGCGATCTGCCGACGGACGCGAGCCAGGGCCGCGAAGCCGGCAGCTCGCGATGGGCGGCCGCCCTGAACGTAACTGTGAATCATCAGCACGACGTTCGTCGCAACCGACAACGTGACGATCGAGGTCAGGAACAGCGCCGCCGCGTTCATGGAGTGCTACCGAAGCGAGCAACTGCCGTACCCGCCCGCGAGATTCGAGTGGCTCGTGCCGCCCCCATAAGCGGAGCGCACGCGCTCAAATCCTCCGCCCCACCGCCGGCACGATGATGCGCAATTCGTCCATCAGCCGCGCGAATTGTTCGGGGTAGAGCGATTGCGGACCGTCGCATACCGCTTTCTCGGGGTCGTGGTGCACCTCGATCAGCAATCCGTCTCCGCCGGCGGCGACCACGGCGCGTGCGAGCGGCATGACCTTGTCGCGCCGGCCGACCGCGTGCGACGGGTCGCCGATCACCGGCAGGTGCGAGAGCTTGTTGAGCACCGGGATCGCGGAGATGTCGAGCGTGTTGCGCGTATACGTCTCGAACGTCCGGATGCCGCGCTCGCAAAGGATCACGTCGTAATTGCCGCCGCTCATGATGTACTCGGCGGCGAGCAGCCATTCCTGGATCGTCGCCGACATCCCGCGCTTGAGGAGGACCGGCTTCCGGATCTGCCCGAGCGCCGCCAGCAGATTGAAGTTCTGCATGTTCCGCGCGCCGACCTGCAGGATGTCGACGTACTCGAGCATCTTGTCGATCTGGCTGATCTCCATCACCTCTGAGATCGTGGCCATGTCGTTCTCGTCGCCCGCGGCGCGCAGCAGCTTCAGCCCCTCCACGCCCATCCCCTGGAAGGCGTACGGCGAACTGCGCGGCTTGTACGCCCCGCCGCGGAGGACCCTCGCGCCGGCGCGGGCCACACGGCGCGCGGTCTCGAACATCTGCTCCTCGTTCTCGATCGTGCAGGGGCCGGCCATGACCACGACCTTGTCGCCGCCGATGTCGACTCCGCGCGCGCGCACGACGGTGTTCTCCCGCTTGAACGTGCGGCTGGTGAGCTTGTACGGCTCGCTCACGCGCACCGCCTCCTGCACGCCCTCGAACAACTCGAACTCGCGCGGATCGATGGTTTCGACGTGGCCGACGACGCCGAGGACGGTCTGGTCGGAGCCGGTGGAACGGTGGACGTCGAAGCCGCGCGAGCTGAGCTCCGCGACGACGCGCTCGATGCTCGCCTCGGGGGCATGTTTCTGCATCACGATGACCATGGGTTCTCCTATCGCTGCGCGGACTCGCGCTCGACTCTTCTCGATTCGTCGATGATTCGCTCGAACAGCCGGCGGACGGCGGCAGCGTCGAGCGGCCCCTCGGAGGTCGCCTCGGCGTGGCTCAGTACTTCCTTCTCCCGTTCCGGCGCGTAGATCGGCAACCCGAGGATGCCCTTCAGCTCCCCGATCTCGACGGCGTACTTGGCGCGCTGGTTGAGGAGCTTGACCAGCACCTCGTCGACGCGGTCGATCGCATCGCGCAGGCGCCTCAGTTCCGTTTCGGCTTCGACTGGACTCATAAACAAAAAACCTCTTCCCGAGGCGGGAAGAGGTTCGATTTGCCGTTCGGTCGAATGCCCCTTCTCGCGTCGGGGCAGTGTTGACCCCGCGCTACGTAAAGTAGCGGTACGAATACGCGAAGGCGGGGGCGTTGCAGTTCATTGTGCGGCGAGGGTAGCGGGACCGTCACCGGCTGTCAATCGTTGCTAAACTGCGCGGCGATGCTCACCGCCGCGCAGCGTTGTTCGGTGCACGACCAGCGGCCGGCGTTCGCGCGCTGCATGTCCTGCACGAAGACGCTCTGCCAGGAATGCGCGACGCAGTGGGACGGCATCTGGCACTGCGCGCAATGCCTCGCCGCGAAGCGCGGACCGAAGAGGGAGCGCTCTCCCGTCTTCGCCTGGATCGGTGTCGTGACCGCCTCCCTCTTTCTTCTCTACGCAGGCGCACGCGTCATGGTCTGGACCGGCGCCGTCATCGCGGGACTGTTTTGATCCGGGCGCCGCTCTCCACGACCTCCGTCCTCGACGAAGCGGCCGACGTCGTGTCGCTGACCGCCGCCCCCTGGGCCGGCCTGCTGATGGCGACCTCGCTCCCCTACCGCTTCCTGCAGGCGCTCTTCCTCGACCAGCTCATCGAGGTCGGCGCCGACGCCGCCCGCTACGGCAACCTCCTCGGCGCCACCGCGAACATGACCGTGCTTACGATCGTCCTCGCCTTCTGGGGACGCGCCGTCTACGCGCGCGCCTGCCGCATCGCCGCCTCGCGCGGTACCACTCCGGGACGCGAAACGTGGCGCGTGCCGGCCGCCGCCCTGGCGAGCTACATCCTCACCGCCTCCGCCGCGACGCTCCTCGGCTACGTCGCGCTCTTCACCATCGCCGGCTTCGTCGTGGCGGTGCTCGTGGCGGGCCTCGCAGTCGGCACGCTCGAGTTGAACGAGCGGGTGAGCCTGACCCGCCCCTTCGCGCTGATCGTCCGCTACTCGAACCGCCTCGGCACCCTCTTCGCGCTGCTCTTCGTGCTCTTCTGCGGCGCCGTCGTCGCACTCGTGAATCTCGCCACCGCCTTCCAGATCGGCACCTGGCTCGCCGGCGCGGTGGCCGGCTTCGACGCGCCGAAGTGGCAACTCCTCTTCACCCCGGGCAACCGCCGCTTCGCGCTGATGCTCGCCGCCGGCGCGCTCGTGCTCGTCGAACCCTTCTGGATCGCCGCGCACGTCGTCTACGTGCGCAAGGCGGGAGCGGAGGAGAGCGGCGACGACCTCCGCGCCTGGTTCGAAGAACTGCGGGGCGCGGCGTGAGAGGCCTCCTGCTCGCGGCCGCGCTGCTGCTCTCCACCGCCGCGCACGCGATCCCGGTCGAAGACTACGTGGCCTCGCTCGAGCGGATGCACACGCTCATCGCCACGAATCAGCTCCAGGCGGCGCAGGCGGAGGCGGCGGCGCTGAAGGACGCGCGGGTGCAGTGGGCGGGTGGAGAGTTCCAGGCCGACAGCTCGCTCATCGACGCGGTCGTGAAGTCGACCCGCGCCGAGCTCCTGCTGCTGCAGCGGCTCGAGGTGACGATCGCCGAGCTGCGCGGCAGCGGTGCCGTCGCCGCCACGCGATCCGATCCGAAGCTGCTGGAGCAGGTCGCCGCGGAGCAGGAAGTGAAGGAGCTCGAGCGCGGCGGCTCCGTCACGACGACCGTGCAGGGCGAGGCGCCGCTCCTCGAGCAGATCGGCGGCTCGATCGCCGCGATGTTCCGCTGGCTGGGCCGTCTCATCGCGAAGATCCTCGACTGGATCTTCGATCTCTTCCCCCGCTCGCAGCCGGGCG
>DASWNW010000085.1:0-72731 GCA_036399015.1 Thermoanaerobaculia bacterium | reverse complement strand
TGGTTGTCGGTGATGTTCGCCGCGCCGGAGAGGTTCACGACGAACGTCTCGTCAGCCTCGAACTCGGCGTCTTCCGTGGGGGGGACGGTGATGGTCGTGCTGGTGTTGCCTGCCGTGATCGTCGCCACGCCCGACTGCGCGGTGTAGTCGCCCGGCGCGGTTGCGGTGCCATTGGCCGTGGCGTAGTTGACGGTAATGTCCGTGCCTGCGGCGGCAGACAACGTTACCGTAAACACGACGCTGTTCCCCTCGGACGCTGCGTCGTCGTCAATCGAGATGCCCGGCGATGCGTCGTCGTTCTCGATCGTCCCCTGCCCCTGGTTGTCGGTGATGTTCGCCGCGCCGGAGAGGTTGACGACGAACGTCTCGTCTGCCTCGAACTCGGCGTCTTCCGTGGTGGGGACGGTGATGGTCGTGCTGGTGTTGCCTGCCGTGATCGTCGCCACGCCCGACTGCGCGGTGTAGTCGCCCGGCGCGGTTGCGGTGCCGTTGGCCGTCGCGTAATTGACGGTGATGTCCGTTCCTGCGGCGGCAGACAACGTCACCGCAAACACGACGCTGTTCCCCTCGGACGCTGCGTCGTCGTCAATCGAGATCCCGGGCGACGCGTCGTCGTTTTCGATGGTCCCCTGCCCTTGGCTGTCGGTGATGTTCGGCGCGCCGGAGAGGTTCACGACGAACGTCTCGTTGGCCTCGAACGCGGCGTCCTCCGTGGTGGGGACGGTGATGGTCGTGCTGGTGGTGCCGGCGGCGATCGTCGCCACGCCGGATTGCGCCGTGTAGTCGCTGGCCGTGGTCGCGGTGCCATTGGCGGTGGCGTAGTTGACGGTGACGTCCGTGCCCGCTGCCGCGGCGAGCGTCACGGTGAAGACGACCGCGTTCCCCTCGGACGCTGCCTCGTCGTCAATTGAGATGCCCGGCGATGCGTCGTCGTTCTCGATGGTCCCCTGACCCTGGTTGTCGGTGATGTTCGCGGCACCGGAGAGGTTCACGACGAACGTCTCGTCGCTCTCGAACAGCGCGTCTTCCGTCGTCGGGACGGAGATGGTCGTGCTGGTGTTGCCGGCGGTGATCGTCGCAACGCCCGACTGCGCGGTGTAGTCGCCGGCCGCGGTCGCGGTGCCGTTGGCGGTGGCGTAGTTGACGGTGACGTCCGTCCCCGCTGCCGCGGACAACGTAACGGTGAAGACGACCGCGTTCCCCTCGGCCGCTGCCTCGTCCCCAATCGAGATCCCGGGCGACGTGTCGTCGTTCTCGATCGTCCCCTGACCCTGGTTGTCGGTGATGTTCGCCGCGCCGGAGAGGTTCACGACGAACGTCTCGTCCGCCTCGAACACGGCGTCTTCCGTCGTGGGGACGCTGATGGTCGTGCTGGTCGTTCCGGCAGTGATGGTCGCCACGCCCGACTGCGCGGTGTAGTCGCCGGCCGCGGTCGCGGTGCCGTTGGCCGTGGCGTAGTTGACGGTGATGTCCGTGCCCGCTGCGGCGGACAACGTAACGGTGAAGACGACGGCGTTCCCCTCGGACGCAGCCTCGTCGTCGATGGAGATGCCGGGCGACGCATCGTCGTTCTCGATCGTGCCCTGCCCCTGGCTGTCCGTAATGTTCGCCGCGCCGGACAGGTTCACGACGAACGTCTCGTCCGCCTCGAACACAGCGTCGTCGGTCGTGGCGACGGAGATGGTCGTGCTGGTGTTACCGGCGGTGATCGTGGCCACGCCCGACTGCGCGGTGTAGTCGCCGGCCGCGGTCGCGGTGCCGCTGGCCGTCGCGTAGTTGACGCTGATGTCCGTCCCTGCAGCCGCGGACAACGTGACCGTGAAGACCACGTTGTTCCCCTCGGACGCCGCCTCGTCGTCAATGGAGATGCCGGGCGACGTGTCGTCGTCCTCGATCGTGCCGATCCCCTGCGCGTCGACGATGTTCGCGGCGCCGGAGAGGTTCACGAAGAACGTCTCGTCGCTCTCGAAAAGCGCATCCTCGGTCGTCGGCACGCTGATGGTCGTGCTGGTCGTGCCGGCAGTGATGGTGGCCACCGCGGACTGCGCCGTGTAGTCGCTGCCTGCCGACGCGCCGTCGTTGGCGGTGGCGTAGTTCACCGTCACGTCATTCTCGCTCGGGCCGCTCAGCGTGACCGTGAAGACGACGTTCTCCCCCTCGCTCACGGCGTCGTCGGCAATCGACACCTCCGGCACAGTCTCGTCGTTCTGGATCGTGCCGAGGCCCTGGTTGTCGCCGAAGGAGGCGTTCGTCGCGTTCGAGAGGTTGACGAAGAACGTCTCGTCGTCCTCGAAGAGGACGTCGCCGGCCACGTTGACGGTGACGCTCTGCGTCGTCTCGCCCGGGTCGAAGGTGAGCGTCGTCGCTGAAACGGCCGTGTAGTCGCTCCCCACCGACGCCGTTCCGATCCCCGTCGCGTAGTCGACGCTTACCGTGAAGCCGCTCGCCACGGAGAGCGTCACGTCGAACGTGAACGCGGTCGTGCCACCATCGCCCTCGGCGCGCGACACGTCGTCGATCGAGAGCTGCGGCGGGCCGTCGTCGTCCGAGATCGTCAGCTCCGCGGTGGACGGCGCCGCGAGCGTGGCCGCGGTGGGACTGGAGAGCGTCAGATCGATCGTCTCGGCCGGCTCGTCGTTCGCGTCGTTGGCGATCGTGACGGTGAAGGTCTCGGTGTCGTCGCCGGCGGCGAAGGTCAGCGTCCCACTCGTCGCCGTGTAGTCGGCGCCGGCCGTCGCGGAATCGTTCGAGGTCGCGTACTGCACCGTGGAGATGGCGTCGAGGTCGCCGCTGCGGGTGACGGTGATGGTCGCGGTCACGCCCGTCTCGGCGACGCCGTAAGTGGCGGACGAGAACGAGATCGCCGGCGCAGTGGCGACCGCCTCGGCTCCGGAGAACTCCGACGTGCCGTCCGCCGTCGTCGCCGTGGCGGTGACGACGTGTCCCGCCGTCAGCGCCGGCCCGGTGAAGACGAACGCCGCGTCGCCGTTCGCGTCGGCGGTCCCGCTGGTCGCGCCGAGGTAGGTGCGTCCCTCGCCGAAGCCCGACGGGTCGGCGGCGGGGCTCGAGTAGAAGTGGATGGTGAAGGCAGCGGCCGGCACGGTGTCGATCGTGCCGCGCACCTGCGATGCCGACGGCGTCGTCACGGCGGAGACGAGCTCGGGGTAGTTCTGGTAGTTGTTCGGCCCCACGTCGGGGTCGTCCGGATCGTTGGGCGTGACGCCGTCGATCGCGATGTCGATGCCGAGGAGGCCGTTGTCGTAGATCGAGTTCGCGGCCCAGGTGTTGTTCGTGAGCGCGGTCGCCTCGACGCCGATGCCGTTCTCGAGGTTCGCCGAGATGATGTTGCCGCCGAGGGCGACGGAGCCGACCACCGTGTCGGAGGCGCCGTCGCAGACGTTGATCCCGTCGAGCGTGTTGCCGAGCGGCGTGGAGAGGTCGGCGCTCAGGCCGGCGATGTTGGAGTGGATGACGGCTCCGGTGCTGCCGAACGTCGTCTCGATCCCGTGGCCGCCGTTCGCCGACACGACGTTCGACCGGACGATCGTATCGAGCGTTGCGAAGAGCTCGATCCCGGTGTCGAGGTTCCCGGCCGCGGCGCTGCCGTCCGCCGTCGTGCCGACCCGATTCAGCTCGATGATGTTCTCGACGCCGCCGGCGTCGACGATCCCGCCCCCGCTGTTGCCGGAGACGACGTTCGAGCCGACCGCCACGGTGTACGAGTCGAACAGGAGGATCCCTTCGAGCCCGTTGCCGAGGATGTTCGTGCCGGCCGCGTCGAGGCCGACGATGTTGTTCACGATGCGGCTGTCCTCGACCTCGAGGAAGAAGATCCCTCCGCCGCCGTTGTACGAGATGACGTTCCCCTCGTTCGCGCCCATGCCGCCGACGTCCACGTTCGAGACGACGAAGGCGGCGATCCCAAACGCGAAGTTGCCGATGCCGACCGTGCCGGTGGCGTCGGGCCCGATCAGGTTGTTGTGAACGACCGTGTCGTCGGCGTTGATGTCGATGCCGTCGTCGTCGTTCCCGGAGATGACGTTCCCCACGTCCGCGGTGCCGATGATGTTGCCGGCGGCATTCACTTCGACGCCGATGAAGTTCGGAATGGCCGCGGTGCCGGTGACGTCGAGGCCGATGTAGTTGCCGGCGATCGTGTTGCCGCTGCCGTCGTCGATGCTCACGCCGACGTCGAAGTTGCCGGAGATGACGTTCTCCTCGCCCTCGGTCGCGCTGCCGATGGTGACGCCGGTCGCGCCACCGGAGATGCTGATGCCGTCATCACCGTTGGCGAGGTCGCTCGTCCCCGCCGCGTCGGTCCCGATGAAGTTGTCGCTGATGACGTGATCCGTGCCGGTGACGAGGATGCCGTAGGCCTGGTTGCCGGAGATGACGTTTCCGCCGTCGTCCGCGCCGCCGACGGTCGAGCCGTTGCCGTTGAGCTGGAGGCCGTCGCCGTTGGGCGTCCCTCCCGTCACCGGACCGAGGTAGTTCTGGCGGATTGAGAGCTCGTCGGAGTCCACCAGCACGCCCGCGGTGCTGAAGCCGGAGATCTCCAGTGCGATCAGCTCCGACTCGTCGGAGCCGGCGTCGAAGTGCAGGCCGACCGCGACGGAGAAGGCGCCGTCGAGCTTCACGACGGGCGCGTTCGTGTATCCCGGCGCGCCCCGCCCTTCGATGGTGACGGTGTCGACGATCGAGGGGTACTGCGTGGCGGGAGAGATGGTGCCGGCGACGTCGAACTCGATCTCGTCCGGCCCGGCGTGGGCGTTCGCCTCCGTGATCGCCGCCCGCAACGTGCAGACGCCGCCGACGGCGGCGGTCGAACAGACGTCGTCGCCCGGGTTGAAGTCGGGCGCGTCGCCTGTGTCATCGACGGTGTACGTCGACGCGCTCGCCGGAATGGACAAAGCGAGGGCGAGGGCGACGAGAAAGCGGCGCATGAGGTACCTCCGACGAATTCGAGAACCGGGTTTTTGGAGCGGCGCCGCGATTGTACTAGCGCGCCGCCCGGACCAGCGCCAGGTTGTTCCTGGCCCGCTCGTCGTCGGGCCGCAGCGCGAGCGCTCGTTCGTACGACCGCGCCGCCTCCTCGCGGAAGCCGAGCTGCGCGAGGCTCCAGCCGAGGTTGTTGTACGCGTCGGCGGACCGGGGGTCGTGGCGCAGCGCGTCGCGGCAGGCGTGGGCGGCGGCGAGCCAGTCGCGGCGGCCGATCGCGCGCAGGCCTTCGTTGAATGCGGCGTCGTACGAAGGCCAGCGACGCTCGACGTCGAGCAGCGCCGGCTCGTTCGGGTCGATGCGCCTTGTCTCCGCGGCAACCGCGATCAGTTCCTCGGCGCCGGCCGCGCGCAGAAGCCGCAGCAGCAACGCGCGCTGCTGCTGCATCCCGGGACTCAGCCGCACCGCGGTGCGCAGATGCTCGAGCGCCTCGGGGCCGCGGCCGCGCTGCACCAGCCAGCGCGCGAAGAAGAAGTGGGAGTTGTGGTCGGCGCTCAGCTCGAGCGCGCGGCGGAAGTGGCGCTCGGCGGACGCGTGATCGCCGAGGGCGCCGTCGACGATGCCCTGGTTGATCTCCAGCGTCGAGTAGTGCGGCGTGAGCTCCGCGGCGCGGTCGAAGCTCTGCTTCGCCTCGGCGTAGCGCCCCTTCGCCATCTGGGTCAGTCCGTAGTTCATCCACGCACGGCCGTTCCCGGGGCTCTTCGCCACCACGTCCGCCCACAGCGTCTCCTCGGACTTCCAGATCTCGTTCCGCTCGTGCGTGCCGATCGCGTGCGCCGCCAGCAGCGCGATCGCGACGGCCACCGCGGCGCGCGTGCGGACGAACGCCGCCAGCGCCAGTACGAGGCCGATGTACGCGAAGAAGATGCGGTGCTCGTTCGCCACCTCGGCCAGCGGGAAGATGCTCGTCGGCAGGAGCGCGACCGCGAACCAGGCCAGCCCGAACGCGACCGCTCGCGGCGCGCGGCGGATCGCCAGGACCAGCAGCGCGACAAAGGCGTAGCCGGCGATGGCGCGCGTGTCGTACCACTGCGCGAACGGCTGCCAGTCGGTGTCCGCCGTCAGTCCGATAGGGAGGAAGAACAGCCGCGCGTAGTGAAGCCAGACGAACGGCTGCGTCAGGACGTAGGGCAGCCACGCCCCGCCGCCCGACTTCCACTGCGGCGAGTTCATGGAGTTGAGGAACAGCAGCAGCGCGATCCCGACCACGAGCGGCGGCAGGGCGATGCGGAGCGCGCGTTTCGGCGGCTGCCGCTCGACGAAGACCGCGTAGAAGAAGAGGAGCGGCGCGAAGACGACCAGCGGCGCCTTCGCCAGCGCGCCGATCGCCAGCGGGACGAGATAGAGCAGCGTGCGCCGCGCGAACGGCGAGCGCTGGTAGAGGACGAAGGAAGCGAGGAGGCCGATCGTCGAGAGCAGCTCCGAGCGCGCCGAGATCAGGTTCATCGTCTCGGTGTTCGCGGTGTGCACGCAGAAGAGCGTGGCGGCGAACAGCGACGGCCACCGGCCGATGATCGGCGTGAAGAAGAGCACGAGCAGCCCGCCGGTGAGCAGCAGCAGCGCGAGCTGCGTGACGTGAAAGGCGCGCGGCGCGAGGCCGTCACCCCACGCGTAGTCGAGCGCGAGCGACAGCGTGACCAGCGGGCGGTAGGTGGCGTTCTGCGGGAGGCTGCTGAACGTGTTCGGGTCGGTGAAGAAGCGGGGTACGTTGCCGAGGCTGCGCAGGAAGAGGTTCGACTCGATGACGTGCGCGTCGTCGAAGTGGAAGGAGTTGTCGAGCGAGTTCGCGTAGGCGCCGAGGATGAGGGCGACGGCGGCGGCGCACGCGAGGGCGAATCGGCTGTTCTGCACGCGTCCCTGCATTCTACGGGACGGAGTCCGCGGGGCAGGCGTGCGCTTCTCGCCTGCCCCGCGGTGAATCAGTTCCGGTTCGACAGCAACTGCTCGATGCGCTCGAGGCGCTCGCGCAGCTCGGCGTTCTCCTGCTCGAGGGCGTCGATGCGCGACTGCATCGCCACCGTGCGGGAGTCGAGTGCCTGCACGCCCGCGAGGGTCGCGCCGGCGATGTCCACGACCGAGATGCGGCGGTTGTCCTCGCCGACCCCGAAGGCGTCGTAGAAGTCCTGCGCCATCGGGCCGATGTGGCGGATGCCGGCATCCTGGCTCTTGTAGTTCCAGGTGCTCACCGGCACGCTGCGGAGGCGGCTGAGAACCTCCTCACCATCGACGGCGAAGAAGTTCTCCTTCATGTTGCGGTCGGAGAGAGACGACCACGAGCCGCTGCCCGGCGCCAGCGTGACGCCGGCGGTCAACGTCGAGTTGGAGTAGAGCCAGTAGCCGCCGCTGGAGCGGAAGATGGTCTGGTTCTGCGCCGTCGGCGTGACGGCCGTGTCGCTGGAGCGGTCGCTCCAGACGAAGCTGCCGTAGGCGGTGTTGGACGTGGTGAGGTGGCTGAGGCGGAGGCCGGTGGTCACGCCGGTGTTGGTGAAGAGGTAGTAGCCGCCGGTCGCGCGGACGTTGAAGCTGTGCGCGTTTACGGCCTTGAACGACTCGTCGGTCACGAAGTTGCCGTCGTCGAGGACGGAGCGGTCGGAGAAGACGAACGAGCCCTGGCGGGAGTTGGTGTGTGCGTAGTAGCCGAGGCCGACCGAGGCGGCGCCGCTGGAGGTGACGTACTGACCCATGGCCACTGCCCAACTGTTCGCGGCGACGACGTTCTGTCCGGCGGCGAAGGCGTAATCGCCCGAGGCGCGGGCGTTGTTGCCGAAGGCGGTCGAGAAGTAGCCGACGTTGGCCTCATCCCACTGGGTGCCGTCGACGTAGCCGGCGCGGGTCGCGCCCTTGTACGGCAGCCACATGAAGCGGGTGCCGGCGCCCTGGGCCGGGATGTCGCCCAGGTCTGTCTCGCCGAAGGCAGCGAAGCCGCCGGTGTTGTCGACGCGGAACCGCTCCATGTCGCGCGTCTCCGCCGGGGCGCCGGTGTAGAAGCTGTAGGTGCCGCTCGCCGACAGCGAGAGCAGGTCGGCCTGGCCGGTGGTGCCGAGGTTCGTCGTGCCGTCGCCGACCAGCTTCGCGTTCACGAGATCGTTGACGGAGGTGGTGGCGGTCTGCGTCGCCGCCGGGGCGAGCTGGATCACGTTGGAAGGAGCTTCGCCGGCCGGCCCCTGCGGACCCTGAGGGCCGGTATCGCCCTGCGGTCCCTGCGGACCCTCAGGACCGGCTTCGCCCTGCGGACCCTGGGGACCGGTTTCACCCTGCGGTCCCTGCGGACCCTCCGGGCCGGCTTCGCCCTGCGGACCGGGAGCGCCGGTGTCGCCCTGCGGTCCCTCTGGACCCTGAGCGCCGGGAGCGCCGGTATCACCCTGAGGACCCTGCGGTCCCGGAGCGCCGGTATCGCCCTGAGGACCCTGCGGTCCCTGCGGGCCGGGAGCGCCCGTATCACCTTGCGGACCCTGCGGACCCTGAGGGCCCGGAGCGCCCGTATCGCCCTGAGGACCCTGCGGTCCCGGAGCACCGGTGTCACCCTGGGGTCCCTGTGGCCCCTGCGGGCCGGGAGCGCCGGTGTCACCTTGCGGTCCCTGGGGACCCGGAGCGCCCGGAGCGCCCGTATCGCCCTGCGGACCTTGCGGTCCCGGAGCACCGGTATCCCCCTGCGGCCCCTGCGGACCCTGAGCGCCGGTGTCGCCCTGCGGCCCCTGCGGACCCTGAGCGCCGGTGTCGCCCTGCGGACCCTGCGGACCCTGAGCGCCGGTGTCGCCCTGCGGACCCTGCGGACCCTGAGCGCCGGTGGCACCCGTCGCACCCGTCGCGCCGGTAGCACCGGTCGCACCCTGCTGCGCGAGGAGCTGCCAGTTGGTCGTGCTCGTGCTCGGGAGCTGGTTCGTGTTCGCCGCCACGGCGATGTACGACGAGCCGTTGTAGCTCACCGCGTCGTCGATGGCATAGGCGGTGGTGCTGACCCACGGCCCCTTCCAGTTCAACCCGGTGTCCTTCGCGTCCTCCTTCGCGTTCGAGGCCACGCCGGCAGCGCCGAGCGCGAAAACGCGTCCATCGCCCGCCGTCGCGCTCACGCGCACCGACGCGCCACCCGCGCTCACCACGCGGTGCTCGAACGCGGCGAGGTCGAGCGCGTTCACGCCGCGCGCGATGCCGTCAGCGTCGATCGCCGACAGCTCGACCCGCACCGGACGGCCGGAGGTCTCGATCAGCGAGAGCTCGCCGCCGCCCTGCAGCACGCCGCTCTCACCGCGCGCGAGCGCCAGGTCGGCGGCGAAGCCGGAGCTGACCAGCAGGTCGCGCGACGAGACCACCCGCACCACGCCCGCGGAGCCGGAGGCGCCGAACAGGCTCTCCGCCGCGTTCTCGTAGACCTTCGTCGCGCCGGGCGCGATGGAGTCGACGAACGTGGCGGGGGCGAGGTTCACCTCACCGCGGCGCAGCAACACGAGCCGCACCTCGGCCACCTCGCTGGTGGGGTTGGTGACGGAGATCGCCCCCGCGGAGCGGGCGGCGAGGATTCGATCCGTGCCGCGCGCCGCCGCGTACAGCGGTTGCGTCACCACGGGCCATAAAACAGACACGACGACTAACAGCCACACGATGGGCTTCTTGAACATGACAGTCCTCTCTCTCTCTTTGCCTGGGACCGGACGTACGAACGACTACTGCTGCTGCTTGACTGCTTCCTTCTTCTCGTCGAGCAGCAACCGCTCCAGCCGCTCGAGTCTCTCCTGCAGGTTTTCGATCTTGTCGTCCTTCGCGCGCAGCTCGTTCTCGAGCGCGCTGATGCGCGCCGCCTGCGATTCCGTGCGCGCGTCGAGCGCCTTCACACCCGCCAGCACCACGCCGTCCATGTCGATGGTGTTGATGCCCTTCTCGTCCTTGTCGAGGCCGAAGGCGGCGTAGAAGTCCTGCGCCATCGGACCCATGTGGCGGATGCCGCGGTCCTGCGCCTTGTAGTTCCAGGTCGTGACCGGGACGCTGCGCAGGCGGCGGAGCACGTCCTCGCCGTCGACGTCGAAGAAGTTCTCCTTCCGGTTGCGGTCGGAGACGCTCGTCCAGGAGCCGGCGCCCGGCGCGAGCGTCACGCCCGAGGTGAGGCTGTCGTCGGAGTAGAGCCAGTAGCCGCCGGCCGAGCGGAAGATGGTCTGGTTGTTCGCGGTCGGAGTGACGGCGGCGTCGCTGGAGCGGTCGGTCCAGACGAAGCTGCCGTAGGCGACGTTCGTGGAGAGTTGGCTGAGACGGAGGCCGGTGGTGGTGGCGGAGTTCGTCCACAGCCAGTAGCCGCCGGTCGCGCGGACGTTGAAGCTGTGCGCGACGGTGGCCTTGAACGACTCGTCGGTGACGAAGTTGCCGTCGTCGAGGACGGAGCGGTCGGAGAAGACGAACGAACCCTGACGCGAGTTGGTGTGCGCGTAGTAGCCCATGGCCACCGACGCGGCGCCGCTGGCGGTCGAGTACTGGCCGAAGGCCGTCGACCAGCTGTTGGCGGCGACGACGTTCTGTCCGGCGGCGAAGCCGTAGTCGCCCGAGGCGCGGGCGTTGTTGCCGAAGGCGGTCGAGAAATAGCCGACGTTGGCGTCGTCCCACTGCGTGCCGTCGATGTACCCGCCGCGGACGGCGCCCTTGTACGGCAGCCACATGAAGCGGGTGCCGGAGCCCTCGATCGGGATGTCGCCGATGTCCGTCTCGCCGAGAGCCATGAAGGCGCCGGTGTTGTCGAGGCGGAACCGCTCCTGGTCGCGCACCTCCGGCGTCGCGCCGGTGTAGAAGCTGTAGGTGCCAGTGGTCCAGATGGAGATGAGGTCGGAGTCGCCGGTGGTGCCGAGGTGGTCGGTGCCGACCAGCTTGAGGTCGATGAGGGCGCCGGTGTCGCCGGAGGCCTGGGTGGCGGTTTGGGTCGTTTCGGGGAGGAGCTCGACGTCGCCGCTGACGTGAGCGGTGGTGATGGAGGCGCTGCTCGCGTTCACGGCCGCGGCGATGTTCGTGCCGGCCGAGGCGGTGGTGGCGATGCTGGGATTGGGATAGGTGCCGGAGAGGTGACCGCCGGCGGCAGTGCCGGAGAAGTCGCCGGTCGCACCGGTGGCACCGGTGGCTCCCGTCGCGCCGGTCGCGCCCGTGGCACCCGTAGCGCCGGTGGCACCGGTCGCACCCGTGGCGCCGGTGGAACCCGTGGCTCCCGTAGCGCCGGTGGACCCGGTGGACCCGGTCGCGCCGGTGGGGCCTGTGGCTCCGGTGTCGCCGGTATCACCCGTTGCGCCGGTCGCTCCGGTGGCTCCCGTCGGACCGGTGGGGCCGGTCGCGCCAGTCGTACCCGTGGCCCCGGTATCGCCGGTGTCGCCCTGCGCTCCGGTCGGGCCGGTGGCGCCGGTGGCGCCCGTGTCACCGGTAGCTCCCGTCGGACCGGTCGGCCCGGTGGGACCCGCGTCGCCCGTCGCGCCGGTGGCACCCGTAGGGCCGGTGGCGCCGGTATCACCCGTGGGACCGGTGGGTCCGGTCGGACCCGCGTCGCCCGTCGCTCCGGTGGCACCCGTGAAGCCGGTGGGTCCCGTGGGACCCATCAGACCGGTCGAGCCGGTGGGCCCGGTGGGACCCGCGTCGCCCTGGGCGCCGGTGGCACCCGTGGGGCCGGTGGCGCCGGTATCACCCGTGGGACCCGTCGGGCCGGTGGGCCCCGCATCGCCCTGGGCGCCGGTGGCACCCGTGGCTCCGGTCGCTCCGGTATCACCCGTGGGGCCGGTAGGTCCGGTGGGACCAGCGTCCCCTTGGGCGCCGGTGGCACCCGTGGCTCCAGTAGCGCCGGTATCACCTGTGGGGCCCGTCGGGCCGGTGGGCCCCGCGTCGCCCTGGGCGCCGGTGGCTCCCGTGGGTCCGGTGGGGCCGGTATCACCCGTGGGGCCGGTAGAGCCCGTGGGCCCCGCGTCGCCCTGTGCGCCGGTGGCACCCGTGGCTCCGGTGGCGCCTGTATCACCCGTCAGGCCGGTGGGACCGGTCGGACCGGTCGGGCCTGCGTCGCCCTGAGCGCCCGTGGCACCGGTCGGTCCGGTGGCTCCGGTATCACCCGTGGGGCCGGTCGGTCCGGTGGGACCGGCGTCGCCCGTCGCGCCCGTCGCTCCGGTGGCACCCGTGTCGCCAGTCGGTCCAGTCGCACCGGTCGCGCCGGCAGCGCCGGTGTCGCCAGTCGCACCCGTGGCGCCCGTCGCGCCGGTCGCACCCGTTGCACCGGTGGCTCCCGTGGAACCGGTGGCCCCGGCAGCGCCGGTGTCACCCGTCGGGCCGGTTGCGCCCGTGGCGCCGGTCGCTCCGGTTGCTCCTGTGTCTCCCTCCTGCGCGAGCAACTGCCAGCTCGCGCCGGTGCCGGGGGTCTCGTTCGTGTTGTTCGCGACGGCGATCCAGGACGAACCGTCGTGGCTCACCGCGTCGTCGACGCCGTAGGCGGTCGCGCTCTGCCACGGTCCGCGCCACTCGATGCCGGGCGCTCCCGTCGCGCCGGTGGCGCCGGCCGGCCCGGTCGTGCCCTGGGCGCCCTGGATGCCCTGCGGACCCTGCGGACCGGTGGCACCGGTCGCGCCGTCGTCGCCATCGGTGCCGTCGTCACCGTTGAAGCCTCGCGGACCCTGCGGGCCGGTGGGGCCGGTGGACCCGGTCGGACCCTGCGGCCCGGTTGGACCCTGCGGTCCGGTCGCGCCGGCGGCGCCGTTGCCGTTGATCAGCTCCTCGCGGAAGATCATCTCGAACCCGGCCGCGTCCTGGCTGCCGTTTGCGATCTGCGACCCGAGGACGACCGCCCGCCCGTTCCCGCCGGTGGCGGTCAGGCGCGCGATGCCGTCGAGGACGTCGCCGCTGACGAGCGAGACGACGCCGATGCTGCGGTGCTCCCACGGGCCGAGATTCACCGTGGTGCCGCCGCGGGGAAGGCCGTTCGCGTCGAGGATCTGCAGGTCGAGCGCGATCGGCTCGCCGGCCGTCTCGACGAAGAAGATGTTGTAGCGGAACTCACCGGAGACGCGGACGCCCTGCAGGACGCCGTTCTGCCCGTTGCGGATCCCGAACTCCGCCGGGATGCCGGAGCTGTAGAGCCCCTGCGACTCCGAGACGGTCTTTCCCTCCTCCTGGTTGTAGATGCGGGAGGAGACGAGCAGCGCCTTCGAGGAGCGGATGCGCAGCGCGCCGACGGCGTTCTTCGCGTGGAAGAGCAGCTCCGCCGCGTTCTCGTAGGTCTTGGTCGCGCCCGGCGCGAGCGTGTCCTGGAACGTAGGCGGGTGAGGGTTGCTCTGGCCGCTGCGCAGGAACGACATCTCGTACGCGATCGACTCGGTGGACGAGGGATTCGTCACCCACACGGTCGTGTAGAAGTGGCTGCCGTTCAGCCCCTGCGCCTCGCCGACCGCGGGCAGGATCAGGTCAGTCCCTCCGAAGCCCGCGTACAGCGGGACGGTCGGGAAGTAGACGGAGAGGAAAATCGCCAGCAGCGCGACGGACTTTTTCATGAAGCTCCCGGGGAGACGATGACGTTTGGACGAAGAACCGCCCGTTTCGTTTACGGACAGGTGAATAACATTGGGTTGCAGAGGGACGACGAACCCCTCGGACGACCGATCTGGATCGCAGCATTCTAGGTGCGCGGGGACAAATCGACAACTCACGCCTCAGCGGGCGCGGCCGTCTCGGAGCTCGCGGCGGCCGCTCGGCGCAACGCGCGGACCCTGGTGGACGCGCGCGCAAAGCCTCCTTGCGCGTGCGCAACGAGCGTTTGTCCGTGCACAACAGCAGTTTGCGCGTGCGCAACGCGTGATTGCCCGTGCGCAACGCTCGTTTGCGCAAACACAACGCCTGTTTGTCCGTGCGCAACGCCTTGTTGCGTTTGCGCAACGACCGTTTGCGCATGCACAAACCCGGTTTGCGCGCGCACATCACCGGTTTGCGCTGCCGTCACCCGCCGGGGCGCTGTGCGACGAAGACCGCGCCTTCGGTGTCGCCGTCGGTCCGGTGCATCAACCGCGGTGCCGCGCCCGTGCTCTCGCGGAACAGTTGCTCGACCGCGGTGCGGTCGTACGCGTTCATCTGCATGTAGGGCAGGTCGAGAGCCTCGCCGCGGAGGCGCAACGCCGCGCGGTGGATGAACGGCACCGCCCCGCGGATTCTTCGCGCGAGCCGCCGCGCCCTCCCGCCGCCGCGGTGGAGCGGAAGGTGGATCGCCGCGACGCCGCCCGGGGCGAGCAGCCGCAGGAGCTGCCGCAGCGTGGCGAGCCCCTCGCGCACCGGGATGTGCTGGAACACGATGAGGGAGCAGACCAGGTCGAAGCTGGCGCCGGAGAGCTCGTCGAGGCTGGTCACGAACGTGGCATTCGGCGCGTTCAGCGCGGAGGCGTTCTTGCGCGCCTCCTCAACCATCCGGGGAGAGATGTCGCATCCCGTCACCGCCGGGACGCGGCGCGCCAGCGGAATGGTGAGGCGTCCGACGCCACTGCCGAAGTCGAGAGCCGTCTTCGGCGAGAAGGGGCCGTCCAGTGTCTGTCCGATCGCCGCGAACAGCCGCTCCACGTCCGCCTCCCCGCTCGCGAAAAATGCCTCCCGCCGCGCGTCGTCGAGGTTCTCGCGCAGGAACCCCGGGTCGGTGAGGACGGCGAAATACGGCTCCCGCCGCGCGAGCTCGTCCCAGTCGTCCCGGTAGCGGCCTGGCATGGCGGGGGAGGGTACCGCATCGCGGCGGCGCGCCACTTTTTCGCGCCGCCTGTGTCTACCTCGGCAGGAGAAGAATCCATGACCATCCCTGCCAAAGTCGCCGAACGGCTCGCGTCCGGCTTGAGACGCTTCGCGCCCATTCTCGCCGCCGCCAAGTCGCGCGACGTGAACGAGTCCGACACCTCAATGATCGTCACCGACATGCTCGCGGACGTGTACGGCTACGACAAGTACACCGAGGTCACGCGCGAGCTCGCGATCCGCGGGACGTACTGCGACCTCGCCACCCGCATCGACGGCAAGTTCCAGATGCTGATCGAGGTGAAGGCGATCGGCCTCGAGCTGAAGGACGCCCACGCGAAGCAGGCGGTCGACTACGCGGCGAACCAGGGGGTGGAGTGGGTCGCGCTGACCAATGGCCAGATGTGGAAGGTCTTCCGGGTGATCTTCGCCAAACCGATCGACGCGGAGCTGGTGCTCGACATCGACCTCCTCACCCTGAACCCCAAGACCGCCGGCGACCTCGAAAGCCTCTTCCTGCTGACGCGCGAGAGCATGTTGAAGTCGGGGCTCTATGCCTACCACGACCATCTCCAGGCGACGAACAAGTTCTATCTGGCGGCGGTGGTCCTCAGCGATGCCGTGCTCGAGACGGTCCGCCGCGAGCTGCGCCGCGTCTCCGACGCGAAGGTGGAGCTCGAGGAGCTGCGGGAGGCGCTGAAGCAGGAGGTCATCAAGCGCGAGGTCATCGAAGGCGACAAGGCGGACGGGGCGCGCAAGAAAGTCTCAAAGTCCGCCGGGAAGATGCTGCGCATCCGGAAGGGCAAGGACGAGACGGAGGACGCTCCCGACGCCGGCTCCCTGGTCGTGGCGCCGTCGGCGCAGCGGGCGGCCGAGGATCCGGCATAGCGGGAAGCAGCCGAGGCCGGTGCGTCGTTAGAGCCGGCATGAGCGACGAGAAACAGGGGATCGACGTCGAGGCGGTGCTGCAGATCCTGGCGGAAGCCGACCAGCTCGTGGACTCGGCTCTGACCGGCGAGGAGCGGGCGGCGCTCGCCGTCCTGCGGCGGCAGGTCGAGCAGCACGAGGGCGTCGTCTACGCCGCCGGCGAGGACGCCGTGGCCGTCGAGGACTTCGACCTCCTCACCACGGCCGACGCTCTCGAGGCGCTCGCCGGAAAAGTCCGCGCGGTCGTGCAGATGAAGGAGGCGAAGCTGTACCAGGACGCCCTCTCCGTCTACTACGCCACCGAGGAGCTGTCGCGCGACCCGCAGAACGCCCACCTCGCCGAGAACGTGAAGCGGATGCGCGAGGCGCACGAGCGGCAGTACGGAAAGCCGATCCCGCCGAAGAAGGAGCAGTAGGGGGTTCCTCGGAGTTCCTCGGGTTCCTCGGGGTTCCTCGGAGAATCAAAGCTGCGGTATCCGAGGACTCCGAGGAACTCCGAGGAACTCCGAGGAACCCGAGTGTTACAGTCCCCGCGCCACGATGAAGATCCTCCAGGTCCTCGAGTTCAACCAGTTCAACACCGGCTCCGTGCACCAGATGTTTCAGGCGGCGAGCGGCCTGCGCGAGCGGGGACACGAGGTCGTCATCGCCACCCGGCCCGACGCCGTCATGGCGGCGAAGGCCGCCGAGAAGGGCATCCGCTACTACGGCTTCCCCTTCCGTCACCAGTTCGACCTCGCCACCGTCCGCGGATTGCGGCGGATGCTGCGGGAGGAGCAGCCGGACGTCATCCACGCGCACAAAGGGGTCGCGCATGGGCTGACGCTGCTCGCGTCGTGGGGACATCCCGTCGGCGCGTTCGTCGTCAACCGCGGCGTCTCGTTCCCGCTCGACCGCTGGAACCGCCGCAAGTACCGCACCTCGCGCGTCGACCGGGTGGTCACGGTCTGCCGCCAGATCAAGGACGTGATCGTCGAGAGCGGGAAGCTGCCCGACGAGAAGGTGCAGGTCGTCTACGCCGGCACCGACGTCACCCACTTCGATCCGGCGAAGTGGGACCGGCGCGCGTTCCGTCGCGAGAAGCAGATCGCCGACGACGCCTTCGTGGTGGCGCAGGTCGGCGTGCGCGACTGGAAGGGGTGGAAGGAGCTGATCGACTCCGTCGGCGACGTCGCCGCGACGCATCCCAACATCCACCTGCTGCTCATCGGCTGCCGCTGGGACGCCGAAAAAGAGGAGGTCGAGCGCTACGCCCGCTCCCTCGGACTCGCCGCGCACGTGACCGGCATCGAGTACCGCACCGACATGCCGAACGTCTTCGCCTCGTCGGACGTCGTCGTCGACGCCTCATGGGCCGGCACCGGCATCACCGGCACCGTGCGCGAGGCGATGGCGATGGAGAAGCCGGTCATCGCCACCAACGCCGGCGGGAACGGGGAGCTCGTGTCGTCGCCCGACGTCGGCTGGCTGATTCCGATGAAGGACCGCATGGCGCTCACGCGCGCGCTCACCGAGGTGATCGAGGATCCCGAGCGCGCCGCACGCGTCGGCCGCGCCGCGCGGGAGCACGTGGTGCGGGGCTTCTCGAAGGAGCTGCGGATCACGAAGCTGGAGGAGCTGTACTCGTCGATCCTTCGCTCGAAGTGAGCAGGTCGATCGGCGGTCCTTTCTCCGGCTCGACGCGCATGGTGCTGTATTTCCAGACGCCGTCGCTCTTCGTCCCCACCACGATCAGCCGCGCCTTTCCGTTCGGGCCGGTGAGTCCGAGGTTCAGGTCCGCGTTTCCACCACGATTGGCGGTATGGATGCTGCCGGTGAAGAACATCGCCACCTTTACGGGGCTGCCGATGGCGGCGATGACACGGGCGTCGCGCCGCGCCCGCGCCGTCGCCTCCTTGAAGGGCTCGGAGGCGCGGAGGGAGCCGAAGACCATGACGAACATCAGGATCACGAACCCGACGACGCAGAACAACATGACCCCGCAGCCGATGCCCAGCCACGCCAGCGGCCCCAGCTCCTTCTTCCGCGTCGCGCCCAGGTAAGGCTCAGACATCGCTCAACGCGCGCACATGCTCGTCCACGCTGGCCGCGAGCCCTTCCAGGTCGTATCCCCCTTCGAGTAGCGAGAACACCCTTCCGCCGCAGTGCCGCCCGGCCGCCTCGACGATGCGCGTGGTGAGCTCGCCGTAACCCTGCTCGGTGACGCTCATGCCGCCGAGGGGATCGCGCCGGTGGGCGTCGAAGCCGGAGGAGAGGAGGATCGCGTGCGGCCGGTAGTCGTCGATGGCGCGCACGACCACCTCCTCGGTCGCGCGCAGAAAGGCGGCGTCCCCCTCTCCGCCCTCGAGCGGGAGGTTCGTCGTGAAGCCGCGCCCCTTGCCGGTGCCGATCTCGCTCGCCGCGCCGGTGCCGGGATAGAAGGGGAAGCGGTGGATCGACGCGTAGTAGACGTCGTCGCGCTCCTCGAAGAGGTGCTGCGTGCCGTTCCCGTGATGCACGTCGAAGTCGAAGATGAAGACCCGCTCGATGCCGGGCTGCTCGCGCAGCCATTCGGCGACGCAGGCGATGGTGTTGAAGAAACAGAAGCCCATCGCCGACAGCCGCTCCGCGTGATGTCCGGGCGGCCGCGCGATCACGAAGGCGCGCTGCGAGCCGCCTTGCCGGATGTCGTCCGCGGCCGCCAGTGAGGTCGCCACGGCGGCGCGCGCGGCCGAGAACGTGGCCGAGGAGATCGGGTTGTCGAGCGAGTGGAAGTAGCGGCTGCCGGCGCGGGCGGCGTGCTCGAGCTCCCGCTCGTAGGCGGCGGAGTGCACCTTGGCGATGATGCGGTCGGTGTCGGGATGCTGGTCGACGTCGCGGTGGAGCTGCGTCTCACGGCCGGCGCGCCGCACGCCCTCGACTGCCGCGTCGAGACGGGCCGCGCGTTCGGGATGCTGGATTCCGGTGTCGTGGCGATACGACGGGGCGTTGGTGTAAATCTTCAACATCGACGGCTGTGAACACGGCATTTTACTGACGGTGACTGTACGGTGCCGGACATTGCACGCGGCGTCCCATTTTCGCGCGCGGCGGTCCCACGGCCGGAACGCCGCCGCGGCGGCTCGATGCGTAACTCATTGAAAAGACTTGCCGCGGAGATGGCATCGCGGTTGGAAAGGGCGAGGCATGCCGCCACTGATTCATCTGCAGGGACTGACCAAGGTGTTCTATACCGACGAGATCGAGACGCACGCGCTCGACGGCGTCCATCTCGACATCGAGGAGGGGGAGTACGTCTCCATCGCCGGACCCTCGGGCTGCGGAAAGTCGACGCTCCTCTCCATTCTCGGTCTCCTGCACGCGCCCACCACGGGCGACTACACGCTGAACGGTACGCCGGTGGCGCGCCTCTCGCGGCTGGAGCGCGCCCGCATCCGCAACCGCGAAGTCGGCTTCGTCTTCCAGAGCTTCAACCTCATCGGCGACCTCACCGTCTCGCAGAACGTCGAGCTGCCGCTCGCCTACCGGAAGGTGCCGCCGGCCGAGCGGAGGCGGCGCGCGGAGGCGGCGCTGGAGCGCGTCGGGATGGCTCACCGGATGAACCACTTCCCGGGACAGCTCAGCGGCGGGCAGCAGCAGCGCGTGGCGGTCGCCCGCGCGATCGTCGGCGAGCCCTCCATCGTCCTGGCCGACGAGCCGACCGGCAACCTCGACTCGCGCAACGGCGACGCGGTCATGGGTCTCCTCCGCGAGCTGCACCGCGACGGCGCGACCGTCTGCATGGTCACGCACGATCCGCGCTACGCGAGGCACGCCGAGCGCACCGTGCATCTCTTCGACGGCCGCGTCGTGGAGGAGGAGCGGATGCGGTTCGACGAGCGCGAGCCGCGCGAGAGCGGCTTCGAGGTGGCGCGATGAACGACTTCCGCATCGCCCTGCGCGGCCTCCTCCGCGCGCCCGGCTTCACCCTCGCCGCGCTGGCCACGCTGACGCTCGCCGTCGGCGCCGCGACCGCGGTGTTCAGCATCGCCCGTGCGGTGCTCCTCGAGCCGCTGCCGTACCGCGACCCGGAGCGCATCGTCCGCTTCCTCGGCAGCAAAGTGGGGGACACCGAGGGACGGCATCATCCGGTGTCGTATCCCGACTACCTCGACGCCGTCGCGCAGAGCAACGCATTCGAGCGAGCCGCCGCGTACGACGAGTGGAGCCCGTCGCTCGTCGGCGCGGGCGAGCCGGAGGTGCTGGTGGGAGCGGCGGTGGAGAGCGGCTTCTTCGACGTCCTCGGCATCCGGCCGCTGCACGGGCGGTTGTTCCAGCGGCACGAAGACACCCCCGGCAACGACACCACGGCGATCCTCAGTTACAGCCTCTGGCGCCGCAAGTTCGGCGCCGATCCGTCGATCGTCGGACAGCCGATCCGCCTCGACGCCGGCACGCTGACCGTCATTGGCGTCCTCGGCCCCGACTTCGAGCACCCGTATCTCGGCGACAACACCGCGCCGGTCGAGATCTGGACGACGCTGGCGATCGACCTCGCAACCAATCAGGTCACGCGCAGCGGCCGCTCGTTCACGGCGATCGCGCGGCTGCGGCCGGGCGTCACCGCGGAGCAGGCGGCGGCGCGGGTGGCGGCGATCGGGAAGCGGCTGGAGAAGACCTACCCCGACTCGAACAGCGGCCGGGGCATGAGGGTCGTGCCGCTGCACGCGCGGATCACCGAGACGGTGCGGCAGCCGATCTGGCTCCTCTTCGCCGCGGTGCTGCTGCTCCTGGCGATGGCGTGCGTGAACGTGGCGAACCTGATGCTGGCGCGCGTGTCGAGCCGCAACGCGGAGCTGGCGGTGCGCTCCGCGCTCGGCGCGCGACCCTGGAACCTCTTCCTGCCGCTGCTCGCGGAGACGCTGCTGCTCGGGTTGAGCGGCGCGGTGCTGGGCGCGTTCTTCGCGCACGCGGCCATCCGCTGGATCTCGCGCGCGGCGGCCGGCGCGATCCCCCGCGTCGCCGGCGCGTCGATCGACCCGGCGGTCGCCGCGTTCGCCCTCGGCGCGGGCCTGTTCGCGGCCCTCCTCGTCGCCGCCATTCCGGCGATGCGGCAGTGGCGCGGCTGGCAGGCCATTCACCTGCGCGGCCGGGGTGCGAGCGAGGACGGCGCCGCCCTCGGCGCACATGCGTCGCTGGTGGTGGTGCAGGTCGCGCTTTCGATGGTGCTCCTCGCCGGCGCGGCGCTCGTGGCGCGCAGCTTCTGGAACCTCATGTCGGTCGATACCGGCATCGACTACCGCGGCGCGTTCGTGTTCGGCGTGCGGGCGCCGTCGAGTGCGTATCGCACCGTCGAAGAGGTGCCCCGCTTCTACGACGAGCTGGAGCGGCGGCTGCTGGAGGTGCCGGGCGTCACCGCGGCCGGCGCCACGACGATCCTGCCGTTCGACGGCGACTTCAACGGCATGCGCATCGCCATCGAAGGGCGGCCCGCGCCGCCGCCCGGCGAGGAGCTGCAGATCGAACAGCGCACCGTCACGCCGGGCTACTTCGAGGCGGTAGGCATCCCGATCCTCGCGGGACGCGGCTTCACCAGCGACGACGACCGCGACGCGCCGCGGGTGGTGATCGTCGACGAGACCTTCGCCCGCCGCCACTGGCCGGAAGGGTCGGCGGTCGGGCAGCGCGTCATGGCCATGGACGACCAGTCGCACCTGATCGTCGGCGTCGCGCGTGCCGCGCGGATCATGGGCATCGACGAGCCGGCGGCGCAGACGTTCTACGTGCCCTGGAAGCAGTCGCCGCGGCGGCGCTCCGCGACGATGGTGGTGCGGACGGACGCGGACGCGGCGGCGATCGTGCCGGCCATCCGCGCGGTCGTCTCCTCGATCTCTCCCGACGCGCCGGTCATGAACCCGCGTCCGCTGGCGGACGTCGTCGGCGCTTCGCTCGGCGCGCAGAAGCTGCGCACGACGCTGCTGTCGCTCTTCGGTGTGTCGGCGCTGCTGCTCGCCGCCGTCGGACTGGCGGGCGTGCTGGCGACGAACGTCGCGCGCCGGCGACGGGAGATCGGCGTGCGCATGGCGCTCGGCGCGACCGAGCAGGAGATCGCCGCCTTTATCGTTGGCCGAGGAATGCGCATGGTGGCGGCGGGGCTGGTGGCGGGGGCGCTGCTGTCGCTGCTGACGAATCGCGTGCTGCAGACGATGCTCTTCGGCATCGGCGCGTACGACCCGGTGTCGCTCCTCGGCGTGGCAACGCTGCTCGCCGTCACCGGCCTCCTCGCCGCCTCGATCCCGGCGTGGCGCGCCGCCACCACCGATCCCGCCCTGGTCCTCGGCTCGGAGTAGGAGACCTCATGAACGACATCCGCATCGCACTGCGCAACCTCTTCCGCACGCCCGGCTTCGCCGTGGCGGTGATCGTCACCCTGGCCGTGGCCATCGGTGCCAACACCGCCATGTTCAGCATCCTCTACGCGGTCGTGCTCGAGCCGCTGCCGTTCCCGGAGGCGGACCGCCTCATGCGCGTCTGGGAGACCGACGCGCACAACGCCAGCTATCGCGAGGGGGCGTCGATGCCCGACTACGCCGACTGGACGCGTCAGCAGCGCGCGTTCAGCGCCCTCGGCGCCACGACCGCGAAACAGTTCAACCTCACCGAGCCAGGCTCGGAGGCGGAGCGGGTGAACGTGATGGGCGCCTCGCACACCCTCTTCGGCCTGATCGGCGTGCGGCCGGTCGCCGGACGGACGTTCGCCGTCACGGACGACCGCACCGGGGCGGAGGCGGTGGCGCTGATCAGCGACTCGATGCGGCGGCGGAGGTTCGCCGCGGCGGACGTCGTCGGGCGGCGGGTCACGCTCGACGGGAAGGTGCACACGATCGTCGGCGTCGTACCCGACGTCCCTGCCGTGTCGCGATGGGCGACGACCGACTTCTGGATCCCGCTGACCGCGGCCGTCCATCCGCTGGGTGAGGTGCGCGGCGTCCACAACGTCTACGTCATCGGACGGCTGAAGGACGGCGTGGCGCGCGAGCAGGCCGAGAGCGAGATGAACGCGATCGCGCAGCGTCTGGCGCTGCAGTATCCGGCCGACAACAAGGGACGCGGCGTCTTCGTCGAGCCGCTGCTCGACGCGCTCGTGCGCGACGCGCGGCCGCGCCTCTACATCCTCGGCGCGGCGGTCCTCGCGGTGCTGCTGATCGCCTGCATCAACGTGGCGGGGCTGATGCTCGCCCGCGCCGACACCCGTGCGCGCGAGCTGGCGATCCGCGCCAGCCTCGGCGCGTCGCGCGCGCGGCTCGTGCGGCAGCTCCTGACCGAGAGCGGAGTGCTGGCGGCGCTCGGCGGCGCGCTCGGCATCGCGGTGGCGTGGTGGGCGACGCGCGCGCTGATCGCGGTCGCGCCGGCGATGCCGCGCGGCGGCAACATCGGCATGAACCTCCCGGTGCTCGGCTTCGCCGTCGCGGCGGCGCTGTTGTCGGCGCTCCTCTTCGGCGTCATCCCGGCGATCCGCACCTCGAACGTCCAGCCGGCGCTGGCGCTGGGCAGCATGCGCGTCGCCATCCGCGGCACGCGCACCGCGGGGCGGAGCGTGCTGGTGGTCGCGGAGGTGGCGCTCGCGGTCGTGCTGGTCATCACCGCCGGCCTGCTGCTGAAGAGCCTCGCCGGCCTCCTCGCGGTCGACGTCGGGGTGCGCACGGCGGACGTGGTCACGCTCTCGATGACGCTGCCGGAGGCGAAGTACCCGCCGCCGGGGCGCGCCGACTATCCGAACTGGCCGGCGGCGGTGAACTTCTATGACCGGCTGCTCGAGCGCGTCTCCACCGTGCCGGGCGTGGCGAGCGTGGCGCTCGGGATGGCGCATCCGCTCGAGCGCAACTTCACCTCGCAGATCACGGTCCTCGGGCAGCCGGACAGCGGCGGGCCGAAAGACGAGGTGGGGGTCCGTCCGGTGTCCCCCGGCTACTTCGAGACGCTCGGGATCACGCTGCTGCGCGGACGGACGCTGACGCGCGACGACCGCCCCGGCGCGCCGCCGACCATCGTGGTGAACGAGGCGCTGGCGAAGCGCTACTTCCCGCGGGAGGAGGCGGTCGGGAAGAAGCTGATCTTCTGGGGCAAGGAGAGCACGATCGTCGGCGTCGTGCGCGGCGAGCGTTTCGGCGGGCCGCTCAGCGACCCGGAGCCGGCGCTCTACGGCCCGATCTCACGGCTGCCGATGAGCAACGTGACGCTGGTCGTCCGCGCGAAGCACGACCTCGGCGCCACCGTCGCGGCGGTGCGCGCGGCGGTCCGGCAGGTCGATCCCGACATCGCGCTGTACGACGTGGAGACGATGGACGTGACGCTCGAGCGGACGGTCTCGATGCCGAAGTTCCAGGCGATGCTCACCTCCGCGTTCGGGATCATCGCGCTGCTGCTCGCGGCGATTGGGCTGTACGCGCTGATCGCCTACCAGGTGCAGCAGCGCACGAACGAGATCGGCGTGCGGGTGGCCCTCGGCGCGACGAACGGCGAGATCGTGCGGCTGGTGCTCGGCCGCGCCGCGGTGGTGGCGGCGGTGGGGATCGTCATCGGCCTCGCCGGCGCGGTGGTCGCGGGGCGCTTCCTGCAGAGCGTCGTCTACCAGATCAGCACACACGACCCGGTCATCTACACCGCCGTCCCGCTGCTGCTCGGCGCGATCGCGCTGCTGGCGGCGTGGGTGCCGGTGCGGCGGGCGGTGCGGCTCGATCCTGCCGTCGCGCTCTATGTCGAGTGACAATGGGGGTGATGACGCCGCGCGTCCTGGCCGCCGACGACCAGCCACAGGTCCTCTCCGCGATCCGCCTGCTGCTGCGCAGCGAGGGCTTCGAGGTCGAGACGGTGAGCTCGCCCGCGGCCGTGCTGCGGGCGGTGGAGGCGCGCACGTTCGACGTCGTGCTGCTCGACCTCAATTACGCCCGTGACACGACCAGCGGCGCCGAGGGGCTGGAGCTGCTGGAACGGCTGCACGCGTACGACGAGCTGCTGCCGGTCGTGGTCATGACCGCCTGGAGCTCGGTCGACGTCGCTGTCGCCGCGATGCGCCTCGGCGCGCGCGACTTCGTGCAGAAGCCGTGGGAGAACGGGAAGCTGCTGGCGACGCTGCGCGCGCAGGTCGAGCTCGGGCGGGCGCTGCGGCGCGGACAGCGGCTCGAATCGGAGAACCGGGTGCTGCGCGGCGATCAGTCGAAGCGGCCGACGGTGATCGCCGAGTCGCGCGCCATGCGGCCGGTGCTGGAGAAGATCGAGCGCCTCGGCCCGTCGGACGCGAGCGTGCTGATCACCGGCGAGAACGGCACCGGCAAAGGCGTCGTCGCGCGGGCGCTGCACGCGTCGTCGCACCGGGCGGCGCGGCCGCTCGTATCGGTCAACGTCGGCGGCCTCGCCGCGACGCTCTTCGAGTCGGAGCTGTTCGGACATGTGAAGGGGGCGTTCACCGACGCGCGGCAGGACCGCGTCGGGCGGTTCGAGCTCGCCGACCAGGGGACGCTCTTTCTCGACGAGATCGCGAACGTGCCGCCGGCGCAGCAGGCGAAGCTGCTGCGGGTGCTGGAGACGGGGGAGTTCGAGCGCGTCGGGTCGTCGCAGACGCGCAAGGCGGACGTGCGGCTGCTCTCCGCCACGAACGCGCCGCTCGAGGCGGAGGTGGAGGGGGGCCGTTTCCGGCAGGACCTCTACTTCCGCCTGCGGACCGTCGAGATCAACATCCCGCCGCTGCGCGACCGCCGCGAGGACATCCCGCCGCTGGCCGGCCACTTCCTCACCGCGCACGCGCGCCGCTACCGGAAGGACGTCAGCGGCTTCGACGAGGCGGCGATGAAGACGCTCCTCGCCCACCACTGGCCGGGCAACGTGCGCGAGCTCGATCACGCGGTGGAGGGGGCGGTGCTGATGGCGAGCGGCTCGACCATCCGCGCCTCCGACCTCGGCCTCGCCTCCCCCGACCGCGCGCCGCGCCTCGAGGAGATGAGTCTCGAGGAGGTGGAGGTAGTGCTGATCCGCAAGGCGCTCGCCCGCTGCGAAGGCAGCGTGAGCCGCGCCGCCGAGGCCCTGGGGCTGAGCCGAAGCGCGATGTACCGGAGAATGCAGCGATACGGGATTTGAGGCGGTTCCTCGGAGTTCCTCGGAGTTCCTCGGGTTCCTCGGCGGGGGACGGTTGCAGAAACTCCGAGGAACCCCGAGGAACCCGAGGAACTCCGAGGAACCAAGTTGAAACGCCTCGAGGACAGAATCGCGCTCGCCGTGCTCGCGTCGCTCGCGCCGCTCATCGCCGCGGGTGCGTGGCTCGTGTTCGGGGAGGAGCAGACGGCGGCGACGCGCTGGACGATGTCCGTTCTCGCGCTGCTGTCGTTCGCGATCATGTTTGCCGTGGTGCGGGCGCTGCTCGGGTACCGGCTGCGCACGCTGGCGAACCTCATCTCGGCGATCCGGGAGGAGGACTACTCCATCCGCGCGCGGGGATCGCACCGCGACGACGGGATGGGCGAGGTCGCGCGCGAGCTGAACCTGCTCACGCGTGCGCTGCGCTCGCGGAGGCTGGAGGGGGTGGAGGCGGCGGCGCTGGTGCGGTCGGTGCTGGAGCACATCGACTCCGCGATCTTCACGTTCGACGAGGCGGGGAAGCTGCGCCTGGTGAACCGCGCGGGCGAGCGGCTGCTCGGCCGCTCCGCGGAGCAGTTGCACGGGCGGTCGGCCGCCGACCTGGCGCTGCAGCCGTTCCTCGCCGGCGCGGAGGCGCGCACCGACGAAGTGGTGCTGCCGGGCGGGCATGGGCGGTTCCGGATCCGGCGGACGATGTTCCGCGAGAACGGCGTGCCGCACGTGATGCTGTCGATGTCGGACCTCAGCAGGACCCTGCGGGAGGAGGAGCGGCAGGCGTGGCAGCGGCTGGTGCGCGTGCTCTCGCACGAGTTGAACAACTCCCTCGCGCCGATCCGCTCGATCGCCGAGAGCCTCGCCTCGATCTTGTCGCGCGACCCGCGGCCGGAGGGTTGGGAGGACGACGCGCAGCAGGGGCTGGAGGTGATCAGCGAGCGCTCGGGCGGACTGGCGCGCTTCCTCCAGGCGTACTCGCAGCTCGCGCGGCTGCCGCGCCCGGACTTGCGGCCGGTGAACGTCGGCGACGTCGTGCAGCGGGTGGCGGAGCTGGAGACGCGCATCGCGGTGCAGGTGGAGCGGGGGCCGGAGCTGGTCATCCGCGCGGACGGCGATCAGCTCGAGCAACTGCTCATCAACCTCGTGCGCAACGGCGCCGACGCGGTGCTGGAGACGGGCGGCGGCGTCGTCATCACGTGGGGGGCGGCGGGGGACGTGGTGGAGATCTGCGTGATCGACGAGGGCGCCGGCATCGTCGGCACCGCGAACCTCTTCGTCCCGTTCTTCACGACCAAGCCGGGGGGGACGGGGATCGGGCTCACGCTGGCGCGGCAGATCGCCGAGGCGCACGACGGGGTGCTGACGCTGTCGAACCGCCCGGAGCCGGAGCGGGGGACCGTCGCGCGCCTGCGGCTGCCGATGAGGAGCGATGTGAGAGGATGAGCGCCGTTTGAAGCGCACGCTCCAGCTCGCGTTCATCGCGGCCCTGACGGTTTTCTTTCTCTGGCTCTTCCTTCGGAACGCGAACCTGCGCGAGGTGGGTCAGATCCTCCGCCGCACCCACCTGGGGTGGATCGCCGTCGGCTTTACCGTCAATGTCATCGCGCTGCTGCTGAGGACTGTACGGTGGCAGACATTGCTCGATCCGGACGACCCTCCGCCGTTCTATGCGACGTTCTTCGCGAACTCGGTCGGCTACATGCTGTCGAACATCCTGCCGATCCGCGCGGCGGACGTGGCGCGTCCGGTGCTGCTGGCCCGCCGCACCACGCATCGCGTCTCCGGCGCGCTCGGCACGATCCTGACCGAGCGGGTGCTCGACCTCACCAGCATCCTGTCTCTTTTTGTTTACTTTGCGTTCCGCCGCTGGAACGAGTTTTCGCACAATCCCGACATCACCGCCTGGCTGTACATCGTGCGCATCGGCGCGATCGCCTCGGTGGCGATTCTGGTCGCGCTGGCGGTGCTGATTTTCGGCCTGACGTTCTTCCGGCCGAGCATCCGGCGTCTGCACGAATGGCTGGGAAAAATCCTGCCGCAGCGCTTCCGCGACTCCTGGATGCATTTCTTCGACACCTTCACCGAAACGCTGGAGATTGCACGCCACAAGGCCGCCTTCGCGAAAGTGCTGCTGTGCACCGCCGGCATCTGGGCGTGCCTCACGTCGCAATTCTGGTTCGCCGCGCAGTCGCTCGACCGCTCGGTGCCGTTCGACTCGAGCTTCTTCATTACCGGCGTGACGACGGTCGGCGCGGCCATTCCGACGCCGGGCGCGATCGGCGGGTTCCATAAGGCGTGTCAGCTCGTGCTCACCCGCTTCTATGCGTTCGACGTCGAGTCGAGCGTGGCGGTGGCGGTGCTGTTCCACATGATCGGCACGCTGCCGGTGCTGGTTCTCGGCCTGGGGCTGGCGGCGCGTGAAGGGCTCCGCTGGAAAGATGTGACGCGCGGCGAGTCGTGATATACCGCGCCGGTCATGCGCTGCCCGTTCTGCGGGAATCTCGAGGACCGCGTCGTCGACTCGCGTGAAAGCCGCGAGGGGGACGTCATCCGGCGGCGCCGCGAATGCGCGAAGTGCGACCGGCGGTTCACCAGCTACGAGAAGATCGAGCTGCCGACGTTCCAGGTCGTGAAGCGCGACCAACGCAGGGAGCCATACGACCGTAATAAGTTGATGCGCGGATTACAGATCGCGTGTCGCAAGCGTCCGGTGCCGCAGCCGGAGCTGGAGCGCATCGCCGACACCATCGAGTCGGCGATGTCGGATGCCGCGGAGCGGGAAATCTCAGCGCAGCAGCTCGGGACGATGGTCATGGACCGGCTGCGCGCGCTCGACCCCGTGGCTTACGTCAGATTCGCATCCGTGTACCGGCGTTTCGAGGACGTCGATGCATTCGTCAAGGAGCTCCACCGTCTCAAATGACGGGTACAGCCATTGCACTGAAATGCACTGGTTCTCCCCGATCGAGGTCAAAACATGACTGACGCGAACGAAACCGCGAAAGAAGAAGCCATCAAGATTCCCGACGTCCTGCCGGTGCTGCCGCTCAAGGACCTGGTGATCTTCCCGTTCATCATCGTGCCGCTGTCGGTGTCGCGCGAGAAGTCGATCAACGCGGTCGACCAGGCGCTGGCCGAGAACCGCGTGATCATGCTGACCGCGCAGAAGGACTTCCAGAACGAGGACCCGGGGGAAGAGGACCTGTATCGCACCGGCACGGTGGCGATCATCATGCGCATGCTGAAGCTGCCGGACGGCCGCATCCGCATCCTGGTGCAGGGGCTGTCGCGGGCGCGCATCGACTACTTCATCCAGACCGCCCCCTTCTTCAAGGCGAAGATCACCCGCATCGAGGAGCCGGTCACGAAGGACCGCGGGCTCGAGGTGGAGGCGCTGATCCGCGCCGTGAAGCAGAACCTCGACCGCGCCGTGTCGCTCGGGAAGAACATCTCCCCCGAGGTGATGGTGATCGCGGCGAACCTCGACGATCCGGCGCGCCTCACCGACCTCGCCGCCTCGAACCTCGACCTCAAGCTCGAAGAGGCGCAGGGCATCCTCGAGACCATCGACCCGGTGGAGCGCCTCAAGAAGGTCAACGAGATGCTCACCCGCGAGATCAACCTGCTCACCATGCAGCAGGAGATCTCCTCCGCCGCCCAGGGCGAGATGAACAAGTCGCAGCGGGAGTACTTCCTGCGGCAGCAGCTCAAGGCGATCCAGTCGGAGCTCGGCGAAGGCGAGGAGCTCGCGGAAGAAGTCGAGAACTACCGCAAGAAGATCGAGGAGAAGGCCATCCCGCAGGAGGCGAAGGAGGAGATCGAGAAGCAGATCAAGCGGCTCGAGCGCTCCCATCCCGACTCCGCGGAGACCTCGATCATCCGCACCTACCTCGACTGGATGACCGGCCTGCCGTGGGGCGTGATGTCGGCGGACAACCACGACCTCGCCCGCGCGCGGCAGATCCTCGACGAGGACCACTACGACCTCGAGAAGATCAAGGAGCGCATCCTCGAGTACCTCGCCGTGCGCAAGCTGCGCGGCGCGAAAATGAAGGGTCCCATCCTCTGCTTCGTCGGGCCTCCCGGCGTCGGCAAGACCTCCCTCGGCCGCTCGATCGCCCGCGCGCTCGATCGCAAGTTCGTGCGCATCTCCCTCGGCGGCGTGCGTGACGAGGCGGAAGTCCGCGGCCATCGCCGCACGTACGTCGGCGCGCTGCCGGGCCGCATCATCCAGGGCATCAACCAGGCGCAGACCGGCAATCCCGTGTTCATGCTCGACGAGGTCGACAAGATCGGCGCGGATTATCGCGGCGACCCCTCGTCGGCTCTCCTCGAGGTGCTCGACCCCGAGCAGAACTTCTCGTTCCGCGACCACTACCTCGGCGTGTCGTACGACCTCTCGAACGTGATGTTCATCGTCACGGCGAACGTCCTCGACACGATCCAGCCGGCGTTTCTCGACCGCATGGAAGTCATCCGCCTCTCCGGCTACACGGACGAGGAGAAGATGATGATCGCCAAGCAGCACATCATCCCGAAGCAGATGGAGGAGAACGGGATCAAAGACACGCCCGTGGTCTGGACCGACTCCGGGATCATGCGCGTCATCACCGGCTACACGAAGGAAGCGGGCCTCCGCAACATGGAGCGCGAGATCGGCACGATCTGCCGGAAGATCGCGGTGCAGGTGGCGGAAGGGAAGACGGCGGACCAGTACCGCATCACCGACGCGAACGTCGACAAGTACCTCGGGCCGATGAAGCACTTCGCCGAGGAGCTGCTCGAGCGCGACCAGGTCGGCGTGGCCACCGGCCTCGCCTGGACCGCCGTCGGCGGCGACATCCTCTTCATCGAGGCGACGGCGGTGCGCGGGAAGGGCAAGCTCTCCCTCACCGGCCAGCTCGGCGAGGTCATGAAGGAGTCGGCGCAGGCCGCACTCACCTACGCCCGCGCGCACGCCGACGAGAACGGCATCCCGCCCGACTACTTCGAGACGCACGACATCCACATCCACGTTCCCGCGGGCGCCGTTCCGAAAGACGGCCCGTCGGCAGGCGTGACGATCACCACGGCGATCATCTCGGTGCTCACCGGCCGGCCGATCCGCCGCAACGTGGCGATGACCGGCGAGGTCACGCTGCGCGGCGACGTGCTGCCGATCGGCGGCGTGAAGGAGAAGGTGCTGGCCGCCCGCGCGGCGAAGCTCAACACCGTCATCCTGCCGAAGCTGAACGAGCGCGACCTCATCGACGTCCCGGAGCCGATCAAGCGCGACATGACCTTCCACTTCGTCGAGCACGTCGAAGACGTGCTGGAGATCGCCCTGCTCTCGAAGCAGGCGGCGGAGCAGAAGACCACCGACCGCGCCGGCCGCGAGAGCCACCCGCTCCCCGAGCCGGAGCCGGCGACGCACGCGCACACGCCGGTCGGACAGGCGTAAGTTGAGGGGAGAGGTATACTTAGGTGACGGGCATCGCTAGCAGAGCCCGGCTGAAATGGACTTTTGTTTGCACTCGTTAGAAGGGCGGATGGGCAGCTTGACATGCCCTCCGCTCTGGAGTTTACTTATGGAGAAATCATGACGATGGCCATTAAAGTCAACTGACGTAGCATTCGCCGCCTGAATCTGCACCATGAACTCGACGGCCGCCACGATCCTCATCTTCGGCCTGGCGGTAGCGGTCCTCTGGATTACGAGCGCTTACTTTCGCGCACGGTACCGGACCTATCGGGACCTCGATTTCGTTGCCGTAGACCAGCAGCTGAAACTCGTCATCGAAGATCCTGCCGGCGCCCGCGCCACCCTCTCTAAGCAAGTCACCATCGTCGCCAAAAAAGAAGGGCTGAAGGAATTCGTCCATCGTGAATGGAGCGCGGACGGCACGTTCTCCGAATTCAAAGTGGACGGCCAACCGGCGAACATCGAGACTGACGCTGGTGACATCATCATCCGCAAGGTTTTCTCCACTCCAATGCGCCGGCTCGACCGTGTCACCACCACGGTCTCGGCGGTCGTCACGAACTCGTTCAACAGCAGCCATGAGTGGCTGACGTTCACTCCCACCTATCCGATCAAGCACCTCGAGGTAGAGATTACGCTCCCTCACACCCGGCGGGCGAAGCGGACGTTCGCCTCTGAACGGCAGGGATCAGAAACCTCCGAAGCCCGTGTTCAGCCGGAGCTGGATGACGACGGAACCCGGATCACCTGGTCCATCGACAACGTCACGGACCTTACGAGGCAGTACTTGATCGAGTGGGAATGGCCAAAAAGGTAAGCGAGAACGCGAAGTGGTGGATCGGTATCGTTTTCACCGCGGCGACGCTGGTCTTCGGTAGCAATCTGTTCGAACGGTTTTTCGAGGACCGGCGCATTGCTTTCGACGTCCGATCGACTGTCCCTCGGTCCGGCGTGGCACTTCTGCGGATCGTGAACCCCTCTGCAAAGACCTGTGGCCCGGTTACGGTCGACTTCACAGCCAACGCTACGCTCAAGGCTGCGAAGTTTCGGAAAGTGCGCACCGGCGACGCAGTAGCTGTCAGCGGGCGGTCGGCTCAGATCGACGTCGCGCAGCTGGCGGCCCGGAACGGTCGCGTGCTCATCGATTTCGAGTACGAAGGGCTGGTGAGTGACGCGCTGGAGTTCATGCCCGCTGACACAGAGGTCGGATGCGGCGACGTCGCCTACAGTCTCGTCGAGATGGAGCAGGACTCTCCTGCTCGCGTATGGTCACGCTGGTTTGTGGTGGCAGTACTTGCAGTTGTGATCCTGGTCGTCCTTATCATCAGTAAGGTGATGGATCCGTTCCGCGTGTGAGCGAGAGAGCTTCAGGGCACCGCCTACTTCGCCCCGAAAATCTCGCAGAGCTGTTTCGTGTACTCGGCGAGCGGGGGCATCCCCGCTCGCTTTCTGCGTGCGTCGACGTTTGCGGGGTCGTCGATCGGGTACGGCTCGCAGGAGCCGGCCTTGAACTGCGTCCCGTACAACTGCGGTTTGTTCTGGAAGGTGAGCACGCGGTCGAGTGACGTGCCGTAGAGGCTCTCGTCGAGCTCCCCTTTCAGCACGGCCTCGTACATCAGCGGGAGGACGCGGGGGACGTAGTCGCGGCCGCCGTGCTGCGCGATGAGCCAGGCGTCGTTCATCCCGTTGAAGCCGACGAGGGAGATGCCGGGCCAGCCGTGGGCGGCGATGATCTGGTCGAGTCGCGCGGCGTGCTTCGCGTCGGCGGCGCGCACTTCCTCCCGGAGAGCCTGGTTCTGCTGGTCTTTCGTCCAGCGTTCGCGCAGGGCCTTGTCTTCCTCGGCCATCGTGCGGAGCTCCGCCGCCAGGGCGGCGTTTGCCGGCGGCGTCAGCTCCCGCTGCGTTGGTGCGAGCAGGAGCGCAACGAGCAGGAGATGCACGGCGGCGTCAGATGCGGGCGACGAGCTGCTGGGCTTTCGGCAGGAGCGCGGCGCCGATTCCGACCTTGACGATGTCGGCCAGGACGAACGGTGCGACACCAGCCACGAAGGCGGCATGCGCGCCGGTGAGGGCTGCGAGCCACGACCAGCCGCCGAGGTAGATCACGCCGAGGGCCAGGAGCATGCCGGTAACGGCGCGCACGACCGAGGAGCCCCAGCCGCGCTCCGAGACGAAGCCGGCGGTCCAGGCGGCGAACGGATAGGAGAAGAGGTAGCCGGCGGTGGCGCCGAGCAGCCATGCGGGGCCGCCGTGTCCCTGCGCGAAGACTGGCAGGCCGCTGAAGCCTTCCAGGAGGTAGAGCGCGGCGGCGGCGGCGCCGCGCGTCGAGCCGAGCGCCACGCCGATGAAGATCACGGCCAGCGGCTGCAGGGTGAGGGGGACGGGGGTGAATGGGACGGGAATTGCGATCTGCGCGGCGATCGCGATCAGGGCGCTGGCGCCGATCACGAGCAGCATGTCGGCCGCAACCCGGCCGCGCACGATCCGCTCCGTCACGACAGCGGGAATGGTCATCACCTTCGTACTCATACGGCGCGAAGCATAACCAATCGAACGCGATCTGGCGATTTCTTTGCTGTGCGAAGCGAGGTCATGGTGCGAAAGACGTTTCTGTTGTTCCTGGCGGCGCTGGCGCTGGCCTGCGGCGACCCCGGTCCGCTGACCGATCAGAAGGCGACGGCGCTCATCCGCGCGCGGGCGCCGAAGACCGAGCCGATCTACGCCGAGGTACCGGAAAAGGTGTGGTGGACGCCGCAGTCGCCGAAGGACGATTACGACGAGCTGGCGGTCCGGACGCTGCGCAATCTCGAGCGCGCAGGGCTGGTGGTGGTCACCGAGCAGGTCACCGGCGACTCGGCCACCTACCTGGCGAAGGTGACGCAGAAAGGCTTCCCGATCCTCGGCACCGCGCCGAGTCACCGCGGGCGCGCGCTGCGGGGGAAGATCTGCGAGAAGGTCTACGACGGCCTGCGGAACTTCGTGCAGCACCCGCGCGACCCGAAGGTGGGTCACGGCGAGCTGGTGTGGCACTACGACAACCCGACCTTCCTCTATCCGATGTTCGAGACGAAGATCAACAAGCCGCTCGACAAGCCGTTCGCGTCGCACGTCTCGTTCTGGTACGAGAAGCGGCAGTGGCGCTTCTCGATGAACGTCACCAAGACCGACGCTACGGGCGCGGCAGCCGGCGGATCCCCTCAGACGCCGCGATGATCGCCTCCGTCGCCTCGTGAGGGAAGAAGCCGGTCTCGACGACGCCGGCATGCTCGCGGATCGTCGCGACGACGTCGGCGATGTCGCGGTTCTCCGGCACCGTCACGTCGAGGATGAGGTGCCCTTCGTCAGTGATGCGCGGCGTGCCGTCGCGGAGGCGCAGGACGGGCTTCAACCCCAGCTCGGTGAAGCGACGCTCCAGCACCTCGCGCGCGAACGGCGTCACCTCGACCGGCAGGACGCCGATGCCGAGGCGGTCGACGAGCTTCGACTCGTCGGCGATGACGATGAAGCGGGCGGCCTGCTGCTCTACGATCTTTTCCCGCAGGAGCGCGCCGCCGCGGCCCTTGATCAGGCGCAGTTGCGCGTCGATCTCGTCCGCGCCGTCCACCGCGAGATCGAGCGGCGCGACCTCCTGCAGCGCGAACGTCGGGACCTGTTCCGCGCGCGCCTGCGCCTCGGTCTGTTCGGACGTGCAGGTGCAGCGGATGTCGCGCAGCGCGCCGGTGCGCAGCGCCTCGCCGAGGAGCTTCACGAACTCCGCGGCGGTCGAGCCGGTGCCGAGACCGAGCGTCATCCCCGAGCGTACTTCCTGCAGCGCGGCGCGCGCCGCCTCGACTTTCAGGCTCACTAATATCCTCCGGCTGCACCGCCGCGCCGCGGATCGGAGACGGCGGTGAGGCGGCCATTCTCGAACAGGATGGCGTGCACGTCACCTATCGCGACGCGCCCCTCCATACCGTGCCCCATCTCGTTCAGCGCCTCGACGACCGGCCGCGACGACCGCTCGCGCTCGTACGCGATCGACTCCGGCACCGCGCCGTGGTGGTAGCGCGCGGCGGCGACGGCGTCGGTGAGCGATTTGCCGTACACGACCACGTTCAGGAAGACCTGCAGGATGGTGGTGGGAATGGCGGAGCCGCCGCGCGTGCCGAGCGCCAGGAACGGCTTGCCGTCGCGCAGCACGATCACCGGCGTCATCGGCGAGGCGGGGCGTTTCAGCGGATCGAGCGCGTTCGCGCCGGTGGTGAACGCGGTCATGGCGTCGTTGAGGAAGAAGCCGAGCGGCGCGACGAGGAAGCCGTTGCCAAACTGCTCGCCCAGGCCGGTGGTCAGCGAGACCACGTTCCCCTGTGCGTCGGCGATGGTGAAGTGGGTGGTGTGCTCCCCCTCGGCATTGAGCGACGCCGGCTCGGTGAGGCTGCTGGTGGCGGTGGCGCGCGCGATGTTGATGGAGGCGCGCCAGAGCTCCGCCCGCTTCTGCGAGAGGAGCTCGCCGAGCGGGATGCGCGCGCCGAGCGGGTCGCCGGTGTAGCGCTGGCGGTCGACCTGCGCGCGCCGTTGCGCCTCGGCGAGGAGGTGCACCGCCCTCGTGGTCTGGAAGCCGAGCTGCGCGAGGTCGTCCTTCGCCAGCATGTTCAACACTTCACCGATCACGATCCCGCCGCCCGAGGGAGGGGCGACGGTGTAGATCTCGTACGGGCCGTACCGCAGCTTGATCGGCGCGCGCCAGACCGGCGCGTACTCGCGCAGGTCGCGATGGCCGAGGATGCCGCCGGCGGCGCGCACGGTCTCGGCGAGCTTCTCCGCGACGGCGCCTTCATAGAAGTCGCGCGCCCCTTCGTCGGCCAGGCGCTGCAGCGTCCACGCGAGCTCCGGCGGCGGCAGCGTCGCCGGGATCTCGAGCTTGCGCTCGCGCTTCGCGGTCTCGATGTCGCGCGCGAGCTCCGCGTCCTGCCGCGGCCCGTCCTTCGCCAGCGCGATGGCAGGAGCGAGCAGCTCTTTCCAGGGGCGGGCGCCGAACTTTTCGTGCAGTGCGTTCAGTCCCGCGACGGTGCCGGGAGTGGCGGCCGTCTTTACGCCGTCGAGCGTGAGCTTGCGGGTGGTGGCGCGGGGGGAGAGCTCGCGGAAGTCGAGCGTCCAAATGCCTTTCGTCGACGCGTCGTAATAGACGAGGAAGCCGCCGCCGCCGAGGTTGCCGCCCTGCGGGTGAATGACGGCGAGGGTGAAGGCGACGGTGACGGCAGCATCGGCGGCGGTGCCGCCGCGCTGGAGCGTGGCGAGGCCGGCTCTCGTGGCGAGGGGGGAGGCGGTGGAGAGCGCCGCGTGTTTCGCGCGTACCTGGGCGAAGGCGTTGAGAGAAACCAGAACGCAGAGCGCAGAACGCAGAATGAAGAATTTAGAAACGCTTCTCAGCTCTGCATTCTGCGTTCTGCGTTCTTCATTCATTTGCGGGAGCGCCGGGAGGTCCGATTGCGGTCATAGATGATCTTGAGGCCCTTCAGTGTGAGCTCCGGATCCACCTCGTCGATATGCTCGCTGTCTTCGGCGAACAGCGTGGCCAGTCCGCCGGTCGCGACGACGCGCTTGAGGTCGGGCACTTCCCTGCGGATGCGGGCGAGGATGCCGTCGACCAGTCCGAGGTAGCCGAAGTAGATGCCGGACTGCATGTTGACGACGGTGTTCGTCCCGATGACGTGATCGGGCTTGCGGATGTCGACGCGCGGGAGTCGCGCTGCGCGCGCGAACAGCGCCTCGGCGGAGATGTTCAGGCCCGGCGCGATGACGCCGCCGATGAACTCCGCGTTGGCGGTGACGACGTCGAAGGTGGTGGCGGTGCCGAAGTCGACGATCACCGTCGGACCGCCGTAGCGCTCGTGCGCCGCGGCGCAGTTCACGATGCGGTCGGCGCCGACCTCCGCGGGGTTGTCGACGTGGATGGCCACGCCGGTCTTCACTCCCGGCTCGACGAACAGCGGCTCGATCCCGAAGTACTTGCGGATCATGAAGGTCATGGCGCTGTTCAGCGGCGGCACGACCGAGGCGACGATCGCCCCCTCGAGGTTGTTGTGGATCGCGTCACCAACGAGCTGGCGGGCGAGGATGCCGTATTCGTCGGCGGTGCGCTCGCGCGCGGTGGCGAGGCGCCAGGAGTTGATCAGCTCCGCGCCGCGATAGATGCCGAGGACGAGGTTCGTGTTGCCGAGGTCGACGACGAGGAGGTTGGACGACACGTTGATTGATGTTACCAGTTGCCGGTTGCCCGACCTTGCGCGTTGCGTGTTGCGAGTTACTCGGGCCGTTTCGCCTGGACGAGAAAGCCCGGGCAACGCGCAACGCGCGACACGCAACCATTCAGGCGAGAAACAAGTCCCCGGCCGACACGGCGATGCGGCCCTCGGGCGCGTTCAGCACCGCCCGCCCGTGCTCGTCGATGCCCACCCAGGTCCCCGTCACGGTCTTCGCGCCGATCACGCAGTGGATCCTGTCGCCCGGCTTGTGCACCGACCGCTCGCGCCAGGCGGCGAGGACCTCGTCGTGGTCGAAGGGGAGCGAGAGGCGCTCGTCCATGTGCTCGACGAAGGCGAGCGTGGCGGTCTCGATGCCGGTGAAGCCGCGCGGCGAGACTTCGCTGATGGAGACGGCGTTCGGGCGGTCGTCGCCGGCGACCGGCTCGACGTTGATGCCGGTGCCGACCAGGAGGAAGACGCGCTCTTCCTGCACCCGCGCCTCGATGAGGATGCCGGCGATCTTGCGCCCGCCGACGAGGACGTCGTTCGGCCACTTGATGCGCGCGTCGATGCCGTACGTCTCGCGCAGGTAGGAGGCCACGATGTTCGCGATCGCCAGCGGCACGACCGGCAGCTCGCGCAGGGGGCGGCTGAGCAGCGTCGTGGCGTAGATCCCCTTGCCGGCGGGGGAGGACCACTGCCGGTCGTTGCGGCCCCGGCCGGCGAACTGCTCGCCGGCGATGATCATCGCCTGCGGGAGCGACAGCTCGTTGTCGATGCACTCGGTGACGATGCGCCGGGCGATCATGTTCGTCGACGCCACGCGCGGGATCACTGCCAGCGACTCGAGGGTCCGCAGGCGGTGGACGACTTCGCGCGTGTTGATGTCGATCATTGGTTCTGCTGCAGCTTCTCCAGCCTGGCGCGCAGCTCCGTCTCGCGGGCGCGCGCGCCGTCGACGATGTTTGCGGGCGCGTTCTTCATGAACTGTTCGTTGGCGAGCTTCCCCTCGATGGAGGCGAGCTCGCCGCGGGTCTTCTCGATCTCCCGCTTCACCCGGTCTAGCTGCTCCTGCGACACCTGCTTCTCGGGGAAGAGGATGGCGATGTGGAAGCCCTCGACCACGTCGTGGTGCGTGCCGGCGGGCGGCTCGGACTCGACGTCGACCGCGTCGAGACGCGCCAGCTCGAGCAGCAGGTAGGCGTACTCGCGGAAGAAGTTCGACTCGCGATCGCGGTTGCCGCGGATGTACAGCGTGAAGCGGTCCTTCGGCGTGAAGCCGCGCTCCGCGCGCACGTTGCGGACGGTGGTGATGATCGCCTTCACCGCGGAGGCGAGCCGCTCGGCGTCGGGATCCTCGAGCACCTCCTCCGGCACCGGGTAGGGCGCGACCATGACGGACGGCTCGACTCCGCCGAGCTTCAGCCAGATCTCCTCGGTGACGAACGGCATGAACGGATGCAGGAGGCGCAGCGAGCGGTCGAGCACCTCGAGCAGCACCCGTTTCGCGAGGCGGCGGTCGTCCTCGCTCCCGTGCCGGCCGAGGAGCACCGGCTTCGCCATCTCGATGTACCAGTCACAGAACTCGTGCCAGAAGAATTGATAGAGAGCGCTCGCCGCCTCGTCGAAGCGGAAGAGCGAGAGCTGTTTGTTCACCTCGCGCGTGACGGTGTTGAGGCGCGAGAGGATCCAGCGCTCGACGGTGCGCAGGCTGTCGCGCTCGATGTGCTCCGCGTCGCGCAGCTCGGTGTCGATGTGCATCATCGCGAAGCGCGCCGCGTTCCAGATCTTGTTCACGAACGCGGAGTAGCCCTGGATGCGCGACTTGCCGAGGGGGATGTCGCGGCCGGTGGCGCTGACGGCGAGCGTGAAGCGGAGCGCGTCGGCGCCGACCTCGTTCACCACGTCGAGCGGGTCGATGACGTTCCCCTTCGTCTTCGACATCTTCTGCCCCTGCTCGTCGCGCACCAGGCCGTTGAGGAACACCTGGCGGAAGGGCGCCTTCCCGGTGAAGCGCAGGCCGAACATGATCATGCGCGCCACCCAGAAGAAGAGGATGTCGAAGCCGGTGATGAGCGTGTCGGTCGGGTAGAAGATCTGGTAGTCGGTCGCGTCCTTCTCCGACTCCGGTCCGGTCCAGCCCATCGTCGAGAACGGCCAGAGGCCCGATGAGAACCAGGTGTCGAGGACGTCGGTCTCCTGCTTCACCGGCGCGCCGCACTCGGGGCACGTGGTGATGTCGTCCACCGAGACGCTGGTGTGGCCGTTCGGGCAGTGGAACGCGGGGATGCGGTGGCCCCACCAGAGCTGGCGGGAGATCGTCCAGTCGTGGATGTTCTCCATCCAGTTGAAGTAGGTCGCCTCCCAGGTCTGCGGCGTGATGGTGATGTCGCCGCTGCGCACCGCCTCGATCGCCGGCCGGGCGAGCGGCTCGATCTTCACGAACCACTGTCGGGAGATCATCGGCTCGATGTCGGTGTCGCACTTGCCGTGCACGCCGACGTTGTGCACGTGATCCTCGATCTTGACGAGGAAGCCCTGCTCGCGCAGTTGCTCGACCGCTTTCGCGCGCGCTTCCTTGCGATCGAGGCCGCTGAAGTCCGCGCCGGCGGCTTCGGTCATGCGGCCTTCCTCGCCGATGACCTGCAGTTGCGGCAGGTTGTTCCGGATGCCGGCCTCGTAGTCGTTGCGGTCGTGCGACGGCGTGACCTTGACGACGCCGGTGCCGAACTCGCGGTCGACCAGGATCGCGTCGCCGACCACCGGGATGCGGCGGTTCACGAGCGGAAGGATGACGTGCCTGCCGATGAGGTCGCGGTACCGCTCATCCTCCGGGTGCACGGCCACGCCGGTGTCGCCGAGCATCGTCTCCGGCCGTGTCGTGGCGACGGTGAGCCTGCGGTCGGTGCCTTCGACGGGATAGTCGATGTGCCAGAGTTTTCCGTTGCGCTCCTTGAACTCCACCTCCACGTCGGAGATGGCGGTGCGGCAGCGGGGGCACCAGTTCACCATCGCCAGGTCGCGGTAGATCAGTCCGTCCTCGTACAGCTTCACGAAGACGTAGCGGACGGCGCGCGAGAGTCCTTCATCGAGCGTGAAGCGCTCGCGCGTCCAGTCGGCCGACGCGCCGAGGCGGGTGAGCTGGTCCTTGATCTCGGTGGAGTGCTGCTCCTTCCACTGCCAGACGCGCTCGACGAATTTGTCGCGGCCGAGATCGAAGCGGGACGTGCCTTCCTTCTCGAGCTGCCGCTCCACCATCAACTGCGTGGCGATGCCGGCGTGGTCGGTGCCGGGGACCCAGAGCGTGTTGAAGCCGGACATCCGCTTCCAGCGGACGATGATGTCCTGCAGCGTGTTCACGAGCGCGTGGCCGATGTGCAGGCGGCCGGTGACGTTCGGCGGCGGGATGACGATCGAGAACTTCGGACGGTCGGGGTCGGCGACCGGCGTGAAGTAGCCGCCCTCTTCCCAGAAGGCGTAGATCCGCTGCTCGAATTCAGTGGGCTCGTATCGTTTGGCTAACTCTTCTTTCATCGTGGAGTGGCGGATTATAGAGTCGTTGTTGTGGACGTCTGATGATCCTTGGAATCGAAACCTCCTGTGATGAAACCTCGGTCGCGCTGCTCGAGCGCGACGGCAGCGTGCGGGCGAACCTGATTGCGTCCCAGATCGAGCGGCACCAGCCGTTCGGCGGCGTCGTGCCGGAGATCGCCTCGCGCGAGCATCTGCAGCATCTCTTTCCGCTCGTCGGGCGCGCGCTCAACGACGTCAACGTGCAGTGGAGCGACATCGACTCGATCGCCGTCACGTCGGGGCCGGGTCTCATCGGCGCGCTCCTGGTAGGGGTGGCGGGCGCGCAGGGGCTGGCGTACGGGCTCGGCGTGCCGATCGTGCCGGTCAATCACCTCGAGGGGCACATCTACTCGCCCTACCTGCAGAAGGAGGGGGCGGCGCTGCCGCTGCCGGCGCGATTCCTGTCGCTGGTGATCTCCGGCGGGCACTCCGCGATCTACGACGTGCGGGGCAGCGACGTGCGGCAGATCAACCGCACGCGCGACGACGCCATCGGCGAGACCTTCGACAAGGTGGCGAAGTTCATCGGCCTGCCGTATCCCGGCGGGCCGCAGATCGAGAAGCACGGGCGCGGCGGCAACGCCGACCGCAAACGGTTCCCGTTCCCGATCGCGCAGTTCTCGAAAGAGGACTCGCTCGACTTTTCGTACAGCGGCATCAAGGCGGGGGCGATCCGCCTCGCGCGCGAGCACGCGATCCGTATCGACGGGGATGCGCAGGCGCTGGCGGACTTCTGCGCGACGTTCCAGGAAGCGCTCGCGGCGCAGCTCTTCGACCGGCTCGACTCGGTCTGGGGCCGGCTGGAGGGGGAGAAGCCGACCGAGGTGGCGGTGGCGGGGGGCGTGGCGGCGAACGGCTTGATCCGGGACCGGATGGCGGCGTGGGGGACGGAGCGGGGGCTGGTGGTGCGCCTGCCGGAGAAGCGGTACTGCACCGACAACGCCGCGATGATTGCGTTCGCGGGGTTACAAAAAGGTGACGCAATCGATCCAAGGCGCGTTTCGGCGCGATCGCGGGTCTCCTGAGCGAAACCTTTCGCCGCGTGAAGCGTCAAACCTTTTGAAGCGAGAACGAACGAAACCCAATCCCCATCCTCCACTTCCCTCCTGACTGTAAGCGACCGCCGCCGGTGGGCAGACCGGCGGCGGTTTGCTTTTATGGCCATAGAATCAAAGGATGAAGATCGTCGTGGCCGGCGGCAGCGGATTCCTTGGTGAGCCCCTGGTGCGGCGCCTGATCGCCCGCGGCGACGACGTCGCGGTGCTGACGCGCGATGCCTCCCGGGTCCGTGCGGGCCGTCCGGTGGAGTGGGACGCGCGGTCGCAGGGCGCCTGGTCGAACGAGGTGGCGACGGCGGACGCCGTGATCAACCTCGCCGGCGAGAACGTCGGCGAGGGGCGCTGGACCGAGGCGCGCAAGCGGCGCCTCATCGACAGCCGGCTGCATGCGACCGGCGCGCTCGTCGAGGCGCTGCGGCGCGCGCCGGGCGCCCGCACGCTCGTCAACGCCTCGGCGGTCGGTTTCTATGGAGACCGCGACGAGGAGGAGCTGGACGAGACCTCGGCGCGCGGCGGCGGGTTCCTGGCGCAGCTCGTCGAGCGGTGGGAGGCGGCGGCGCGGGAAGCGGAGCCGCAGACGCGGGTGGTGCTGCTGCGACTGGGCGTGGTGCTGGGGAAGGGAGGCGGCGCGCTGGAGAAGATGGCGCTGCCGTTCCGGTTCGGCGCGGGCGGTCCGGTGGGGAGCGGGAAGCAGTGGCTGTCGTGGATCGCGCGCGAGGACGCGGTGCGGATGATCGAGTGGGCGCTCGACCATGCGTCCGTGCGGGGCGTCTACAACGCCACGGCACCGCGGCCGGTGCGGAATCGCGACTTCGCGCGCGCCCTCGGGCGTGCCTTGTCGCGCCCCTCGTTCCTGCCTGCGCCGGCGTTCGCGTTGAAGGCGATGTTCGGGCAGATGGCCGAGGAGGTGCTGCTCGCGGGACAGAAGGTGTTTCCGAGGCGGGCGGAGCGGGAGGGGTTCACGTTCGAGGCTCCTGGGGTGGAGACGGGGCTGGAGCGGGCGCTGCGGGACTGAGGTTCAACAATCCGGGCCTGCCGATCCAAGAACCCGAACAAACCGTCTTCCGTCGAAACGGGCGTACATGATATAAGTCGCGCCTCTGGAGCTACTTGGCCGGATTGGCAAGTTTGGGTGCGATCCTGCAGAGGGTCGTACCCGGTGGTACGCCACCAAAACCAAAGGAGGAATGGATGAAGTTTTCTCGCTTTCTCGCAGTCCTTGCGATGCTCCTGCTCGCAAGCGTCAGCGTGTTCGCGCAGAGCTCCACTACGGGCGCTCTGACGGGAACCGTGACGAGCGATGGCGCGCCGCTGCCCGGTGCCACCATCACCGTCACATCGCCGCAGGCTCAGGGAAGCCGTACGGCGATCTCTGACGCGAACGGCAACTACAACATCCCCGCGCTGCCCCCCGGGGATTACACTGTGCGTGTCGAGCTGCAGGGCCTGCAGACCGTCACGCGCACCACGCGGGTCACCCTGTCGGGTACCACGCGTGTCGATGCGGACCTGAGGGTGTCGGCTGTCACGGAGTCGATCACCGTCACGGCGAGCGCACCGGCGACGCTCGAGACGTCTGAGATCCAGACGAACATCGATGCGGACCTGGTGGACAACCTGCCGGTCGCGCGTACGCTGATCGGTACCGTCAACCTGGCGCCTGGCGTCACGCAGAACGGTCCGGCCGGCGCTACGGTCATCTCGGGCGGCTTCGCGTACGACTCGACGTTCACCGTCGACGGCGCGGTCGTCAACGAAGTTCTCCGCGGTCAGCCGCAGAACCTCTTCATCGAGGACGCGATCCAGGAGACGACCGTCCAGACCGGCGCCATCTCGGCCGAGTTCGGACGTTTCACCGGTGGCGTGGTCAGCGCCATCACCAAGTCGGGCGGTAACGAGTTCACGGGCAGCCTTCGCTCGTCGCTCAACAACGCTGCCTGGACTGCCCAGGGCCCGCTCAACGAGCCGCGCCCGGTCAGCGAGATCGTGCCGATCTACGAGGGCACGCTCGGTGGCTACCTGCTTCGCGACCGCCTGTGGTTCTTCACGGCCGGCCGTTACTACACGCTGGAGCAGGACGCCAGCTTCGGTCAGGTCAGCAACGAGACCTCGCCGGTTGCCTACACCCGTGGCGACGAAGAGACCCGCGTCGAGGTCAAGCTCACGGGTCAGGTGACCCCGCGCCACACCCTCGTCGGTACGTTCTTCGACATCTCGCGCGACCAGGTGAACGTTCCGTTCCAGACGCCGCTCGAGGCGAAGGTGCTCGACGCCTCCCGTAGCCTGCCGAACCGCTTCATCACCGGCAACTACAACGGCGTTCTCACCGACAACCTGCTCGTCGAGGCTCTCTGGGCCCAGCAGGACTTCTCGTTCGTCAACTCGGGTGCTGACGCGCCGGCTCCGCCGAACCGCGGCACCAACATCAGCTTCGTCGGCCGCGGCCGCGCGGGCTACCCGGTCTTCTGCGGCTCCTGCTCGTTCCCTGAGGAGCGCAACAACGAGAACGGCAAGCTGAAGCTCTCGTACTTCCTCTCCAGCGGCGCGCTCGGCACGCACAACCTGTCGGCCGGCTATGAGACGTACGAGGACATGCTGAAGTCGGACAACCACCAGTCGGCTTCGGACTTCTCGATCCTGACCTACGGTTCGTCGGCGAGCCACCTCACCCGCGGCAGCAACGGTGAGCTGCTCGTGACGATCCCCGGCAACGGCAACAGCATCATCATCTACTGGCCGATCCTGCAGTCGTCGCAGGGCAACAGCTTCCGCACGCAGTCGCTGTTCGTCAATGACAAGTGGGACTTCAACGAGCACCTCAGCTTCAACCTCGGTGCGCGCTACGACCAGAACAAGGGCGAGAACTCGCAGGGCCTTTCGGTCGCTGACGACAGCAGCATCAGCCCGCGCCTCGGCGTGACGTACGACATCTTCGGCAACGGCCGTGTTCGTGCGAACGCCAGCTACAGCATCTACGCTTCGAAGATCGCCAACGGCAACGTCGGCGACGCCTCCTCGGGCGCCGGTAGCCCGTCGCAGCTCTACTGGTACTACTACGGTCCGGACGTCGTCAACCAGAACACGGATCAGGCTCTCGACACGATCTTCAACTGGTTCACTTCCGTCGGTGGCCTCCAGAACCGCGACCCGGCCATCTTCGGCGGTGGCGGTGTCTCGGGTATCTCCACGCAGATCCGCGACCCGCTCGAGTCGCCGAACGTGACCGAGTACACGGTCGGTATCGGCAGCCAGATCGGCGCGAACGGCTTCGTGCGCGTCGACTACCAGGATCGTGAGTGGGCGAACTTCTACACCAGCTTCGTCAACCTCCAGACCGGCACCGTCGTCGATCCGCTGGTCGGGTTCGAGACGAACGTCGCGCTCGTCGAGAACAGCGACGAGTTCGAGCGTAAGTACCGCGCCTTCCTGCTCCAGGGCAGCTACCGCCTCTTCAACCGCTTCAACCTCGGCGCGAACTACACGTGGTCGACGCTCAAGGGCAACATCGAAGGTGAGACCTCCGGCTCTGGTCCTGTGACCGCCGCCGGCTCGCGTTCGTACCCTGAGCTGCTCGGCTACGAGCGCCGCTTCCCGGTCGGCTACCTCCTGCAGGACCAGCGTCACAAGGCCCGCGCGTGGGTGTCGTACGACCAGCCGACTCCGATCGGTACCTTCAACGTCTCGCTCCTCCAGCGCTACGACTCGGGCGTGCCGTACTCGGCGGTCTCGACCAACGTCCGCGTCCTGAAGGGTACGGCGTGCCCGACCTGCCGCGAGAACCCCGGCTACCTCGATCCGGTCACGACCAACTCGTACTACTTCAGCGACCGTGGCGAGTTCCGCACGGACGACACGCACAACACCGACCTGGCGATCAACTACAACCTGCCGCTCGGCCGCATCAACCTGTTCGCGCAGGGTGAGCTGCTGAACGCCTTCAACGGCGACACGCTGCAGGTTCCGGTGACGACCGTCACGGTCATCCGCGCGGTGAATCCGTTCACCGGCACGTACGTCGAGTGCCCGCGTGGCACGGCGGCGCACACGTGCGCGGAGCAGTTCCCGGTCGGCGACCTCAACGCGCCGGTTGGTATCTGGCAGAAGACCGCTGACTTCGGTGTGAAGGGTCTGACCCCGACCACTGGCGGCTCGCTGCTCCCGGGTGGCGTTCTCGGTGCGTATCAGCTCCCGCGCACCTATCGCTTCTCGCTTGGTGTCCGCTTCTAATTCGTTCCAATGCTGTGAGAAAGCCCCGGCATATGCCGGGGCTTTTTTTTGTCTGAAGACACCGCATGGCAGTTCGCCCCCGCTCCCTCGCCGCAGCAGCCGCCGCGCTCATCGTGCTCCTCGGCGGCTGCCGTCGCGCTGAGACGAGCACCCCGCCGCGGACGAGCTTTGAAGGTGCGCCGGTGATCGTCGTCTCGATCGACACCCTGCGCGCGGATCACCTCCCCGCCTGGGGCTATGAAGGCGTGAAGACGCCGAACATCGACCGGCTCCGCGACGACGGCGTGCTGTTCCGGAACGCCTACTCCCAGGTGCCGCTGACGCTTCCATCGCATGCGTCGCTCTTCACCGGTCTGCTGCCGGCGGATCACGGTGTCCGCGACAACATCGGCTACCGCATGCCGGCGAACGTCCCCACGCTCCCTGGCGCGCTGAAGCAGAAGGGCTACGCCACCGGAGCCGCGGTGTCGGCCTATGTGCTGCGCGGCAGTACGGGACTGCGCCAGCTTTTCGACTCCTACGACGATGGGATCGCGTTCGTTCCGGGCGCGGACCTCGGCGCGATTCAGCGGCCCGGCAGCGCGACGGTGAGCACGGCGACGTCGTGGATCGCGCAGCGCGGCTCGTCTCCCTTCTTCTTCTTTCTCCACCTCTTCGAGCCGCACACCCCGTACGACCCGCCCGAGCCGTACCGGTCGGCCGCCGCGCTCCCGTACGACGGCGAGATCGCGCACGCGGATGCAATCCTCGGCTCGTTCCTCGACGAGCTGCGGCGAACCGGCGTTTACGACCGCGCGATCGTCGTCCTGCTCAGCGACCACGGCGAAGGTCTCAACGACCACGGCGAGAAAGAGCACGGCATCTTCGTCTACCGCGAGGCGATCCACGTGCCGCTGATCGTGAAGCTGCCGAAGAACACGAGCGCGGGCGCGGCCATCGACGCACCGGTGGGACTGGTGGATGTCTTCCCGACGATCCTCTCGCTGGCCGGAGTCGAGCAGCCGGCGGCACTCGCGGGCGTGCCGCTCCTCGGACCGGCTGCACGTGCCGTCGAGGCGCGCCGTGTCTTCAGCGAATCGCTCTACGCGCGGCTCCATCTCGGCTGGAGCGACGTACGCTCGCTGATCTCGAACGAGCAGCATTACATCGACGCCCCGCGCGCGGAGCTGTACGTCCTCGCGGACGATCCGCGCGAACAGCGGAACGTGGTGGCCGACGAGAGGCGCGCTGCCGCGTCGTTCCGCGGCGAGCTCGCGAAGCTCGACAAAAAGCTGACCGCGCCGAGCGCCGCGTCGCCCGAAGAGGCGGCGAAGCTGGCGGCACTCGGCTACATCTCGGCACCGGCCGCCGATGCGACCGGCGAGTTGCCCGATCCGAAAGACAAGGTGCACCAGCTCGCGGACTACGAGGCTGCGAACGCGGCGCTCGCCGCTGGCGACGCGGAGGCGGCGATCCGCGGGTTCAAGAGTCTGCTCGCCTCGAATCCGCAGTTCGCCGACGCGGCCATCGGCCTGGCGCGCGCGCACGAAGCGGCGCGGCAGTACGCTGAGGCGGGGGAGGTCTACCGCGGCCTGCTGGCGCGCAACCCCGCGCTCACCGAGCAGGTTGCAATCGGTGTAGCCACGGCGTTCCTCAATGCCGGGCGTCTCGAGGACGCGCGGGCGCATGCGGAGCTCGCGTTGCGGTCGAATCCGGGAGGCGCGCACCTGCTCCTGGGGCGCATCGCACTCGCCGCGCGCTCGACCGCGAATGCGCAGCGGCATGCGCGCGAGGCAGCGCGCGACCCGCAATACGAGCCGCAGGGAGTGCTGCTGTTGAGCGAGGCGTTGCTCGCCTCCGGCGGCACGAGCGCGGCGGAGGCGCTGCGCGTGCTCGATACGTTCAAGTCGGCGCGCGCGGCCCGCGGCGAGCCGCCGGTGCGCTCGCTCGAGATGGCCCGCGCGGGCGCGTTGATGCGGCTGTCGCGGCCAGGCGAGGCGATGGAAGCGTTGCGGAACGAAATCCGGCTGCAGCCGCAGCATGCCGAGGCGTACGGGCGGCTCGCGGCGATTCACCTGATGCAGAACGACCTCGCCGCCGCCGAGTCGGTGCTGTCGCAGATGGTCGCGGCCAGCCCATCGCCGGCGCAGTACGCGCTCGCGGCGAACACCCTCGCCCATTTCGGCCACGCCGAGGCGGCAAGCCGCTGGCGCGCGCGTGCGGCGCAGGGACGATGACGGGAAGGGAACCATGAAGCTGAACGCAATCGCTGCTCTCTGTCTCGCCTTTCTCGGCGCCGCTTGCAATCGAGGCGGTGAGTCGAAGGTCGCATCGCCCGGCGCGCCGGTCATCATCATCTCCATCGACACGTTGCGCGCGGATCACCTGCCGGCCTATGGCTACACGGACGTGCAGACGCCCGCCCTCGACGCGTTCCGGCGCGATTCGATCCTGTTCACGAACGCCTACACGCACGTGCCTCTGACGCTGCCGGCGCATACCTCACTGCTGACGGGGAAGCTGCCCCAGACGCACAACGTGCGGAACAACGTCGGCTACCGGCTCGCCGAAGGTGTACCGACCATTCCGACGATGCTGAAGCCGGAGGGGTACGAGAGCGGCGGTGCCGTGTCCGCGTACGTGCTGCGCTCGAGCACCGGCATCGGCGCGACGTTCGACTTCTACGACGACGGAATCGTCAGCAAGCCCGACGTGGCGCTCGGATCGCTGCAGCGCGCCGGCGGGGACACCGCGGCGGTCGCGCGGCAGTGGATCTCCGCGCGCAAGGAGAAGCCGTTCTTCTTCATGCTGCACCTGTTCGAGCCGCACTCGCCGTACACGCCGCCGGAGCCGTATCGCTCGCGCTACAAGCTGCCGTACGACGGCGAGATCGCGGCCGTCGACCAGATCGTCGGTGAGTTCATCGCGGGATTGAAGAGCGACGGCGTCTACGACAAGGCGTTGATCGTCGTCGTTTCCGACCATGGTGAAGGGCTCAACCAGCACGGTGAGGCGGAGCACGGGATCTTCCTCTACCGCGAGGCGCTGCACGTACCATTGTTCGTGAAGCTGCCGGGCAACGCACGTGCGGGGGAGACGGCGGAGCAGCCGGTCGGTCTCGTCGATATTCTGCCGACGGTCGCGTCGGTGACCGGCACGAAGATGCCGGAGGGAGTCGAAGGCCGGTCGCTGCTCGCCGCCGACCCGCAGGCCTCGACGCGCCGCGTCTACGCGGAGACGCTGTATCCGCGCGTGCATCTCGGCTGGAGCGAGCTGCGCTCGCTCGTGGCGTCGGACTACCACTTCATCCAGGCCCCGCGGCCGGAGCTCTACGACATCCGCAACGATCCGGGTGAAACGAAGAACGTCCTGGCGGAGACGCGGCGCGTTTACGCCAGCATGCGCGACGAGCTGGCGAAGTTCGGCGCCACGGTGGAGATCCCGACGAACATCGACCCCGAGGAAGCGAAGAAGCTCGCGGCGCTCGGCTACCTCGGCTCCACCGCCGCACCCTCGACCGGCCCGCTGCCGGATCCAAAAGACGGCATCCAGGAGCTTTCCGCGATGATCGAGGCCTCGCGCGTCGCGCAGCAGGGCAATCACGCCCGTGCCGTCGAGGAGCTGCAGGCGATCCTGAAGAAGAATCCCCTCCTCTCCGACGGCTGGAACCAGCTCGGCGTCTCGTACGAGGCGATGGGACGGCTGGAGGATGCCGTCGAGGCCTACCGCAAGGCCGTGGGCCTCAACCCGTCGCTCGCGCCGGGCTATGCGCTCCGGATTGGCAACGTCTACCTGCGGCTCAAGCAGTATGACCTCGCGGCGGAGCATGCGCGCCTCGGCGAGAAAGTGAACTACGGCGGCGCACACCTGCTCCTCGGCACGATCGAGCTGGAGCGGCAGCGGTACGCGCAAGCGGAGGCTGAGGCACGCCTGGCGCTGAACGACACGCACACCGACATTCAGGCGAAGGTGCTGCTCGCGCGCATCCTGAATCAGCAGGAGCGGCCGCGCGAGGCGCTCGAGGTCGCGCGTCAGGCGGCGGCAGAAGCGCAGCAGCGGAAAGCGGGAGCGGTCGAGTCTCTGTTCTTCGTCACCGGCGACGCCCTGGCGAGGATGCAGCAGTTCGGGCCGGCCGAGGAGGCGCTCAAACGGGAGATCGCACTCTTCCCGAAGAACCGGCAGCCGTACGCCAGCCTCTACATCGTCTACATCCTCACCGACCGCTATCAGCAGGCCGTGGGCATACTGGAGTCGATGGTGAGGGCGAATCCCAGCCGCAGTACGATGCTGTTCGCAGCGGAGACGACCGAGGCGCTCGGCGATACGCGTGCGACCGCGCGGTGGCGGGAGCGCGCGACGGCCACCGCCTCGCGGTGACCGCCGGCGCCTTTGCGCCGATTCTTCAGTTTCGCGACGTCAGCATCTGCCACTCGGGCTCGTCGCGGACGAAGGCGGGACGCTTCTCCCCGACCTGCTGCTTGTTGTGCTCGGCCTGCTTTGCGTGGTCGACCGCCGTTGCGGTTTCCAGCATCAGCTCGAACTTCGCGAGCATCGTCTTCTTGATCGTCTTCGGGAGCGCCCGCAGCTCGTCGGCGAGGCGCTGCGTCGCGCATTCGTCTTCGTCGAGCTCCCACGGGGCGATCTCCCGCTCGATCGTGCCGCCAAAGAACTCGGCCTCGGTCAGGCCGTACACGTCGAGCATGCTCTTGAGCTGCTCGAGCTTCAGGGATCCGATGCGCTGCCCGGTCTCGAATGAGCTGATCGTCTTCTCACCGACGCCGGAGAGGCGGGCTACATCTTTCTGGCTCAGCCCGCGGAGCCTGCGGATTTCACGGAGTTTGAGTACGAGATCCATTGGCTTCCTCACCTGTTCCATCAACTGCGACTAGAAACGTCTCATCAGACCGACGACCACGCCCTGAACCGCGACGTCTCGCGCAGCGGCGTAGATGGGATTCATCATCGAGTTCGCCGGCTGCAGCCGGACCCGATCTCCTTCTCGATAGAGGCGCTTGAGAGTGACTTCCCCGGAGACGTTCGCGACGACCATCTGTCCGTTGTCGGCCAGCTCGCGCCTGGCGATGATCACGAGGTCGCCGTCCAGGATGCCGTCTTCGACCATCGAGTCGCCCCGCACCTTCAGGACGTAGTTCTCGCCACGGGTGGTCAGGTGCTCCGGGACCGTGATCGTCTCGTCCGACACGTCGACGTCGAGCGGCTTGCCCGCCGCGATGTAGCCGAACAGCGGCAGCTCGCGCACCGCGGCGCCCGCTCCCGTCTCCCGGCGCGCCGGGACCGCTTCCGCCTGCTCCGGCTGGTCCACGACTTCGACGCCCCGCTTCTGGTTCCAGTCCCGCCGGATCAGCCCCTTCTTCTCCAGGAGGGACAGGTGCTTGTAGACCGTGCCGTACGAGGAGAACCCGAAGTGGTCGCAGATCTCCCGGTGCGTCGGCGCGATCCCGCGGTTCTTCTGGAAATCGCGGATGAAGTTGAGAATGTCGCGCTGCCGTTCCGTCAGGTATCTCATTACCGCCTCACAACCATCAATGTAGGCGGTAACAGGGCGAAAGTCAAGCGTAAGTAGCGAGAATGAGGCGGAAAGATTCGCCGCGTTCAGACAAACAAAAAGCCGGACCCGAAGGACCGGCTTACCGGGAACCTGCTGCTGATGCCCGTTAGTCGAGCTTGATCGCCTTCCTGGTCTTCTCGCGGCGGGACGATTCCTTCTGGTCGTACTCGTCCATGCAGTCGTCCTGGTCGACCATGGCGCAGCCGAGGTACTCGCTGATCTCCATGAGCACGGCGCGGATGGCCTTGCCGGTGGGGGTCTTCTCGTACTGGCCGAGGTTGCCGCCGAAGCCGCCGCGGTAGACGCCGACGTTCACGCCGCTGCTCGACGCGCGCGCCTCCACGGTCCGGGTGAACTCGACCTCGCCCGTCGTGGTGTCGATGACGCGGAGGTCGACCGCCAGGTACGCATCCTCTTTCTTACCGCCGAGGGAGATGCCGCGGAAGCTGACGCCGCCGCCGGTGCCCTTGACGTCGTTTTCGAAGGCCGACAGCGTGCCGACGACGATGTACTGCGCGCCGGTGAGCTGGCCGATCTTCGCGCCGGTGGACTTCTTGATGCGGCCGGAGTCGGCGAGGTCCTGCTCGTCGAGCACCTTGTCGAGCTTCTCGCGCTCGACGACCTTGAACTTGCCCGTGCCCGCCAGCTCGTTGGCCAGCATGCCGGCGAGCTCGCGCCCGACGCCACCCGACCACCAGCCGGCCGACGTGTCGTTCTGGAACTCCGCCACGCCGACGACCGGCTTGGCCGCGAAGGCGCTGCCGGCAATGAACAGCAAAAGAATGGAGACGACAAACTTGATTCTCATTTTTTCCTCGTGTCCCGATTTTGGTGCTGCGCAATGTATGGCGATCACGGCAGAGCTGCCGTGATCCGGCTCACGGAATCAATGACTGATGACGTCGTCTGCCGAAAGCAGCGCCTCGTCCCACGTCTCGACGCGGTTTCGCCCACGGCTCTTCGCCGTGTACATCGCCCGGTCCGCGCGGTCGATCAGCGCCGCGGGGCTCAGGATCTCGCCGTCGGACGACGCCTCCATGCCGGCGATGCCGATCGAGGCGGTGACGACGATCGAGCCGTCGCCGCACGACAGCTCCGTCGCCTCCAGCCGGCGGCGGATGCGCTCCGCCACCACGTTCGTGTTCCCCGGCTTCGTCTCCGGCAGCACGATGCAGAACTCCTCGCCGCCGTAGCGTCCCGGCACGTCGTAGACGCGGCAGCTCTCGCGCAGGAGCTTCCCGATCGCCTGCAGCACCTGGTCGCCGGCCGGGTGCCCCCAGGTGTCGTTGATCCGCTTGAAGTGGTCGATGTCGAGCATGAGCAGCGACATCGGTGAGCCGTGGCGGAGCGCGCGATTGATCTCGCTGTCGATCTTCTCCAGCACGAACCAGCGGTTGTACAGCCCCGTCAGCGAGTCGCGCGTCGAGACCTCGGAGAGCATGCGGTTCCGCACCACGAGATCGAGGTTCTCGCGCTGCAGACCGAGCATCCGTTGCTCGAGCTCGTCGTACCGCGCCTCCGTCTCCTGCGCCAGGCGGATGACGGAGAACAGCTCGGCGATGAGCTGGCGTTCGTGCTCGCCGAAGGGCGCGCCGTCCGCGGAGACGACGGCAACGCGCGGCACGTCGAGCCGCACCGCGAACGCGTTGCGGGCCTCCGGCGATTGCGCGTCGACAACAGACAGGGGCCTTTTCAGCAGCTCGGAAACAGGCGCGAGAATCCGAGCGACAGCGGATTCGAAGCTATTCATGGTGTCGTCCTGAGAGAGAGACGCGCAGTATAGGTCGCACGCCAGCCGCCACCAACCGCCAATCGTGGAAGTTGAGGCCGGCGGCTACGCCCGCTGCTCGATCCTGAACCGGTTCACGCCGGCGCGGATCTCGTCCCCGGCGTGGATCTTCGTGTTGCGCGCCGGAAGCGTGTTCAGGAACGTGCCGTTGCGGCTCCCGAGATCGCGGACGCGCACGGTGCCGTCCTCTTCGCGCACCACCTCGAAGTGCCGGCGGGAGAGGAACTCGTCCGGAACGCGCACGTGCCCCTCGCGGCCGACCACCAGGCCGCCGTTTGGAATCTCGAACTCCTGCCCCACGAGCGGTCCCTCGACGCAGATCAGCACCACCCGCGATGCCGCCGCCGGCTGCGTGGTGCGCATGCTCTGCATCTTCGCCGCGAGCGCCGACTCGTCGACCACCGTCGCGGTGTCGAGCGCGATCGGCGTCACCGGCACCCCCTGCTCGTCGGTCGGCTCGACGCTGACGAGCGCGGTGCCGACGCGCAGCAGGTGCACGCCTTCTTCGATCGTGGCCTCGTCGATCGGTTGCCCGTCCAGGAACGTCCCCATGTGCGAGTCGGCGTCGCGTATGACCAGCTTGTCGCCGCGGACGGAGATCGAGCAGTGGCGGATCGACAGCTCCGCCTCCGCCAGCTCGACGTGACAGCCCTTGCGGCCGATCCAGAGCGGATGCTCGTGGATGGTGAAGATCGTGTTGAGCGACTCCTTCGCGCCGCGCGCCACGATGCGCACGGAGCGTGGTCTTGCCGCCGCCAGCATCGGCTCGCTGTGACGCGCCGGCGCCGGCTCCGCCGGTTCCGCGACGCGGTACGGCTTGAGGTCGACCTCCCGGATCTGGTTCACGTCCACCAGCCGCGCGAGCACCGCCGCCTTGCTGCCGGAGAGCCATTCGCCGCACTGGCAGGTGGCGATCGAGTTCGGCAGCCGGACCGCGATCACGCCGGGGACGTCGTATGCCTGCCCGCACTTCGGGCAGCGAATGAGAGGCATCGCCGCGATGATAGCAGCGGCTCAACTGCTATCATCGCGCCCGGTCCCTATGCTGGTCGGTGAACAGAAGGAAAGCGCCGTGCGGTTCGGGCTTCGCTCGAAGTTCGTGCTCGCATTCGCCCTGCCCACGGTCGTCGTCGCCTTGGTCCTCCTCGCGGTGCAGCAGTACCTCGTGCGTCGCGCGATGATCCGGCAGACCGTCGAGCAGGGGGAGGCGATCGCGCAGTCGATCGAGGCGACCGCCGGCTACTACGTCATCTTCGGCCTGACGGACGACCTCAAAGGCATCGTCACGTCCCTGGCGAAGAACAGCTCCGTCGCCTATGCCGAGTTCCTCGATGGCACCGGCAAGGTCATCGCCGCCACGTCGCCGCAGGTGCCGGGGCCGCTCGCGAACCGGCGGCTGCAGCGCGAGCACGGCGAGCGGACGGGCGACGACCTCCACGTCTACACCGTCCCCTTCTATGAGAACAGGGACGACGCCGCGAAGCCGGACGCGACGCCGAAAGGCTACTTTCGGCTCCTGCTCAACGAGTCGCAGGCGGACGACGCCGTCCGCGCGCTCCGCAACTGGAACCTCGGCGTCACGGCGCTCATCCTCGCGCTGGCGACGCTCGCCGCCTGGTACGGCTCGCGCCTCCTCATCCAGCCGATCCTGGCGCTGGTGAACACCGCGCGGCAGATCTCGAAGGGCGACCTCACCCAGCGCGCGAACGTCGCCACGGGCGACGAGATCGGCACCCTCGGCGAGGCGTTCAACGCGATGGCGCAGCACCTCGAGCGGACGGTGCGGAACCTCGTGCAGTCGCAGGCGAAGCTGAAGTCCGTCGTCGAAACGGTGGAGTCGCGCTCGCAACTCGTCATCAACCGCGTCGACGAGCAACGCGCGATCATCGACGAAACCTACAACTCGATCGACCAGCTCAACAACGGCGTCCGGAAGATCACCGACAACGTCGAGGCACTCTCCGCGTCCTCCGAGGAGACGTCTTCGTCGATGCTGCAAATGGTGGCCTCGATGGAAGAGGTGAGCCGCCACACCGACACGCTCTGGAGCTCGGTCGAGGACACCGCCTCGGCCACCAACCAGATGGTCTCCTCCATCAACGAGGTCGACCAGAACGCGTCGTACCTGACGAACTTCGTCACCGACACGTCCTCATCCATGGTCGAGATGTCGGCGTCGATCGCGCAGGTCGAGGCGAACGCCGCCCGCTCGTACGACCTCGCGGTGGCGGTGGCCGACGCGGCGGAATCGGGGATGCGCGCGGTGCGCGAGACTATCGAGGGAATGGAGCAGATTCGCCAGTCGGTCATCGAGGCGAACTCCGTCGTCGGTCGCCTCGGCGAGCGCTCCGTCGCTATCGGCAAGATCCTCAACGTCATCGAAGACGTGGCCGAGCAGACGAACCTCCTCGCGTTGAACGCCGCCATCCTCGCGGCGCAGGCGGGGGAGCATGGGAAAGGCTTCTCGGTCGTCGCCGCGGAGATCCGCGAGCTTTCCGAGCGCACCGCCACCTCCACGCGCGACATCGCGAACCTGATCCGCGGCGTGCAGGACGAAGTCGACAACGCACTCCAGGCGACGTCCGCCGGCTCCTCGCTGGTGGAGAACGGCGTCGCGCTGTCGCACGAGGCGGGGAAGGCGCTCAACAACATTCTCGAGTCGGCGGCCAAGTCGTCGAGCATGGGCAAGGAGATCGCGGCCGCCACGCGCGAGCAGGCCGTCGGCAGCGAGTCGGTCACCCGTGCCGTCGACCGCCTGCAGGCGATGGTGGGCCAGATCAACTCCGCCACCGGGCAGCAGGCGCAGGGGTCGAATCACATCCTGCGCGCCATCGAGTCGATGCGCGAGGTCACGAAGTACGTGCGCCAGGCGATGATCGAGCAGAAGTCGGGCTCCGCGATGATCTCCTCGGCCGCGGAGCGGATGATCGAGATGATCCACGAGATCTTCCAGGTCGCCGCGAACCAGTCGGCGGAGAGCGAGAAGATCGTGGCCACGATGCAGCAGGTGCGCGCGATCGCCGACGGAAACCGCTCCACCGCCAGCGACATGAACAACGCGCTGACGCTGCTCAACGACGCCATCCGCGGCTTCGACGACGAAGTGCGCAAGTTCCGGGTCAGGGGATGAGCGACGGCGACGCCCTCCGGCTGATCACGTTCCGCGTCGGTCCGGAGACGTTCGTCCTCGACATCATGGCCGTCCGCCAGATCGTGCCCTACACCGGCACGACGTCCGTGCCCACCGCGCCCGCGTTCGTCGAGGGCATCATCGTGCTGCGCAACGAGGTCGTGCCGGTGATCGACCTCCGCGTCCGGCTCTACCCGCGTATGGAGAAGGCGCCGCAGCCGCTGATCCTCATCACGCACACCTCCGCCGGAGTGATCGGCTTCAAGGTCGACGAGGTGCGCCGCATCGTGACCGTCTCCAGCGACTCCTTCCTCCCGCCGCCGCCGCTCGTGCGCGGCATCCGCGGCGAGCTACTGATCGGCGTCGTGCCGCACGGCGAGGAGATCTACCTGCTCATCGACGTCGAGAACGTCTTGACCGGGGACGAGAAGCTCGAGCTCAGGGACGCGGATCTATCGGAACACGGAACGAGGAACACGGAACACGGAACGGCTACCCCGTAGGGCCGTCGCTCCGCTGGTCCTTGCGAAATCCGTACGGGCAGTGGCGGCAACCTGACTCGCAGCAGTAGCCGCGCTCGCGCAGGAACTTCTCCGTGAACACGATGTAGGGCCCCTCCTTGTAAAAGTCTTCCCCCTCGACCGGGCGCTTCGTTCCGTGTTCCGCGTTCATCGTTCCCTGTTCTATAGTCCCCCCGTGTTCAGTCGCTCCCGCCTGTTGCAGCTCACGGAAGCGATGAAGGGGAAGCTGGTCGTCGTCTACGGCGACATCGTAGCGGACCGCTTCATCTACGGCACGCCGAAGCGGATCTCGCGCGAGGCGCCGGTGCTGATCCTCCGGCAGTACAAAGACGACATCCTCCTCGGCGGAGCCGGAAACGCCATCGCCAACATCGCCTCCCTCGGCGGACTGCCGGTCCCGGTCTCCGTCCTCGGCTCCGACGTTGCGGCCGAGACACTCCTCGAACGGCTCTCCAACCACGGCATCGACTGCGGCGGCATCCTCCGCGCGAGCCGCTATGCCACGCCGACGAAGGTCCGCATCCTCGGCGGCATGCCTCACGCGCGGCGGCAGCAGATCGTCCGCTACGACATCGAGGACAAGTTCGAGATCGCACCCGAGGAGGAGGAGCGCTTCCGCAGCGTGCTCCGCGACGCCATCGGGATGTGCCACGCGGCGCTCATCAGCGACTACGGCTACGGGATCGTCCGGCCGCAGATCGCGTCGGTCCTCACGCAATTCGCGCACGGGAAGCCGGTCACGCTCGACTCCCGCTACGACCTCCTCGACTACTCCGGCGTCACCGCTGCCACGCCCAACGAGGAGGAAGCCGCTGCCGCCGCCGGGACGTCGCTCTGGAACGGGGAGGAGCAGAAGATCGGCGAGGTCGCGCTGACGCTGCAGCAGGGGCTCGACTCCGAGGCCGTGCTCATCACGCGCGGCAGCCGCGGGATGGCGCTCCTCGAGCGCGACGCCGGCGAGCCGCTCCTCATCCCGGTGTACGGAACCGACGAAGTCGCCGACGTCACCGGCGCCGGCGACACCGTCATCGCCACATTCACGCTCGCCCTCGCGGCGCAGGCGTCGTTCGCGGAGGCGGCGAAGCTCGCCAACTACGCCGGCGGCATCGTGGTCATGAAGATGGGCACCGCGACCGTCTCGAACGACGAGCTGGCCCATGCGATCGAGAGGGACGAGGAACTGAATGAATAGTTGTCAGTTGTCGGTTGTCTGTTGTCCGGGCGGCATCGCTTGAAGGACGAATCCCTGACAACCGACCACCGACAACCGATAACGCGCATGAACGCCCCCATCCTCACCGCCCGCGAACTCGCCGAGGTGCTTGCCACGGAGCGCAGCAGCGGGAAAACGATCGCCTTCGCGAACGGCGTCTTCGACATCCTGCACGTCGGCCACGTCCGCTATCTGCAGGACGCCTCGCGGGTCGCGGACGTGCTGGTCGTCGGGGTCAATGGCGACGACTCGACGCGCCAGCTCAAAGGGGAGGGAAGGCCGGTGATGCCGGCGGTCGAGCGGGCGGAGCTGATCGCCGCGATCCGTGGAGTCGGCTACGTCACCGTGTTCGATGAGAAGAGCCCGGCGCGTCTGCTGCAGGAGCTCCGGCCCGACTTTCAGTGCAAGGGAACCGACTACACCGCCGACTCCGTCCCCGAGGCGGAGATCGTGAAGGCGTACGGCGGCAAGGTGGCGATCGTGGGTGATCCGAAGGACCACTCCACGACCTCCGTGCTCGAAAAGATGAAGGCGCGATGACGCGCCTCCTCGTCCTGCGCCTCTCGGCCCTCGGCGACGTGATTCACACCATTCCCGCCGTCGCCGGCCTGCGCGACGCGCACGTGCAGTGGGTGGTGGAGGCACCGTACCGCGAGCTGGTGGAAATCGTAGCTGGCGTCGAGGCCATCCCGGTCCGCTACAAGAAGTGGGGCAAGTCGCTGCTTGCGTCGCGCGGCGACATGGCCGCCGCCGTCCGGGCGATGCGCGGCGCGAACGTTTCCATTGATTTTCAGGGCCTGGTGAAGAGCGCCGCGCTCGGCGTCGTGGCCGGCGCAAAGAGCCGCGTCGGCTTCGACCGCCACGCCATCCGCGAAAAGCCGGCGCTCCTCTTCACCAACCGCAAGGTGCACGTCGACACCACGAAGCACGTGATCGAGCAGAACGTCGCGCTGGCGCAGTCCGCCAACGCCTCCTGGCAACCGGCAACCGGCAACTGGCAACGCTTCCCCGAGAACACCGGCCTCGACGCGTTCACCGGCAAAATCGTCTTCCTCCCCGGCGCCGGTAAGCCGAACAAGCTGTGGCCGATCGAGCGTTTCCGCGAGCTGGCCCGCCATGTCGGGGACGACGCGCTGGCGGTCTGGGGACCGGGTGAACGGGAGCTGGCCGAGGCGACCGGCGCGCCCGTGGCTCCTCCGACAAACCTTCGCGAGCTGGCGTTCATCCTCCAGCAGGCGAGGGTCGTGATCGGAGGCGACACCGGACCGTTACACCTCGCTGCCGCCCTCGGAACGAAGGTCATTGGCCTCTACGGACCGACCGATCCGCGCCGCAACGGACCGTATGGCCAGCTCGACCATTGCGTCGACCGCTACCGCACGACGAAATGGATGGCCTCCATTACTGTTGAAGAAGTCATGACGATCCTGGAAAGGATCTCCTCTTGAAGGTGATCCTGGCACTTCTCGCCGCGGCGCAGATCGCTACGACCACCCCGGCGCCGATCGAGGAAACGTTCCTCAACGGTGAGACTCTCGACTACACCCTCACCTGGATGAAGGTCACCGGCGGCACCGCCCGGATGACCATCGCCCCGAGCGAAGACAAGAAGAACGCCTTCCGCATCACCTCCTTCGCCCGCTCGGGCGGGGGGTTGGGGCGCCTCGTGAAGGTGCGCGATCACATCGAGACGACCGTGGCGCGGAACGACTTCTCCACCCTTCGCATCACCAAAGACCTGAACGAGCGGGGCAACAAGCTGAAGGAGACGACCGTCATCGAAGACGGCGTCGCCACCCGCAAGCGCAAGCACTACCGGAAGCTCCCGGTGCCGCGGCCGGTCCTCGACCCGATCTCGGTCATCTACCACCTCCGCACGCTCGACCTGACGCCCGGCAAGTCGTACGACTTCACCCTCTACGCCGACCTCAAGCTGTACGACGTGCATGCGAAGGTCGTCCGGCGGGAGGTCGTGCAGACCCCGGCCGGCAACTTCAACTGCGTGCTCATCGAGCCGGAGATGAGGAACGCGGGGGTGATGCGCGAGGAGCGGCTGTTCATCTGGTACTCGGACGACGAGCGCCGGCTCCCGGTGCGCATCCGCACCGAGGTGAAGTTCGGGAGCGTCACCGCCACGCTGCATGGCGTGCAGAGCGGCGTGACGTCGATCGAGGCGCCGGCGCTGACCGCGGCGGTCGCTCCCCCTGCACGACGTTGACATTTCGATTAAAATAACTGCAACCGCCCCCGTGCCTCGGCACGGGTGTTAAACTCGCCGTCTCGGTTGTGACCCGACGAGCCGGCCTCCACCATCGTCCCCAGGAGTCATAGAAAGCACGTATGAGTGTGCGTCTCGGTGAGTTGCTCACCAAAGCGAGCCTGATCTCTCAGGATCAGCTCAAGGAAGCGCTCCGCGTACAGAAAGAGACGGGCGGCAAGCTCGGCGAGACCCTGATCAAGCTCGGGTTCGTCTCGGAAGAGGACATCACCGAGTGCCTCAGCCAGCAGTTCGGCGTCCCTTCCATCAATCTCCAGCACTTCGAGATCGACGCCAGCGTCATCAAGCTCATCCCCGGTGACGTCGCCCGCAAGTACAACATCCTCCCGGTCAACAAGACCGGCGCCACCATCACCATCGCCATGGCGGACCCCACGAACGTCTTCGCCATGGACGACATCAAGTTCATGACCGGCTACAACGTCGAGCCGGTCGTGGCCTCCGAGCTGGGGATCAAGGCGGCGATCGACAACTACTACGGCACCACCTCCTCGCTCGAGCTGAAGAAGGTCATGGAAGACCTTCAGACGCAGGAGACGGCCGACCTGGAGGTGCTCGAGGAGGACGAGGAGCTCGACGTCACCGCCCTCGCCGACTCCGCCGAGGAAGCTCCGGTCGTCAAGCTCTGCAACCTGATCCTCACCGACGCCATCAAGCGCGGCGCCTCCGACATCCACATCGAGCCTTACGAGAAGGAGTACCGGGTCCGCTTCCGGATCGACGGGATCCTCTACGAGATCATGAACCCGCCCCTGAAGCTCAAGGACGCCATGACCTCGCGCATGAAGATCCTGGCGAAGCTCGACATCTCGGAGAAGCGGCTCCCGCAGGACGGCCGCATCAAGCTGAAGATCAAGCTCGAGGACAAGAACAAGGAGCTCGACTTCCGCGTCTCCGTGCTCCCGACGCTCTTCGGCGAGAAGATCGTCATGCGTCTCCTCGACAAGGACAACCTCCGCCTCGACATGACCAAACTCGGCTTCGAGGCCGAGTCGCTGGCGCGCTTCGAGGAGGCGATCTTCAAGCCGTGGGGAATGGTGCTGGTCACCGGCCCGACCGGCTCGGGCAAGACGAACACGCTCTATTCAGCGCTCTCGAAGGTCAACTCCCCCGAGGTCAACATCATGACCGCGGAAGACCCGGTGGAGTTCAATCTGCCGGGCATCAACCAGGTGCAGATGAAGGAGGCCATCGGCCTCAACTTCGCCGCCACGCTCCGCTCCTTCCTGCGGCAGGACCCGAACATCATCCTGGTCGGCGAGATCCGCGACTTCGAGACCGCGGAGATCGCGATCAAGGCGGCGCTCACCGGCCACCTCGTGCTCTCGACGTTGCACACGAACGACGCCCCCTCGACCGTCAACCGGTTGATGAACATGGGCATCGAGCCGTTCCTCGTCGCCACCGCCACGCAGCTCATCGCCGCGCAGCGCCTGGTGCGCCGCATCTGCGCGAACTGCAAGGAGCCGGTCGACATGACGCCGCAGGCGATCGCGAACCTCGGCTACCGCAAAGAGGAGATCGGGACCTTCAGCATCTTCAAGGGACGCGGCTGCGACAAGTGCAACAACACCGGCTACAAGGGGCGCGTCGGCCTGATCGAAGTCATGGTCATCGACGACGACATCCGCGACCTGATCCTCGCCGGCGGCACCGCCATCGACATCAAGAAGAAGGCGATGGAGAACGGCATGATCACGCTCCGCCGCTCCGGACTCGTTAAAATCAAGGAAGGCATCACCACCGTCGAGGAAGTCGTTCGCGAAACGGTTGCTTGACGCGAGGCGAAATTGAAAATTGAAAATGGAAAATTGAAAAATCGCACAGGGCTCTGGCGGGGCCGGAGGCGCCGATCTTTCAATTTTCAATTTTCAATTTTCAATTCGTTCCTCGCGAAGACGTAGATACTCGGGAGAACCAATGGCCGTCACCCTGCACCAGCTGCTGAAAACCATGGTCGAGCGCGGAGGCTCCGACCTCCACGTCACCACCAACTCCGCCCCGCAGATCCGCATCGACGGCAAGCTCGTCCCGCTGGATATGCCGCCGCTCTCCGCGCCCGAGACCAAGCAGCTCGCGTACTCGGTGCTCACCGACGCGCAGAAGCACCGCTTCGAAGAGAACCTCGAGCTCGACCTCTCCTTCGGCATCAAGGGGCTGGCGCGCTTCCGCGCGAACATCTTCAACCAGCGCGGTGCCACCGCCGCCGTCTACCGGCAGATCCCCTACGAGATCCTCGGCTTCAAGGAGCTCGGCCTCCCGCCGGTCGTCGAGGAGATCTGCAACAGGCCGCGCGGCCTGGTGCTCGTCACCGGACCCACCGGCTCCGGCAAGTCGACCACCCTCGCCGCGATGATCGACAAGATCAACCGCGAGACGCACCAGCACATCATCACCATCGAGGACCCGGTCGAGTTCCTCCACCAGCACAAGAGCTGCATCGTCAACCAGCGCGAGCTGCACGCCGACACCCACTCCTTCGGCAACTCGCTGAAGAGCGCCCTCCGGCAGGATCCCGACGTCGTCCTCATCGGCGAGATGCGTGACCTCGAGACCATCGAGTCGGCGCTCCGCATCGCCGAAACGGGCCACTTGACCTTCGGCACGCTGCACACGAACTCCGCCGCGCAGACGATCAACCGCGTCGTCGACGTCTTCCCGGCCCACCAGCAGCCGCAGATCCGCGCGCAGCTCTCCTTCGTGCTCGAGGGAATCCTCTGCCAGGCGCTGCTCCCGAAGGCGAACGGCAAGGGCCGCGCGATGGCCATGGAGATCCTCGTCCCCAACGCCGCCATCCGCAACCTCATCCGTGAGGACAAGGTCCACCAGATCTACTCGATGATGCAGACCGGACAGGCCAAATACGGAATGCAGACTTTCAACCAGTCGTTGGCGACGCTGTACTTCAAGAAATCGATCTCGCTGCAGACCGCCTTGTCGCGCTCGTCGAACCCCGACGAGCTCCAGGAGATGATCTCCCGCGGCGCGGGACAGTTGCCGCAGGCAACACCAGCGGCCACAATGAGGCCGAGACCGGCGTAGCAGGGTGTGTAGGGCTGAATAGGAGCTGATCATGCCGACATTCGAGTGGAAGGGAACCGCCAGGAACGGTCAGACGCAGACGGGTGTGCTCGTCGCCGACTCCAAAGACGCCGTCATCAACGTCATGCGGCGCCAGCAGATCGTCGTCACGGCGGTCAAGGAGAAGGGGAAGGAGATCGCGCTGCCGAAGTTCGGCGGCGGCGTCCCGCCGCAGTCGATCGCCATCTTCACCCGCCAGTTCTCGGTCATGATCGACGCCGGCCTGCCGCTCGTGCAGTGCCTCGAGATCCTCGGGAGCCAGCAGGATCACAAGGTCTTCAAGCGCACGCTCATCCAGGTCCGCCAGGACGTCGAGTCGGGCTCCAATCTCGCGGACGCGATGCGCAAGCACCCGAAGGTCTTCAGCGACCTCTACACGAACATGGTCGCCGCCGGTGAGGCGGGCGGTATCCTCGACACGATCCTTCAGCGTCTCGCGACCTACATCGAAAAGTCGGTCAAGCTGAACGGACAGGTGAAGTCGGCGATGATCTACCCGGTCGCCGTCATCGGCATCGCCTGCATCGTGGTCGCGGTCATTCTCTGGAAGGTCATCCCGGTCTTCGCCTCCCTCTTCGCCTCTCTCGGCGCCGAGCTCCCGATGCCGACGCGCGTCGTCATCGCGCTCTCCCACTTCCTCGGCGACTTCTGGTGGCTGATCGGCCTCTCCATCGCCGCCCTGGTCTTCGGGATCAAGAAGTACCACGCCACCTACAAGGGCAAGCGCGTGCTCGACGGCATCCTCCTCCGGGTGCCGGTCCTCGGCATGCTCCTCCGCAAGATCGCGGTGGCCCGCTTCTGCCGCACCCTCTCCACCCTCACCTCGTCGGGCGTTCCCATCCTCGACGGGCTCTCCATCACCGCCCGCACGGCCGGCAACTCGATCGTCGAAGACGCGATCATGGCCACCCGGAAGTCCGTCGAGGAAGGCAAGACGATCGCCGAGCCGCTCGGCGACACCGAGGTCTTCCCGCCGATGGTCGTGCAGATGATCGCCGTCGGCGAGCAGACCGGTGCGCTCGACACCATGCTCTCCAAGATCGCCGACTTCTACGAGGAAGAGGTCGACGTAGCGGTCGCCGGTCTCATGAAGCTGCTCGAGCCGGTCCTCATCGCCTTCCTCGGTGTCGCCATCGGCGGCATCGTCATCGCGATGTACATGCCGATGTTCTCCCTCATCTCCCAGGTCGGTTAACGCCAAGGTGGTGGAGGACAGGCAGTCCTGCCTGTCCTCCGCATGATCATGTCCAGCGACACCCGAATGCTCATCGCCATCCGGGTCGTCATCGTCACGACCCTCCTCCTCGCGGCGGTGATCATCCAGTACACCGCGTGGGCGATCCTCCCTCTCGACTACCTCTACACGATCGCCGGCATCACCTACGTCCTCACGCTCGTCTACATCGTGCTGGGACGCGTGATCGCCTCCCGGCGCATCAATCTCACCATTCAGACGGGCGGCGATCTCCTCATCGAGACGCTGCTGGTCTACTTCACCGGCGGTCTCGACTCCCCCTTCTCCTTCCTCTACCTCGTCTCGATCATCACCGCGTCGACGCTGCTCTATCGCCGTGGAGGCCTGCTCACCGCGTCGGCGGCCGCGATCCTCTACGGCGTCCTCGTCGACCTGATGTACTACGGCCTGCTGCCGATGCCGGAGCAGGAACTGATGCTCCCCATTGCCTGGACCTCCTCGCGGCTCTACTACAACATGGCCGCGAACTTCTCCGGCTTCTACGCCACGGCCCTGCTCACGTCGTATCTCTCCGAGCAGTTGCAGCGCACGGCGCAGGAGCTCGACGCGAATCGGCAGAACCTCGCCGAGCTGCGCGCGCTCAACCAGAACGTCGTCGAGTCGATCCCCTCCGGGCTCGTGACCGTGACCTCGTTCGGCACCGCCTCCTTCGTCAATCCCGCCGGCGCGCAGATCCTGCAGACCGACCCTTCGATGATTCTCGGCCGCCACATCACGGAGCTCGGATTCTTCACCTACGAGGAGTGGAGCGCCGCGCGCGAAGACCTCTCCCGCGGCGAAGTGGTGCGGCGCGAGATCGGCGACCTCCTCGTTGGCGGCGTCCGCCGCAGCATCGGCTTCGCCGTCAGCCCGCTCAGTACCCTGGAGGGCAACGCCTCCGGCTACACGCTCATCTTCCAGGACCTCACGGAGATGAAGAAGCTCGAGGCCGAGCTGCGCCTCAAAGACAGGATGGCCGCGGTCGGCGAGCTCTCGGCCGGCATCGCGCACGAGATCCGGAATCCGCTCGCCGCCATCGCCGGCTCGGTGCAGGTGCTGAAGGGCTCGAAGTCCCTCACCCCGCAGGAGCAGCGGCTGATGTCGATCGTGCTCAAGGAGTCGGAGCGGCTGAACAAGTCCATCTCCGACTTTCTCCGCTTCGTGCGGCCGCAGGAGAAGCGCTCCGTCGCCTTCGACGTCGCGGCCAGCCTCTCCGAGACGCTCGACCTCCTGGAGAACTCGCCCGAGCTCCACGCCGATCACGAGATCCGCCGCGAGATCTCCCCCTCGTCGTTCCAGCTCGTCGGCGACGCCGACCAGATCCGCCAGGTCTTCTGGAACATCGCCCGTAACGCGGTGCAGGCGATGCCGCAGGGCGGCGTCCTGAACGTGCACACGCTCATCTCCGGGGACGACTACCACATCGTCTTCAGCGACAGCGGCCGCGGGATGTCGGCGATCGACCTGCAGCGCCTCTTCCAGCCCTTCCGCACGAACTTCCCCACCGGCACCGGCCTCGGCATGGCCATCTCGTACCGGATCATCCAGGAGCACGGCGGAAAGATCGAGGTGACGTCGCGGGAAGGGGAGGGGACGTCGATCGCCGTCTCGTTGCCTGTTGCAGCCGAGGTTAAACTTCAGGCTCCAGCATGACCCACGACGAGGGAATCCTTTCCGCGGCACCAGTCGACGACGATCTCCAGACCGAGCTCTCCCTCCGTCCGAAGCTGCTGCGCGAGTACATCGGCCAGCACAAGGTGAAGGCGAACCTGGAGATCTCCCTCACCGCCGCCCGCAACCGCGGCGAGGCGCTCGACCACGTCCTCCTCTTCGGCCCTCCCGGCCTCGGCAAGACGACGCTCGCGAACATCGTCGCCAACGAGATGAACGCCAGCGTGCGCACGACCTCCGGTCCGGCGCTGGAGAAGCCGGGAGACCTGGTCGGCATCGTCACCAACCTCGAGGCGGGCGACGTGCTGTTCATCGACGAGATCCACCGTCTCTCGCCGATCGTCGAGGAGATCCTCTACTCCGCCATGGAAGACTTTCACGTCGACCTGGTGGTCGGGCAGGGGCCCGCGGCCCGCACGATGAAGTTCGAGCTGCCGCGCTTCACGCTCATCGGCGCCACGACGCGAGCCGGACTCCTGACCGCGCCGCTGCGCGCCCGTTTCGGGATCGTCCACCGACTCGACTTCTACGACCTCGAGTCGCTGACCATCATCGTCAGCCGTTCCGCCGACATCCTCGGCATCAGGATCGGTCACGATGCGTCGACCGAGCTCGCCCGCCGCGCCCGCGGTACGCCCCGCATCGCCAACCGCCTGCTGCGCCGCGTGCGCGACTTCGCCGAGGTGCGGCACAGCGGGAAAGTCGACGTGGCCATCGCGCGCGAGGCGCTGAGCATGCTGGAGGTCGACGACTACGGTCTCGACGAGATCGATCGCAAGATCCTCACGACGATCATGGAGCGCTTCGGCGGTGGCCCCGTCGGCCTGAACGCCCTGGCCTCTTCCATCGGCGAAGACCGCGGCACGATCGAAGACTTGTACGAGCCGTACCTCATCCAGATTGGCTTCATGCAGCGTACCCCCCGCGGCCGAGTCGCCAGCCGCACCGCCTACCAGCACCTCGGCATCCCGATCAGCGCCGCCCGCAACCAGCGCGACCTGTTCTGACGCCTACGGCTGGGGCGTGATGGTCGTGATCATCTGCGTCTCGTTGTTCGTCAGCGTGGCGAACGCCCAGAACGGCTTCTCCACGTCCGCTTTGAGATGAAGCGCGAACCAGCCGTGCGCCGGGAAATCCGCGAAGTAGGCGTAGTGCGGGTCGTAGATCGTCGAGCCGGTCGCGTGCAGGTCGACGTTGTGAGCTGTCTCGTTGCCGTACTCGTCGACGACGGTGACGTGCACTCTCATCGCCTGCGGCGCATAGAGCCGCAGCGAGCTGCGGTACAGCTTCGACGGGTACTCGTTCCGGAACACCATCTCGCCCGTCCGGATGAAGTCCGACTCGCGCACGAGCGGAATCTCCGTCCCGAGGTTCTGTGCGGACCGTGTGATGTCGCGCACCCGCAGATGGCCGTACAGCCTCGGGACCTGATGCCGGGCGACGTACATGAACCGTCCCGGCGTCCCGTCGTACTGCACCGCGCCGGGGCTGAGTCTGTCCTCGCCGGAACCGACGTTGACCGCGTCCAGTCCCTGGTTCGGGCAGGGCACGTGGAGGCAGCCGGCGCGGATTCCGTACACCAGCACCGACCGCTGTTCCTCGCTGCCCATGAGCGAGAGGTCGGTCGCGAAGACCGCGCCGAATGCCCCCGGCGCCTGCGGGATCAGCAGCGGGACGAGGATTCGCTCGTAATGGACCGGGTCGAATGTCGCCGGCTGCGCGGCCAGTGAGGCACAGAGAGCGACTGTGACGAGGAGAGCGGCTCTCCTCTGCATGGTCCTCATGGCTGCGGCGTCACCGTCGTGATCACCTGCGTGTCGTTGTTCGTCACAGTCGCGAAGGCCCAGATCTTCGTGGTCGTTCCCGGCGCCGTGATCGTCACTCTCACGAGCCCGGCGTCGACCGGGAAGTTCCCCCACGAGCCCTGCGCCGGCTCGTACTCGCTCCGTCCGGCGGCGAGCTGCAGCGAACCCTGGATGTCTCCGGCGGTGATGGTCACGACGACCGGCTCCGTCGCGTAGACGCGCAGGTTGTTCCGGAAGCGCCTGTCGGTCGGCAGGGCCGGCAGGACGATGGTCGTGTCGGCCTCGCTGTCGAAGCGCACCACTGGGATCTCCGTCCCGAAGTTCGTCGCCTCCCGGCTCACGTCGAACGCGCGGAGATGCGCGACGAGCTGGTGCGCCTCCTCGTTGCGGACGTAGATGAAGCGCCCCGGCGTGCCGTTCGGAGAGAAGAGCAGCTCCTCGGGTCTCATCCAGGAGGAGACCGTGACCGGGCTGTCCGGCGGCTCGACGCAGAGAACGATGCAGTCCCGCACCAGGCCCCACACTGTTACGTCGTTCGTCTTCGCGGCCAGCCGCAGGTCGCTCCGGAACTCCGCCCCCTGCGCGCCGAACGTGGGCGGCACATACACCGGCAGCAGGATCCGTTCGAACGCCTCCTCCGGCAGGTTGCCCGTGTAGGTGAACTGCAGCGGCGTTTCGCGCCAGATGTCGTACTCGAACAGTCTCACGTTCACTGTTCCCGGCGGGTGCGGCGGCGTCACCACCTCCAGCGTGTGGTCGCCGATCAGTCTGGCCGACGCCCAGACCGACCCGAAGACGGCGTCGTAGGGCCAGCTGCCGATCGGGCCGCGGATCGTCACGATCGTCCCGCCGCTGGCGGGGCCCGAGGCGGGGGTGATCGACCAGGGAATCTCCTGCGCGAAAACCGAAAACGAAAAGAGGAGCGCGATCAGGACCGAGGCACGTTTGAACGGCGTCATTGAATGATCTCCTTACGGCTGCGGCCAGAGCGCCGTGATGTGCTGCGTGTCGTTGTTCGTCACCGTGAGCAGCGCCCAGATCCGGCCGAGGTACGCCGGCGGGTTGTTCGCCACTTCGGCCGTGAGCCGGACCCGGATCTGCCCGGCGTCCGACGGGAAGTTCCCCCACATCGCGAAGGCCGGCTCGAACACGCTCGCTCCCGGCTCGAGCTGCACGACCTCCTGCACGTCCCCCGCCTCGATCGTCACCTTCATCGCCACGTCGCTATAGATACGGAGGGTGTTCCGGAACTTCGGATGCGACGGCACGGACGGGAAGGCGATGACCGTGTCGCTCGCCTCGTCGAAGTTCACGACGGGGATCGTCGTCCCGTAGTTCTCCTCGTCGCGGCTCACATCGTAGGCGCGCAGGCTCAGGGAGACCTGGCCGGCCTCCTGCCGGCGGATGTACAGGAAGCGCTCCGGCGTCGCGTCGGGCGGACCGTACTTCGCCTCCTCCGTCGTCAGCCGCTCCGGGTAGTCCCACGGATCGTTGCGCACGCAGACGAACCAGCACTCCATCAGCAGGCCGTAAACCCCCGGCGTGCCCCGCTTCGCGATGGCGTACAGCTCGGTGTAGAACTCGGAGCCCTGCGCCCCCTTCACCGCGTGAATGTTGATCGGCACCAGCAGGCGCGCGAACTCGTCCAGCGGCGCCCCTCCGGTGAACGTGAACTTCAACGAGGAGCGGGCGAAGACGTCTCCCTCCGAGATCCAGATCTGCGACGCCCCCGGCAGGTGCGCCGGCGTCACCACCACCAGCGTCTGTGCGTCGACGCGTGTCGTCGATCTCGCCGGGATCTCACCGAACAGCACCTGGTACTGCCGGACCTCGGCGAAGTCGCCTTTGATCGTGACCTCCGTCCCGCCGCTCGTCGGGCCCGATGGGGGAGCGATCGATTCCGGGGTCTGGGCGAAGAGGGGAAAAGAGACGAGGAGCGCGGCAACGAACGACGCTCGCTTTGTCAGCATGTCGAGAATGCTAATACAACATAAACCCGACGTCAATCTTTCCTGAAGTGCGCTCCGATCGACCGCGGATTGCGGATCGCGGCTGCCGCGACAATCGACGCCATCTGCTGTCCGTGGAACAGCTCCACGATCGACTTGCTGATCCTCGACTCGTGGTAGTACTTCGTGAGCCGGTTCCCGAGATGCTGGATGTCGGCGCTCGCCCGCTTGAGCCGCTCGTACGTCCGCACGATCCCGACGTAGTTCCACATCGTGTGCTGGATGGTCGTCCAGTCCTGCAGGATGAGCGCGGGATCCTCGAGGTTCTCGTCGCCCGGCGGACGCCAGTCGGGAATCGTCGTCACGATGGCGTCGGGATATCTCCCGGTCCCGGCGGGCAGCGAGGAGAACGCACGCTGCACCCCGGCCGACGCGCTCGACGCCGCGCCGGTCAGCTTCTCTCGGATCGAATGCGCCGCGTAGTAGCCCCAGGTGAGCCCCTCGAGCAGCGACGTCGACGCGAGCCGGTTCGCGCCGTGCAGCCCCGAGCACGAGGTCTCGCCGATGGCGTAGAGGCGGCTGAGCGTCGTCTCGCCGGAGTTGTTCACGAGCACGCCGCCGCAGAAGTAATGCGCCGCCGGGACGACCGGGATCGGATCGCGCTCGATGTCGACGCCGATCGCCGCGCAGGCGGCGCGGATGTTCGGAAACCGCTCCGCGATCGGCTGGTGCCCGTTGTAGTGGTTCGCCAGGTCGAGGTAGACGAACTCCTCCTTGTTCCGGGTCATCTCCTCGACGATCGCCCGCGCCACGATGTCGCGCGGCGCGAGGTCCTTCAGCTCCGGCGAGTAGCGCTCCATGAAGTACTCGCCGCGCTGGTTCCGCAGCCGCGCCCCCTCGCCCCGCAGCGCCTCGGAGATCAGGAAGTGGTTCGCCTTCTTGTCGGCGAGCGCCGTCGGGTGGAACTGCACGTACTCCGCGTTCATGATCCGCGCGCCGGCGCGGCTCGCCATCACCACGCCGTCGCCGAGGGAGTTGCGCGTGTTCGTCGTGTGCAGGTAGATCTGCCCGATGCCGCCCGTGGCCAGCACCGTGTAGTCGGCGAAGACGGTGTAGACCTCGTTCGTCTTGTTGTCGAGCAGGTACGCGCCGACGCACTCGTTCGTGAGGCGGTAGCGCACCTGGATGTCGGTCGGATGGTGATGCGTGGTCAGGAGGTCGATGGCCGTGACGTCCGTGGCCAGGGTGATGTTCCGCTCCGCCTTCACCCGGTTCAGCATCGACGTCTCGATCGCCCGCCCGGTCGCGTCGCCGGCGTGGATGATGCGCGAGACCGAGTGCGCCCCTTCCTGCGTCAGGTCGAGCTCTCCCTCCTCGGTCGTGGAGAAGGGGACGTGCACCTCGTCGAGCAGCAGTTGCTTCACGACGTGCGGCCCTTCTTCGGACAGGAAGCTCACCGCCTCCTGGTTCGAGATGCCGGCGCCGGCGCGGATGATGTCGCCGATCAGCTTCGCCGGCGAGTCGCCTTCGCCCTCATAGATGATGCCGCCCTGCGCCCACGACGTGTTGCAGTCGGCGGGATCGGTCGCCTTGGTGACCAGCAGCACCTCGATCCCCTGCGCGGCCAGCGTGAACGCCGTCGTCAGTCCGGCGATGCCGGTACCGATCACCAGCGCGGGATAGTGGGCGCGGTTCTTCAGTGCCGGCACGCGCGTATTCTAGTGGCGCGTGGCCGTACCCCTGCTCACGATCTTGCTCGCGCTGTTCATCGCGCGCGTCCTGGGGCAGCTCGTCGTGGTGCTTTTCCACCCGGCGTGGCTGCCGCCGATGGAAGCGTGGTACTCCGGCCTATTGCCTTATCCGCTGCTGCTGCCCGCGCAGCTCGCGATCGTCGTGCTGATGGTGGCGATGATCCGCCAGGTCCGCCGAGGCGCGCCCCCGAGCCGCCGCCTCGCCAACGGCATCTTCGTCTTCGCGGCGCTCTACGCGGCCGGAATGCTCGTCCGCCTGCTCATCCTGCAGAAAGGCCACATCCCGGTCGTCTTCCACTGGGTGCTGGCGGCGTTCCTCTTCACCTACGCAATGCAGCGCCGCTGACAGCCTCGCCGTCCGCTCTGGAGCGCCGGGCTCTCAGCCCGGCGGGTTTCGCGAGCCCTTTACGCCGCCGGCTGCGCGAACCCGGTGATCACGTACGACCCCGACTTCACGTCCTTCTTCAGCCGGATGATGTTGTTGCTCTGCGCGTCTTCCAGCAGG
>DASWNW010000084.1:0-77485 GCA_036399015.1 Thermoanaerobaculia bacterium | reverse complement strand
CCCGAGGAACCCCGACGCCGTCGCGCAACAACTCCTCGAATACTTCGCCGGCACCCGCCGTACCTTCGAGCTCGACCTCGCCCTCAAAGGCACCCCGTTCCAGGTCGCGGTGTGGGAAGAGCTCTGCCGCGTGCCGTACGGCGATACCATCACCTACGCCGAGCTCGCGCGCCGCATCGGGCGGCCCAGCGCCGTCCGCGCCGTCGGTGCCGCGAACGGAGCGAATCCGATCCCGGTCATCGTCCCCTGCCACCGCGTCATCGGCTCGAACGGGACGCTGACCGGCTACGGCGGCGGGATCGAACGAAAACAGTTCCTGCTCGCCCTCGAAGGGAGGAGATTGTTCTGATGCTGTCCCTGATCCTGGCGGCGACGCTCGCCGCGAACACGAACGCAGTCCTGCAGCACTACGAGGAGCACGAGTCGGAGCACCTCGTGCCGATGCTCCAGGAGGTCATCCGCTTTCCGACCCACCAGCACAACGAGCAGGCGCACCTCGACCAGAAGGAGTGGCTGAAGAAAGCCGCCGCCGACATGAAGTTCGTCTTCCGCGACGCCGGCAAGGTCACGGAGATCGAGCTGCCCGGCCCCGAGGGGGCGCCGGTCCTCGGGCTGGTGATCCATGGCGACGTCGTCGACGCCGATCCCGATCCGTGGTCCTTCCCGCCGTTCGCCGGGCTCGTCTCCGAAGATGGCTACGTCCTCGGACGCGGCGCCGCCGACGACAAGGGCCCGCTCATCCAGGCGCTGCTGGCGATGAAGGCGCTGCAGGAGAGCGGTATCGAGCGCACGCACACCGTTCGCCTGCTGGTCGGCTCCGAGGAGGAGTCGGCGGCGGGGGAGATGGCGGAGTACCTCAAGGACCACAAGGCGCCCGACTACTCCCTCGTCCTCGACTCCGAGTTCCCGGTCGTCGTCGGCGAGAAGGCGTGGGACGGACTCGCCCTCACCGTCTCCCTCGGCACGCGCGAGGGGGGCCTGCGCAGGCCGTACCTCGTCGAGTGGATCGACGCCGGATTGGCGCCGAGCATCGTTCCGGAACGTGCCGAGGTGAGGCTGCGGTCGCTCGACGGCAACACCGACTGGACCGCGCTGGAGGCGGAGCTGCGCGCCGTGAAACTGCCCGAGGGGAGGCGGCTGGCGATGCAGGCCACCGGCGACGCGTTGCGCGTCGTCGTCTACGGCACCGCGGCGCACGCGGGGGTGAACATCACCGGCGGCCGCAACGCCCTGGTCGGCCTCGCGCACGTGCTGGAAGGGAAGCTGACCAGCGGCGGCATCGACGATCTCCTCGCCTTCGTCCGCCTCGCCGGACAGGACCTCCACGGCACCGGCCTCGGTATCACCGACAACGACCCGGTCTGGGGCCGCTACGCGGTGAACATCGCCACCGTGAAGCCGAAGAAAGACGACCCCACCAGCGTCGTCCTCTTCATCAACCTGCGCCGGATCCCGCCGCGCACGGCCGCGCAGGCGAAGGCCCACCTGACCGACTTCGTGAAGCGCTTCAACGCCCGCACGGGGGCGAGTCTCACGGTGTCGGACGAGCTGTCATACTTCGAGGACGAGCCACTCGGCTTCGATCCGAAGGCGAAGCTGGTGCGGCGGCTGATGAACGCCTACTCGGTGGCCACCGGCGAGAAGGATCCGAAGCCGGCCATCTCCGGCGGCGGCACGTACGCCAAGCGCCTCCCGAACGCGATCGCCTTCGGCATGTGGTTCCCCGGCAAGCCCTACACCGGCCACGACGTCGACGAGAAAATCTCCATCGCCGACCTGCAGAAGGGGGCGCGGGTGCTGATTCACGCGCTCGTGGACGTGGCGACGGGGAAGAGGCTCGTCGAGCCGTTCAAACCGTGAGTTGCGCGTTGCGAGTCGCGAGTTGCCCGTGCGGTTCCGCCTGGACGACGAAGCCCTGGTAACCCGCCACGCGCAACACGCAACCGTTTCCAGCATGCTCTCCCCATTCATCGAAGCCTCCCGGCGATTAGTCGTCCTCACCGGCGCCGGCTGCAGCACCGAGTCAGGGATTCCCGACTACCGCAGCCCCGGCGGCGCCTGGACGCGGCACAAGCCGATCTACTTCAGCTCCTTCGTCCGCAGCGCGGAGGTGCGGCGGTTCTACTGGGCGCGCAGTTATCGCGGCTGGCCGCGGTTCGAGGCGGCGCGGCCGAACGACGCGCACCGCGCCCTGGCCGAGCTGGAGCGGCGCGGTCGCGTGCATCAGCTGATCACGCAGAACGTCGACGACCTGCACCAGGAGGCCGGCAGCCGCGCCGTCGTGCAGCTCCACGGCCGCAACCGGGTGGTGGTCTGCCTCGACTGCGGCGGCGAGATCCCGCGCGAGGAGATGCAGGAGCGGCTCGCGGAGCTGAATCCCGGCTGGGCGAATGACACGCTCGACCCCGACGAGGCCGACTTCGCGCCCGACGGCGACTCCGCGATCGCCCGCGAAGCGGTCGGCGACTTCCGCGTCCCCGAATGCCACCGCTGCGGCGGTGTCCTCAAGCCGGCCGTGGTCTTCTTCGGCGAGTCGGTTCCGCCGGAGAAGGTGCTCTACGCCATGCGCCGCGTCGACGAGGCCGACGCGCTCCTCGTCGTCGGCTCGTCGCTCACCGTCTGGTCCGGCTTCCGCTTCGCCAAACGCGCCGCCGAGCGCGGCATCCCGATCGCCATCGTGAACATCGGCCCCACCCGCGCCGACGACCTGGCGGCGCTCAAGATCGAAGACAAGGCGGGCGCGGTGCTCGTACAGGCCGTCGCGGCGCTCAACACGTAGCCGGGTTCGCGCCGTCGCGGTCGAAGAACCGCACGATCATCTCCATGACGGGGCGGCGATAGACGTCGTGCTCCATCAGCAGCGCGTGATACGCGTGCGGGACGAGGTAGCCGTAGACCCTCCCGTTGGCGTTCCTCGCGAATTCCTCCTGCGCCTCGTTGTCGACCGCGGTGTCCCCACCTGCCTGGAAGAGGAGCACCGGCGTGTTCAGCTTTCCGGCGTTCTTCACCGTCAGCGGACCCGCTTTGCAGGCGGCGCGGAACCAGCCGTGCGTCACGCCGCCGATCGCGAGCTCGTTCGCTTTCGCGTACACCGCCGACTTGCCGGCGTGGCGCACCGGGCTATGCGTCAGGTCGTTCTCTTCGAACCGGAGCGCGGGGTCGAATCCCCGTTGCCCGAGCGCGTAGTAGCCGAGGGCCTCGTCGGGTACCAGCTCGTTCAGAGCACAGAGGAGTTCCTTCGCCGGGATCTCCGCGCCATTCATCGGCGTCACCAGCGCGGCCGCGTTGAAGATTGGGTCGCTCTGCCTCTCCAGATACAGGGCCGCAACGCCGCCGCCCATCGAATGGGCGAGAAGGTACAGCTTCGGCGCCGGCTTCGTCTTTTTCACCACGGTTTCGACGAACGTCTTCAGGTCGGCCACGTAGTCGTCGAATGTCCCGACGTGGCTGCGTTGCCTCGCTTCGTCGCCTCGAATGAGGCGGCCGGAGGCGCCCTGTCCGCGGTGATCGTGGATGTAGACCGTGTAGCCCCGCTGGCGCAGGACGTCGATCGTCTCCGCGTACAGGTGGCGGTTTTCCGTCCGGCCGCTCGAGATCACCACCACCCGGTTCTCACCGGTCGGGTGTTCGCGCAGCCGGTCGTAGACGCCATAAGAGATCAACTTCCCGCCGGCGCCTTCGAAGGACCCGGTCCCGCCCGGCGGCAGCGTGGCGGCGGCAGGCGGCTCCTCCACTGGTACGAGCGTGAAGCTCCTCGTGCGCGCCTCCGGTTCCTCCGTCAGCCCCCACGGCAGCAGGTTGACGGTGAGCAGGAAAAGAGCGCCGCCGGCGAGTCCGAGCGCGACGAGCAGGAACAGGGCGGCGCGCGGCCACGCGAGCTGGTGCGCGTTTCGGACGGCGAACGCGGCGTAGAGCGCCAGCAGGTACGCCGCCAGCGGGTAGTGAAAGACGACGTTCACCGCCTCGGCGGAGATCGCCGGGACCGCCGCCGCGAGCAGTCTCCCCGCGAGCGCGAGCGCGCTGCAGGCGAGGAAGACGATGCTCGCGCCCTCGAGTACCGCCAGCAGCGTCCTGCCGTAGGTGGCCCGGCCGTCGAGCAGCTTCGCGACGACGTGAAACAGGCTGCCGAAGACGGCGGTCAGCAACAGCAGCGTGGCCAGCGCGCGGACCGGCGTCGTCGACAGCACGGGGATCTGGCCGAGGATCACCCCGGCGGTCATCCCCGCCGCCACGAACGAGATCCTCGCCGCGGCCCCCTCGGCCGCCGTTCCGGGATTGGGCAGTATGCGAACGAAAGTGGACGGGTAGGAGCGAACGAATCCGGCCAGTTGCATTGGGTGCCTCCAGTGGTTGGAGGGACACCGAGCCGAACCTCACCGGCGGAGCGTGAGCAGCGTGATCTCCGGCGTCATCCCCAGCCGGAACGGCACCAGCCAGTATCCCGTCCCCGTGTTGATGTAGAGCTGCGTCGGCGGGAGGTCGTAGAGGCCCATGTGGTAGGGGAGGAAGACGCCGGCCAGGGAAAACCCGAGCGGCCGGATGCCGAACTGGCCGCCATGGGTGTGGGCGGAGAGCTGGAGCGGGATGCCGCGCTTGCGCGCCTCGCCGATGACCTTCGGCTGGTGCGACAGGACGAGCGGCATCGCCGCGGGCGGCTTGCCGGCCAGCGCTTTGTCGAAGTCGGGCGGCGGGACGTTGATCGCGGCGGGATCGGAGAGGCCGGCGATCCAGAGGTCGCGGAAGGCGACCCCCTCGTTCACCAGGAGGCGCATCCGGCTGCCGCGCATCGCTGCAATGACGGCGGCGGGATCGCCGTACATCTCATGATTGCCGAGGACGGCGTAGAGCGGCGTCGCCGGCGGCAGCGCGCGCGTCCCCTCCAGCAGCTTCGGGACGAAGTGGGGGTCGTCGTCGATGAGGTCCCCGGCGATGAGGACGAGGTCGGGCTCGAGCGCGCCGGCCGTCGTGAAGATCTTCTGCAGCCGCGAGCGGCGGGTGAAGAGGCCGACGTGCAGGTCGCCCATCAGCGCGATCTTCGTCCCCTCCATCGAACGCGGCAGGTTGGGGAGGCGCACCGTGACCCGCTCCACCCGCAGCGGTACGACCGCGTGGTAGTAGCCGGCGACGCAGGCCACCGCGCCGGCGATCAGGAACGCCTTCGACGGCCCATGCGCGAACTCCGCAAACGGCCGTTTGCGAAAGGGAATCCACGCCAGCAGCACGAGGAAGATGAACGCCGAATAGAGGATGGCAAAGGAAGTCCACCCGAACCACATCGGCCCCAGCACCGCCCGCGTCGTCCGCGCGAAGGGGCTGAACGTGCGCAGCAGCAGGAAAAACGGCCACATCAGGTTCCCCGCCACCACCGCCGCCCCGATCCACGGCTTCCTCCGCGGATGGATGCGCACGAGCTGCCGCCACGTAATCCAGTTGAAAGGAAGGAAGACGAGGAGAGCGATGCCGAGAAAGAGGAGGGCGCGCACTGCGGGATATTAGTTGCTGGTTGCTAGTTGCTAGTTGCTAGTTGCCCGCGCTTTTCCGGTCGACCAGCCATGCCCGGGCAACCCGCTACGCGCAACACGCTACTCACCAGTAACCAGTAACCAGCAACCAGCAACCAGCAACTTATTACGCGCGCCTCACCAGCACGAACTCCTGGGTGTCGTACTCCTCTTCGCCCACCTGGACCGTCTCGCGCCGCAGGAGCTGCTGCTTCAGATAGGTGTGGATGACCACCTTCGAGCGGAGCTCCCGGAGCTGCGCCGGCGAGGCGGGGCTGTCGTTGTCGAAGACGGAGTGACGGCTGATCTCCTTCTCCAGTCTCGCCACCTGACTGCGCAGCCATTCCGTGTAGCTCATGATGCTGTGCAGTGTCGGTCCGCGGTGAACAATCGGCTGTGAGCGGCGTCACACGGTTAGGAGAACGGTAACAGCCCCTTACAATGACAGCCGTCCAATGACCCTCCAGGCAGGCACGCGCCTCGGCCCGTACGAGATCGTCTCGCGCCTCGGCGCGGGCGGGATGGCGGAGGTCTACCGCGCCCACGACCCGCGCATCCGCCGCGACGTGGCCATCAAGGTCCTTCCCCCCACCTTCGCCAAGTTCGCCGACCGCATGCACCGCTTCGAGCAGGAGGCGCGCGCCGCCGGCGCGATGAACCACCCCAACCTCCTGACCATCTTCGACACCGGCACCGCCGACGGGAAGCCGTACATCGTCACCGAGCTCCTCGAAGGCCACACCCTCCGCGGCCTGATGCGCGAGAACGGCGTCCCCGCCAAACTGGCCATCCGCAAGGCGGTCGACTACTCCATCCAGATCGCCAACGGCCTCGCCGCCGCCCACGAGCGAGGCATCGTCCACCGCGACCTCAAGCCGGACAACCTCTTCGTGACCAAGGACGGGCGGGTGAAGATCCTCGACTTCGGCGTCGCCAAGCTGCGCACCGCCGACGACTTCGCCCTCTCCGACGACGACACGATGGAGCAGGACACCTCCCCCGGCACCGTCATCGGCACGGTCGGCTACATGTCGCCCGAGCAGGTGCGCGGTCAACCCGTCGACGGCCGCAGCGACATCTTCTCCCTCGGCACGGTGATGTACGAGATGGTCGCCGGCGAGCACCCCTTCCGCAGCGACTCCGCCGCCGACACGATGTCGGCCATCCTGCGCGAAGACCCGGCCGAGCTGGCGACGCTCAACCCGAACGTCACGCCCGGCCTCGAGCGGGTCATCCGCCACTGCCTCGAGAAGAGTGCCGACCAGCGCTTCCAGTCGGCGCGCGATCTCGCCTTCCAGCTCGAGATGCTCTCCAGCTCTTCCGGCGCCATGCCCACCATGGAAGTCGCGGCGCTCTCGCCGCGCGGCCGCATGGCCCTCATCGGCGGCGCCGCGCTGCTCCTGGCCGCCCTCGCCGGCGGCTGGCTCCTCGGCTCGAAGACCGGCGCGCCGCAGCCGCCGCGCATCGGCTTCAAACAGCTCACCTTCGATGACGGCGTGGAGGTGGCGCCGGCAATCTCGCCCGACGGCCAGACCTTCGTCTTCACCCGCGGCACCGGCCCCGCCGCCGACATCTACCTGCAGCGCGTCGACGGACGCAACGCCATCAACCTCACCAAGCGCTGCCGCTCCTTCGACGGCCAGCCCGCCTTCTCGCCCGACGGCTCGCAGATCGCCTACCGCTCCGAATGCGACGGCGGCGGGATCTTCGTCATGGGCGCAACCGGCGAGTCGGCCCGCCGCGTGGGCACCGACTGCTTCAACCCCTCCTGGTCGCCCGACGGCAGGCAGCTCGTCTGCGCCGGAGAGACCGTCAGCCAGACGCCGACGTCGCGCGGGTCGCGTTCGCCGCTGTGGGTCGTCGACGTGCAGAACGGGATGAAGCACAAGCTCTACGACGGCGACGGCGTGCAGCCGAGCTGGTCTCCGAACGGCCACCGCATCGCCTTCTGGGGCACGGTCGGGCAGTCGGCGCAGCGCGACCTCTGGACGATCGAGCCGGCGGCGAAAGAGCCGGCGAAGACGATCGTGCGCGCCACCAGCGACCTCTCCGTCGACTGGAACCCGCTCTGGTCGCCCGATGGTCAACATCTTTACTTCGGCAGCGACCGCAACGGCGCCATGAACTTCTGGCGCATGCCCATCGACGAGGAGAGCGGGAAAGTGGAGGGGGAGCCGGAGCCCGTCACCGTGCCGGCGCGCTTCAGCGGCAACTACTCGATGTCGCGCGACGGCAAGCGCATCGTCTTCGCCTCGATCGAGAACACGGAGGCGATCCGCGCCGTGCCGTTCGATCCCGTGGGCGGCTTCCTGGCCGGCGAGCCGCGGCAGGTCGTCTCCGGCTCGTTCCTCGTCTTCAGCTCGCAGGTCTCACCGGACGGGAAGCTGATCGCGGTCACGAACCGCGGCGGGCAGGAAGACCTCTACGTCATCGAGATCGCGACAGGGGAGATCCGCCAGCTCACGAACGACGCGGCGCACGACCGCGGCGCGGTCTGGTCGCACGACGGCGCGAAGATCTACTTCTACTCGCAGCGCGAGGGGGACCGCTACGAGATCTGGGGCATCAACGCCGACGGGAGCGAGCTGGCCCGCGTCACGAACACCGAGGGACGGAGCGTCTGGTATCCCGGTGCGGCGCCGGATGGGAAGCGGATCTCGTTCTACAACGACGAGAACACGTACGTCATCGCCGACGGCAAGGTCACGCCGCTGCCGCCGGCGCCGGAGGGGAAGCGGCCGCAGCTCACCGCATGGTCGCCCGATGGGACGATGCTGGCGGGGGAACTGAGCGCGCCCGGCATCGTCGTCTATTCGTTCCCGAGCCGCACCTACCGGCGGCTGACGCCGAGCGGCGCGCGTCCGATCTGGCTGCCGGGAGGACGGGAGATCCTCTACGGCGACGCGGGGCGCCTGCGCATCGTGAGCCTCGACAGCGGCGCGATTCGCGACGTGCCGTCGCATTTCGCCATCAGCGCCATGAGCCTCTCCGGCGACGGCCGCACGCTCGTCTTCTCCGACCGCCGCATGCAGTCGGACGTTTGGATGATGACGGTGGAGCCGCGGGACTAGCCTTTCCGGCGGCCGGCGGCGGGGAAGCGGCGCTGCTTCTTCGCCAGCGCGCGCCGCGATGCCTTGACGTCGTACTTCATCCGCTTCGCCACGGCTAGCGCCAGCAGCACCGCCTGTCCCACCGGCGCGCGCCTGCGCAGGATCGCGACGCGCACCGCGCCCGCCATCAGCTCCAGTTTGCGCGCGACCCGCTTGTAGGCGGCGGTGAACTCGATCGCATCGTACGCGGCGTCAATGTCGAGATCGACGGCCGCCGCGAGACGCGGCCTGTCGGCGACCACGCCGAGCGTGTTGACGATGCAGCCATCGGGAACGCTCGCGTAGCGCACGAGCGAGCCGAGCTCCCGTTTCGTTCCCAGTCCGAACCCGGGGATCGCCTCGGCGATGGTTCTCAGGGCGTCGAGCATGGCCTCCGCGTCGTCGTGATGACTCATGAATCCTCCTTTTCTTTTGACGGATCACGCCCCCGAAAAGTTTCGCTGCATCGAGCTGGAGATCGCTGATGCCGCGGTTCAGCAGCCGCGTTGCGGCGCTCCATCAGTGGCGAGGCGAGGGCAGATCAGCACTGACGGGAACGCGCTTCAGGACGCATGCAGCCGCTTGTCACCACTCATGGAAGGACCGATCGGCTCTGATGGACGCGCTCATCAGCGTCTGCGACACTGGTCATCATGAGCGCGCCATTCAGCCGGGAGGAGGTCCTCTTCACGCAGCGACTCCTCAAGGCGCAGGGGCTGTACACCGGCCGTCTGGACGGCTCGTGGGGGCCGAAGACCGACGCCGCCTCGACGGAAGAGCACCGGCTCGCCGACAACCTGGCGTTCCGCCTCGGCACGTTTCACCGGAGGAGCGAGGAGAATATCCGCACGCTGCATCTGCGGGCGCAGGAGGCGGCGCGAATGTTCCTGGCCGCGTTTCGCGGGGCAGCGTTCGAGGTGCGCATCATCTCCGGCAACCGGACGTACGCGCAGCAGAACGCGATCTACGCGCAGGGGCGGACAAAGCCGGGAAAGATCGTCACGAACGCGAAGGGCGGCCAGAGCAACCACAACTTTGCCATCGCCTGGGACGTCGGCATCTTCGTCAACGGCAAGTACCTGCCGGAGTCGCCGTTCTACAAGGCGGCGGCGCCGGTCGCGCTCGCCGCGACGACCGGCGTGGAGTGGGGCGGCAACTGGACCAAACCCGACCGCCCACACTACCAGCTCGCGACCGGGATGGACGTGGCGGAGGTGCGGGCGCTCTTCGAAGCCGGACGCGCCTACGTGCCTTAGGCTTCTTCCGCGGCCGCTGCCTTCTTCGCCTTCTTCCGCTCGACGTCGCGCTGCGAATGATCGAGCAGCGTCTTGCGGATGCGGATCGACTGCGGCGTCACTTCCACCAGCTCGTCGTCCTCGATCCACTCGAGGCACTGCTCGAGGGTCATCTGGCGCGGCGGCGTGAGCTTCACCGCCATGTCGGAGCCGGAGGCGCGCATGTTGGTGAGGTGCTTGGCGCGGCAGACCTGGACGACCATGTCGACGTCGCGGGAGTTCTCGCCGACCACCTGGCCGCCGTAGACCTTGTTCCCCGGTCCGAGGAACAGGACCGAGCGCTCCTGCAGCGGCTCGATGGCGTAGGCGGTGGTGTCGCCCGCCTCCTTGGCGATGAGCGCGCCGCGGTTGCGGCTGGCCAGCTCGCCGCGGTACGGACCGTACTCGAGGAACGTGTGGTACAGGAGGCCGGTGCCGCGCGTCTCGGAGAGGAACTCGGTGCGGATGCCGAAGAGGCCGCGGGTCGGGATCTTGAACTCGATGCGCACGCGGCCGGTGCCGGGATTGACCATGTCGGTCATCTCGGCGCGGCGCTGCTGCAGCTTCTCCATGATCGGGCCGGTGTGCGCTTCCTCGATGTCGACGACGAGCGCCTCGTACGGCTCCATGGTCTGGCCGTTGACGTTCTTGAGGATGACCTGGGGGCGGGAGAGGGCGAACTCGTAGCCCTCGCGGCGCATGTTCTCGGCGAGGATGGAGAGGTGCAGCTCGCCGCGGCCGGCTACTTCGAAGCGGTCGGCCTGGCCGGTCTCGCGGACGCGCAGGGCGACGTCCTTGCGGAGCTCGCGGTCGAGGCGGTCTTTGATGTTGCGGGAGGTGACGTATTTGCCCTCGGTGCCGGCGAAGGGGGAGTCGTTGACCATCCAGGTCATGGAGACGGTCGGCTCGTCGATGGCGATCGGCTCGAGGCGCTCCGGGGCGTCGGCGGCGGCGAAGGTCTCGCCGATCTCGACGTCGGCGAAGCCGGCCACGGCGACGATCTCGCCGGCGGAGGCTTCCTCGATCTCGGCGCGCTTGAGGCCCTCGAAGGCCCAGAGCTTGGTGATGCGCCCTTTCTTGTGGGTGCCGTCGCGCAGGATCAGGACGACGTCGGCGTTCTGCCGGATGGTGCCGCGCTGGATGCGGCCGACGCCGAGGCGGCCGACGTAGTCGTTGTAGTCGATGGCGCTGACGAGGAGCTGGAGCGGCGCCTCGACGATGCCGGTCGGGGGCGGGATGCGCTTGAGGATGGCGTCGAAGAGGGGGCGGCAGTCCTCGGTCGTGTCCGTCAGCTCGGTGCGGACGATGCCCTTGCGGCCGATGGCGTAGAGGATCGGGAAGTCGATCTGCTCGTCGGAGGCGCCGAGCTCGATCATGAGGTCGAAGACCTCGTTGACCACTTCAGTGGCGCGCTGGTCGGGGCGGTCGATCTTGTTGATGACGACGATCGGCAGCAGGCCCAGGCCGAGGGCCTTGCGGAGGACGAAGCGGGTCTGGGGCATCGGCCCTTCGGCGGCGTCGACCAGGAGGATGACGCCGTCGACCATCGAGAGGACGCGCTCGACCTCCCCGCCGAAGTCGGCGTGGCCCGGGGTGTCGACGATGTTGATCTTCACCTCGGAGGGGTGGATGAAGTCGGCCGGCAGGTCGTGCCCGCTGGCGGTGTGCGTCGGCTCGTGATGGACCGGGTGGCCGAGGGCGTCAGGCTGGTCGACGAGGTAGCGGATGGAGGTGTTCTTGGCCAGGATGGTGATGCCGCGCTCTTTTTCGAGGTCGTTCGAGTCCATGACCCGTTCGTCCATGTGCTGATTGGCGCGGACCGCGCCCGCCTGCTTGAGCAGTGCGTCGACGAGGGTGGTCTTCCCATGGTCGACGTGGGCAATGATGGCAACGTTGCGGATGTCGTATCGAAACTGCATGCGCGCGGGAGAAGGGGGAAGCGAGGTATTTCATTCCTCGCAACACGGCGCTGGGGTGGTGGAGCGGCGGGCTTCAGCCCGCCGGGGCGTTCAGCGGGGGAGTACCTCTATGACTTCTCCCGGACCCACCGATGCAACGGCTGTTTTGATTCTGGGGAGCACCGGCAGGATGTCCTTCATACGGTTGCGGATGTTCACGATGGCGACGGCGCCGATCCCGATCCTGCCGAGATTCTGCTGAAACCTCAGACTCTGATCGGCCGATGGGTCGAACTCGGCCAGGTACGGCTCGATCTGTTCGGGGATCGACTCGTCAATGAGCAGTCGCAATGGCGGTTACCGCCTCGCGCGCGATCTCCAGCGCCGCGATTGCCTGTTCGCGAGAGACCGTCGGGAACGCCTCGAGGAACTCCTCCAGAGAATCACCCGCTTCAAGGTAGTCGAACAGGCTCTGCACCGGGACGCGCGTCCCGGCGAAGACAGGCGTGCCCCCCATGAGCTCCGGGCCGGTATGAACGACGTCGCGCGGGTTCATGAAGGACATGGTACTCCGCGCTCACAACTCGAACGGCTCGTCCGAGTCGGAGTTGGTCTCCCGCGATGCGGGAACGTTCTCGGTGAACGTCACCAGGAACTCCAGGTACTCCTCGGGGCTCATCTCGTTCAACCGGCGGGCGCGCCAGAGCGCCTCGTTGTCCGCCGCGGTGACGGGGACGTCGGTCTCGAAGGTGTCCAGCGGCTCAACGCGTGCGGTCGATCGCATCGAAAAGGTCCAACAGCCCGTGGCGCTCATAGTAGTCCCGGACCGCGTCGCGATCGACGCCGGGGACGCTCAACAGCAGCCGGACGTCCTCGCCTTCGAACAGGGCGCGGTGCGGGAAGTTCTTCATCGCCAGCGCTTTCATCATGGCGAGGTGCTCGGGGCTGGCGACCGGCGCTTGGGCACCCTTCACGACGGTTCTGTACGTTGCGGCCGAGAAGATTCGGTCCGCCGTCTCGCCCGAGACGTACATGAAGTCGAGCCGCCCCCACGCCGGATCGTCGTGCGCGTGGTTCGAGAAGCTCTCGCTCGCATACAGCGTCTCGTACCCGAGCGACTCCGCGAAGGACACCACGCGCGTCTGCACATCGCGGTCGACGGCAAAGTCGACGTCCTTCGTCAATCGCGAGCGTCCCCAGGATTGCACCGCGAGGCCGCCGATCAGGGCATACCGGATCCTCTCCCGCTCGAAGAATCCGGCAAACGTCCTCAGCACCTCGTCGAACTGCATGCCGGGACCGAGGATACCTCGGCGGCGGGGTATATCCTGGCCGGACTCATGCACTCCGCGAGGGATTGATGCCGTATCGAATTCTGGTGGTGGACGACGAGACGGGGATCCGCGAGGCGATCCGGATGACCCTCGAGTACGAGGGCTACAAGATCGACGAGGCGCGCTCGGGGCAGGAAGGGCTCGACAAGGCGGGCAAGGTCCCGTACGACGCGATCCTCCTCGACATCAAGATGCCGGTCCTCGACGGCATCGAGGTCCTCGAGAACCTGCGCGATCAGAAGATCAACACGCCGGTGGTCATGGTCTCGGGGCACGGCGACGTGCATACCGCGGTCGAGTGCACTAAACGCGGCGCCTTCGACTTCCTCGAGAAGCCGCTCAACCGCGACAAGCTGCTGCTCACCGTCCGCAACGCCGTCCGGCAGCGCTCGCTCGAGGAAGAGAACACCGAGCTCAAGGAAAAGCAGGAGAAGGAGTACCAGCTCGTCGGCCAGTCCCAGACGATGCTCGACCTCAAGTCGCAGATCGAGCGGGCCGCGCCGACGAAGGCCACCGTGCTCATCACCGGCGAGTCGGGCACCGGCAAGGAGCTGGTCGCGCGCGAGATCCATCGCCGCTCCTCCCGCGCCAACCAGCCGTTCATTCAGGTGAACTGCGCCGCCATCCCCGAGGAGCTGATCGAGTCGGAGCTGTTCGGCCACGAGAAGGGCTCGTTCACCGGCGCCGTGCGCAAGCAGACCGGCAAGTTCGTCGCCGCCGACGGCGGGACCATCTTCCTCGACGAGATCGGCGACATGTCGCTGCGCACGCAGGCGAAGGTGCTGCGCGTGCTGCAGGAGGGGGAAGTGGAGCCGGTCGGCAGCGCGACGGTGGTCAAAGTGGACGTCCGCGTCATCGCCGCCACGAACAAGGAGCTCCCCGAGGAGATCCGCAATGGCCGCTTCCGCGAGGACCTCTTCTATCGCCTGAACGTCATCCCGGTGCGCACGCCGCCGCTGCGGGAGCGGCGCGACGACATCGCCGTCCTCGCGCAGCACTTCGCGAAGCTGTTCTCCGAGGAGCACAACTACCATCCGAAGGAATTCAAGCCGGCCGCGCTCAAGGCGCTGAGCGACGCTCCCTGGCGCGGCAACGTGCGCGAGCTGCGCAACATGATCGAGCGGCTGGTGATCATGGTCCCGGCCGACGCGATCGACATCACCGACCTCCCGGCGGAGTTCTTCCGCACCACCGGCGACATCATCTCCTCGGCCATGCGGCTCAACACGCTCCAGGAGTTCAAGGACGAGGCGGAGAAGGCGTTCATCATCGCCAAGCTGCGCGAGTTCGGCTGGAACGTCTCCAAGACCGCCGAGGCGATCGACACCCCCCGGTCGAACCTCTACAAGAAGATCGAGCAGTACGACATCAAGAGGGAAGCGGGAGCGGGCTTCGCCCAGGGCGATGGGCTCGAAGGGCGCTAACGGCGAGGGGGCGGTCGGCGTCTTCGACTCCGGCGTCGGCGGCCTGACGGTCTTCCGCGAGATCGCCCGCGCGCTCCCCCGCCACCCGCTCATCTACCTCGGCGACTGCGCCCGCGTCCCCTACGGGACGAAATCCCCCTCCACCATCGTCCGCTATTCGCTGGAAGCGGCCGAGCACCTGCTCGAGCGCGACATCCGCATGCTGGTCGTGGCCTGCAACACCGCCACGGCCGCGGCGCTCCCGGCCCTGCGCGAGCGGCTGTCGATCCCGGTGATCGGCGTCGTGGAGCCCGGTGCCCGGGCGGCGGTGGACAAGACCTCGGGGGTCGTCGGCGTCATTGCCACCGAGGGGACGGTGCGGTCGAAGGCGTATACGAAGGCGATCCACGACCTCGACCCCGACGTGGAGGTGATCGAGTCGGCCGCGCCGCTCTTCGTCCCGCTGGCGGAGGAGGGCTGGGCGAACACGCACGTCGCCCGGGAGGTGGCGGAGATCTATCTCGAGCCGCTCATCGACGCCGGCATCGACACGCTGGTCCTGGGCTGCACACACTACCCCATCCTTCGCGCCACGATCGAACAGGTCGTCGGCGGCTCCGTGCACATCGTCGACAGCGCCGAGACCACCGCCATGACGGTGAAGCAGGCGTTAGGCAACTCGACCGGCATCCCCGACCCCCCGCGCCAGTTCCTCGTCACCGACGCCGAGGAGCGGTTCCGCAGGATTGCGGGGGAGTTTCTGGAGCAGGAGATCGAGCATCTGGAGCTGGTTTCGCTCGGCTGACGCCGGGCGGTTGCTGGTTGCTGGTGACTGGTTGCTTGTGAGGCATCGCACTAAGTCCCGAGCAACCAGCAACCAGCAACCAGCAACTAACTCATCACCACACCTCACACCGCGTCGCCCTCACCATCGCATCCCCTGGTTTGCACCCGAACGCCGCCGCGAACTCGGGCATGTTCGAGATGGGGCCGATGACGCGGTACTTGGCCACGGGGTGGGGGTCGCTCTGGATCATGACGCGCTGGGTTTCGGGGCGGGTTTCGTCGCCGCGGAACTGGCCCCAGGCGATGAAGAACTGTTGTTCCGGGGTCAGGTTGTCGATGGTGGGGGCGGGGTTCTTCTGGCGGGCTTTCTGGAGAGCGAGGTAGGCGATCTTGGCGCCGGCGAGGTCGCCGATCGACTCGCCGAGAACCAGCTTGCCGTTGTGGTGGATGCCGGGCTCGATGAAGTAGCCCTCGAACTCCTCGCTGACGCAGGCGGTGCGCTCGCGGAAGCGCTGCAGGTCCTCGTCGGTCCACCAGTTGTTGAGGCGGCCCTGCGCGTCGTACTGCGATCCCTGGTCGTCGAAGCCGTGGCTGATCTCGTGGCCGATCACCACGCCGATCGCGCCGTAGTTCACGGCGTCGGTCGCGTTCACGTCGAAGGCCGGTGCCTGCAGGATGCCGGCGGGGAAGACGATCTCGTTCAGGGCGGGGTTGTAGTAGGCGTTCGAGGTCGGCGGGGTCATGGCCCAGCGGCCGCGGTCGACCGGCTTGCCCATCTGCGCGCGGTCGTCGGCGGTGGTGAAGCGGAGGCCGGCCATCACGTTCTCGGCGTACGAGCCGGGGCGGATGTCCACGCTGCTGTAGTCCTTCCAGGTGTCGGGGTAGCCGACCTTCGGGTTGAAGGTCGAGAGCTTGAGCAGCGCCTGCTGTTTGGTGGCCGGCGTCATCCACTCGAGGCCGCGGATGGTGTCGCCCATGGCGGCGAGGAGGTTGGTGACCATCTCCTGCATGCGCGCCTTGGCCTGCGGCGGGAAGAAGCGGTCGACGTAGCGCTTGCCGAGCGCCTCGCCGAGGAGCTGGTCGGTGGTCTCGACGCAGCGCTTCCAGCGGGGCTTCATCTCCTTCGCGCCGCGGAGGTACTTCGAATGGAACGACCAGTCCTGCGTCGCGAAGTCGTCGGAGAGGTGAGGGGCGGCGGCGTTGAGGACCGACCACTTGAGGTACGTGCGCCAGACGGGGAGAGGAGTCGAGTGCAGCTCGCGGTCGACGGCCATCATGAAGAGCGGCTGGTCGACCTGCAGGTCGTCGGCGGCGATGCCGGTGCGCTGCAGGTAGCGCGACCAGTCGAAGTGCGGCGTCATCTTCTGGAGCGTCGCCACCATGTACTTGCGGTCGGTGTTGCTGGGGTCGCGGAGCTGGACGTTGTCGAGGTGCCAGGTGGCGAGGCGCGTCTCGAGCGCGATGACGGCATCCGCGTTGCGCTTCGCGGCGGCCTTCGTCGCGCCGGCGAGCTCGAACATCTTCTGGACGTGCTCGCGGTACTTCACGCGCGCGTCGGCGAAGCGCTGGCCGGACTTGAAGTAGTAGTCGCGGTCGGGGAGGCCGAGGCCGGAGGCGTAGACGCGGGCGAGGACGTGGCTGGGGTTGTGGTTGTCGGGCGTCGAGGCGACGCCGAACGGCACGTTCATCTGGAGGTCGTGCAGCTCCGCGAGGACGGCCTGGAGGTCGTGCGTGGTGCGGATCGCGTCGATGCGCGCGAAGAGCGGGTCGAGCGGCTTGGCGCGGAGCGCGTTCACCCGCTGCGCGTCCATGCAGGAGGAGTACATGTCGCCGACCTGCTGGTCGATCGAGCCCTTCGGCCAGTCGTTGCGCTTCGTGATCTCGTCGAGGATGACGCGCAACTGGTCCTTGCTCTGCTCGCCCGCCGCCCAACGCCGGCTCCAGCGGTTCATCGAAGCGGGAATCGGATTCGCCTTCCGCCACGCCCCGTTCGCATAATCGAAAAAGTTCGTGCAGGCGTCGGCCGTGCGGTCGATGTCTTCGAGGAAGGGACCGCGTTGCTGCTGGGCGGAGAGGGTGGTGGCGAGGAGGAGGAGAAGGGTGAGGCGGATGCGCATGGAGGGGGAGTATAGAAAGGTTGTCGGTTGTCGGTTGTCAGTTCTCTGTGGCATCTCGCCCGGGCGAAACACCGCGGACAACCGGCAACGGACAACGGACAACCATCGCTATAATCCGCCCCCGGAATGACAGACCGTACTGAGCGCGGGTTCGTGCCGGAGTCGCGCGAGCCGTCGCGGCGGAGGTTCATGATCGCGGGGGAGCACGTGATCCTGCGCGCGTTCGAGCGGGAGGATGCGGAGCGCTGCTATCGCTGGATGAACGATCCGAGCATCGTGCGCACGCTCAAGTCGCGCTATCCGATCGCCTTCCAGAACGAGATCGAGTGGCTCGACCGGGCCATGCACGCGAGCGTCACCGAGCGCCACTTCGCCATCGAGCGGAAGGACGACCGGACCCACATCGGCAACGCCTCCATTCACGACATCGAGTGGGTGTCGCGCGTGGCCTCGTTCGGGCTCTTCATCGGCGAGCCAAGCGCCTGGAACCGCGGCTTCGGCAGCGACGCCATCCGCACTCTCGTGCGCTTCGCCTTCGACGAGATGAACCTCCGCAAGCTGCGCATCAACGTCTTCGACTACAACGACCGCGCGAAGCACGTCCTGGAAGTGCAGGGCTTCGTGCAGGAGGGGCGGCTGCGCGCGGAGTTCTACCGCGACGGCGCGTATCACGACATCGTGGTCCTCTCGACCTTCCGCGACGGAGTACCCCAGGAGAATTCATGACCGAGAAGAAGATCCGCGTACTGATCGCCAAGCCGGGCCTCGACGGCCACGACCGCGGCGCGAAGGTGATCGCCCGCGCGCTGCGCGACGCGGGGATGGAAGTGATCTACACCGGCCTGCGGCAGACGCCCGAGCAGATCGTCGCCGCCGCCATTCAGGAAGACGTCGACGCCATCGGCCTCTCCATCCTCTCCGGCGCGCACAACGTGCTCTTCCCCGAGATCATGCGCCTGCTGGAAGAGGAGGGAGGGCTCGACATCGCCGTCTTCGCCGGCGGGATCATCCCGGAGCAGGACGTGCCGAAGCTGAAGGCGATGGGGATCCGGGAGATCTTCCTGCCGGGCACGCCGACCGGCACCGCGGTGGAGGCGATCCGTTCCGCCGTCCGCGGCTGAATACGTCTTCGACGACGGCGGGATGAACCTCCTGTCGTCGCGCGCGCTGCGGGCGATCCGCGACGCGCTGCCCTCCGACGCCAGCCTGTTCGTCTTCCGCTCCGGACGCCCGGGCCTCTTCGCCGCCGGCGCCGACATGGCGGAGATGCAGCGCTTCACCGCGCGCGACGCCTACGACTTCGCGATCCTCGGGCAGGAGCTGTTCGAGACCATCGAGCGGCTGCCGTTCCTGACCCTGGCTCTCATCGACGGCGACTGCTTCGGCGGCGCGCTCGACCTCGCGCTGTCGTTCGACCTCCGCTTCGCCACGCCGCGCTCGCGGTTCTCGCATCCCGGCGCGCGGCTGGGGATCGTGACCGGCTTCGGCGGGACGTCGCGCTGGCGCGGCGTGCTCTCGCGCCGCGCGGCCAATCAGCTCTTTCTCGCGAACCGCGTCTTCTCCGCGGCGGACGCGCTGGCGCTGGGGCTGGTGGACCTCGTGGCGGAGTCGCACGAGGAGGAGCTGGCGCGGCTGGAGAGTGTGGACGTGGGGTTGGTCAAGCAGTTGACCATTCACGGCCGCGACCTCACGCCCGGGCAGTTGCTGCTACTCGCCGATGTCCTCGTTCCATAGCTCCGGCTTCTCGCGGATGAAATCGGTCATGACGGCGATGCACTCCTCGTCCTGGAGCACGGCGACGTTCACGCCGCGCGCGCGGAGGAGCTCTTCCTCTCCCAGGAACGTCTGGTTCTCGCCGACGATCACGTGCGGGATGCCGTAGAGCAGGATCGCGCCGCTGCACATGGAGCAGGGCGAGAGGGTCGTATAGATGACGGACCGGCGGTAGACACGCGCCGGCAGGCGGCCGGCGTTTTCGAGCGCGTCCATCTCGCCGTGCAGCGTGGGGCTGCCGCGCTGGATGCGGCGGTTGTGACCGCGGCCGATAATCTTCCCCTCGTGCACCAGGACCGACCCGATGGGAATGCCTCCCTCGGCCAGCCCGGCGCGGGCTTCTTCGATGGCGGCTCGCATGAAGGGGTCGCTGGTCATCATGCGAACGGGACGTCGAACGGCTGGTCAGAGAAGACGGCTTTGAAGCCTGGGTTCTTCCTGGCAATTTTTTTCGTCAACGCGGCAATGTCTTTCATGTGCGCATTGTGCGACGGAGTGCTGTTGAACCAGAAGGTGAATGGGGCGGCGGCGCGCTGTTTGGCGATGGTATCGAGGACCACCGGCTCCGGGTTGCCCTGGAAGCCGTTGCCGCAGAACACGTAGTGGTCCGCGGTGACGTCGCGCGCGAAGTCAATCGTGGTGTTGTACTCAGCGCCGTGGTGCGGGACTTTGAGCACGTTCACGTGCAGCGTCCCGTCGCGGCGGAGCTTGCCCCGCTCCTTCAGGCCGGCGATGATGTCGGTGGCGTGGCCGTCGCCGGTGAGCAGTAGCGACTGCCGCCCTTCCTCGACCAGGAACATGAGCGAGGCGAGGTTCGGCGTCGTGACCTTGCCACGCTTTCCCAGTTCATCGGCGCGGGCGGCGAGGTCCGGCGTAGCCAGCCGGTCGACGAGCGTGCGCGCCTCCAGCTCCAGCGGCGCCACCAGATCTGCCGCCGAGGTCAGCTCTCCCGCGTCGCTGCCGGCCGTGCGCCGCAAGCCGTTCACGAGCGCCTTGTGCTTCTCGAGCCACTCGTTCCACTCCAGGCGCAGCTTGTCGAGGTCCTCCGCGCGGGGGCCGATGAGCGTGAACGTCGCTTTCCCGTGCTTCAGCGCGGGACGGCGTTTCTGCGTCAGGTACATCAACCCGCCGCGATACTCGGGATTGACCTTGACGCCGAGTTGCTCCGCGCCGACGCGGTATGACAGCCGGATGGCCTCCTTCGCTCCCTCGGCGAGGTTGTCGTGGTAGTCGCGGACCTTCGCGTCGGTGCCGGCGGTCCGGCCAAGGCCGGAGAAGATGGTCGCGGTATGCGCAAGCGCCGCGGCAACTGGGTCCGCATTCTCCTCGAGGAGATCGGAAAAGACGTTGTGCCAGATCTTCAGCAGATCCGGCGGCTGGGGTACGGCCGGCTTTTTCGGCGCCGGCTTCTTGCCCTTGCGGAAGCTGTAGACGCGCCAGTCGTACAGCGCATCGACGAGCACGATCAGGCCGCCGAGGTGGTCGTTGTCAATGTGCGAGACATAGAGGCAGTCGATGGGACGGTCGTTCGTTCGGGCGAGGAGCGGCAGCACCTTCTCGCGAAAGGCTTTGCTGACGCCGCCGTCGATGAGCATCCGCTTCCGGGCGGACTCGAGCAGGAGGCAATCGCCGTGTCCCGAGGGGAGTACCGTGAGCTTCAAACCCGAAGTTCCTTTCTCTTGTTGATCGTCGCTGCCTCCTCGAGGCAAGCCTCGGGAGCGATGCGGCCGAAGCCGGCGCTGTTGGCCCAGGCGAACGAGGCGCCGGGGAGCGGCATGGCAGTACGCTGGATGATCCCCTCGATCTGCGCCGCGGTCAGGTTTGGCTCGAGTTGCAGCATCAAGCCAGCGACGCCGCAGACGAACGGGCTGGCCATGCTCGTGCCGGTCATGGCGATCCAGAGGTCGTGCGGGCCGGCGAAACCCTTCGCGGCGACAATCTCCGTACCGGGGGCGGCGACGTCGGGCTTGAAGCGTCCGTCGCGCGTCGGCCCCTGGCTGCTGGTGATGTTTACGGCCTCACGCGCGAAGTCGAGGTTGGCGACCGAGAGCACGCGCATCCCGCAGGCGAGCGAGCTGACCGACGACTCGTCGACGTTCGACTTGTCAGAGAAGAAGGAGGGGAAGCGCCACAGCTCGCGATCCCCGCTGCGGCCGATGGGTCGCGGATCGTCACGTTCTATCCAGCCGTGATAGCGGCCGTCGCGCACCTCGCGCCCGATCAGGCGGATGGTCCAGGCGCCGGGGTGGATGCCGATCACGCCATCGGGCGACATGAAGGGGCTGAGGAAGATGGAGATGTAGTTGGCGCCGTTAGCGGGGTGATAGGTCTCGTTGTAGATGCTGACGAAGGTGCCGTCGGGAAGCTGGTGGTTCTGCAGGAACCGGCCGGGCGGGACGGGGCGCGTCCAAGCGGCGCCCGGCGGGCGCACCTGCACGTCGAAGCGGTCCTGGGGGGAGTACCAGAGCTCGAGCTCGTTTTCCGAAATGTCGGAGCGGCCGTTACCGACCACGATCCATTCGATGTCTTGGTTCAGGCCGGAGCTGGCGATCCTGCCGCTGGTGTGGATGCGGCCCATCATGTACCCGAGGTCGCCCTGGAAGGCGGGCTGCTCCTGGCCCGCGTTGCCGGCGGCGACGGCGATGCAGCGGCCGGGCGTGGCCATGGCGTTGTCGAGCCAGCGGCTGATGGCGCTGCTGGCGTCGTGCGCGTGCCCGTTCGTGCCGAGGGAGATGTTGATGACCAAGCGCATCTGGCGGCCGAGCTTCTTCGTCAATTGCTTCGACTTCTCGACCAGGTAGTCCACCGCATGGGCGATGCGCGTCGAGTCATAGAACGACCGCCGCGGATCGAGGTCGGAAGACGGCAGCGCGATCAGCACGCCAGCCAGCATGCCGTCGCGGCAGATCCCGCGGTTCCCGGCCGCGATGCTGGCAACGTGGGTGCCGTGGGAGCCCGGCACCATCTGCGACTGCGGCTCGAGGGCCGTCGCGGGCAGCTTCTGCTTGGTGCTGGCGGAGATCGCGGCGTTCATCGCGTCGCGCGTCAGCTCGTGGCCGTAGTCGAACTCGAACTCGGATCCCTTCGGCGGCTTGCCGCCTTCCATACCCTGATCCCAGATGCTGACCCAGCGCGTGCGGCCTTGCGCGTCGAGGAAGTCGGGGTGGGCGAAGTCGAAGCCCTGCACGTCGATGATGCCGACCAGCACGTCCTCGCCGAACTGCTGTGCCTTGCCGAACCGACGGACCTCGAACCCGGGATCGGCCGGGCGTCCCGGCGTGACGATAGGCGTCGGGGCGGCGAGCGGCTCGCCGAGCTCGAGGTGCGTGACGTTGGTGGCCTCCGCGACCTGCTGCACCTTGCTGAGCGGCAGGGTCAGCGTGCGGAGAGTGCCGCGCGAGCACGACTCGCGGACGTCTCTTCCTTTCGCGGTCTTGATCTCGCGGCCGTTGGTGGTGTGGACGAAGACGTTCACCAGGACGTCGTCCGGTACTTTCGCCAGCGGCGGCGCCTTGGCGTACTTCCGGTCAAGCGTGACGACCTCGCCGGCGGTGCGTGCGCGGCGCGCTGGCGCGCGGTTCACCGTGACGGCGGCACTCAGCTCGGCGCGTACTGCGTTTACCGCGGACGACCCGTTCTCGATCATCCGCACCTTCGGATGGATCTTCCGCCGCTCCTGCGGCGAGGCTTCCGTGGGCGTCTTCTTCCTGCGGATCATGGTGGCTCCTGTCGTATAGGAGTGACGGCTAAGGCGGATTCCCACACCATAACTTCGGTGGAGCAGATCGATATACTCCGCCGCGCATGGAAGCGATCGAGACACATCTCGACTCCTCGTCACCCGATTTCGCCGGCAATGTGGAGCGGATGCAGGGGCTGGTGGACGACCTGCGCAGGCGCCTGGAGACGGCGCGGCAGGGGGGCGGGCCTAAGTATCTGGAGCGGCACGTCGAGCAGGGGAAGATGCCGCCGCGCGAGCGCATCGCGGCGCTGCTCGATCCCGGCACGCCATTCCTCGAGCTCTCGCCGCTGGCGGCGAACGGCATGTACGACGACGAGGCGCCGGCGGCGGGAATCATCACCGGCGTCGGCCGGGTCAACGGCCGCGAGTGCCTGATCATCGCCAACGACGCCACCGTCAAGGGAGGCACCTACTTCCCGATGACGGTGAAGAAGCACCTCCGCGCGCAGGAAGTGGCGCTGCAGAACAACCTGCCCTGCATCTACCTGGTCGACTCCGGCGGCGCGTTCCTGCCGCTGCAGGCGGAGGTCTTTCCCGACCGCGACCACTTCGGCCGCATCTTCTTCAACCAGGCGGTCATGTCGGCGCAGGAGATCCCGCAGATCTCCGCGGTCATGGGCTCCTGCACCGCGGGCGGCGCGTACGTCCCGGCGATGTCGGACGAGGCGGTGATCGTGAAGAACACCGGCACGATCTTCCTCGGCGGCCCCCCGCTGGTGAAGGCGGCCACCGGCGAGGAAGTGACGGCGGAGGAACTGGGCGGCGCGGACGTGCATACCCGCATCAGCGGCGTCGCCGATCACTTCGCCGAGGACGACCAGCATGCGATCTCGATCGTGCGCAACATCGTCGAGAACCTGCGGCTGGAGAAGAGCGAGCCGCCGACGCGCGTGGCTCCGGTCGAGCCGCTGTACGACGCGAAAGAGCTGTACGGCGTCATCCCCACGGACGTGCGCAAGCCGTACGACGTGCGGGAGGTGATCGCGCGCATCGTCGACGGGTCGCAGTTCCATGAGTTCAAGGAGCGCTACGCGCCGACGATCGTGACCGGCTTCGCGCGGATCTTCGGCTACAAGGTCGGCATCCTGGCGAACAACGGCGTGCTGTTTTCGGAGTCGGCGCTGAAGGCGACGCACTTCATCGAGCTGTGCAACCAGCGGCGCATCCCGCTGATCTTCCTGCAGAACATCACCGGCTTCATGGTCGGCAAGCAGTACGAAAGGGGCGGCATCGCCAAGGACGGCGCGAAGATGGTGCACGCCGTCGCGAACTCGACGGTGCCGAAGTTCACGGTGATCATCGGCGGCTCGTTCGGCGCCGGGAACTACGGCATGTGCGGCCGGGCGTACTCGCCGCGGTTCCTCTGGATGTGGCCGAACGCCCGCATCTCGGTGATGGGCGGCGAGCAGGCGGCCGGCGTGCTGACGACGGTGAAGCGCGACCAGCTCGCGCGCGCCGGCAAGGAGCTGTCGGCCGAGGAGGAGCGGAGCATCGCCGATCCGGTGCTGGCCAAGTACGAGACGGAGGGGAGCCCCTACTACTCGACCGCCCGCCTCTGGGACGACGGCGTGATCGACCCGGCGGAGACGCGGATGTATCTGGGGCTCGGGCTTTCGGTCTCGTACAACGCGGCGATCGCGGAGCCGCGGTTTGGGGTGTTCAGGATGTAATTGTTGTCGGTTCTCAGTTGTCGGTTGTCTGCGGTTTTGCGCCTGGGCGATGCGACACTGATAACCGACAACCGACAACTGACAACATGACTACCTGGTTCCTCTTCGACCTCGGCAACACGCTCATCAAGCTCGCGTACGAGCGGGTGCTGGGGAACATCTGCCGCGACGCCTCCGTCACGCGCGACGAGTTGATCGACGTGCTGGAGGACGCGGGTGGGTACCGGGACATGGAGCGGGGGGCGGTGACGTTCTGGGAGTTCTACGAGCACGTGTGCGACAAGGCGGGATATCGCGGGTCGGTGCGCGAGTTCCACACGATCTGGAGCGACTTCTTCGACGGGCCGATCCTGGGGATGGAGGAGCTCCTCGAGAGGGTGCGGGCGAAGTACCGGGTGGCGTTCCTCTCGAACTCGAACGAGGTGCACGCGGAGCTGATCCCGAAGAAGTTCTCGACGCTCTTCCGGCCCGACGACCGCTTCATCTTCTCGCACCGCTTCAAGGTCGCGAAGCCCGATCCGGAGATGTTCCGCCGCGCGCTGGAGGTGGTCGGCGCGCTGCCGCAGCACGTCGTGTTCGTCGACGACCTGCTCGAGAACGTGATCGCGGCGCGGTCCGTCGGGATGCAGGCCTTCCAGTTCATCGACGCGGCGAAGCTGGCGCGGGAGCTGGAGGGGGAGAAGCTGCTGTAGCGCGACGCCGCGCTTACAGTCCGTTCGCCACGGTCTTCGTCAGCACGTCCTCGCCGTACCAGCTCCGGTGGAACTCGAGCAGCGTGTCGCGTCCCGACCCGTTCGGCGGGATCGGCTTCGTTCCCTCGGCAGGCTGGACGAGGCGGGGGGCGTTGTAGAGGACGTAGTCGAAGTTGCGCTTCGCGTACTCCTGGCCCAGCTTCATGAACGAGGCGCCGTCCATCGAGAACTTGGTCGTGCCGCGGTAGGAGAGGTCGACGCGCGTGTAGCGCTTCTCCTTCAGCTTCTTCGCGAACTCCAGGAAAGCCGTGTGAACGTCGATGGGGGTCTGGCGGAAGCTCAGCCCCTCGAGGTCGTACACCACCACGCCGGGGATCACGTAGTACTGGTAATGCGCCGAGACCTTCATGCCGCGGAAGGCGGCGTTCTCGCGCAGGATGTCGTTGACCGGCTCCTGCAGGAGCAGGAGGTTGGCGGAGTAGCCGATCAGCGCGGCGACGAGCGGGGTGCCGACGAAGACGAGCTTGCGGTTGCGGAGGGCGGGGAGCGGGATCGAGACGCGTTCGAGCTTGAGCTGGCGGCGAATCATCGTCCCGAAGGACGATTTACTTTTGGAACGGGGTGAGCTCGGCGGCTCGACCGGCACTGCGTAGTAAGCGATGGAGAGCAGGAGCCCCGCGGCGATCGAGAGGATGCCGACCGGGCGGAACACGAGGAGCGCGCCCAAACCGAAGAGGTAGAGCACCCAGCTCGTGTAGTTGATGCGCGAGCGGAGGCGCTGAGCCCGCTCGCGGTAAAAATTCTCGTCGAGAACCTCGCTGCAGTGCTTGCAGCGGATCGCGTTCGGCGGCACGGCCCCGCCGCAGAAGCGGCATTCGGCCGAGTCGTTGTCGGACTGGCGGCGCTTCTTGACCGCGAGGTCTTCCGCGCGTCGCTTCGGAGCCGAGTTCAGGAGCAGCAGCCCGCAACTGGAGCAGGCAGCGGCGCTCGCTTCGTTCAGGGCCTTGCACTCGGGGCATCGCATGGTGTCCCACAGTGCAACCGGTCTGCCACTATGTTATTTCGAGTATTAGCGCCGGCGGCCGAATCTTCGCTCGATATTGAAGCCGAGTTTCACGTCGCTCGCGTTGAGCCCGGTGCCCTGGAAGGTGCCGGTCACGTACTGATCGGCGGTGGTGGCCTGGCTGTTCGTCAGCAGGACCTCGAACCAGTGGCCGCCGATCGCCCGCTTGATGCCCACCGACCAGCCGAAGTCGGCGCCGAGCTCGTCGGGGAGATCGGTCTGCGGCGGGATGAGCTCGACGACGATGCCGAGGGGCGGGCGGATCATGTAGATCGCACCGACGGGGACGTTGAAGGCGGTGTCGAAGAGGGCGGCGGAGCCGTCGCCGCTGACGGCGCGGCCGGCGTTGGTGACGTAGGTGGGGAGCGCGAAGATCTCCGCCTTGGAGCCGATGCGGCGGGAGACGATGGCCTGGGCGAAGAACGAGCTGCGGTCGCCGAGGTCGCGCTCGGTGCGCCAGTCGGTGCCGCCGCGGAGGGTGAGCGTGAGCGGCACCGCCGGCGCCTGCTGCAGCACCACGAACTTCGCCGCCGCCTCGATGGTGTCGTTCGTGTTGGTGCGGGCGATCGAGAACTGCAGGTCGCGGCGCATGGCGTACGAGAAGCCGAACGTGACGTCCGCGTTCGTGTCGAGGCCGAACAGCGAGTGCACCTGGTCGGCGAAGCTCCCCTGCGTCAGCGACTGGTTGAAGCGGTGGGTGAACTTCACCTCCCACAGGCCCTGCGAGGGGATGTGGGAGGAGGGGAGCGTCAGGAGCTGGTCGCCGACCGGCAGCTTGCCGAGGGGGCGGTAGGGGTCCTCGTCCTGCGCGAGGAGGGGGAGCGCGAACAGCGCGACGGCGAGCAACCGTCTAATCATTCGGTGCACCTCTGCGGATCCAGTCGCGGACCAGCGCGATCTGCGCGGCGGAGAGCGGCGGAAGGCTGAGCGGCATCCGCTCGCCGGTGATGCCGGAGCCGGTGATCTTGCGGTAGAGATAGGAGTTGTCGGGATCGCCCGGCTGGACGCGGCGCAACTGCGGCATCTCCACGCTGGCGATGTTGACGGTGTTCGCGTAGGACTGCGCGGCGGTGAGCACGAGTTGCGACTGCTGGCCGACGGGATGGTGGCAGCCGATGGAGGCGCAGGTGGGGGTGAAGATCTCGTTCTGGACGCGGGTGAACGTCGCGTTCGGATCGATGGGATTGCCGCCGCCGCCGGGCTGCGTCGGCGTCTTCAGCTCGCCACAACCGGTGAGGACGAGGAGCACCAAAATCAGACGTGAACGCATGGCAGGTGATTAAGGTAGCATCGGTCCGTGCATTCCGTCGACGAGCTGTTCGCGCTCGTCGTCCGTGAGCAGGACGATGATGCGCGATGGACTGCGATCCAGGAGCTGCACGCGATCGGCACGCGTGAAGTCTTCGACCGCGCGGTGCAGCTCTGCCAGAGCGAGAACGCCACCGAACGCATCGCCGGCGCCGACGTCGTCGGACAGTTGAACACCTTCTCCGACGAGGCGCTGCTCACGCTCGTGACGCTACTCGACGATCCCGATGCGAAGGTCATCGAGGCGGCCATCCACGCGCTCGGGCAGCAGCAGGACGCGCGGACGATCGACGCGCTCGCGCGCGCCGCGGAACACGAGGCCTCGAACGTGCGCTGGGCGGTGGCGACGGCGCTCGAGGACCTGATCGCCGACGAGCGCGCCGAGCGCGTGCTGCTTGCGCTGATGCGCGACGGCGACACGTCGGTGCGCGACCGGGCCACGTTCGCGGTGGGAAGCCTCTCCGATCACGACACGCCGCGCATTCGCGCCGCGCTGTTCGAGCGTCTCCGCGACGGCGATCCTGCCGTCGCCAACGAGGCCGCCCTCGGCCTGGCGCGCCGCCGCGACGCGCGCGCCATCCCCTACATCGCCGGGGCCATCGAGTCGGCCGACGGCGAGATCGAGGAGGCGGCCGACGAGATCACCTCGCCCGACATGCTCACCGAGCTGCTGAAGGCGCGCGACGCGCTCGGCGACGCGATGGGCCTCCAGCAGCTCATCCAGCGCTGCCGGGCGAGGTTGTAGCGGATCAGAACGGCGGCTGATTCTCCACCGTCGGATCGTGCAGCACCGTGTCGTCCCCGACCTTGACGTAGATGGTGTACGGGAACGCGCCCCGGTTCTTCTGCTCCATGTTCGACCAGAACCCCTCGCAGGTGTCTCCGCTCGTCCGGCTCACGAGGAACGGCGACATCGGGTCGGCGAAGATCACGGCCGGCGTCGGGAATGAGATCTGCGGCTCGACGTGCTCGCCGGCGACGAGCTTCCAGGTGATCTTGATCAACTCGGGCGTGAAGGTGGTGGGATCGCCGACGTGGAGCACCGGCGTGTCGGTGACGACGTAGTAGTTCGGCAGGCCCGCGATCGGCGTATCCAGGAGCCGGTGCACGGTGACGGTGACGGTCTTGTTGATGACGGTCATGTTGATGGCTTGGTCGGGGATATGGCCAGGGTGTTCGGACATGACTCCTCCTTCTGTAGTGTCCTTGCGGACGGGTTGAGGGAAAGCGGCCGGACTGCCGTCAGGGAGCGGAGCGGCCGAGGGCCGCGACTGCGCGGGCGTGGATTGCGTCGAGGCGTGGATCGCGCGTCCGGCGTGCGGAGGCGATCCGCGCGGCACGCGATCGAAGCACGTCGCCGTTCTCCTCGTCGAGATCGGCGGCGGTGAGGAGCACTTCGCAGAGCACGCGCGCCGTCTGCGGGTTCTGCGGTTCGGCGAGCGCGACCGGCTCGATGATGGCGAGCGCCTCGCGCACGTCGGAGCCGGCGCGGGAGCGGCCGCCGGCCCTGAGCTGCAACGCCGCCTGCCGCTGCAGTGCCGAGGCGAGATCGCGGCGCCAGGCGGGGCGGGGGTCGCTGCGGACGACGTCGCGCATCTCCGACACGGCGTGAGCGTTCATCTCGAGGGCGCGCGGCAGGTCGTGCGTGGTGAGCGCGGCGACGCGCGACTCGGCGGCGGCGCGATTGCGGCGGGCGCTGAGGTTCGCCGGGTCGAGCTCGGCGAGCTTCGTGGCGAGCGCCAGCTCTTCCTGGAAGAACCCGAGAGCGCGGTTGGTGTCGCCGAGGAGCTCGTGCAGCAGGCCGCTGTAGGCGAGGCTGACCGCGAGCCGGCCCATGCGGCGCGCGTCACCCGGTTCGGCGGCGAGGAGCTGCCGGCGGAGGGCCAGCTCCTCGGCGAAGACGTCGCGCGCCGCGGCCAGCTCGTTGTGCGTCTGCAGCGCGGCGCCGAGGCGGTTGAGGGAGATGGCGAGGTCGGTCCGCCACTTCTCGTTCCCCGGCTCGCCGAGGAGACGGCGGCGGTCGAGATCGACGGCGGTGCGGTACTCGGTGAGCGCGCGTTCGAGATCGCCCGCCTCCTCGTACACCGTGCCGATGTTGCCATGTCCGTAGCTGACCTCGGCCACGTACTTTGCCTCGCCGGGATGAGCCTCGGCGAGAGCCCGCGCGATGCGCAGGTAGCTGCCGAAATGCCGCAGGGTCGCAGGGTGGTCGCGTTTCTGCCGCGACGCCTCGCCGAGCCAGAAGTGGGCGTTCGACAACGCGAGCTGCCACTCTTCTTTGGTGGCGTCCCGTGCTACCGCCGCCTCCGCGAAGCGGAGCGATTCTCCGAACATCTCGAGCGCCTCGTCGAGCTTTCCCTGGTTCATGCGCACTTCGCCGAGCTGGGCGAGCGCGAGGGCGTGCCTGTGCAGGTCTTCGCCCCGCAGCTCGTCGGGGCTGAGGGAGGCGAAGTAGGCGAGGGCGCGGGAGGCGGCGCCGTCGAGGACGTCGAGGCGGCCCACTCCTTCCAGCTTCGAGCGGAGGTCGCCGACCATGAAGCTCACCAGCTCCTCGGCCTGGCGGCGGCGGCGCTCCGCGTCGCGGCGCGCGGCGGTGACGTCGGCGACGTACTTGATCGCGCTGCCGGCGAGCAGCAGGAGCGCGAGCGAGAGCACGGCGTAGCGCATCCGCCGGCGCGGCTTGTCGACGATCCGCTTCAGTACCGACAGCGTTTCGACCGCGGTGGGGCGGTCGGCCGGCGCGCGGCTCTTGAGCCGCTCGATGAGCGAGGTGATGTCGCGCGGCTGGCCGGTCACCGGCTCGCTGACGCCGGAGGCGGCGCGCATCATCAACTCCATGCTGGTGAGGTCGAGCGGGTGCGGCTCGACCTCGGTGAAGAGCGTCTGCAGCAGCAGGCCGAACGAGTACATGTCGCTGGCGGGCGTGACGATTCGCCCGGCGGCCTGCTCGGGGCTCATGAACGCCGGCGTCCCGACGGCGATGCCCTGCGCGGTCACGTCCGGCGGCTCGTCCGTGGGGGTGGCGTTTCCGACCGCGAAGATCAGCGTCTCGGCGTCATCGAGCGCCTCCGGCTCCGGTGCGGCGGGCAGCCGTTCCTCGTCGGCGTGGTAGCGGGCGATCCCGAAGTCGAGCACCTTCGCCGTGCCGCCCTCGGCGATCATCACGTTCTCCGGCTTCAGGTCGCGATGGACGATGCCCTTTCGGTGGGCGGCGGCGAGCGCGTCGGCGATCTCGATGGCTACGCGGAGCTTCCGGGCGCGGCTCATCCCCAGCTCGATGGCGCGCTCGAGCGTCGTCCCCTCCACCAGCTCGAGCACCAGGTAGTCGCCGTCCTCCGACTCCATGAATTCATGGATGCGGCAGATGCTGGGATGGTCGAGCGAGGAGAGCATGCGTGCCTCGCGCAGGAAGCGGCCGCGCGCCTCGCTGCTGAGGCGGCTCGCGGCGCGGATGACCTTCAGCGCCACCGGGCGGTCGAGCCGTTCGTCGACGCCGCGGTACACCTCACCCATGCCACCCTGGCCCAGGATGCCGGTGACGCGGATATGGCCGATGCGGGCGCCGATCATTCGATCCGGGTTGCTGAAGAGGGAGAGGCGTGGGACCACGGAATCCCTACCCTTCGTTTCGTCCGCATGGACTCGAGGCGCTTTCATCGTCCTCTACAATCGCCTTTCGCGATGCGAAAGTCGTAAGTGCCTGGTAGCGATCTGGTGGTTTCCATGCCCCGCTTCCTGTTCGACCGGTTCTGTCTCGACACCGAGCAGCGCGCGCTTCTGCGCGGCGGGAACGAGGTCCGCCTCACGCCGCGCGCCTTCCGCCTGCTGGAGCTCCTGATCGCGCAGCGGCCGAAGGCGGTCAGCAAGCGCGAGCTGCTCGAGCGCGTCTGGCAGGGGACCATCGTCGAGGAGGCGAATCTCAAGACGCTCGTCCTGGAGATCCGCACGGCGCTCGAGGAGCGGGGCGGGAGGCCGGACGCGATCCGCACCGTCTTCGGCTTCGGCTACGCGTTCGCCGGCAAAGTGGAGGAGGAGAGCGCGTCGACGGCGGAGCAGCCCGCGGTGACGGTGCGCTGGAACGGCCGCTCGGTGCAGTTACCGGAGGGGAGCCACCTCATCGGACGCCGCGCCGACTGCGCGGTGGCGATCGACGACCCGTCGGTGTCGCGCGTGCACGCGCGGCTCGAAGTCACGCGCGACTCGCTGCGCATCGAGGACCTGCGCAGCAAGAACGGGACGTTCGTGGGCGGACGCCGGATCGAGAGCGCCACGGAGCTGTTCGCGCGCGGTGAGGTGAAGATCGGGGAGGTGGTGGTGGAGATCGCGCTTCTGGAGCGGGGCGACGTGTCGACGCTCACAGTGGCGTGAAAGGCGGCCGCGGCCGCCCGTCACTACCAGAATTGGAGGCCCGCGCGGTGCAGGACCACGATCGCGATGATGAAGGCGATCACCGCCAGCGCCAGGATCGAGTACAGGATGACGCGATAGCGGGTCGCCGCATTCGGATCGCGCGCGACGCCTCGCAGCATGAGGCTCCAGACGATCCCGACCAGGCCGAACAGGGCGCCGATCGCGCCCAACCTCCCGATCACGCTCACCGCAATCCTGAACACCCAATGCAGCCGGCGATCGGCCAGGGAGAGGTCGAGCACGACCGCCGCGATCGAGAGGACCGTCACGGCGGAGGAGTACCAGAGGAGGCTGCGCGGCTGGTGTGCCGTGTCGATGCCCTGCGGCTCAGCCGGCCGCGGCACCTTCTCGAGCTTCTCCCGCGCCGCCTCCCTCAACAGGAACGGCCGTTTTCGATCCGCCGTGGTGGTGATCTCGAGGTGCGACCAGCCGGGATCGAGATCGATGGCATGGACGTCCGCGAGGTGGACCGACCAGTTGCCGACCGGGATGATGTTCCGGCGCGCGAACGAGGAGCGGTCGACCACGTAGGTGGCCGTGCTGTGAAACAGGAGAACCATACCGACGGCCGGACTGCCGGCGGCGAACAGCACCATGAACCACCAGTCCTCTCGCGCGGCCGGGTCGTCGTTCAGCGTTGCCAACACGGCGACAGGTCCGATCATCGCGAAAAGAATCGCCTGAATGACGGCGGTCCAAAGCTCCTTCGTCGTCGGAGCGTACGTGCCCGCCAGATGCGTGGCAACGCTGTCGACTTCGGCGCGGGTGCCGGCGATCCTCACTTCTTCGCCGCGGCCACCAGTTTCTCCACGTCGGCGAGGAGCTGTTTCGCGTCGTACACGATCCCGTCCTTGACGACGTAGCGCACGCCGCCGTGGCGCTCGGCCTTCCCGGTCTCGTCGTTCACCCGGACGGCGCCGGTGCCGTAGAGCACCTTGAGGTTCGCCAGCGGGTTGGCCTCGACGAGGACGAGGTCGGCCAGCATGCCGGCGCGGACGAGTCCCTGCTCCGGACGCTTGCCGGAGGCCTTGTTCAGCTCCTCGGCGGCGTGGAACGTGGCGGCGCGGACAACTTCGAGCGGGTGGAAGCCCGCTTCCTGCAGCAGCTCGAGCTCGCGGATGTAGTCGAAGCCGTAGAGCTTGTAGATGTAGCCGGAGTCGGAGCCGGCGGTGACGCGGCCGCCGCGGTTCTTGTATTCATTGATGAACGCCATCCAGAGGCGGTAGTTGTTGCGCCACTCGATCTCGTCCTGCGTCGTCCAGTCGAACCAGTACGACCCGTGCGCCTGCCGGCTCGGCTCGTACCACTTCCAGAGCGACGGCAGAGTGTAGCGGTCGTGCCATTCGGCGCGCATGGCGCGCATCAGGTCGCGGCTGGCCTCGTAGATGGTGAAGGTGGGATCGAGGTTGAAGTTGAGCTTCAGCAGCTCGTCCATGACCGCGTTCCACTTCGGCGTGCCGGGCGCCGCGGCCTGCCGCCAGAGCCGGCCGGCGCCGCCGAAGCGGTGCTGCTCGTCGAGGTAGTTGTAGTCGGCCGGGTAGTCCTGGATGGAGCGGTCGGCGAAGAGCGACTCGGGGAGGCCGTACCAGTGCTCCATGCCGTCGAGCCCGAGGCGGGCGGCCTGGAGGACGTTCATGCGGGCCACGCCCATCTGGGAGAGGTGGGTGGTCGTGCCGAGCTTCAGCTTCTTCGCCTCGGAGATCAGCGCCGCGAGGATGTCGGGGTCGTAGACGGGGTCGCCGCCACCGATGATCTTGAGCCCGGCGCCGCCGTTCTTCGCCACCCACTGCACGAACTTGCGCGCCTGCTCCGGCGTGTCGATCGCGCCGCCGTCCCACATGCCGCCGGCGGTGAAGACGTAGGGGATGATGCGCGGCGCGACGATCTCGTTCTTCGCGCTGCGATTCGCCTCGTGCACCGTCCAGGCGAGGCCGTTCCCCGAGCCAGGATCGCGCACCGTGGTCACGCCGTGCGCGAGCCAGAGCTTGAACACGTACTCCGCCGTCGTCCCCTGCTCCGTGCCGCCGGGATGTCCGTGCATGTCGATGAAGCCGGGGAGGACGTACATCTTCGAGGCGTCGATCTCGCGCGTCGCGTCCTGCGGCCGGCGCTTCGGGTCGATGGCCACTTTCGGGAAGCCGACGCTGCGCACCTCAGTGATGAGGTTGCCTTCGATGACGATGTCCATCGGCCCGATGGGCGGCGCGCCGGAGCCGTCGACGACGGTGGCGCCGCGGAGGATCAGCCGCTTGAACGGCCCCTCGCCCTCGGTCGCGCGGCGGTCGGGCGCGTATGGCTGCTGCGCGTCCTCCTGCGCGACTGCCGCGAACGTGACGAAACAAGTGACGAACAGTGCAAGCAGCTTCTTCATCGGGCGGGATTGTACGGGTTACCATCCGCCCCTCATGCGCACCCTTCTGGTTCTCACCGTTTTGTTCACGGCGCAGCTCTTCGCGCAGACGCCCCACCCGCTCACCGCCGAGCTGCAGAAGGGCCGCCTGGCGGTCTCGCTGAAGGAGGGGAAGCTCTCCGGTCCCGGCGCCGACCTGCTGAGGAAGGAGCTGGCGACGACGCAGTTCTTCCTCCTCGGCGAGGAGCATGCGACGGCCGAGATCGCCCGCTTCGCCACCGCGCTCCTGCCGGCCGCGTGGAACGAGGGCTATCGCCATCTGGCGGTGGAGGTGGGGCCGTTCAGCACCGCGCAGGTCGGCTCGTACGAGTCGATCGAGGCGTACCTGAAGCGCTACCCTTGGTCGCTGCCCTTCCTGTCGTGGAAGGAGGAGGCGGAGCTCTACGCCGCCGCGACGAAGCTCGGCGCGACCATCTGGGGGATCGACCAGGAGTTCATCCTCTCCGCGACGCCGCATCTGGAACGTCTCGTCGCGCTGGCGAAGGACGACGCCGCGCGCGCGGCGGCGGCGAAGCTGCTCGAGCGGTCGCGCGCCGGCGACGCGGAGATGCTGAAGACGAAGAGCCCGGCCACGGTGTTCATGTTCGCGGCCAAGGCGGAGGACCTGGCGGCGCTGCGCGCCACGTTTACGGACCCCGAGGCTCTCCGGCTGATCGACGCGCTCGAGGAGAGCCGGGACATCTACACCCTCGGCATGACGAACGGCTGGCAGTCGAACGACAGGCGCGCGGTGATGATGAAGCGCCTCTTCGCCGAGCGTTACCGCGCCGCGGTTGCGAAAGGGGAGGCGACGCCGAAGGTCTTCGTGAAGCTCGGAGCGACGCACACGATGCGGGGGCGGAGCATGGTCGGCATCTACGATCTCGGCAACATGATCCCGGAGCTGGCGGCGGCGAACGGCACCCGCTCGTTCCAGATCATGGTCGTGCCGCGCGGCGGCTTCGTGAACGCGCACCGGCCGTTCTCGCCGAACGCGGACGACAAGCGGGCGGCGTACGATCCGGCGAAAGATTTGCCGTTCGACGCGAAGCCGCTCTTCGACGCGGTCACGGGAACGGAGTGGAGCCTCTTCGATCTCCGGCCGCTGCGGGTGCAACTCCACCGCGGAAAGCTCGAGCCGCTCGAGCCCCGCTTCCGGAACGTGCTCTGGGGGTACGACGCCATTCTGGTGATCCCGGAGGTCACCCCCGCCACGCTCTTCGAATGAGGAGGCACGAGCCATGGTCCTGATCCGGCCGGTCGAGGAAGGCGACCTCGAGGCGTACGCCGCGCTCCGCCGCCGCGCGCTGACCGAGGAGCCGCTCGCATTCGCCGCGTCCCCGGAGACGGACGTGGTGGTGCAGATCGGGAATGCGCCCGACTGGATCCTCTTCGGCGCCTTCGACGGAGAGCTGGTCGGCTCGGCCGGCCTGATCCGCTCGCGTCATCCCAAAGCCGCCCACAAGATGCACCTCTGGGGCATGTACGTCGCCGCTACCCATCGTAGACAAGGCATCGCCACCCTCCTCCTGGAAGCGGCCATCGCCCACGCCCGCGCGACACCGGGCGTGGACTGGCTCCAGCTCGGCGTCACCAGCGACGCCGCCGCGGCGAAGCGGGTCTACGAGAAGGCGGGGTTCGTAGTGTGGGGGGTGGAGGCGGACGCGCTGCGGTTCGAGGGGAGGGCGGTGGTGGAGGAGCACATGGCGCTGCGGGTGTGACCGGGGTGTTGTCGGTTCTCAGTTGTCGGTTGTCTGTGGCGGTCCGCCTGGTCGCCACCCGCGGCGAGCGCCTCGGGGGCGGGCGCCGGGGGTGTTGTCGGTTGTCAGTTGTCGGTTGTCTGGGGCGGTTCGCCTGGTCGCCACGCGCGGCGAGAGCCTCGGGGGCGGGCGCCGGTTCGTTGTCGGTTCTCAGTTGTCGGTTGTCTGTGGCGGTTCGCCTGGTCGCCACGCGCGGCGAGAGCCTCGGGGGCGGGCGCCGCTTCGTTGTCGATTCTCCACTTGTCAGTTGTCCGGGCGATCCGCCGGTCGCCTCCGCGGCGGGCCCTCGGGGCGAGAAACCGCAGATCACCGACAACCGACAACTGACAACCGGCGGCCCCAGCCGCCGCCACAGGTGCCATAATGATGCTACGGCCGAGCTGGAAGATTGCCGTTCGCATGCTCGTTGCAGGCCGAGCTACCAGGAATGCAGACGCTCACCCTTCTTCACTCGGACACGTTCCCCATCGGCAGGTACGCCGATGTGCTGTTGCGTGAGTCGATTGCGTCGCGGCGGCTCGACAGTCTCGAGCAGCTTCTGGTCGGCGATGCGTCGGCGCTCCGGGTGGTCCTGGTGGACCCGGCCATCATCAACGGCCGCAAGTCTACGCTCCAGCTCGATACGCGGACCGCGGTGGTCGGGGTGGGGCTCGAAGAGCAGCCGAACTGGCTTGCCGACGACAGCATCTATCTCCACCTCCCGGAGAACCCCGCCACCGGCGTCCTCCTCAGCGCGGTCAAGCGCGCCTACCAGTTCCTCTACCAGAAGCAGAGAGCCGATCACCTCGAGCGGCAGCTCAGCGAGCGCACCCGCGAGCTGCAGGAAGTCTCGGAAGTCGGCGTCTCGCTCTCCACGGTCCGCGACCACTCGGTCCTGCTGACCATGATCCTCAGCAAGGCGCGCGAGCTCTCCCGCGCCGACGCCGGGTCGCTCTACCTCCTCGACGAGGTGGAGGGGAACAAGGTCCTGCGCTGGAAGCTGGCCCAGAACGACTCGATCGACGTCGAGGGCTTCGAGGAAAAGATCCTCCCGATCACCCGCAAGAGCCTCGCGGGCTACGTGGCCATGACCGGCGAGACGCTGGTCATCGACGACGCCTACGACCTCCCGGCCGACGCGGAGTACGAGATCAACCGCTCCTTCGACGAGAAGAACGGCTACCTGACCCGGTCGCTGCTGGTCTTCCCGATGACGAACCACGCCGGGGAAGTAATCGGCGTGCTGCAGCTCATCAACCGCCGCCGCCTCGGCGCGCCGGCGCGGCTCACCGCCGAGAACGTCCCCGACAACGTCGTCTCCTTCCTCGACGAGACGGCCGACATCATGCGTGCCCTGGCCAGCCAGGCCGCGGTCGCCGTCGAGAACAACCTGCTCTACGAGTCGATCGAGCGCCTCTTCGAGGGCTTCGTCACCGCGGCCGTCACCGCGATCGAGCAGCGCGATCCGACCACCTCCGGTCACTCCTTCCGCGTGGCCGACCTGACGGTCGAGCTGGCGCGCGTGATCGACCGGATCGACTTCGGCCAGTACGCCGAGGTGCGCTTCTCGCCCGACCAGGTGCGGGAGATCCGCTACGCCTCGCTGCTGCACGACTTCGGCAAGGTCGGCGTGCGGGAGCAGGTGCTGGTCAAGGAGAAGAAGCTCTACCCGATGCAGCTCGCCACGATCCGCGGGCGCTTCGAGTTCGTGATGAAGTCGGTCGAGAACGAGAGCAACCGCCGGAAGATCGACTACCTCCTCGAGAACGGGCGGCAGGGCTACGACGAGTTCGCGGCGCACGTCGACGCGGAGACGACCGAGCAGATCCTGAAGCTGCAGAAGGACTTCGCGTTCATCGCCCAGTCCAACGAGCCGACCGTGCTCCCCGAGGGGGACTTCCAGTACCTCCTGGCGCTGGCGGGGCGCGACTACGAAGACATCCGCGGCGAGCGACGCCTGCTCGTCGATCCCGAAGAGGCGCGCATCCTCTCGATCCGCAAGGGCAACCTCGACGCCACCGAGCGGACCGAGATCGAGAGCCACGTCACCCACACCTTCAACTTCCTGCAGAAGATCCCCTGGACGCGCGATCTGTCGCGCGTGGCCGACATCGCGTACGCGCACCACGAGAAGCTCAACGGCCGCGGCTATCCGCGCAAGCTCTCGGCGGCCGACATCCCGATGCAGTCGCGCATGATGGCCATCAGCGACATCTACGACGCCCTGACCGCGAGCGACCGCCCCTACAAGCGCGCCATCTCGACCGAGCGCGCGCTCGACATCCTGAAGATGGAAGTCAACGACGGCCTGCTCGACCCGAACCTCGTCGACACGTTCGTCGAGGCGAAGGTGTACGAGCGGGCGGGTGTCCTCAGGACGTAGAGCTCCGCTCCGTTCCGTCCCGGCCGCATCCCCCTCCGCTCCCTCCTCGCGGCACCTTCCAACTTTTTATGCTTGGCGGGGTAGGGAAACCATGCGTTACTGACTCTCCCAATCGTCCACCTTCAGCAATCTGTCGGAAAAAAGGGGAGAGGTGCATGCGCAAGCTTCTGGTCGCCCTCGTTGTCCTCGTCGTCATCGTCGTCGGCGGGCTCCTGCTCTGGAACTTCATCGAAGGCCGCAGTCACCGAGACCAATCGGGCAAGGTGAAGGACGAGGCGCTCGCCGCCGGCCGCACCGCCGAGAGCATGCCCGGCTCCGATGAGGACTATTACGCCGACATGGACTACGGGCTCACCAAGAACCCGGAGGCCATGCGTCAGGCGCTCGACCCCTACATCCCCGGCATCTCCGCCGCCGACGCGGTGAAGCACGTGGCGCGGGGGCGGAACAACTGGATCGTCTGGACGGCCGGCAACGACCGCCTCTGGGATCACCTCACGGTGAACAGCCTCGGGAACCTCGATCTCGTCAAGACGCTGTCGAACCACCCGTCGCTCTCCTTCAGCCGCGACAACCGCTGGAGCTACCTCGGCCTCGTCAACGAGCCTTGCTACAAGAAGGGCACCGGCCCCCGCGCCGACCGGTACGGCCTCTGGCTCGACGTCCGCGATCCGAGCTGCGGCCCCGATCCGTTCGAGAACGAGCAGAAGTACCCCGGCGTCAAGACCGGCGCCCGCGGCGTCGACGGCTTCCCGGTCGGCTCCTACTACGGCTACGGCACCGGCATCATCGGCCTGCGGCTCTTCCCGAATCCCGCCTTCGACCAAAAGGCGCGCGACCGCTGGGACCCGGTCCGCTACTACACCGATCCGAGCTACTTCAACGATCCGAAGCTGGTGAAGCCGTACCGCGTCGGCATGTCGTGCGGCTTCTGCCACGTCGGGCCGAACCCGAGCCGCCCGCCGGCCGACTTCGAGAACCCGAAGTGGGAGAACCTGAACAGCAACCCCGGCGCGCAGTACTTCTGGATCGAGCGCATCTTCAAGTTCAACCAGGACCAGGGCGACTTCATCTGGCAGCTCTTCCACACCTCGCACCCCGGCGCGCTCGACACGTCGCTGGTCTCCTCCGACCAGATCAACAACCCCCGCACCATGAACGCGATCTACAACCTCAAGGCGCGGCTGGAGATCGGACGGCGCTGGGGCCACGAGCAGCTCGCCGGCGGGAGCGACAACAACAAGCAGTTCAACAACTACTCGCCGCCCATCAAGCAGGGCTCCCTGCTCACGCAGTTGTACGACCCGGCCACGAAGACCGTCCGCACGACGCACGTCCTCAAGGACGGCTCGGACGCCGTCGGCGCCCTCGGCGCGCTGAACCGCGTCTACGTCAACATCGGCCTGTTCAGCGAGGAGTGGCTCACGCACTTCCAGCCGCTCATCGGCGGCACGCCCATCAAGAAGATCTCGCCGATTCCGATCGCCACGGCGGAGCGCAACTCGACCTACTGGAACGCGAACACGGCGCAGACGCCCGACCTGGCGCTCTTCTTCCTCGCCACGGCCAAGCCGGATTATCTGGCCGACGCGCCGGGCGGCGCGGCGGAGCTCGCGAAGGGCGGGGCGCAGTTGCAGCGCGGCAAGGAGGTCTACGCCGAGCGCTGCGCGCGGTGCCACTCCAGCAAGTACTCCGAGCGGGTCTTCCAGACCTACTTCAAGCCGGGCTGCATCGGCCCGAACTACCTGAAGTGCTGGAACGACTACTGGCAGCACACCAAGACGCAGCAGTTCAAGGACGAGATGAAGGCGATCGTGATGGCGCCCGACTTCCTCGTCGACAACTACCTCTCGAACGAAGTGCGCGTGCCGTCGACCCTCATGGAGACCAACGCGTGCAGCCCGCTGGCGACGAACGCGCTGCGCGGCAACATCTGGGACAACTTCTCCTCCGAGTCGTACAAGAACCTGCCGTCGGTCGGGAACATCCGGGTCCACCATCCCTACACCGGTGAACCGTACGACTTCAAGGCGCCCGGCGGCGGCCGCGGCTTCACCCGTCCGGCCTCGCTGATCAGCCTCTGGTCGACCGCGCCGTTCCTGCAGAACAACCGCCTCGGGCCGTTCGACTACCGCGGCACGGTGGAAGGGCGCCTGGCGTCGTTCGAGAAGAGCATCGAGCAGTTGCTCTGGCCGGAGCGGCGTGAGGGCAGCCGCCAGTTCCAGACGAAGTCCGGCAAGGCGCACCCCGGCATCATCGACGGCACCACCAAGACGAGCTTCCTGATGATCCCGGCGGGCTACGTGCCGCCCGAGCTCAAGCCGCTCACCGGGTGGCTCGACCGCTGGATCCCCGACTCGGTCGGCGGCGGCGAGATCCGCATCGGTCCCATCCCCGCCGGCACGCCGGTGAACCTCATCACGAACATCAACCTCGAGGACACGTCCCTGCCGAAGCTCCTCAGTCTCGGCTGGAGGATCAAGAAGGACCTTGGGAAGCTCGGCGCCAACGCCAGTGACGAGGAGGCGAAGCGGGTCTTCGCGCCTCTCGTCCCCGACCTCCTGAAGGTCTCCAAGTGCCCCGACTTCGTCGTCAACCGCGGCCACTACTTCGGCACCGACTACATGCCGGCGAGCGAGAACGAGCCGGGGCTCTCGGACGCCGACAAGCACGCACTCATCGCATTCCTGAAGACGTTCTGAGCGGAGGAGACGACATGGCCAAGACCCCTGACAACGCCCGCCGCACGGATTACGAATACGTCGTCGTCGGCTCCGGCGCCGGCGGCGGGACGCTTGCCGCGCGCCTCGCGGAGAACGGCTTCAAGGTGCTGCTGCTCGAGGCGGGCGGCGACCCGAAGAAGCTCGAGGGCTTCGACCCGAACCCCAACACCACCGGCAAGAACCGCCTGCCGGACGACTACGACGTCCCCGTCTTCCACGCCTTCGCCTCCGAGAACACCGGCATGTCGTGGGACTTCTTCGTCCGTCACTACAGGGACACGGAGCTCCAGAAGAAGGACCCGAAATACGTCGAGACGTACGAGGGGCAGAAGGTCGACGGCATCCTCTATCCCCGCGCCGGCACCCTCGGCGGCTGCACCGCGCACAACGCGCAGATCACCGTCTATCCGCACAACGACGACTGGCGCTTCATCGAAGACCTGACCGGCGACAGCTCCTGGTCGCCGGAGAACATGCGCAAGTACTTCCAGCGGATGGAGAACTGCCATCACCGTCCGTTCTGGCGCTGGGTCTACAACCTGACGCGCTGGAATCCCACGAAGCACGGCTTCCGCGGCTGGCTGAACACCGAGGTGGCGATTCCCGAGGCAGCCATCGAGGACAAGAGCCTGCAGACGTTCTTCATCGACACCGTCGCGGCGACGGTCAAGGACATCGGCGGCAAGTTCACCGAGCGGCTGAAGTGGTACATCCAGGGCAAAGGTGACCCGAATGACTGGCGTCTCGTGGAAGGCGACTCCACCGGCATCCGCTATCCGCCGCTGGCCACGAACAAGCACGCCCGCAACGGCGCGCGCGAGCGGGTGCTCGAAGTGGCGAAGAAGTATCCGAAGAACCTCACCATCGAGCTCGACGCGCTGGCCACGCGGGTCATCTTCGAGGGGCCGGAGAACCGCGCCGTCGGAGTCGAGTACCTGAAAGGCGCGCGTCTCTACCGCGCCTCACGCAACCCGCAGCAGGGGGGCGTGAAGCACGAGGTGTACGTCTCGCGCGAGGTCATCCTCGCCGGCGGCGCCTACAACACGCCGCAGCTGCTGATGCTGTCGGGCGTCGGTCCGAAGTCGCATCTCGAGGAGCATGGGATCGAGGTCAAGGTCGATCTCCCCGGCGTCGGCTCGAACCTGCAGGACCGGTACGAGGTCGGCGTCGTCAACCGGATGAACTTCAAGACCTGGTCGATCCTGGAGGGGGCGAAGTTCGCCAAAGGCGACCCGCAGTACACGGAGTGGGAGACGAAGCGCAAAGGCGTCTACACGACCAACGGCGCCGTCGCCGCGATCGTCAAGCGCTCCTTCCCGGAGCGCCCCCGTCCCGATCTCTTCATCTTCGCGCTGGTCGGCCTGTTCCGCGGCTACTTCCCCGGCTACTCGGCGCTCTTCGCCGAGCACCTCAACTACCTGACCTGGGCCATCCTCAAGGCGCACACGCTGAACTGCGCCGGCACGGTGCGCCTCCGCTCGGGCGATCCGCGCGACACGCCGCTCATCGACTTCTGCTACTTCGCCGAGGGGAACGACCAGGAGGGGCAGGACCTGCAGTCCGTGGTCGAGGGGGTGAAGTTCGTCCGCGAGCTCACCGCCGAGCTTCGCGAGCGGGGCCTCATCGCCGAGGAAGAGCTGCCCGGCGCCCACGTGCAGACCGACGAGCAGATCGCCGACTTCGTGAAGCACTACGCCTGGGGCCACCACGCCTCCTGCACCTGCCCGATGGGTGTGCGGAGCCAGGGGGGAGTGGTGAACAACAACTTCGAGGTCTACGGCACCAAGGGGCTGCGGATCGTCGACGCGTCGGTGTTCCCGAAGATCCCCGGCTTCTTCATCGTGACGTCGGTCTACATGATCGGGGAGAAGGCGGCGGACGTCATCGCCGCGGCGGCGGGAAAGAAGATTTCATGAAGCAGTTCGCGGTTGCCGCGCTGCTGCTCCTTCTCGGGGTGGCAGCGCACGCCTCCGACCACGCCGACCCTCTCATCTTCGAGATCAGGGAGTCGGGCATCACCGATCTCTTCTTCTTCCCCGAAGGCGACAACTACGTCGTCATCCTCAACATCCGTCCCGGCCTCACCGCGAACCAACCGTACGACCTGGAGCCGCTCGAGTTCGGGCTCTTCATCGACCACCACTCCCAGGTCGCGTACACCGAGCCGCAGAACCTCGCCCGCTACGGCGGGTCGGTCGTCAATCCATCGGGGATCAAGCCCGACGTCTCGATCGTCTTCACGCTGAACAACGACGCGTCGCTGAAGACGAAGCAGATCACCGGCATTGCCAACCCGGAGCAGGTGCAGGTCTTCACCGGCGTGCGCGACGATCCGTTCATCTTTCCCCGCTTCTTCGGCAAGAACGTCATCGCCACCGTCTGGTCGATCCCGAAGTCGGCCTTTCCCGCGGGCGTGCAGGATTTCCTCATCTGGGGCACGTCGAGCGAGCATGGGAAGCAGATCGACCACGTCGGCCGCTCGAACCGGACGCAGAACGGCCGCTACGACTTCATCAACAAAATCCCGCCGGGCGAGCAGCTCCCGGCGCTGCAGAAGAAGTTCGCCTCGCGCAACAAGGTCTACGACTTCCTGAACCGCGAGCTCGTGACGATGCCGCTCGCGTCGGCGTTTCACCTGCTCTTCCAGCTCGCGCCGTACGACATCACCGCGCCCGACGTGATGATCTTCACGACGCGTCGGCCTCCCGGATTTCCGAACGGACGGCTGCTGACGGACGACGTCGGCGCGCTGACCTGCCTGTACGGCGACTGCGTCCTGCAGCAGCTCTCGTACGTGGAGGGGAAGCAGTTCCCCCGCGCCACCGTCAACGACAAGCCGTTCCTCGCCACGTTCCCGTATCTCGCCGAGCCCTGGCCGGCGCAGCCCGCGCCTCCGTCGAAGGGGATCGGCTGCGGCACCCTCGCGCTCATCGTTCTCGCCGTCATCGTCGCGCTCATCGTGTTGTGGATCGTCCGGCGCAGCCGGAGGAGGTCAGGGGGATGAAAGTGCTTCGTCTGGTCGTGGTTCTGCTCTTCGCCGCGCTCGCCGCACAGGCCGCGGATCACAACGATCCGAACGCCGTCAACGCCATCTTCACGGGGAACCCCGCCAGCGGGGCCGACCTGTACGACATGTTCGGCTACCCGGCCGACGACAAGACCGGCGGCGAGAAGGTCGTGCTCGCGCTCACGTTCGCCGACGTCCCGCATACCGGGAAGCTCGACGACGAGATCCTCTACCGCATCCTCGTCTACCCGAGCGAGCGTCCGGTCAAGCCGGCCGGCTGGAACAGCTCCGTGAAGTCGTACGTCGAGTTCCTCCACGCGCTCGACCAGCGCTTCGACACCGACAAGGCAGCCGAGGTGCGCGTCGCGTCGAACAAGGAGGGGCAGACCAAGCTCACGTTCGTCGGCTTCGCGGGCGGGAACTTCTCGGCCGTCGTCCCGCAGAACGTCTCCGTCGCCGCGCGCGCCCCCGGCAACAACCGCATCCTCATCTACGCCGGCGGCCGCGACGACGCCTTCTTCAACGACCTGCCGGGCTTCTTCCGCTCCATCAACTACGGTCCCGAGTTCTACAAGGTCAAACTCGGTGACGACCCGAACCTGCGCGAGATGCCGATCCCGAAGACGCTCCTCGCGCTCGAGGGGAACGCGCTCTTCAACGATCCGCCGAACCCGGCGGAGATCAACCCGCAGAAGTGGGACCTGCCGGCCGGCCCGTATCAGTGGAAGGGCAACCGCTACTACAAGGATGCGAACGGCAACTTCCGCTTCGTCTACAGCGGCGCCGACGCGCGCAAGGGCCTCAACGTCAACGCCATCATCCTGGAGATCCCGCTGGCGTTCATCACGAAGGACCCGCAGAAGCAGCGCATCGTGAACGTCTGGGGGGAGAGCTGGGTGCTCAAGGCCTCGAACAAGGCGGAGACGATTCCCGACCGCAGCGGCTTCTTCGACAAGGTGGGGAGCTGGTTCTCCGGCATGTTCTCCGACGCCGGCGGCTTCGACCAGGATCTCACCCACTACAAGCGTGTCGACACCGACGGCCTGCCGTTCGCCGACGCCGGCCTCAGCGAGCGTGCCGACTCCCGCCAGCTCGGAGCCGACAACTTCATCCTCGGTCCCCACTTCGTGAACCGCTTCGGCCACCTCGGCTGGGGTTTCGCCCCCTCCATCACCGCCCTCGGCGTGCCGACCTGCTTCGACCACACCGGCGCCACCGTCTCCACGATCAAGTTCTACAAGAACCCGCTGCACGCCTTCCCGCACGTGAAGAGGTGCTTCTTCCAGCAGCTGAACATGCCGCCGGGCGTGAACTGGAACCCGAAGGGGCTGAACATCCCGCTGCGCACCGCGGCCGACATCTTCATCCCGAACGTCAACGCCATCGACATGGACACCAACGGCACCTGGCCGTTCGGCCGCCGCTTCGAGGACCAGGTGGCGACGCGCTTCCTCTCCATCTTCCTCGACCACACCAAGAGCTGCGGCGGCGTGCCGTGCAACCTCGAGACGCTCGGGACGCAGGCGGTCTGGAACTCGCTCAAGATCGAGCCGAAGACGCCGCCGAATCCGCTCCACAACGACAAGCCGTTCCTGAAGAACTTCCCGTACATGGCCGAGCCCTGGCCGCAGGCGGGATCGCCGTACCCGTATCAGAGGTAAGCCATGCGCAGGTGGGCCATTCTCGCCGTAGCCTGTGGAGCGGTGGCCGCTTCGGCCGCCGGCTTTCTGCTGGGCGTGGACGGCCGAAGCGGCCGTCCCTCCACCGACTACGACGCGGAGTTGCAGCGGATCGAGAAAATCGCCGATCCGCTGCAGCGGCTCTACCTCCGCGCGTCGCTCACCGGCGACTACGGCGACTTCAAACGCGCCGAGGAGGCGCTCGGCGACAACCTGCTCGTGCGCGCCTACCTCGCGTTCAAGCTGCACCGGCTGCCGGAGACGAAGCGCTGCCTCGCGCTGCTGCCCGACTCCGACGCCGTGCGCACGCTGCAGGCCGACGTGGCGCTCGCCGAGGGGCGCTATGAGGAGGCCGCGCGCGCGTATGCGGCGCTGCCGCCCACCTGGGACAACCTGGCGCGGCTCGCCCATCTCGCCGCACAGACCGGCGATCCCGCACGCGCCGACGCTCTCTACGCGCGGGCGCAGGACGAGCTGACGGCGAAGGAGATGCGCTCGTTCGCCTGGCTCGAGCTGCAGCGCGGCATCGTGCAGTGGGAGCATGGGCAGCACGCGAAGGCGCTGGCGCATTACGAGCGGGCGAACCGCGCCTACTCCGGCTGGTGGCTCATCGAGGAGCACATGGCGGAGGTGCTGGAGGCGATGGGACGCCGCCGCGAGGCCATCCGGCTGTATCGCGGAGTCGTCGCCAGGACGCGCAATCCCGAGTTCTACGCGGCACTGGCCGCGCTGACGAACGACGACGCGCTTTACGCCGAGGCCGACCGGCTGTACGCGGAGCAACTGCGCCTCTATCCCGAGGCGGCCATCGGTCACGTGCTGCGCACGAAGCTGGAGCGGCCGCCGTCGCCCGATCTCGTTTCGCTGGCCGAGCGCAACGTCACCTATCGTCCCAACGCCGAGTCGAAGCTCCTCCTCGCGGAGGCGTATCTCAAGACCAACCAGCCGGCGCGGGCACGCGCCGTCGTCGCCGAGATCGAGCGGACGCCGTGGCGTACGCCGGAGCTCGCGCGTTTGCAGAAGGAGCTCGGACGATGAGCCAGGACAAGTGTGAGGAGCTCGATTTCAGCGCGCGCACGAGCCTCCCGGAGATCCTTCCCGCCGAATACGCCGAGATCCACAAACGCCGCGGCGTCCCTGTCGGCGGGACCACGCGGCCGAAACGGCTGACCGGCCTTTCGCTCTCCGGCGGAGGCATCCGCAGCGCGACGTTCAACCTCGGCCTGCTGCAGGCGCTGCGCAAGACCGGCATCCTGCAGAAGTTCGACTACCTCTCCACCGTCTCCGGCGGCGGCTACGTCGGCGGCTGGTGGAGCGCCTGGCTCGCGCGCAAGGAGCGCGGCGACATCTTCCCGCCGCCCGAGCAGATCGAGCTGCAGCGCGATCCCCGCCGCACCGCCGACGAGGACAGGCACAGCGTGGAAGGCAACGAGCGGGCGCAGGTCAAGGACGCGTCGCTCAGCGCCGGCGTCGACCCGATCCACCACCTCCGCCTCTTCTCGAACTTCCTCACGCCGCGCCTCGGCCTGCTCAGCAGCGATACCTGGCGCGCCGTCGCCATCATCGGCCGCAATCTCATCCTGACCTGGGTCATCCTCCTGCCGATCCTGCTGGCCACGATCATGGGCGGCCAGGCGCTGTTCGCGATCCTGCCGCAGACCGACGAGGGCTTCCGCTGGCGTCCCGATCTCGACGGCTACGTCACGCATCACGGTCCAGTCGACGTGCGCCCGGCCCGCAACCCCGCCGACCTGCCGACGCGGCTCCTCGCCGCGCTGGTAATCCCCGGCATCTTCGCCCTCGGCAACTTCGTCTGCATCGCGCTCTGGTTCCTCGCCAACCGGCGAGGGTGGCTGTTCCGCGACAAGGTCGTGCTCGTGCTCAGCGCGCTCGGCTTCGTGATCCTGACCTGGTTCCTGGCCGTCATCAGCGACGCCGACGTGCTGCTCAACAAGTACTTCCTCTACGGGCTCGGCGCGTGGTTCGTGCTGCTGGCGATCATCCTCTGGTTCTGGCAGAGGAAGCACAAGGCCACGGCTCGGGACTTCGACTTCTGGCGCAACCGCATCGTCGCCGCGCAGACGCGTACGCTGCAGTACGGCGTCTTCGCCACGCTGATCCTGCTCTTCTCCGCGTTTGGCTACGAGGTCATCGACTTCCTGCTCTTCAACCACGCGCTGCAGAACAAGGTTGCCGACGCCATCCTGCGCGCCGGCGGCTGGGGCGCGGTGATCATGACGCTCCTCAGCGCCGCCTACACCGCCGTCAAGGCCGCGCCGACGGGAGGGGAGGACGCGAACACGAAGCCGGCGCCGCCGTCGCCGCTCAAGAAGCTCGCGTTCGCGCTCGCGCCTCCGCTGCTGCTGATCCTTCTCGGGCTGGTGCTGGCCTGGATCGGCCACCGCCTCTACACGACGGTCTACCAGGACGCGGCGGACGAGCTCTGGTTCGGGATCCGCGGCGCGCTGGTGGCGGGGCTGCTCTTCCTCTGCTTCGCGCTGTACGAGTTCCGTCCGGCGCAGAAGTGGAAGAGCCTCATCGTGATCGTGCTCTGGCTGATCATCGCCGTCGGCATGTACAAGATTCCGATCGAGCTGATCAAGCCGCGGCTCGTGCTCTTCGCCGCCGCGGGCGCCGTGGCGGTGGCGGCGGGGCTGCTCGTACGCGCGCTCATCAGCCGCCACGTCGGTGTCGTGCTCGCCGCCGCCTCCCTCGGCGCGATCGCCTGCGGGCTGCTCGTGCTGTTCTTCGAGCAGAAGGCGCAGCTCCGCTTCGTGCTCGAGCAGTCGCACGTCCCGCAACTCGTCATCGGCGGCATCCTCGCCACGCTGGTCCTGCTCGTCTTCGAGCTCTTCCTCGGCAAAGGCGGCAATACCCGCTCGATGGGGCTCATCACCTTCGGCTTCCTCATGTTCGCGCTGCTCGGCGTGGCCGCCTGCCTCGGCGACACCACCGCCTGGAGCGCGCTGGCGATGGTCGGTCTCATCTCCACCATCCTCGGCTGGGTCCTGGCCCTCGGCTGGCTCGCCGATCCGAACTCGCTCACGATTCACGGCTTCTACAAGTCACGCCTCGTGCGCGCTTACATGGGTGCCTCGAACGATCGCCGCCGCGAGGCGAAGGACGCCGACATCACCGACGCCGTCCCGGGCGACGACGTCCTGCTCGTCGACCTGAAGAACACCGACTCCGGCGCGCCGTACCACCTCATCAACGCCATGCTGAACCTCGTCGGCAGCAGCGACCTGGCTACGCAGCAGCGCTTCTCCGACTCCTTCCTCTTCTCCAAACACTGGTGCGGCTCCATGCGCACCGGCTTCCGCCCCACGCCGGAGTACGCCTGCGGCACGATCTCCCTCGGCACCGCGGTGTCGGTCTCCGGCGCCGCCGCCAGCCCGGAGATGGGTGCGCTGTCGCCGTCCGCCGCGCTCGCCGCGCTGCTCACGCTCTTCAACGTGCGCACCGGCTACTGGACGCCGACGCCGAACCAGAGCTACTGGCGCACCGCCTCGGTCCGGCTCTGGCCCGTCTACACGCTGCAGGAGCTCGTCTCGCAGACCACCGACCTGCTGCCGTTCTGCTACCTCACCGACGGCGGCCACTTCGACAACAGCGGCGTCTACACGCTCGTCGAGCGCGGCTGCAGCTTGATCGTCTACGCCGACTGCGGCGCCGACCCGGCCGCGACGCTCGACGACATCGGCAACCTCATTCGCAAGGTGCGTATCGACTTCGGTACGGAGATCACCTTCGACCAGCAGGAGATCCTCAAGCTCCACCAGAAGCAGGTGCACTCGATCGAAGGACAGATCGAGTACTCCGAGGCACACATGGCGGCCATCGGCCTGCCGCCGGAGGAGCGCTTTGCCACGCTCGTCGTCATCAAGCCGAACGTGATCGGGGGAGAGCCGGTCGACGTCCTCCAGTACGGCTGGACGAACGGCGAGTTCCCGCAACAGTCGACCGCCGACCAGTGGTACGACGAGGCGCAGTTCGAGAGTTACCGGCAGCTCGGGTACATCTCGGGAGTGCGGACGTTCGAGGCGGGGGCCTTCAAGAAACTCGACAGCGTTTAGAACGTCTTCAAAAGCTCGATCAGCGCCCGCTTGTCGCGGTCCGGCAGTTTCGTCCCGAACAGGTGTCCCCGGTCTTCGACGAAGTCGGGGCACTTGTTCAGCTTCAGCAGTTGCGGGACGAGCCTTTTCAGATGCGCCGTCGCCTGCGCGTCCGACATCTTCTGCCTGTCGATCTCGCGGAGCTTCTTCGCGGCGTCGATGAGCAGGATGGCCAGGTCGACGCGGCTCGCCTCGAGATCGATGTTGGCGAGGAGGTTCACCGGCGTCCCTTTCGGAATCGGACCGATGCGCAGGTTTCCGGAGGCATCGAGCAGGGCAGGGTCGCGCAGCAGCGCGGGGATGTAGGAGCCGGGCACCTGGATGTAGCTCTTCGCGGTCGTGCGGCGGATGATGCCGGTGCGCTTCTGCGGCCAGAGCAGCTTCGTGATGGCGTCGTCGAACGCGCGCATGCGCCCGGCGACTGACGGATCGCCGTTGTACTCGCCGATGGCGTTGTTGTGCAGGAACGGGGCGGTGGCCCAGATGCCGATCAGAGACGGCGGACGGTAGTAGCCGGGACCGCCGGCCGGAAGCTGGAACTCGAACGTGGTGCCGTCGAATGGATTGGTGAGCTTCAGCGGCTTCACCGCCGGCAGCGTCTTGTACGTCTCCGAGGAGAAGTTGTCCCAGATCCGCCCGCGCATCGCGTTCGTCGCCGCGGCGCGCGTGGCGTTCGTGCCGATGTCGCTGACAGGATGCCGCCGCTCGTCGCCGAGGAAGTTGTCGGTGAAGAAGGCGGGGTCGGTGAGCGCCTGTTCGCGCGGCTTGCTGGAATGGCAGCCGGCGCAGTGCTCGACGAAGACCGCCTTCCCCCGCTCCAGCACCTTCGGGTCGGTCGTGAGGTACGCCGCGCCGCCCGGCGCATCCTTCAGCAGTACCGGCTTGGCCACCTTCGCGAAATAGGCTGCGAGTGCCGGCGCCCGCTCCTCGCTCCAGTTCCAGTGCGGTGAGTCGCGCTGCGCCTTCGCCACGTCGATCGGCGACTGCTTCTTTCCGCCGATGAGCGGATTGAAGTGGCGCGTCCACTCCTGCCAGTACTCGCCGATGTTGAGGTAAACGCGGCTGAGCGCCGCGTGGAAGCCGACCGAGTCGGCGCCGTCTTTCAGCACGCGCGGCGTCGTCATCGGATTCGCCACGCCCCGCAGCGCCAGCGCGCCCCCCGCGACCTGCTCCGGCTGCGCGCGCGCCATCCGCTGCTGCACGTTGAAGATCGCGTTCATCGTCCCCGGGTTGTTCAGGTAGTCGGTGGCGATGAACGAGGTGTCGAGCGTCCCCGGCTCGTTCGAGTGCAGCAGTTGCCAGACGAAGCTGTCTTCGCCCATCCCGTTCCCGAACACCTCCGACACCCGGAAGTACTGCGCGCCGATGTAGTCGTTGAGGTTCTCCCAGCGCGGCTCCGCGGGATTGGCCGGCGGACGGACGGGATCGAAGCTGACGTGGCAGAACGCGCACGTCATCCCCACGCGGTACGGCCGCACCAGCGTGCGGTCGTTGTAGTAGGCGGGGTCGGTGTAATAGCGCGCCGCGTTCCACCGCCTCGCCGCCACCTCGTTGAAGTCGGGATTCGGGAAGATGCGCAGCCCGACCACGCCGGAGGAGCGTCCGTACGTGGCGGCGTCGATCTTCCCGTCGATGGCGCCGTCGGCGTCACCCGGCTTCGGCTCGTCGAGCCAGAGGCCGTAGAGGTCCGGCTCTGTCGCCGTCTGGAAGCCCGGCTGGTTGATCAGCCCCATCGTCGAGAAACGCACGCCGCGTTTGCGCGAGTCGAGCGTCTTGAGCAGGTCGGAAGTGCCGAAGCCGTGCTGCGCGAGGTGGTTCCAGAAGCCGGAGTTGTCGCCCGACCAGAGGTTCCAGACGATCCGCCCCCGCAACTCGTCGGCGGTCAGTTGCAGCCCCGGCCCGTTCATGCCGGGGAAGACGTCCTCCGCCACTTCCGCGAAGAGGGGAGGGGGCGGCGACGGCGGCGGGGCAGGCTTCTCCCGTTCGCACGAGAGTGCCGCCACGACCGCCAGCGCCGCGACGAGGACCCGTCTCACTTCCGCGCGGCGTCCTCGAGGAACTGCTTCCAGGCGTCGGAGGTCGAGAGGAGATCGTGCGCCGCCCGCTCGAGCAGCTCGAGCTGCCCCGCCTTCAGCGCGAAGTTCGTCCCGATGCCGTTGAGCTGCTGCCGGAACTGCGCGTCCTCGATACCCGAGAAGCCGAGCACCACCGGATAGAACGACACGGGCGCGACGCCGGCGCCGGGGATCTTCACGTCGGGGCAGGTGCCGCGCACGGCGTTCTGGCAGTCGGTCGCCTGCGTCTGCGCGACGCGGATCTCCGACGTCGTCTGCAGCAGCGACTGCAGCGTGTCGAACGAGAAGTTCTTCATCGGCGTGAAGGAGATCGTGCCGAGGATCTGCGCCAGCTTCGGGTTCGGCTGCTTCTTGTCGAAGTTGAGGTCGTTCTCCGTGGCGGCGTTCACCACGATCACCAGCAGCTTATCGATCTCGCGGCGGTTGATGGGGCCGAGGAGCTGATAGCCGGTGCGCTGTCGTGCCGGGTCGTCCATCTGCCAGGTGTCGGTGGACGACATCGCATGGAGCGTCCCGCGCAGGCCGATGTTGTCGGCGATGCCGCCGTCCATGACGTGCAGCCACTGGCGGCCGGGATTGAGGTAGCCGAGGAGCTCGAGCGCGCTGCGGTGGCGGATCGGGTTGTCCTGCAGGTCCTGCCGCGCGTTCGCCACCCAGCGTGGCGCCTGGTAGCCGCAGTCGACCTCGCCCGTGTAGCTGCGCAGCACCATCGGCGTCAGCAGTACCGGGAAGGCCGACGAGGCGGCCACGGCGCGCGAGACGTTGGTCTTCTCGAGGTCGGAGCAGATCGGGTCGAACTGGTCCTGCGTCCACTCGAAGCGCGAGCCGAGATCGAGCTCGGTCGAGTTGGCGACGATGAACGGCCGGCGATTCGCGGCCTGCACCGACTTCAGATCGCCGTAGGTCTTGTTGTCGAACAGGATCCGGTCGTACACCTCGGCCGCGAGATCGATGCGGCTGAAGTGCGGCGACAGCAGCCGCACGAGGTTGCCGGGGCTCGCGGCTGCCTTGAAGAGCATCCCCTCGACGTTCTTCTCCAGGAAGCGCGACTTGAACGTGTCGAGCCCCTGCGGCCCGTGCAGGCCGAAGTACATCGAGGTGAAGCTGCCGCCGGAGACCGACGAGATCACGTCGATGCGGTCGATGAGGCGCGTGCCGTCGGCGAGCGTGACCTTCTCCAGCTCGCGCAGCACGCCGTACGCGAACCCGGCCGCGCGTGAGCCGCCGCCGGAGAAGGTGAGGACGACGTAGAGGCCGTCCTGCCGCGGGAGCGACATGGTGGCGTAGCGGTAGCCGGTGGTGATGTCGGCGCGCGGCAGACTCTGGTTGATCGGCGCGTGCGCGCAGGCGGCGGCGAGGAGAACGACGGCGGCGATCAGCGTCCGCCGGCTCACAGCGCACCTTCCAGCAGGTTGAAGTGCACCACCAGCGGGTTGAGGGCCGAGTGCTGCGCCTTCACCTGGATCACCACCGTCGGCGGGTCGTAGTCGAGCGGGCTGCCGAGGTCGATGTCGTGCGTCCCCACCTCCACCTCGAACGGGATGTTCGTCCTGCCGCACTTCGTGTTGTCGATGAACACGTCGCGGTCCTCCTCGAATGGCACCAGCACCGATCCGGACATCTGAAAGTTCCCCCTCGATGAGGAGTGACGCTCGGGCGCCTTCCCCTACCTGTGCTCGCCAGTATCGCACCGGGAGGAGGTAGGGAAGTGGCCGCGAAAATCACTCCGTGAGTGAGTGACGGAACGCCATCTCTTTCGCTATTCTCGCCGCGGCGGCCGCTCCGGCCGTGGAGAGCGCTTGTGGCAAGTCACGACCAGGAGCCATCTGCCACGCAGATGCTGGAAGTGCTCTACAGCGAGCACGCGCCGCTGCTTTGCGCCACAGCGCGGCACCGCTACGGCATCCCGCCCGAGGACGTGCAGGCGCTCGTACACGACATCTTTGCCTCGATGCTCGAGCGGCGCCCCGAGGTGGGGGACATGCGCGCCTTCCTGCTCGGCGCGATGCAGAACGCGGCCCGCTACTACTGGCGCAAGCGCCGCCACGAGGCGCCGCTGCTCGACGAGCACGAGCTCACCGCCGACGACCGCGCCAGCGCGCGGATCGAGCAGTGGACGACGCATCTCAGTCTCGGCGCGACCCTCGCACAGCTCGGCCCGAAATGCCGCGAGACGCTGCGCCGCTACTATCTCGACGAGGAAAACCCGCGCGACATCGCGGAGTATCTCGACACCAGCGCGGCCTACGTCATGCAGCTCCTCAGCAACTGCCGCAAACGCGCTCGTGAGATCTATTGCCGGCTGACCAGGGCACAACCATGAAGCAGATGACCGAAGAAGAGTGGCAGACATTGGAGGAGGCGCTCCGCGACCCGGAGCCGTGGCTCCTGGCCGAGGTGCTGGCGGCCCCGCCGCCCGACCCCGGCCGCCTGTGCGAGCTCGCCGCGAGGCTGGACGAGGAGCGCGCCGCCGCCCGCGAGCTGCTCGCGCCGCTGCTGGTCTCGCCGGAGGCCTTCGCCGCCGCCATCGCCGAGGATCCCCGCTACCACTCCCGCGGCGTCGTCGACGTCCTGAGCGAAGCCGCCCGCCCGCTCCGGAACACGCAGCCGCTGCTCGCGCTCTCCGCCGCCGACGCCGCCGTGTCGATCGCCGCGAAGCTGGTGAAAGCGGAGGAGTGCGGCCCCCGCACCGCCGGCACGGCGCACGTCGAGCGCGCCTGGGCCCTCTTCTTCGTCGGCCGCTACCGCGACGCCGAGGAGGCGCTCCGCGAGGCGGACCTCGCCTTCGACGAAGACCCCCAGGCCACCGACTGGGACCGCGCCCACGCCTCCCTGGCCCGTGCGAACGTGTACGTGGAAACGCACCGGCTGGAGGAGGCGAGCGAAGAAGCGCTCTCCGCGGCCGCGGCGTTCGATTCGTTCGGGGATGAGAAGTACTACCTGGCGGCGTCGCTCGTGGAGGGCGGCGTCCGTCTCATGCAGCGCGACTATCGCGGCGGTGCGCGCCTGCTGGATCGCCTCGCCACACAAGCCGCGCGAACGGGCGATCGCCTTCACGTCGCGCGAGCGCGCCAGACCGCCGGGAACTGCTACATCGAGCTGGGCGACTATGACAAGGCGAGGGACTACTTCTACGAGGCGCTGGCAATCTGGGACGAGCTCGGGTTGGAGACCGAACGCCTCCGTACGAACTGGTCCATCGGCGTGCTCGCGAAAGCGACCGGCGATCTCGACGGTGCCATCGAGCGCATTGATGAGGCGCGCCGTGCGTTCGAGGCCTTGGGTGTAGTGAACGACGCTGCCATCGCCCGTCTCGATCTGGCCGAGGTGCTGATTCTCGCCGGCCGGTCCAGTGAAGTCACCGACGTCCTGCGGAATGTGGTGGTGAGCTTCACCTCCGAGGGTGTCATGCGCAACGCCGCGATCGCACTGGCGTACCTGCGCGAGGCGGTCGACGCCGACGCCGTGGAAGCGCGTCTGGTGCGTCACGTCCGCGCCTATCTCGAAGAACTTCCGTCGTCTCCCGAAAAAATTTTCGAGCGCCTCTCATGAATTTGCCTTCCGCGTCACTTCATACCTGAGGGCGTCCTCCCATCTACCGGCGGGATGCCGGAAGAGGGAGGTTTCATGCGTAAGGCACTTCACGGCACGGTCGCCGTCTTCATCCTGTCAGGTCTGCTCCTGCAGTTCGTCGCGCGCTGGTCGCCGGTGCTGTTCTCGAGGATCTCTCCGCCGGGAGGCCGCACCGAGGCAGTTACGACGGAAGACCCGATGAAGGCCGCCGTCGCGGAAGAGGACTGACGCGGCGCCGGCGGTGCTCGTTACGCGATACCCGGAACGCTCCGGATCACCCGCGAGTCGCCCGGTTCCATCTCCCGCAGCGCACGAGTTGCCTGCGGGGAGGAGAGGGCCTATGTGTTCCATGCGATTCCAAGGCGCGCTGCGAACACCACGATGCGAAGCCTCGACCCGGACAGGTTCCGCTGACTCACACCCCGGCATCTCCCTGTGAATCCGCCGCGGGAGCGACTCGTCAACGAGCACCAGCAAGCGTCACCAGCGCGTCCTGCGCCAGCTCCAGGGCGGCTACGGCCTGCTCGCGGCGCACGGAGGGGAAGTCATCCAGGAACTCCTCGAGCGAGTCTCCCGCCCCGAGATAGTCAATGAGATTCCTGAGCGGCACGCGGGTTCCGGCGAACACCACCGCGCCACCCTGCACCTCGGGATCGGACGTGATGATTTCCTCGACGGTCATCCCCCCAATTCTACCTCCCCCATTTCACCCGCGTGTACGCCACCCGGAACCCTTGCCGCTCCGCGTTCTTCTGCGACGTGCTGCCGGGATAGGCGCACATCATCGCCAGATCGCACCCCGCCTCGGAGGCGTGTCGCAACCGCGCCTCGAGCAGCGCGCCCTGCGCGCCGCGATTGCGGGCGGACGGCACGGTGCTCGCCCCGGCGAGCAGCGCCACGCCGTCGTGCATGGCCAGCGCGCCGGTGGCGACGGGGCGGCCGTCGACCTCCGCGAAGAACGGCGTCGTGCCGCTGCTGGAGGCGGTGACGCGCGCCAGGTCGTGCATCAGCGCGCTCACTTCCGCGAGCTCGCTCCAGCCTTCCGCCGCCGTCTCCGCCCACGACTGCACCTCGTCCGGCGCCGCGACGCGCGCCGGGACTTCGCCCGGCTCCAGCGAGGCGGGGAGGGGGCGGTAGAGCACCGACGTCACCTCCACCGGCCGGTATCCCTGCCCGCCGAGGATCGCCAGCGCCTCGTTGCCGGAAAGAGGGGAGACCTCGTGGAACGGCTGCGCGCCGCGCGCCTCCAGGAACTCCTCCAGGCGCAGCAGCACCTCCTCCGACGGCGGCGACGCGACACCGAAGCCGAACGTCTGCGTCAGCGGCGAGCCGGCGCCGTCGAACATCGCATAGGCGCCGCCGTACTCGAGCCAGGCGGCGCCGCTCGCCGGCTCCAGCCGCGCTCTCGACTCGACGAACGAGGCGTTCGACTTCGCCTCGCAGAGCTCCAGGCGGCGGGAGAGCGCGAGGTCACAATGGGGGTATTGAGTCTCAGCCATCGGCAGGATTCTGAATCACAAGTTCAACGAATTGAACTCCATCGACTGCCGCGTCCTGAGGCGGGCAGCTCGAAGTCGAGTGCCTGCAGCACTTTCCCGCTGAGATTCCAAAGTTATCGCGAGCGGCAGCCCGGTTGCTGACTCGTGAACGCCGTGTTCCCATCCGGCAACAGGTTTTCGTTGCTTCCCGCATCCTCCGCGGGAGATCATTGCGCACCAATCCAATAATCGCGTCCAGAAGGAGAGAAGGATGATGAAAAGGTTTCTGCCCCTAACGCTCCTGATGCTTCTCATCGCATCAGCGGCGATGGCGCAGACGAGCACCACTGGTGCCATCGTCGGCCGCGTCACTGATCCCACAGGCCCCGTCCCAGGCGTCACCGTCGAAGTGCGGTCCCCGTCAGCGCAGGGAACGCAGGTCGCCGTCACCGACGCGAACGGCGAGTTCCGTTTCAGCCTGCTGCCCCCCGGCCAGTATTCGCTGAGCGCCTCGCTGAGCGGCTACGCCCCGCTGTCGCAGGCCAACATCAACGTCGGTCTGAACCGGACCACGACGCTCGAGCTGGACATGCGCCAGACGAACATCTCCGAGACCATCACGGTCACGGCCCAGGCACCGGTGGTCGACGTCACCACGACGCAGACCGGCGCCAACATCACCGCCGAGACCATCGAGTCTCTGCCGATGGCGCGTGACTTCTACGCCGTCGCGCAGGTCGCCCCCGGCACCTCCAGCGACGCCGCCGGCACGACCGTCTACGGCTCCACCGGCGCCGAGAACCAGTACATCATCGACGGCCTGAACACGACCGGCGTCGAGCTGGGCACCGAGGCCAAGACCCTCAACTTCGACTTCATCCAGGAAGTCCAGGTCATCACCGGCGGCCTCTCCGCCGAGTACGGCCGCGTCACCGGCGGCGTGATCAACGCCATCACCAAGTCGGGCGGCAACGAGTTCAAGGGCGACGTCTTCGCCTACGGCGCCGGCGGCGGCCTGCAGAGCGACAACAGCACCGCGCCGGAGCGCTCCGCTGCCGACACGACCATCGACGACATCTCGGCCGAGTTCGACGCCGGCTTCAACCTCGGCGGCTTCATCATCCGCGACCGTCTCTGGTTCTTCGGCGCGTATGACCATGTGAACACCACCGGCCGCTACACCATCTTCAACGACCTGCAGGGCGTCCCGGGCACCCCCGGCGTCGGCAGCGAGCTGGATGAGGACATCAGCCGCGACCTCTACGCCGGCAAGCTGACCTGGCAGATCCTGCCGAGCCACAACCTCACCCTCTCCGTCCTCGGCGATCCCTCCGAGTACGACGGTGCCCTCGGCACCTTCTTCGTCATCGCCGGCCCGCCGAGCACCTTCGCCGGTAAGGCCACCACCGGCGGCAACGACGCCATCCTCCGCTACTCCGGCGTCTTCGGCACCGACTGGCTGCTCAGCGGTACCCTCGGCCGTCACCACGAAGAGAGCTACGTCACCGGGCCCGGCAAGAACATGGCCCACTACATCGACCAGACCGTCGCCCCGGGCCGCCCGCTGACCGTCAACGGCGGCTTCGGCTTCCACCAGGACCAGGAGTTCGACCGCGACGCGTTCAAGCTCGACGTCACCCGCTACCTCGGCCGTCACGAGCTGAAGATCGGCGGCGACCGCGAGAACCTCTCCGCCTACAACGAGAACTGGAACGGCGGCGCCGGCCAGCGCATCTACATCCGCCGCCACGCCAGCCTCGTCACCGCCGAGAACCCGAACGGCATCTACTACCGCCACCGCTACTACATCGACGACCAGCACCCCGACTTCGATCCGGACGATCCGACGAGCTGGGTCATCAACACCCCGCTGACCTCGTCGCCGGAAACGGTCAACACCTCGCTCTACCTGCAGGACTCCTGGAAGGTGACGTCGTTCTTCACCCTCAACCTCGGCGTGCGCTGGGAGCAGCAGGAGATCGGCGACCGCTTCGGTGAGGACGCCATCGTCCTCGACGACATGTACGCGCCGCGCCTCGGCTTCATCTGGGACGTGGCCCGCAACGGCCGCAGCAAGCTGTTCGCGAACTACGGCCGCTTCTATGAGTCCATCCCGATGGACATCAACATCCGCGCGTTCGGCGGCGAGCTGCAGGCCTTCTCGTACAACTTCTCCTCCAACCCGGCCGACATCCACCCGAACGTCTACTTCAACAGCGTCGCCGGCGGCGGCGCGTCGAACGCCCCCGTCCGCAACAGCGTCAACGGCGGCGCCACGCCGGTCGATCCCGACCTGAAGGGCCAGTACATCGACGAGATCCTGCTCGGCTACGAGTACGAGCTCGCCAACAACATGGCCGTCGGCGTCCAGGGCACCTACCGCAAGCTCGGCCGCGTGGTCGAGGACTTCCTCGATCCGGTCAGCGGTCACTATCACATCGCCAACCCGGGCCAGGGCTCCGGCAGCGCGATGGCGTTCTACGACTACGAGCCGGCCGTCGCGCCGGCGGTCGAGCGCACCTTCGAAGGCGTCCAGCTCCACGCGCGCAAGCGCTTCGCGGGCAACGCCCAGATCTTCGCCAGCTACCTCTGGTCGCGCCTCGAGGGCAACTACGACGGTCTGTACCAGGCCTCGACCGGTCAGCTCGACCCGAACATCAACTCGGCCTTCGACTACGCCGACTTCCTCATCAACGCCCAGGGCCCGCTGTCGAACGACCGCACCCACCAGTTCAAGCTCCATGGCAGCTACACGTTCACGCAGGGCATGGTGAACGGCCTGACCGTCGGCGCCTCGACCTACTACGCGTCGGGCTACCCGCTGAACGCGTACGGCTACTCGCCTGGCTATCAGAACCACGAGTTCTACCTCGCGCCGCGCGGCTCGCTCGGCCGCGGTCCGGCGGAGTACGAGGCTGACCTGCACTTCGGTTACCCCGTTCCGATCGGCACGAACCGCCTGAACCTGATCGTGGACGTCTTCAACGTCCTCAATCGCCAGTCGATCACCCGCCTCGACGAACGCTACAACCTCTCCAGCGACGCCGACGCCTGCGCCGGTATCCCGACGGAGATCTGTGGACCGGGCGGCGGGATCCTCTACGCTGCGACCGGGGAAGTTCCCCGTCCGGCCGGCACGCTCGCGAACCCGCGCGCGACCGCGACGAACCCCGACTTCCTGTCGGGCGGCACCGACTTCACCGAGGCGCGCAGCATCCGTCTCGGCGTCCGCTTCTCGTTCTGATCGTTCTCCACGCTGTACAAGGAAGGCCCCCGGGAAACCGGGGGCCTTTTTCTGTGTTAGGACGCGGCACATGAAGCGAACCCCGCTGGCGATCGCCGCGACCGCGGCCGTCCTCGCCGCCGTTCTGCTGCTCACTCTCCGCATCCAGCCCGCCGGCGAGGCGCGCGTGGTGCGCGGCGGCGACGCGCTGCGCGTCCTCTCCGGGCGCGCCGGGTTCGTGATGCCCGGCGGCACGCCCTGCCTCACTCCGTTCGCGAACGGTATGACCCGCTTCGACCGCCTCTACGAGGCCGAGGATGCGGGAGGGGAGACCATCGCGGTCGGCGTCCGCTTCGACTACACCGTCCCTCCGCGCGTGCCGCCGTCGTGGCCGGAAGGCGACTGGTGCTCCTCGCTTGCCGCGCGCGTCGGGGAGCGCGTGAGCGCCTGGGTGCGAGGTGCCGACGTCGACACGCTCCGCCGCGAGCCGCGCCGCGCGGGGGAAGCCGCGGTGGCCGCGCTGCAGAACGAGCTCGCCGCCTGGGGGGTGCAGCCGCGCTACCTCACGCTGCGTCCGCGGGTGCCGGAGACGGCCATCGCCACGCTGCCGGTCGCGGAGATCGCGTCGCGCGCCGTGAAGGAGCGCCCCGTCATCTTCATCGGTCTCGACGGCGCCGACTGGCAGCTCCTCGAGCACTACATGCGCAACGGCGGGATGCCGAACCTCCAGGCGCTCGTGCGCGAAGGCGTCGCCGGCGACCTGCTCACCGATCATCCTCCGCTCTCGCCGCTGCTCTGGACGACGATGATGACCGGCACCACGCCGCTCGAGCACGAGATCCTCGACTTCACCCGCTTCCATCCTGTGCACGGGCGCAAGGAGCCGATCACCAGCGACGAGCGCAAGGTGCCGGCGGTCTGGAACATGGCCACGCAGGCGGGGAAGAGCAGCGCCGTCTTCGGGCTCTGGGCCACCTATCCCGCGGAGCCGGTGCGCGGCCTCGTCGTCTCCGACCGCTTCTTCACCTTTCTCTTCACCGAGTCGACGCCGCCGAAGGGCTCCGTCTATCCGCCGGCGCGCGAGCCGTGGGCGCGCAAGGTCCTCCAGGAGGTCGAGGCGCAGACGGGACACGCCGCGCTGGTGCAGTACTTCCCCTGGCTGACGCCGGAGGAGTTCGAGGAGCGGCGCCGCGCCACCGATCCCTACTCCCACCCGGTCAGCGCGCTGCGCCGCATCCTCGTCGAGACCGCGGTCTACGACCGGCTCGCGCGCGAGTCGCTTGCGCGGCAGCTTCCCGACCTGACCATCCTCTATCTGCAGGGGACCGACAGCGTCGGCCACGTCTTCGCGCCGTACACCGCGCCGCGGCAGCCGCACATCAGCGAGCATGACTTCGCCCGCTACTCCGGCGTCCCCGAGCAGTACTTCCGTCACGTCGACACGATCCTCGGCGCGTACCGCGAGCTGGCGCGCAAGCACGGCGCGCGGCTGATGATCGCCTCCGATCACGGCTTCCACTGGTTCGAGGACCGGCCGACGGAGCTCTCCAGCTTCGCCGCCGCCACCGCCGCCAAGTGGCACCGCAAGGCGGGCGTCTATCTCCTCTGGGGCGAGGGCATCGCCGCGCGCGGACGCACCGGACCGGAACAGCGCATCGCGCAGGTCGCGTCCACTCTCCTCGCCCTCGGCGGGATGCCCTCTGCGCGCGACATCGCCTCGCCGCCGATCGCCGTCCCCGCGCGCGCCGCCGCCGCCGACTATCGCGCCCGCTTCACGCCGGTGAAGCCACTGCTCGAAGGAGCACCGTCCCAGGCGGCCGCGGAGGAGGAGATCGCGAAGCTGAAGGCGCTCGGGTACATCTCCGCGGGGGAGTCGTCCGCCGCGCCGGCGGGGATCGCCGGACGCTCGACGCACACCGCCGGCTGGTACAACAACCGCGGGCTGATCCTGCGCAACCAGAAGCAGCAGGAGGAGGCGGTCGCCGCGTTCGAGAAGGCGATCGAGATCGACCCGCGGCTCTCCTCCGCGCTCTGGAACTACAGCGACCTCCTGCTGCAACTGAACCGCGATCTCGACCGCGCCGACGCGCTGCTCGTGCGCGCGTTCGCGAACGGCCTGCCCGAGGGGAGGCAGTTTCTGATCGGCCGCGCGATCGGGTACCAGCGCACCGGCTCGGTCGAGCGGAGCCTGCGCCTCCTCGAGGAGGCGGTGAAGGCGAAGGGGGACGACGTCGAGCTGCGCCTCTTCCGCGGCCGCTACCGCATCGACGCGCAGGACTGCGCCGGTGCACTCGAAGACTTTCGCGCCGCCGCCGCGCTTCAGCCGGGAAATCCCGTCCCCTACGCCTCCGCCGGCATCGCCCAGCTCTGCCTCGGCCAGAACGAGGAGGCGCGCCGCAGCTTCGAGCGCTCGCTCGCCATCGACCCGAACCAGCCGCGCTTGCAGGCGTTTTTGCGCGGGAACTAAGCAGGACGCACTCGCCGCGGACTCGCCAAGTTTCCACTGATGTGGTGTGGAGGCTAGGCCAACAAACGGGGTCTGGGGCCCGTGGCCCCAGCCGCCGGAGGCCTCCGGTCGTTCTCTCGTGCGTTGGCGGACTGAGTGCGTTCTGCTTAGTCCCGCCGCAGGGCCGCCGGGCTGTCGCGGATCACCTTCTCCGGGATGAACTCGTGCTGCAGCACGCGCACGAGCGAGCCGCCCTGGCTCACGAATTTGAACTCCACCTCGTTGTGGGGGAGCTTCCTCGGGAGCTGCTCGCGGAAGTAGACCCAGTGCTCGACCGCGTTGCCGGCGTCGAGGGTGCGCGACGGCGTGCCGCCGATCGACTCGCGGCGCGTCATCGGACGGATGCGCACGCGCTGCGGGGGGCCGAGGAGGACGAAGACGCGTCCGCGGTCGGTGAGGGAGCCGCGGTCATCCCCCTCTTCCACGAAGGCCACGTCGGCGAAGGCGATCCGGCGCAGCAGCTCGACGCGCAGCTCGTTGACGCCGGTGGAGGGGTCGGGATCGCGGTCGGCCCAGAACTTGTCGACGAAGGCGCGGCGCGCCTCGTCGTCCCGCAGGCGGCCCCACTGCTCCTTCTCCGCCTCCGTCCCCAGGATCATGAACTCGCTCGACGCGCCCCAGATGTTGAGCGGCCAGATGCTGCTGGAGACCGCGGGCGGGTAGCCGGGATAGGCGTCGTCGAACGACGCCGGGCTGCTGCGCCCCTGCGCCACCTTCTTCTGCACGGTCGTGAACAGCGTCGCGAAGTCGCGCGAAAAGCGGCTCGTATCGAGCTTGCTGGAGGGGTTGTAGAGGAAGAACGAGCGCAGCTCCGCGGTCGCCTGTTCCGGGTCGCCGAGACCCGACGCGGCGACCGCGCTGTAGAAATGGATGGCGGAGAGGGCCGCCGCCCGCTGCTTCGTGTCCGTCAGCGCCGCCGCGTGCGCGGTCGTCTCCCGCAGCAGTTGCAGCGCCGCGGCGTGACGGCCGGCGGCGATCTCCTCGCGAGCCTTCGCGAGCGAGGGACCGGGATCCGCCGCGTGCAGCGGCACGGCCACGACGGCGGCGAGCGAGCAGGCGAGGATCAGGGCACGCATGGCCCGATTTTACTCCTCGGCCTCGCCGCCGGCCGGTTTGCGCCGTTTGTGGCGCCCGAGCGTGCGTCGCATCGCCTGCACGAACACCTTCTCGTGCTGCGTCGAGCCGGTGGTGACGTAGCTCTTTCCCACCCGGTAGAGCCCGCGCGCGTACAGGACCGCCTCCAGGCGCTGCCGGAGCATCCGCGTCTCGATCCGGAGCACCAGCTCGCGCGCGGCGGCGAGCAGCGGCGTGTGCGCGAGCTCGAAATCAATCGCCTCCTTCAGCAGCTCGGCGTCAGAGAGGACACCGCCGACGCCCGGTACCGCTTCCGCAAAGTTCGCCGCGGCGAGCAGCCCCTCGAGCGGCGTCGACCGCACCAGGCGGATCTGCGGAGTGGTCAGCGGCGGCGTGTCGGGCGGATCGGCATACTCGTCCGCGATCGCCTTGAGCGTTTCGAGATGCTTCTGCACTTTCTCCACGTGGGCAAGCGCCTTACCGGTCAGCATCGTTTCTCCTTCCACTCTTAGATACGAATGAAGCGGCGGAAGGTAACGGTCCTCGACCGGAAGACGGCGATCTTCCCCGCCGGCATCGCCATCCTCGCTCGCAACTTCTCCATCTTCCGGGGCAGCTTCGCGATCCTTCCACCGAGGATCGCAGTCCTCGTCCGGAAGAACGCAATGCTCGCGCGGAAGATCGCGATCCTCCCGCGGAAGAAGAATCTCCGGCTTTGTCAGCGATCGGACCGGCGGGCGATCCAGATCAGATAGCGCGGGCCCCCTTTTCCACCGCGTCCCCGCACGCGCACCTCCTCGGTCGAGAATCCCGCCTGCTGGAGACGGCGCGTGAACGCCGCGTCGGGACCGGCGGACCAGACGGCGAGGATTCCGCCGGGGCGGAGCGCCGCGTGGGCCGCCCGCAGGCCGGCAGGGGAGTAGAGCCAGTCGTTTTTCCGCGAGGTCAGCCCCACCGGACCGTTGTCGACGTCGAGCAGCACGGCGTCGAACGCGCTCCGCTCATCGCGCAGCACGCGCGCCACGTCCACCTCCCGTACGGACACGCGCGGGTCGTCGAGCGCACCGCCCGACACGGCGGCCAGCGGGCCGCGATGCCACGCCACCACCTCCGGCACGAGCTCCGAGACGACGACCTCGCTCTCCCGGCCGACGCTCTTCAGCACCGCCAGGAGCGTGAACGCCATTCCCAGCCCGCCGATCAGCACCCGCACGCGCGCGCAGTCCAGCCGCTCGCACACCAGCGACGCCAGCGCGTCCTCCGAGCCGTGGACACGGCTGTTCATCAGCTCGTAGCTGCCGACGCGGATCGAGTACTCGCCGCCCCGCTGCAGCAGCCGCATCTCCCCGCCGTCGCCGGGGATGCGCGCGGAGCCGAGGAGGGTCCAGGGAATCACGGGGCGGATCGTACACAATGTCCGCCATGCGCTTTGCAGCGTGGCTCGTCCTGGTCGCCGCGGGCTGCCAGACATCCGACTTCACCTTCCGCCCCGAGCGCGTCGACCCGGGGCGGGTCGTACATTACGTCAAGTCGAACCTAGACGGCTCGAAGCCGTCGCTGGTTTCCCTCTACATCGCCGCGCGCGACCGCATCGAGGTGTACAAGAGCGAGAAAGACCTCGACGACTCCGCCGACGTCCTCGCGCGGCTCGACTGGAGCCGCTTCTCCGCCGACCGCCTCGACGCCGGCGTGATCACCGCCGACGGCCGCCGCGAGCCGCGCGCCGAGCTGACGATTCGAGGCTCGGAGCTGGCCGTGAAGATCGGTGACGACGAGCAGACCTTCGCCGTCGAAACTTTCCCGTTGCACGTCTACAACTTCGATCTCATGTCGCTGAACGTGATGCTGCCGCACGTCACCGACCCGAAGCGCAGCTTCCGCGTCGCCTTCGCGGAGCCGACCTTCGGCACGAAGAAAGAGCTGATGGAGCTGCGCGGCTTCGCCACGGCGCGCTACGGCGGCACCGAGCGGGTCGACGGCGTCCCCACCCGCCGCTACACCCTCGCCGGCGCCGGCATGAACGGTACGCTCTGGGTCAACGTAGAGGACGGCCTGATCGAGAAGTTCGAGTCGCCCGTCCCCAACAACCCCGGCTGGACCAGCCTCCGCCTCGAGCGCCGCGCCACCGCCCGCATGACGCCGGAGGAATGGCGAACGTACAAGCTCACGCACGTCGGGACGGGCGTGGAGCCGTTACAGTGAAACCGGCGGGCGTCCTGCTCCTCGTTTTGTCGTTCGCGGGCTGTGCACCTCGTGTGAAGTACGTGCTTTCATGCCGGCCGCACGTCGCAACGCGCGCGGAGAGCACCCGCAAATGAGCATCACGATCGAGCTGGGAGACGTCTTCGAGATCGAGACACCGCGTGGATTCGCCTACCTGCAGTACATCTACAACGACAAAACGATGGGAGTCCTCATTCGAGTGCTCCCCGGGATTTACACGGCGCGCCCTGAAGACATCAACGAGCTGGCGAGTGAGCCTGAGGTGTTCTTCACGTTCTTTCCTGTCGCACATGCATTGAGGAAAAAGATCGTTCGTCGCGTGGGCGCCGCCGCCATCCCGTCACGGGTCGCTCGCCCGCCGCTGCTTCGCTCGCCCGGAAGAATCAATCCGCTGACGCGCGCGATCGAGAACTGGTGGTTGTGGGACGGGAATCAATCGTGGTGCGTCGATCGGCTCGACGACGAACAGAAGCAGCTTTCGGTCAAGGCGATCTGGAACGACACCTTGCTGATCGAGCGGATCGTTGCTGGCTGGCGCCCGGCGGAGGGCTGGCCATGATCGACGTTCCCGGAGTGAAGCTCGAGCATCTCCGGACGACGGCGGGTGAGGCTACGTTTTCTGTCGTGGTGGACGGTAACGACCTCGGCAGAGTCGCGTTCCTCGAGTACTACGGCCCTCGGGCGGCCTCGCTCGGTCCGTACGTAGCAGTCTGGGCGGGCCCGACGTTGTACGTGGTCGATCGCCAGCACGGCACGATGCGCCGCATCGACAGGAACGACGAAACGCATCGCATCCATCTGTTTGGAGAAACGTGGATCGTCGAAGGTGAGCTCAACGTCGATCTATTCGATCCCGGCAGCGGAACGACGCTGGCAACGTACGGCCACAATGAAGTGATCGTGGACACCGTGGTGGCGCGCGGCTTCGTTCACGTCGAGGACTTTGCCGGCGCCACCGTCACTCTCGACCCGCGTCGCTCGCTCCGCGTCGTTTCACATGGGCCGGCAAGTGCTGACCAGATGTATCGGCTCGCGATATCTCTGCTTTCCGTCCTCCTCGCTTATGCCACGTGTGTCGTGTCGGGCGTGAATCGATGGCTGTACATGTGGTTGAAGTCGTTCTATGCGCCGTATGTCGTCAGCATGTGGGTTTCCTTTACCGTGCTGTTTACGCTCTACGGAATGCGTCGGGCTATCAGGAATTCGCGCTGGATCTTCATCGGACCAGCCGTTGGTTATCTCGCCGGCGCGATCGCCTACCAGCTCGCGCCGGTCATCCGGGATGGCTCGTTCGCCCGTGGCGCGGCGACGATGGCGATTGACGGCGTTGCCACTTATGCCGGGGTGTCTGCTCTTTATCCTCTGCTTTGCCTGGCACCGGTGATCGGTCTCATCGCGGCGGCGATATTGACGATTCTCAGTCGCGCCAGCGATCGATCTGTCGCCGTCGGTGTGGTCGCCGTCGTATTCGTCGTGGGATGGAGCTTTTTCCTGAGCCGAGGCGTGCTTCCTGTTCGGTGGTAGTGGAGGCGGAGCCCGTTGCATATACTCCCCGCACCCCATGACCTGGATCCGCACCATCCCCCTCGGTGAAGCCGGCGACGAGCTGCGGCGGCTCGTCGAGCAGCAGCGCGCGCTCTATCCGGGCGCGCCGGTCCCGAACAACCCCGGCTGGAACAGCCTCCGCCTCGAGCGCCGCGCTACCGCCCGCATGACGCCGGAGGAATGGCGAAGGTACAAGCTCACGCACGTCGGAACGGGGGTGGAGCCGTTACAGTGAAACCGGCGGGCGTCCTGCTCCTCGTTTTGTCGTTCGCCGGCTGCGCACCCCGTGGGAAGTACGTGCTTTCGGCCGAGACGACCCATGGATGGGTGGTGGTGGAGTCGCGCGCGGAGTGCCCGCCGGGGTCGACGAACGGCGCAGACGGGACGTACGTGATCCCGAGGTCGCGGTATTTGTGCACGTCCTCACGTCTCCCGTGCAGGTATGCTGCAGACGCCTTCTACTTCGGTCCTCTGTCGTCACTGGCTGGCGACCCTGTAGAACTCCTCCGGCAGTATCGCCCTGAGTGCCGGCCGCACGTCGCAACGCGCGCGGAGAGCACCCGCAAATGAGCACCGCGATCGAGCTGGGGGACGTCTTCAAGATCGAGACGCCGCGTGGATTCGCCTATCTGCAGTCCATCTAGACGGACAAAGCCCGACGAAACTGAGAGCACTAGAGTTGCCACACCGAACACGAATCAATGGCCAGTTCAGCAACGGCAGGGAAACGGCGACCGCCGCTTGTCGACCGACCAAGCGACTCCTCGTATCCTGTGGCCACGATAAGACGTATCGATGAGCAGTAGCCGGTTGTTTGGGCCAGCCTGCTGCACCTCAGCGGCTCACGTCACGATGCCTGCGTTCTCGCATGCGGCGTTTCCTGGCGCCTCTCGGCCGTCGAAGGTTTCGACGTAAGTTTCTGTCGTGACGACACTTCTCCGTTCCAGAACGATCCGTTCCGCCGGAAAGCAGGGCTTATCCGCTAAGATTTGTGGTGACATGCGGTTCGAATGGGATCCGAACAAGGATCGGGCGAATCAACAGAAGCATGGAATCAGCTTTGAGGAAGCAGCAACAGCGTTCGATGATGAGCTTCAAATCACGATTCTAGATCCAGATCATTCGGTCGGCGAGTTCAGATACGTGACGCTCGCAGTGACAGGTCGTGGGTTGCTCGTCGCCGTTGCGCACACGGAAGATGAAGATGATCACATCAGGATCATCAGCGCTAGACCTGCCAGTACAAGAGAGCGTCGCACCTATGAAGAACGATTCTGACGAAAATGCTGATGACGAAATGAGACCCGAGTACGACTTCTCAAAAGGCGTACGCGGGAAATACTATGAGCGGTATCGCGAGGGAACCAATCTCGTCCTGCTCGATTCAGATCTCGCGAGAGTATTTCGCGATTCTGAATCGGTAAATGCCGCGCTGCGTCAATTTCTCGCCGAACACGGACAGCCACCGCGCGCGACAAAGGGTAACGCGCGCTAACTTCACGCTGAAGCTGGTGCGGCTCGGCTTCGGCCCGCCGGCCGAGCCGGCTGCTTCAGCGCCAGCGTGACGGCGTCACGGCGGTTGCGGTTCGCTACTCGCTTCTGCGAACGTCAATCGCGGCAAACGCCGCGCCGCTTCGGCTTCGGCACGCGAGACGGCCGCACAGCTCAGCGTGAGATCCGTTACGCGCACGAAGAGTACGATACGGCCGATGGGACATCGCGAAGCGTTCACGCGGTCCCCGCAATACACATGGCGACTGCCAGCACCACGTACTCAGTACTTAGATACCGGAGTTCTGCGGAGACGATCTCGGCAGCTCGCACGCTCACCGCTCCGGCACGTGGCGTATACATCGTCGCTCGCGATCGTTGAGCTGATCGCCGGTGCTCGGCGGTCCGAGTCAGAGTTCAAGAAACGCCGGGCCGCGGTTGAAGCCGTATTCAACGCCGAAGTACCCGTCGACTGGCAGTTTCCAGAAGCCAAGATCGCCTGCTCATTTCCACAGCTCAGGCAAACGTACGACATATTCGAGACGCGCTGCGCAAGCTTGCAAGCGATCGTAGCAGTTCTGCGCTCCTCCAGATCTGTGCGTGAGTTCTCACGTCGTGCCGAATCGCTGCCCATACCAGAGCCGATTCAGTTTTTCGAAGATTCGACCTTCATTATGGCCGAGACGCAGCAGGCGAGACGCGCTCGGCGGGGCAATATCGTGAGCTCTTCCACGCCGGAGAGATGCCGCTGCAACTGCTCGGGCTGACATCCGCGGCATCCTTTGCTGAGTTCAGCATTCCAAGCTTCTGTATATAACGACACATGATGAGGGCGGCTCTCGCAGAAGCTGTTGCGGGCATAACCGGTGACACGTCGGAAACGTTCATCGAAGAGCTGATTAGGTCGTACGACGGCTCAATCGACGCATACCTTCGAGCATTAAATTGTCGGCATTTTGAGGAGGTACTTGGAAGGGCGCCTGCTCGTAACGATGCGATTGATATAGCACACTTTTTATATCTCGTCCCTGAGGCAACACTCGTCACTACTGATCGCTCGCTTGCGCAACTCGCAGCCCGGCTTGAGATACCCTGCTACGGGCCGGACAGCTTGGTGGCCGGCGCCTAACCTCACGCTGAAGCTGGTGCGGCCCGGCTTCGGCTCGCCGGCCGCGCCGGCTGCCTCTTCCAAGCGCACGGGTGTCACGGCGGTTGCGGTTCGGCAGGCGTTGCATGCAACTTCTCGCCGGCAACCACCGCGCCGCTTCGGCTTCGGCACGCGGAGTGGCCGCACAGCGTAGCGTGAGAACCCTCGGATCGTGCCGCGTGGGTCGGCTGCACGAAGAACAGAAGCAGCTTTCGGTCAAGCGCTCTGGAAATGACACCTTGCTGATCGAGCGAATCGTTGCGCGCTGGCGCCCGGGGGAGTATGCGTAGAAAGCTCGATATACTCCCCAACCCCATGACCTGGATCCGCACCATCCCCCTCGGTGAAGCCGGCGACGAGCTGCGACGGCTCGTCGAGCAGCAGCGCGCGCTGTATCCGGGCGAGTACGCGACGCCCGCCTTTCCCGGGCTGGAGCCGGGTGGGAGCATCGTCGAGTCCCACTCGCTGATCCCGCAGGCGCTGTTTCACGCCTTCTCCACCTTCGGGGCGCTCATGGCGCCGGGGCTTCCGCTGTCGCGGCGGCAGCACGAGATGATCGCCACGCGCGTCTCGGCGCTGAACCGATGTCACTATTGAATCACCTCGCACGCGGAGTTTCTGCGTAGGGTGACGCTCGATGACGAACTGGCGGCGGCGATCCGCGACGATCCCGACGCCGCGCCGCTGTCCGGTCAGGACCGCACGATGCTCGACTTCGTGACGAAGCTGACGAAGGACGCCACGACCATCTCCCCCGACGACCACCTGCGCATGCGCGAGGCGGGCTTCGACGACACCGGCATCCTCCAGGTGACGCTGATCGCGGCGTGGTTCAACTACATCAACCGCGTGGCCGACGCGCTGGGGGTGGGGAGGGGGTGACCGCCCTCACTTCTTCCGCTCGTACTTCCAGTTCCGCGACTTCCCCTCGGCCATCCACTCCACCGCCTGCGCGATCCGCTTCGCGCGCGTCGCCTCCTGCTTCGCCTCGGTGATCCACTGCACGTACTCCCGCTTGTGGCTCGGCGGAAAGCGCTCGAACGCCTCCAGCGCCTTCTTCTCCCGCCGCAGCGCCGCGAGCAGATCGTCGGGTGCTTCGGGCGGCGGCGCGGCGGGGCGGGGCGCGCGCTCCAGCTTCGCTCCGGTCTCGTTGAGCTTCACCGCCTCCCGGATGTACTCCACCAGCACCTCCTCCGGCGGCAGCTCCGACACGTCCGTCAGCTTCAGGCGCCCGTCCGAGAGGAGGCCGCGCGGGTCGCTCATCAGCGGCCCCTTGCGGAAGACGCAGTTCACGTGCGCCTTGAATCCGGCCATGTTCGCCACGATGCCGTCGTGCTCGAAGTGGGGGACGCTCCACTTCATCGTCTCCTCGATCTTCGGGTCGGCTTTGTGGAACGCGGCGCGGAGGCGCTCCAGGATCGGACGGGCGAACGGTGCGGCCTTGCCGATGTACGCGTCGACCTCGGGAGATTTGCCGGCCATCGAATCCTCCGCACGGAAGGCTACCGCACCGCGCAAAAAGAGTTACCATCCCGGCTGCATCCCACAGCCACGAAGTTCGACAGTACGAGGAGACTGCATGCGACCTCAGGTCCGTTTCTTCCTGTTCCTGTTGCTACTGCTTGCCCTGCCGCCGGCGCTGTTCGCGCAGACGCAGTCGGGCAACATCCGCGGCGTCGTCGTCAGCGATGACGCGACCCTTCCCGGCGTCACCGTCACCGTCACGGGCGAGACCTTCACCCAGACGTTCGTCACGGAATCCGACGGCGAGTTCCGCTTCCTCGGCCTCCACCCCGGCACCTACACGGTGCGGGCGGAGCTGGCCGGCTTCGGCACCGTGCGCCGCGACGTCGACGTCGTCCTCGGCCGCAACTCCGAGATCCGCCTCGCGCTCTCACCGACCGCCGCCGAGGCGATCACCGTGGTCGCGGCGACGCCGGTCATAGACACCCGCGCCACCGGCACGGGGCAGAACGTCGAGGAAGTCGAGCTGATGAACGTCCCGACGGCGCGCGATCCGTGGGTCATCCTGCAGTCGATCCCCGGCGTCCTCGTCGACCGCGTCAACATCGGCGGCAACGAGACCGGCCAGCAGTCCTACTTCGTCGGCAAGGGCGTGGAGCGCCACCAGACGGAGTGGAACGTCGACGGCGTCGCCGTCACCGACATGGCCACCACCGGCAGCTCCACCTTCTATTACGACTTCGACTCCTTCGACGAGATCCAGGTCTCGACCGGCGGCGCCGACCCGAGCGTGCGCACGCCCGGCGTGCACGTGAACATGGTCACCAAGCAGGGGACCAACGAGTTCAAGGGCACCGGCCGCTTCTTCATGACCGACAAGGACTACCAGGCCGAGGCCACCGTCCCCGACGAGGCGTTCTACCTCGAGGAGGGAACGAACTCGATCAACCACATCGACGACTACGGCATCGAGGCCGGCGGGCCGCTGCTCCGCGACCGCCTCTGGGGCTGGGGCGCGTTCTCGGCCAACCGCATCGAGAACTTCTCGGCGGGTGAGGCGGTGCTCCAGCGCACCCGCCTCAAGAACTACAACGGCAAGTTGAACTGGCAGCCGATCGAGAACAACAACGCCGAAGTGTTCTACATGTGGAGTGACAAGACCGTGCGCGGCCGCGGCCTCGGCTCGCGCCGCCGCACCCTCGAGGTCGCCCAGAACCAGACCGGCCCCGGCGACCTGCTGAAGATCGAAGACACGCACATCTTCTCGCAGAGCCTCTATCTCACCGGCAGCTTCACCAACATCAACAGCTACTACGAGCTCGACCCGATCGGCGGCCGCACGCAGGACGCCTGGTGGGACGAGGACGAGGGCTGGCACCGCACCTACAGCTACTTCTACCAGAACGTGCCGCAGAAGAACGCCCGCGTCGACGGCTCCGCCTACGTCGACCTCGGCGGACTCGATCACGAGCTGAAGTTCGGCTTCGGCTACCGCGACACGCCAGTCCAGTCGATGACGGTGTGGCCGGGCAACGGCAACTTCGGCAACTTCTACGACGGCTACGCCCTCGCCGCGCTCACCCGTCCCGCCGTCCCGAACTTCGGGTCCCGCTACGTCGACTTCTACGTCGGCGACACGCTCACCTTCGGCGACCTCACCGTCACCGGCGGCGTGCGCTACGACATCCAGCGCGCCAAGAACTTCGGCAGCGAGGTGCCGGCCAATCCGGTCGTTCCCGACCTCCTGCCGGCCGTCAGCTACGCCGGCGACGAGCGGGCGCTGGAATGGAAGGGGCTCTCGCCGCGCATCGGCGCCACCTGGGCACTCGGCGAGGAGAACCGGACAGTCCTCCGAGGAAGCTACAACCGGTACATGGACCAGCTAGGCTCGAGCGACGTCGGCGCCAGTAATCCCTTCTATCGAGTCCAGGAGCTCTACTACTACTGGGAAGACCTGAACGGGGACAAAACCGTGCAGAGGGAGGAGATCGACTTCGAGTCGGGCCTCTACTCGTTCGACAACATCGATCCCGACAACCCCGGCGCGCCCTTCTCCGCCGGCCGCATCGACTACGACATGGACCCGACCACGACCGACGAGCTGGTGCTCGGCATCGAGCGCGAGCTCGCGCCGAACTTCTCCATGGGCGTGGCCTACTCCTACCGCTACCGCAAGAACTTCGTCGTCGACCGCTTCGAGAAGACCCGCTTCGGCAACGACTTCTACACCCCCGCCGACTACGTCCTCGACGACCGCTTCCCGGTCATCAGCGGCACGCTGCCGGACGGCACGCCGTACAGCGTCAACAACTACCAGCTCAATCCGAGCCTCGACGCGCCGGTCTTCTACGTCACCACCAACAGGCCCGACTACCACCAGACCTACAACGGCGTGGAGCTGACGGCGACCAAGCGCTTCTCCAACCGCTGGATGATGCGCGGCAACGTCACGCTTTCCGACTGGAAGCAGCACGTCGGCCCCGGCGGCATCTCGGATCCCACGCCGCTCGTCGACGAGGACGCCTGCACCGTCTGCGACGACGACACCGTCGCCTCCAGCGGCGGCATCGGCGGCTACATCAACTCCCGCTGGTCGTACTCGCTCAACACCGCCTACCAGTTGCCGCTCGGGTTCACGCTCGGCGCCGCGGTCATCGGACGCGAGGGCTACGTCATCCCCTACTTCCGCCGCCAGAACAACCGCGACGGCATCGGGAACAAGGACATCATGGTCACCGAAGGGTTCGCGTCCGAGCGCCTGCCCGACCTCTTCAACCTCGACCTGCGCGTCGGGAAGGACTTCAACATCGCCAGCCGCTTCGTGCTCAACCTGGCGGTCGACCTCTTCAACGTCACCAACGAGCGGACCGTGCTCTGGCGCGACAACCGGATGTACAACGCCGACGGCTCGGACGAAGACAACAACTGGATCGAACAGCTTCAGAGCCCGCGCATCTGGCGCCTCGGCGCCCGGGTACGGTTCTGATCGAGGCGTTTCTCCTTCTGGCGGCCCTGCAGCGCTTCGACGTCGGCAATCCCGCTGACGTCGCCCCCGCGCTGCAGGGCCCCATCATCCACATGGCCGGGGGCGGCGGAGACGTCGACGCCGCCTTTCAGGCCACCATCGACCGCATCCGCGGCTGCGACGACTGCGACGCGAAGATCGACGTCGTCGTCCTCCGCGCCTCCGGCGGCGCCGGCTACAACGACTACCTCCTGGCCATGCGTGGCGTCGACTCGGTGACCACCTTCGTCGTCACCGACCGGATGTCGGCCTCGGGCGCGGAGGTCGCCGGCGCCGTGCGCGACGCCGAGTACGTCTTCTTCGCCGGCGGCGACCAGTGCAACTACGTGAAGCTCTTCAACGACGGCCCGGTCGAAGAGCAGTTGCGCGCGCTCTACGCGCGCGGCGGCGCGATCGGCGGCACCAGCGCCGGCATGGCCATCCAGGGGAAGGCGGCCTACGACGCCTGCAACGACGCGAGCGCGCAGTCGAAGCTCGCCCTCGCCGACCCCTACAACCACGAGATCAGCTTCACCACCGACTTCTTCGACTGGCGCGACCTCGAGCACGTCATCACCGACACCCACTTCGCGCAGCGCGACCGCATGGGCCGCCTCTTCGCCTTCATCGCCCGCCAGCTCCGCGAGCTCGACGTCGACCGCTTCCTCGGCATCGGCGGCAACGAGCGCACCGCGGTCCTCGTCGACGGCAGGGGCATGGCCCACGTCTTCGGCGCCGGTCCCGCCTATTTCGTCCTCGGCGATCACTTCCCCGAGCGCGCGCTGCCCGGCCTCCCGCTCACGTACTGCGGCTTCAAGATCTGGCGCGCGCCGAGCGGACTCTCGTTCGACCTGCGCCACCTCCCAACGGGCGGCTTCTACACGGTCGACGTGAACGAGGGAGTGATCGTGGGGGAGCCGTACTGAGTTCCTCGGGTTCCTCGGAGTTCCTCGGAGTTCCTCGGGTTCCTCGGTGGTTCCTCGGGGCTCCTCGGATGTCTGTGCGGTAAGCTCCCCGAGGAACGCCGAGGAACCCCGAGGAACCCCGAGGAACCCAAGAAACCATGCGTGCCCCGCTCATCCTCGGACTCCTGCTGCTGCTGAGCTGCGGCCAGCGCGAGAGCGTTTCCGCGCCGCCGGTGATCGTAGTCTCCATCGACACCCTCCGCTCCGACCGGCTGCCGGCGTACGGCTACCGCGGCATCGAGACTCCCGCACTCGACTCCTTTCGGCGTGACGCGGTGCTCTTCGAGCGGGCCTACAGCCACACGCCGCTCACATTGCCGTCGCACGCCACCATCCTCACGGGTCTCCTCCCGGCGCAGCACGGCGCGCGCGACAACGTTGGCTTCCGGGTGAACGCCGCGCAGGGGCTCGCCTCCGAGCTCAAGGCGCGCGGCTACGCCACCGCGGGCGCCGTCTCGGCGTACGTGCTGCGCGCGCAGACCGGGATCTCCGCCGGCTTCGACACCTGGGACGACGAGATCGACCGCGGCGCGCGCAACGCCTCCCTCGGCGCCGTGCAACGTGCCGGCAGCGAGACCATCCGCATCGCCCGGGAGTGGATCGGCGCGCACGACGCCGCACCCTTCTTCTACTTCCTGCACCTCTACGAGCCGCACGCGCCGTACGACGCCCCCGAGCCCTTCCGCTCGCGCGCGAAGAACGCGTACGACGCGGAGGTCGTCCACTCCGACGCCCTCCTCGGCGACTTCTTCGCGTTCCTGCGCGAGCGGGGGATCTACGACCGCGCCCTCATCGTCGTCCTCTCCGACCATGGCGAAGGCCTCGGGGACCATGGGGAAGACGAGCATGGGATCTTCCTCTACCGCGAGGCGATCCAGGTGCCGCTGCTGGTGAAGCTGCCGGGCAACGCGCGCGCCGGGGAGTCGGTGAAGACTCCCGTGGGGCTGGTGGACGTGGCGCCGATGATCCGCGGCGGCAGCGTCGACGTGCAGGCGCGTCCGATCTACAGCGAGACGTTCTATCCCCGCTTCCACTTCGGGTGGAGCGACCTGCATTCCATCGTCGAAGGGGACGAGCACTACATCGACGCGCCCCGCGCCGAGCTGTACGACCTCGCGTCCGATCCCGCCGAGCGGACGAACCTCCTCGCCGAGCGCCGCCGCAGCTACGCACGGATGCGCGGCCTCCTCGCTCCGCTGAAGCAGGAGGCAGCCGCGCCGTCGGCCATCGATCCTGAAGAGGCGGAGAAGCTCGCCGCCCTCGGCTACATCGGCTCCGCCGCCCCCGCGACCGGTCCGCTGCCCGACGCGAAAGATCGCACGAACACCTTCCGCGACCTGCGCGAGGCCTTCCGCCTCTACCGGGCCGGCGACGACGCTGCCGCGCTGGAGCGGTTCGAGCGCATCCTCGCCGGGAACCCTTCGATGATCGACGCCTGGGACGTCAAGTCGAAGCTCCTCTTCCGCATGGGCCGCACCGACGCGGCGATCGAGGCGGGGAAGGAGGCGCTGCGCCGCTCACCCTCTTCCACACATCTCGCGCTCGACCTCGCGAACGCGCTCCTCCTCGCCGGCCGCACCGAGGAGGCGGAGCAGCACGCGGAACTAGCCCTGAAGACCGCC
>DASWNW010000083.1:0-22729 GCA_036399015.1 Thermoanaerobaculia bacterium | reverse complement strand
GGGCGCGAAGACTGTCTACAGCTACGACAGCGACGGGCTGCTGATGGCGACGCAGGACGAGAACCACACGACTCCGAACACGCGCTACGCATACGACGCGCTGGACCGGCTGGTGACGGTGACACAGACGCTCGCCGGCGCGCCGGGCGGGGTGATGCTCACCCGCTACGACTACGACGCGCACAACAACCTCGTCTCCGTCACCGATCCGAACGGCAACGTCACCCGCTACACATACGACGACTTCGGGCGGATGACGGCCCAGGAGTCGCCGGTCACCGGCGTAACGACGTACGCCTACGATCCGGCGGGTAATCTGGAGTGGTCGACGGATGCACGCGGTGCGGTGACGGAGCGGACGTACGACGTGCTCGGCCGCATGGTGAGCGCGACGAGCACGCTCGGATCATCCGTCGAGACGGTGTCGTATACCTACGACTCACCTGACGGTTACGGTGTGGGTCGCATCGCGACGATGACCGATCCGTCAGGCATGACCGCCTACCGGTACGACCGGCGCGGGCTGCTGACGCGCGAGACGAAGACGCTCCTCGGCGACACGTTCACACTCGAGTACCGGTATGACGCAAACGGGAACCGGGCCGGCCTTACGTATCCCTCCGGCCGGCAGCTGACGTACGCATACGATCATGCCGATCGCCCGCGAACAGTGAGCGGCACCCTCGGCGGCGACTCCACGGCGTACATCTCCGATGCGGAGTACGAGCCGTTCGGTCCTGTCACACGGCTCGCGTACGGCGACGGCTCGATCGAGAGGCGCGCCACGTACGATCTCCGCGATCGCATGATCACGCTCCGCGTGCTCGCAGCGAGTCAGGCGCTCGTCGATCATCGCTACGGGTACGACGCAGTCCGCAACATCACCGCGATCGGCGACGTGGCCGACCCGCGGTACAACCGCAGCTTCGCGTACGACGACCTGAACCGCCTCACCAGTTCCACCACCGGCAGCGCGTTGTGGGGCTCCGCCACCTGGACATACGACGCGATGGGAAACCGCCTCGCCTCGACGCTCGGCGGAGCGGCGTCGTCGTTCACGTATGCCGGCACGACCCCGAAGCTGGTCGCGGCCACCGAGCAGGGCCGCGCCCGAACCGTGCTGTATGACGCGGCCGGCAACGAGCGGTCGGTCGGCGGGAACGCGTTTACGTATTCACCGCGCAACTCGCTCGCCACCGCCGACGGCCTCCGCTACGTCTACGACGGCTCCGGCACGCGCGTCGCGCAGGTGGGGCTGGCGGTCGGCCCGATCATCACCGAGCAGCCGCGGTCGCGGTCCGTCTGTCCTGATGCTCCGGCGACCCTGTCGGTCCGCGCGAGCGGCGCGACGGCGTACCAATGGGAGTCGTCCGCCGACGGCTCGGCATGGTCCGAGGTTGCGGACGGCCGATCGTCGACCGTGACCGTCCCCGGCGCCACGGCGTACTATCGTGTGGTGACCTCGAACGCGGCCGGCTCGACGACGTCCGACGTGGCGGCGATCACCGCCGTCGCCCTCGCGACGGAACCGTCGAGTAACGTCCTCTACGGCGACCTCACCGGCGACGCAGCGGTGAACGCCGCCGACGCCGCGGTCCTGCGCGCCGTCATCGCCGGCAAACAAACTCTCCCGGTGCCACTGCCGGTCGCCGACCTCAACGGCGACAGCCGCGTAGACGCCCTCGATCTGGCGCTGGTGACGGCATACGCGACGAGCAGCATCACCTGCCTCCCGCAGTTCCCCACGGCTACGACGCCGTTTGCCTCACTGCGCTCCGTCACCGCGGCCGCGACGCTCCCCAACCCAACGCAGTACTTCTTCTACACCCCCGAAAAGAACCTCCTCTCCCACACCGACATCCACGCCGGCGGCGGCACGCCATCCATCGCGATCGACTACATCTGGTTCGCCGGCATGCCGGTAGCCCAGGAAACCCTCACGACCGCCACGACCAACTTCACCTTCGCCGACCATCTCGGCACCCCGTTCCTCCAGACCAGCACAAACGGCACAACCACCTGGCGCGCCGATCTCGAGCCCTACGGTGACGTCTGGAGCATGCGCACCGGCGACGCCCCTGACCAGCGCCTACGGTTTCCGGGACAGGAGTACGACGAACAAACCCCGGAGCGCGCGTACAACATCTTCCGGTGGTACCGGGCGCGGTGGGGGCGGTATACGCAACGTGATCCGATCGTGCGCATGGCGGCGCTCGCGCCGTATGAGTACGCCGGGAACGCGCCCACCGTTTGGACTGATCCGCTTGGCCTGCTACGAACAGCGCCGGGGCCGCCGCCGCCGAACATGGGCACGGTTTACTGCGATGGGAATGGCGGGATCGCACTTCAGATCGATCCGCGATTTAGCGAGCAGCAATACAACTGCTACGCGGCGGTCTGTCTGGTCCTCCACGAACAACGGCACGCGAGCGACTTCATGATGGCCAGCGGTGGCCGGATCTGTCAGGGACAACCGCGCGGTACATGGATCGTCTACAGCAGTCAGCGTGAAGAGGACATCTACGAGCTGCGAGGAAACCAAGCCGAACTCGATTGCCTTGCGAACGAAAGGTGCAACGCGTCACAGCCGTGTCGCACGTTGATCGATGAGCGGATGCGACAGCTGAACGCCGACCAGGCGAATCGCCGGGCGCGGTTAGGGGCGACGCGGTGATGATCGCCGGCAGGTTCCTGGCTCTGATGCTCGTCGCGCTGGCGAGTTGCCGGCCGACGCCGAGCTCAAGTCGTGCCGGCGTTGCGGTGACAACGAAGGTCGTCGAAGAACACAACGACGTGGCGATCCAGTTCGAAATCAAGAATGGCACGTCCGAGCCGCTCGTCGTCGTAGATCGGTTCTTACCCTGGGGCGGGAATGCCGCGAACTGGGGCGATGATCCTGCGCTCGACATGCGAGCGGTCGACTCGCACGGCCGCGAGTTGCCCAAGCAATATCCGGTGCGCGAACTCGGGCCTGACGCGACGACGACGATCGCGCCGGGTGCTACCGCCGTCGGTACCCTGAGGCCGTCGCATTACTTCGCTGACTTCGCGGAGGTTCTTGGCCGATCAGACGTGCGAGTGGAGTGGAAATATCGACTCAACGCCAGTGGCCGCGGCGAAATGCTCTTCCGCGGTGCGACGGAGCTGCCGCGGCGCTGATGTCGTGCAACATCTGCGCGTCGCTTTCGTGCGAATGGGTTCAGGCGCGAAAGCGACGCGTGATCACTTTTATCCGACCGCCGGTCGGATGAATCTCGTCTGGAAGACAGAGAAAGTGACCGGCGATCACTTTAATCCGACGCGGGATCACTTAAATCTCATCTTCAGGACCGTGAAAGTGATCGATGGTCGGATTTAAGTGATCTGGCGACTTGCACCGGCGGCGTTCACGCCCGGAACCCAGCCCGCCCACCCTTCCACCCGCGCGGTTGCACGAGTTGCGCGAGTGGGACGCATGTCGCGCCGCTTGCAGGCGCGTGCGAAGCGGAATGCGATCGTGCACGCGGCAAGCGGCGCGCCATGCTCATGTCATCGTGAATCGTTTGTTCCACCGCCCGATCCTTTCGTCTGCACGTGCATCGCCTGTGGGGCGGCCTAATGCGCGCGTGCATCGGACACGGCACCGCGTCGCGATCGTCTCGACCCGCACCGACGGCAGCGGCCACGTCACCCGCTACACCTACGATTTCCTCGGCAACATCCTCAGCCGCACCGAGGCCTCGGGGACGCCGAAGGCGCGCACGACTTCGTATGTGTACGCGTATCCGTCGTGGCGCACGTTTGCCACGTCGATCATCGAACCGTCCGTCGTGAAGCAGGGCCTGACGAAGACCACCACGTTCTCCTGGAGCGCGGGAGAGACGGTGCTCACGCGAGCGGAGACCGGGTGGGTGTCGTCGAGTGATGCCGCGCCGACGACGTTCACCTCCACGACCACGTTCGACGCACGCCACCGGACGGTCTCGTCCAACGGGCCGCGGACGGAAAGCAGGGTTTGGAATAACCAAGAAACCGAACTACTACTGCGCCAAGCTGCATAAATACATCAACGTTCCTAAGGACTTCCCCAGTTACGGCGCGGCTCTCAAAGCATGTGAGTACGATCATTCGAAAGACTGCACGAAACCCCTGACCGCGCCACCGAAGAAAAAGCCTTGGTACAAGAAATTCTTCTGAAGGTCGTCGGCTATGATGGCTTCAGGTTACGAGCGTACGCTGGAGCGACAACGTGGGCATTGAGGTTTTTCTCGCTGGATGGGGGCTGGGATTCACTCGTGAAGGCAGCAAGCGCCTGAAGAATCAGGGGCGCCCATTGCCAAAAAGTTCGCTGACGCACACGAGAACTTCCCGTCAAACCCGTTATGCGAAATGAAGATGGATCAGTGGAACAACAGCATGGGGCAGCTAGTGCTTAAAGGCGACTCGTGTGACTCCAACTGTAGTAAGGCGCCGCTTCAGCCGGCGCCAAAGGGCTCATGTGAGCCGTGCAAGCCAAAGCTCGTTCTGCCTCCCGTTAAAACACCATCGAATTGGTAATGAGAAAAACGATTTTCGTGCTTGCGGCTGCCTTGTTGCTGCTCGTCATCGTCGCCGGAACTTCTGCTCGTTGTTACTGGCAGCGTGACTGGGAACGGGAAGAAGAGTTCACGCGCGCGTTGCGGTGCCACATGAGTGCCGAGGAGGTACAACGACTCGCGCACAGGCTTGGTCCCGTGAATTTGATCAAGCCTGGACTGGCTGGCGAACCAGGGATCCCAGCGTATGCGATCCTGGAGGATGATCGCATCATCAGCCTGTGGTTCGATCAACAAGGGCTGGTGGCGTACGCGTCTATCCTCAAAGAGCCGTATAGCAGTGCGCCGGATGAGCTGCCGATCGTTCACTTGTGTCCGGGTATCATCGTGCCGCCTCCCTTCGGCCCGGGCGGCGGAGGAACGTAACCCGGATCATTCATCCTACCTCTCGCCAATTGAGGTCTTCGCCAGCTCACGCGGAACCTGACGCGGCGCTGCTCGCTCTTTACTGCCACCTCTCCGCGGCCGAATCCACAGTTTCGTCGCGCCGACCGTCGTCGTGCGACTTGAGTCAGCGGCTGACGCTCCGCGGGGCAACACGCTCAATGCCTGTTGTACCATCAGTCGCATCGTCGGTGTTGCAGTTCAAACTTGAACTCAAGGCACCTTCGGCATGTCCCTGGGGCCTCAGTCCTGGCGAAGCATCGTTATTCAGCGGATGATGTATGCGATGACTTCTTTTGGCGTGATGTGGACGGCTGCGGCCGCCTTGATCCTGAGCTCATGCGAGCTCGGGGCGGGGTCTGAACGCGTGCTCGCAGGTGGCTCCGCGATGACTGTGCGAATCGAGAAGAACGCGGCGGATCGTGACGCGCTGAAGGTAGTCATCGTCTCCGATGGCACTTTCTCTGCTGGCCTCATTCCCTTCCTGCAGCTTCGAGAGACCTCCACGGGCGAGGAATACTGGAGTCCCTTCGACGACCGAGGGCGGCCGCTCGTTGTGAATGGACGCGTGCCGGTGAAGCGCGGCGTCACGGAGATTCCCCTGCGGCTGTCGCGGGTGAAGTGGGCGCAGTCTCGCGCGGCGTTGTGGCCGTCGCGGAAGTTTCGCGACGTCATCCCGCCCGGGAACTACGAAGTCGTGGCGACGCTCTCACCCGTTCGAGGGCCGTCAGTGGAATCGAACCGCGTTACTCTGATCGTTGGCCGAGCGCAGTAGGTTCCCGATCCTCAGTGATGCGAATTGTTCTACGTGGTTACGAGATCATCATGGATCCGCCGCAGCACCTGGCGATGATCGAGATTATGCGGCTCTCCGACGGCTTTTCCGAAGATCGTTCACGAGTCCGGTCACGAAGTGGAGGACGACGAACTGCTGCTGCTATCATCGATCGAGGGGCACGAGCTGCCCGAGACACTCCAGATATCGCGAACGCTCGACCCGCAGTTGCCACTGGTCGGGACCGTGGATGTGCGCCAGCCGCCGCAGCAATACAGAATCCTCCCCGATGCGCTGCCGGCGCACTTCGAATTTACTGCCGGCGAACCGTTCACCGTATCGATCATCGGTCAAGAGCTGGCTGACGAGACAGTCATCGGCGCAGTCGACGACCGGTAATGGAGAGGAGCTGTGCGTAGCGTACCGATGTCCTTCGCGCGCCTCCGACGGCGTTGCGATACATCAACGTGCCGCTCGCGGGGGAAGAGGTGTGGCGAAAGATCGACGAGATCCTGCGGGAACGACGGAGTGCCGGAGGATCAACTGGCCGACTGGAGCAACTACCGCATGCCTGACATTTAGACGCCACCCCCTCATTCCACACACGGTAACGCGCGCGCCGTCACTCCCCCCGCCTCGACGCCGAGGAGCTTCCCGAGGGTGGGGGGGAGGTCGAGGGGGGAGGCGGGGGTGGTGTAGACCCCGGGTTTGATGCCGGCGCCCCAGAACATCAGGGGGACGCGGAGGTCGTTGTCGACGGGCTGGCCGTGCGTGGTGCTGTTCGAGCCCCAGTGCCAGATCCAGCCGGGGCGGAGGGCCATGAGGACGTCGCCGGAGCGGGCGGGGTGGTAGCTGTTGCGCATCAGTTGTTCTAGCGGCGGCGCGGTCGGGTTGGGGGTGCGGAGCTCGGTGTCGGTCCAGGCGCCGGCGAGGCCGTGATGCGTGAGGGCGCGCATGACGTCGCGGAGCGCCTGTTTGGTGCGCTCGCGGTCGAGGTTGAGCTGCTCGAGTCTCCGCACGTTCAGCCAGAGCGCGGGCTCTTCGAAGAAGTAGACGAGCGCGTGCGACAGCGGCGCGTCGCGATCGAAGGGGACGCCGAGGCGCGCGGCGAGTTTCTGCTCGATCTCGATGCGGGTGGCGGGGAGGTCGGAAATCTTCTTCGCGTGCGGGACCGGCGTGCGGATGTCGGTGCGGCCGGCGTCGGCGTTCGGGTCCCGCAGCTTCGCGATCTCGGGGCTCGGCTGCACGCCGTGGTCGGACGTCAGCGCCACCGTGAGCCGCTCGCCGAAGCGGCGCTCGAGCGCGTCGAGGAAGTCGGCGAGCGAACGGTCCAGGCGGACCATGCTGTCGGCGACTTCCATCGACTCCGGGCCGTAGTAGTGGCCGACGTAGTCGGTCGAGGAGATCGCCACGAACAGCAGGTCCGGCGTCCCTTCCCGCGCGCCCAGCTCCTCGGTGGCGATGACGTGGTAGGCGAAGTCGAACAGCATCTGGTGCATGAACGGTGTGTACGTCAGCGCGCGCGTGGTGCGGATCGGGTGGGGGAACGTCCCCTCGTAGGTCGTGTTCTTCAGCGGCCACGCCGCGGGCGGATCGAACGTCACGCGCCGCAGCTCGTCGCGCGGGATGAACGGCGACGGCGTCCAGCGGGCGCTCGCGGGGATGTAGCCGGGGATGAGCGCGTTGAACGAGAAGACCGCCGGGTTGAAGCGGTACCACGTCGAGGAGATGAACGCGGGCGTGTGGTAGTCGAACCAGTATGCCGCGTCGGCGCCGCGCCCACCCATCAGGATCACGGCGTGATCCTTCATGCCGGCCGAGATGACGCGCGCGTGCGGGTACCGCTCCTTGACCCGATCGCCGAGCGCGTTGCCGGCGAGGAGCGAAGGCGACATCCCGCTCGTCTTCCCCGCGGTCACGGTCACCCGCTCGTCGTAGACGCAGTAGCGTGGGGAGCCGCCCGCCTTCCACCAGGCGTCCGCGGCAGCGTCGAACGGCGCCTTCGCCAGATCGGGCGAGAGGTGGGCGGTGATGTCGTCGAAGTACCACCCCCACCGGCGCGCGTCGACGGGCGCGTCGCGCTCGAACCACTTGTTGCTGACGATCCCGCTCTCCGCCGGCGTGAGCCCGGCGGAGATGGCAGCGTGTCCCGGACCGGTCGAGGTGGCGCCGTAGTTGAAGCGGGCGTTGGGGAACGTCGCCCCCTCGCGCGTGAAGCGCTGGAACCCGCGGGTGGTGAGCCAGGGGGCGAAGCGGTCGACGTAGTCGAAGCGGAGCTGGTCGATCGACAGGACGACGATCAGGTCGGCGGAGAGGGGGAGGGCGAGGAGTGTGATGAGGAACGCGCACCACGAGCGGCGCAGCGCGGTCATCGCTCCCTCAGCGCCTCCATCTTCTTCCGGACCTGCTCGCACGGCGTGCCGGTGCCGCCGGTGATGGCGCGCTCCCACGACCCGTACATCGGGTTGGGCAGCATGAACCAGCGGATGCCCCATTCGTTCGCGGTGCGGGCGAACAGCGCGTCGCGCTCGGCCTGCGACTTGTCGCGCGCGTCGACGAAGTCGTTGAGGTCATCGCCGATCAGCAGCAGCACGCGATGCGTCCGCGCCACGTGCTCGCGCCGCGCGGTCTTGTCGCTCTTCCAATCGTTCTCTCCCCGTTGCAGGAGCGTGTCGAGCCCCGGGTCGAGCGGGAAGCCGAGCGTCTCGAGGTTGCGGCGGGTGCCGGCCTCCTCATCGAGGTCGCGGTTCGTGACGTAGAAGGGACGCACGCCGCGGCTCTGCGCGTACTTCAGGAACTCCAGCGCGCCGGGAACCGCCGGCGCGGCCCCTTCCGCGGTCCACGCCTTCCACGACGCCGAGTCGTACGTCTTCCCCTGCCGGATGACGCGCGCCTCGAACGGCGTGTTGTCGAGCGTCGTCTCGTCGAGATCGAGGATCACCGCCGGCGGCAGCCCGCCCGACGCCGCGGCGAGCTCCCGGTCGAGGGCCATGCGCGCGTTCGCGTACGTCTGCAGCGCGGAGGCGCGGTACTCCGCGGCGTGCTGCGTCCAGAGCGTCGCGTTGAGGATGGTGTGGCCGGGATTGCACTCCGGCGCGGCCGCGGGCGCCGATGTGGTCGTGGGCGCCGGTGCGGTGGCGCAGTTGAGGAGAGAACAGGTCAACACCGCAAGGACGAACGTTCGCATCGCATCCTCCGAAAACACAACGGCCACCCCTTTCGGGGTGGCCGCCGGTTTACCACGTTTCGAGGAGCGATTAGAAGGAGACGCGGACTCCCATGCGGGCGGTCCAGCGCGAGCGGGTGTCGGCGATGGAGAACTGGCTGCCGGCCGACCAGGCGCTGCGGAACGCCTCGCGATAGATGTGCTTGCCGGTGGCAGCGTCGACGCCGCGGTACTGCACGGGGGTGGTGTTCTGGTTGCCGACCGACTTGATGATGCCCCACTCGTCGTTCACGAGGTTGAGCAGGTTCGTGACGTCCATGGTCAGCTCCGTGCGGAGGCGGCTGACCGGGATGTCGATGCCGTAGTGGAGATCGAGCTGGCGGCTCCAGGGCTCGGTGAACTCATAGCGGTCGAGGATGCGGCCGGAGTTCGGGTCGACGCCGAGGAAGTTGAGGTAGTTGGTGAAGGCCTGCTCCGGCGAGACTCCCTCGATGCTGTTGGTGCGGCGGCCGTCGGAGTACTCGAAGATCACCTGTCCGGGCTGCGGGATGTAGAGCAGGTCGTTCGTGGTGTAGCCGTCGCCGTTCATGTCGGTCGCGCCACCGCCGGCGCTCATCATGACCGAGTACGGACGGCCCGACTGCACGTTGTAGTAGAGGCCGAGGGTGTGGCCGAGCGGGCCGGTGGCGAAGTTGTACGAGGCGGCGATGTTGAAGCGGTGCTCCATCTCGAACGCGGAGCGGGTGACGTCCTCGGCGAAGATGTCGCCCTTGGTGTGGCGGAACTGCCAGTTGGAGATCGCGCGGCTCGAGGTCGCGTCGAAGGCCGACTCGGCGTTCTGGTGGCCGTAGTTCGCGGAGAGCAGCAGGCCGTTCGAGAACGGACGGCTGAGCTGCAGGGTAAACGCGGTCTCCTGACCGTGACTGGTGTTGGAGAGCTGGATCGCGTCGGCGACGCCGGTGTTGATGCGGTTGGCGAACATCGGGCGGCCGTCGAGCGGGTTCACGCCGGACTGGACGCGGTTGACGTTGTAGTAGAAGACGTCCTGCTGGGTCTGCGACCAGAGCACCTCGGCCGAGCCGCGCACGCCGAAGAAGAGCTCTCGGTCATACCCGAGGGTGGCGCGGAGGACGCGCGGGAACTCGAAGTCAGGATCGATGAGGTCGACCGACAGCGCGCCGCCGACGCCGACTTCGCGCGGCTGCGCGTTCGGATCGGGGTTGAAGATCGGACGGACGCAGGTGCCGGTGCAGCTCAGGGCCACCGACTCGACGCCGGTGTTGGCGAAGGCGTTCGAGATCCAGACGTACGGGGTGCGGCCGGCGAAGATGCCGATGCCGCCGCGGACCTGCTGCGTGCCCGCGCCGCCCGGCTGCCAGTTGAAGCCGACGCGCGGCGACCAGACGATGTCCTCGGACGGCACCTGGTCGGTGCGGTAGCCGATGCGGGTGAAGACGTTCTCGTTGTACGACGGCGCATCCGGGAAGGTCGGCTTGTCGCCGCGAACGCCGAGCGTGAGCGACAGCGCGTCGCTGAAGCGCCAGGAGTCGTTCACGTAGAAGCCGTACTGACCGGCCTCGAACGCGGCCGGACGGCGCGGATTGTCGCCGGTGGCGTAGCTGATGCGGTACTCCTGCGCCGTGCCGGCCTCGAAGGCGGCCAGGTCGGGGAAGTAGTAGTAGCCGTAGAACTCCGAGAGGAAGAGGTTCCGGAACTCGAAGAACTCGTTGTGCGTGCCGAGGGTCAGCGTGTGATTGCCGGCGACGTAGGTGAAGTCGTCGGTGAACTCGAAGATCTCCTGGTCGAGCGCGTTCGCGCCGGAGAAGCGCTCGGTGCCGGCGGTGAGCTGGCCGTTACGCGCGCCGCCCGGGCCGATCTCGATGCTCGGGAAGACGACCGGAATGGTGCGCTCGTCCTTGATGGTCTGCTTGCTGATGCGCGCCTCGTTGTAGGCGTTCGCGCTGAAGACGCTGTTGAGCTGGGCGACGGTGGAGTTGGTCTCGTCGGCCTGCGCGTACGTCGCGGTCTCGAAGGTGTAGCGGCTCTCGCTGCGGCCGCCCCACACGTCGCGCGCGGCGTCGACGTAGTTGTGGCGAAGGGTGAGCTGGTTGCTGGCGCCGACGTTCCAGTCGAGGCGGGCGAAGGCGAGGTCGTTGTTCGTCTCGGCCGGGAAGTCGGTCAGCGGACCGGGATCGTAGCCGTATTTGTTCATCAGGATCTGGCGGAACTGGGCGGCGTTGCCGGCCACGTCGTCGCGGACGCGGGCGCCGGGGCCCTCGGCGTAGAAGCCGGTCGGCTGCGCCTTGCGGTTCTGCTCGCCGCTGACGAAGAAGAAGAGGCGGTCGCGAACGATCGGGCCGCCGACGCGGAGGCCGTACTGGTCCTGCTCGAAGTCGGCCACCGGCGTGCAGCCCTTGCACTCGCCGGTCAGGTCGGGGGAGCGCTGCGAACCGTAGACGGAGCCGGACCACTCGTTCGTTCCGGAGCGGGTGACGGCGTTGACGCCGCCGCCGGTGAAGCCGCCCTGGCGGACGTCATAGGGGGAGACGACGAGCTGAAGCTCCTGGACCGCGTCCAGCGAGATCGGCTGCGCGTCGGTCTGGCCGCCCGGCGTGCCGGTGTCGGCGAGGCCGAAGAGGTCGTTGTTGACCGCGCCGTCGATCTGGATCGAGTTGTAGCGGTTGTTGCGGCCGGCGACGTTCATGCGCGTGGCCGAGAAGTCCTGGGCGTCGACGACGAAGTAGGGATTCGTGCGGGCGAAGTCCTGCAGCGAGCGGTTGACGGTCGGCAGGGTCTCGATCTGCTCGGTCGAGACTTCCGAGGTCGCGCCGTTGCGGTTCGGATTGATGATCTCGTCGGCCGTGGCCGTGACGGTGATCGCCTCCGAGACGGTCGCGAGCTGGAGGGTGAGCGGCACTTCCGCGGTGGTGCCGAGGCCGACCTGCAGGTTCGACATCTCGACCGGGCGGAAGCCCTCCAGGGTGGCGGTCACACGATACGGTCCGCCGACGCGAACGTTCGGGATCGTGTAGCGCCCGTTTTCGCCGGTCACGGAGTCGTAGCGCGTGCCGGTGGGGACGTGAATGGCTTCGACGGTGACGCCCGGAAGGGCGCTCCCGTCAGCCGCGAGCACGACGCCGGCGATGGCGCCGGTGGTGCTCGCCTGGCCGAGGGCCATGGGCGCGATCGCAAAGAGCGCGACCGCGGTCAAGTACAGCAGACGGCGGAGAGCGGACATGAATCCTCCTGACATGGGTGGAAAGTAAGAGAGCGAAACCGGGCTGAATTTCTGAGCGGGTAGTTTAGAACAGTCGGACCGGATGGGGATAAAGAACGTGTGAAGCCGCGGGCGTTCCTCAGAAACTCTTGAGGAACGCCTCGTTCGACGGAAACTTCTGCAGCCGCTCGAGCAGCATCTTCATGGCCGTCATCGGGTCGGTGCCGGCCAGCGCGCGCCGCAGCGTGTGTACTTTCGGGAGGACGGTGGGAGGCAGCAGCTTCTCCTCCTTGCGCGTGCCGGTCTGGCCGATGTTCATCGCCGGGAAGATGCGGCGCTCGAAGAGGCCGCGGTCGAGCACGACCTCGGTGTTGCCGGTGCCCTTGAACTCCTGGAAGATGACCTCGTCCATGCGGGAGCCGGTGTCGATGAGGGCCGTGGCGATGATGGTCAGCGAGCCCCAGTCCTCGGCGTTGCGCGCCGCGCCGAAGAAGCGCCGCGGCTTCTCCATGGTCCGGGCGTCGATGCCGCCGGAGAGGATCTTGCCGCTTCCGCGCTGCTCGTTGTTGTAGGCGCGCGACATGCGCGTGATCGAGTCGCAGAGGATGACCACGTCCTTCTTCGTCTCCACGAGGCGGCGTGCGCGCTCGAGGATGATCTCGGCGAGGTGGATGTGGCTCTCGGCGGTCTCGTCCGAGCTCGACGCGACCACTTCCCCCTTCTCGACCGAGCGGCGGAAGTCGGTGACTTCCTCGGGGCGCTCGTCGACGAGCAGCACGAAAAGGATCACCTCGGGATGGTTCGTGTTGATGCCGTGGGCAATGTCCTTGAGGAGCGTCGTCTTGCCGGCCTTCGGCGGCGCGACGACGAGGCAGCGCTGCCCTTTGCCGAGCGGCGCCAGGAGGTCGAGCACGCGCGTGGTGAGACGCTCGGGCTCCGTCTCCAGCTTGAAGACCTCGTTCGGGTCGATCGAGATCAGCTCGGAGAAGGGGCGGCGCGACTCGCGGTACTCCTCGAGCGGCAGCCCTTCCACCGTCTCCAGCCCGATCAGCTCGAGGCCGTTGCCGGTGCGGCGGGCGGAGCCGCCGAGAAGGAGGCCGGGGAGGAGATGCAGCCGCTCGATCGTGGAGCGGGGGACGATGGTGTCGCCCGGCTGCGCGTAGTAGTTGTTGGCGGGGTCGACGAGGAGGCCGGAGCCGTTCTGCTTGATGAAGAGGACGCCGCTGGTGGCGACGAGCTCTCCGGGGGCGACGTCGATGGGCGGCGCGCTCGAGCTGCTGCTGCCGCCGTTGTCCTGATACGGACGCTCGCCTTCGCGGCCGGGGCGTCCCCGGCGGGAGCGCCGGCGCCGTCGTCCGGCTCCTCCGCCTGCGCCGTTGTCGGCGTATTGCGGTCTCGGTGCTGCTTCGTTTCCAGGTGCCGGGCCGTTGCCGTTGCCGAGAGGCTGACCCTCGGCGCCCGTGCGGCGTCTCTTACGACGCCGCTTACGCGGAGTGCGGTTGTCTGGTGTCATTCGAACTCAGTCAAAACCTATTGAGCTTTCACCTGCGATTCCCGGGGGCCGACGATTTGGGGCGGAGAGTCAACTCTCAAAAACGCCCGGCTGGGAGGCCTGACGCACGATCGTCGCGCGAGGTGCTGAAGCGAGTATGGGGGAAGTCGTTCGAGAAAATCAAGCAAGAGGTTGCGCGTTGCCCGTTCCCGGTTGCCACAAGACGATGCGAGTCGCGGCGACGAGCCTCCCCGGCAACGGGTAACTGGCAACCGGCAACCTCTTGTGCCAAAATCAGCGCTCACACCCCGACCGGACAGGACCCCTGCGTACATGTCTGAAAACATTCTCGTTGTCGAGTACGAGCCGCGTTACACCGACCGCGTGCGCCAGGCGTTGGCGGGGCAGCCGTTCACCCCGACGTTTGCCCGCGACGGAGAAGAGGCGATCAAGGCTCTGGACGGCGAGCAGCCTCGCCTCATCGTCCTCTCCTCGGTCGTCCCGAAGGTCTCCACCACCGAGCTCATTCGCGCCATCCGCGGCCGCAAGCCGCTCCAGGACACGCCGATCCTCCTGACGGTCTCCGGCTACAACGGGAAGAGTCCGGCGGCGGACGCCCAGCGCGTCGGCGCCTCCGACATCCTCCCCAAGCCCTACACGGAGGGGGAGTTCCTCGGCAAGGTCCAGCAGATGCTCGGCATCCGCGGCGGCGCCCCGGCGTCGCAGCTCACCTCGAGCGAGATCTTCGGCGACCTCGTCGACGAGGACAACAAGCCGGCGGCGCGGAAGAACACCAAGTCGGGCAACGTCGACCAGATGCTCGCCGACACGCTCGCCGGCATGAACGTGCAGCGCAAGACGACGGCCACGAACGTGCCGAAGCCGAAGACCGCGGCGGGGGGCAGTGAGCTCGACCGCCGCGTCGAGGACACGCTCTCCGGCCTCGAGCGCACCGCGCGCAGGACCACCACCGGCGGCAACATTCCGGTGCCTCCGCCGGTCGCCGCTCCCGAGCCGCCGCGTCCCGCGGCCGCCGCCCCCGCCCCCGCCGCAGCAGCTCCCGCGGCAGCAGCTCCGGCGGCGCCCCGCTTCAACACCGAGAAGATGAAGGCGTACGTCCCCGACCGCGTCCCTGTCGCGCAGCCGGTGTTCCCGGCCGCCGCGCCGGCGAAGCCGGAAGAGGACGAGCCGCTCGACGGGACAAAGTTCGGCCAGTACGTGCTGATCGAGAAGATCGCCACGGGCGGCATGGCCGAGGTCTGGAAGGCGCGCATGCGCGGCGTGGAGGGCTTTCAGAAGATCGTCGCGATCAAGAAGATCCTCCCGCACCTCTCGGACAATCAGGACTTCATCGAGATGTTCGTCGATGAGGCGAAGCTGGCCGCGCAGCTCAACCACAACAACATCATCCACATCTACGACCTCGGGAAGATCCAGAGCTCCTACTACATCGCGATGGAGTACATCGATGGCTTCGACCTGAAGACCATCCTCCGTCAGGGGCAGGAGCGCGACAACCCGATGCAGGTCGAGCTGGCGCTCTTCATCGCCTCGAAGATCGCCTCGGCGCTCGACTACGCGCACCGCAAGAAGGACTTCGAAGAGAAGGAGATGGGGCTCGTCCACCGCGACGTCTCGCCGCAGAACGTGCTCATCTCGCAGGAAGGCGACATCAAGCTGTGCGACTTCGGCATCGCCAAGGCGGCCTCGAAGGCGTCGCACACCCAGGCCGGCGCGCTGAAGGGCAAGCTGCAGTACATGGCGCCCGAGCAGGCGTGGGGCCGCAACATCGACCGCCGCTCCGACATCTTCGCGCTGGCGACGGTGCTGTTCGAGATGCTCACCGGCCGCAAGCTGTTCATGGGTGACAACGAGCTGTCGATCCTCGAGCAGGTGCGCGAGGCGCAGGTGCAGCCGCCGTCGCTCTACAACGACGAGGTGACGCCGGAGATCGACAAGATCGTCCTCAAGGCGCTGCAGAAGGATCCGGCCAACCGCTACCAGACCGCCGGGGAGATGGCGCGCGACCTCGACGCCATCCTCTACAGCTTCCGCCCGACGCCGACCAGCGCCGACCTCGCGATCTACATGCATCGCCTCTCCGGCGACGAGCCGGCCCCCGTGCCGGAGCGGGCGCCGTTCGAGGAGGACGAGACGGTCCTCGACGCGCCGGCCCCGGTCTTCTCGGCGCCGATGATCGCGCCGGCGTCCGCCGTCGCCGCGGCAGCATCGGCCGCGACCGCCAAGCCGGCACCGGCCGTGATCCCGGCACCGGTCGCCGCCGTCCCCACGCCCGCCCCGGAGCCGTACGCGGCCACCGCGGAGCCGGCCGACAAGCCGAAGTCGAAGGTGGGCCTCATCGCCGCCGGCATCGGTGTCATCGCCGCCCTCGGCGCCGCCGCCTTCCTGCTGACCCGCAAGCCGGAGGCGAACGCCGCGCAGCCCGCGGCGACGAACACCGTCGTCGCTTCCTCGACCGCCGCGCCGGCGCAGCTCACCGCCGCGCCGATCGGCGCGCCCACCGCCACCGCGCCGCTCGCGCCGGCGACCGCGTCGATCGATCCCTCGGCCGTCGACGCCGAGGTGCAGCGACGGATGGCGGCGGAACGGGCGCGGCTCGAGGCGCTCGCACGCGCACAGCAGCAGCAGACGCCGGCCACCGCCACCGCCGCGCCGGGACGTACGGCCGTGGTGCCGCCGCCACAGCAGGTCGCACAGCAGCAGCCGGCACCGGCTGTCCCGCCGCCCGCCGCCACCGCCACGCAGGCGCCCGCGCCGCAGCAGCCGGCTCCGGAGCCGGCGCGTCAGCCGGAAGTGGCGGAGACGCGTCCCGCACCGGCGCAGGAGCAGCCGGCCGCGCAGCGGGTGCGCGAAGGCGATCTCGTCCCGGTCGGCACCGCCGGCCTCGCGCTGCCGCGCATCCTGCGCCGCGGCTCGGTGTCGTATCCGCCGATGGCGCGCGCGCAGCGCATCCAGGGGACGGTGATCACGAACGTGCTCGTCTCCGAGACCGGCGCGGTGCTCGACGTGCGCATCCTGCGCGGCGTGAACGGCCCGCTGAACGAGGCGGCCGAATCGACCATGCGCCGCTCCAGCTTCGCCCCCGGGACGAAGGACGGCGTGCGCGTGAAGTCGTGGATCACGGTGCCGGTCGAGTTCAAGCTATGATCTGGTTGTCGGTTGTCAGTTGTCGGTTGTCCGCGGCTTCCGGCCTCGACGACACCCCACGGACAACTGACAACTGCAACTGACAACGTCTGGAGGACACATGCCGGTTCTGACCGACCAGCAGCGCAAGTTTTACGAGACCACGCTTCAGGTGACGAAAGAGGAGATCAGCGATCTGAAGGATCAGATCGAGGAGGAGCTGTCGAAGGTGAAGGACCGCATCGCCGAGCTGCAGTCCGCCATCAACGCCTCCAAGCAGATGTACTCCGCCGCCTGCACGCGCCTCGGGGTCGCCAACGACCTCGACGATGAAGACGGTGCGGACGCCTAGTCGCGTCGCGCTCGGCATTGCACGCACCGCGGCCTCGGCCGCGGTTTTTTTTGTCCTCGCGTGCGGCGAGACCGCCGCTCCCGCCACCACGCGCGACGACGTGGGCCGCGACGTCGCCGTGCCGCCGCGCGTCGAGCGCGTGGTCACGCTCTCCGCGAATCTGACCGAGGTGATCTTCGCCGTCGGCGCGGAAGGGAAGATCGTCGGGACCGACGACTTCTCGAACCATCCGGCGCCGGCGCGGAAGATCCCGAAGGTCGGCGGCATGCAGCCGAGCATCGAGAAGATCGCCGCGCTCCGTCCCGATCTCGTCCTCGCCGGCACGGAGGGCAATCATCCGAACCTCGCGCCGGCGCTGGCGGCGGCCGGCATCCCGCTGTTCGTCGTACGCACCGACCGGCTCGCGCAGATCCCCGGCGCGATACGGCGCGTCGGGCGGATGCTCTCCGCGCCGCGCACGGAGGAGGCGGTGCGCGAGCTCGAGACGGCGGTCGCGGCGCAGAGGCGGGCGCGCGCGAACGCGCCGCGCGTCATGTTCGCGGTGTGGCCCGAGCCGCTCTTCGTGGCCGGGCGCGAGACCTTCATCGACGACCTGCTGGGGCTCACCGGCGCGCCGAACGCGGTGGCAGTGGCGGGATGGCCGCAGTACTCGCTGGAGGCGCTCATGGCCGCGCCGCCCGACCTGCTGCTCTACCCGCGCGGCGCGGTGACGCCGGAGCAGATCGAGGCGCTGCTCGCGCGCGTCCCGGAGCTGCGGGCGGAGGTGTTCGCGGTGAACGAGGACGTGTTCCTCCGTCCGGGGCCGCGGGTGGTGGAGGCGGCGCGGCGCCTCAATGCGATACTCGACGCGTGGGAACGCGGAACGAGGAAGGCGGAACGCTGAACGTGCCGCCCGATGGTTCATCGTTCATCCTTCACCGTTCATCGCTGCTCCGGCCCGTCCTGCTGCTCGCGATCCTTCTCGGCGTGGCCGTTGCGCTCGGAGTCCTCATCGGCGACGTGCCGCTCGATCACGCGCTCGCGCAGACGATCGTGCTCCGCCTCCGCCTGCCGCGCGTGCTGCTCGCCGCGGCGGTCGGCGCGACGCTGGCGGTGGCGGGCGTGACGTTCCAGACGCTGCTCCGCAACCCGCTCGCCGATCCCTTCATCCTCGGCGTCTCCGGCGGTGCCGCGGCCGGCGCGGCGATCGCGACCGCGCTGCGGCTGGCGCGCTTCCCGGGCGTCGTGCCGTTCGTCGCCTTCGCCGGTGCGATCGGCGCGACCGCCGCGGTGTTCCTCCTCGCGCGGCGGCGCGATCACACCGATCCGACGCGGCTGCTCATCTCCGGCCTCGTGCTGAACGCCTTCTTCTCCGCCATCATCCTGATCTCGTTCTCGCTGTCGCGGCAGGCCGACCTCACCGCCGCGCTGCGCTGGATGATGGGGACGCTCTTCGGCGCGACCTGGACGCAGGTGGCGCTGGTGACGGTGCCGCTGGTCGCCGCGCTGGCGGTGCTCGCGTTCATCGCCAACGACCTGCGCCTCCTGGCGTTCGGCGAGGAAGACGCGAAGTCGCGCGGCGTGAACGTCGAGCGGATCAAGCTCCTCGGCTTCGGGACCGCCTCGGTGATCACCGGCGCGGCCGTCGCGGTGAGCGGCATCATCGGCTTCGTGGGGCTGCTCGTCCCGCATCTCATCCGGCTCGTCTGGCGGCGCGACTTCCGCTTCCTTCTGCCGCTCTGCGCGCTCGGCGGCGCGATCCTCGTCGTCGGCGCCGATCTCCTCTCGCGCGCGCTGGTGGTGAACGCGGAGCTGCCGATCGGCGCCTTCACCGCCGTCCTCGGCGTCCCCTTCTTCCTGTCGGTCCTCCGGAGCGCGCGCTGATGCTGGCGCTGCGCAACGTGTCGTACGCGTACGCGGACACCGCCGCGGTGCGGGACGTGAGCGTCGAGATCGGCGAGGCGCAACTGGTCGCGCTCACCGGCCCGAACGGGTCGGGCAAGTCGACCGTGCTCAAGCTGATGGCGCGCGTGTATGCCCCGCGGGCGGGGGAGGTGACGTTCGACGGAAAGCCGCTGGCGCAGTGGCCGGCGAAGGAGTACGCGAAGCTGGTCGGCTATCTGCCGCAGGATCCCGATCCCGGCTTCCCGATGCGCGCGGTCGACGTGGTGGTGACGGGACGCGCGCCGTATCTCGGCCGGTTTGCGTGGGAGTCGGACCGCGACTGGGAGGAGGCGCGCCGCGCGCTGGCGGTGTGCGACGCCGCGCATCTCGCGGAGCGTTACCTCGACGAGATGAGCGGCGGCGAGCGGAAGCGGGTGTTCCTCGCGCGCGTCCTCGCCGGTACGCCGAAGGTGATCCTGCTCGACGAGCCTCTCGCCGCGCTCGATCTCTCGCACGTCCAGCAGTTCTCGACGCTGCTGCGCGAGGTCGTCGACCGCACCGGCTGCACCGTCGTCTTCGCCGCGCACGACCTCAACTGGGCCGCCGCCCACAGCGACCGGATGCTGGTGATGCAGGGCGGCGCGCTCGCCCTCGACGCGCCGCCGTCCGCCGTCATGACGCCGGCGGTCATGCGCACGCACTTCGGGTTCGAGGCGGAGACGCTGACCTCGGGCGGCCGGACGTGGATCGTGCCGCGCTTGCCGGGCTGAGAGCCCGGCACTCCAGAGAGACCGTCCGTACGTCGTGCTTCCTGGAGCGACGGGCTCTCAGCCCGTCGCCGTCACCTGCGCGCGATCGCGAGGGCCGTGTACGTCCCGTTCTCGTGCTGCCGCGCCAGGATCTCCACCCGGTCGCCGGCGTTGATGAACGGCTGAATGACCGTGTGTCTCTCGATGCCGACCTGCACGTCGGAGCCGTTGTCGCGGGTGATCGTCCACGAGCTCGCTCCCATCGTGCGCACGCGGCCGCTGATGCGGGTGACCTGCGGGATCGTCGGACGCTCGAGCTTCGCGATGACGAGGGCGATGTTGGCGTTGGCGTTGTCGACGCGGTAGAGCACGTCCACCGTGTCACCGACTTTCGGCGAGCCGGCGATGCGCGTCCGGGCGTCGATGCGCACGGTGGTCTCGTCGATCACCCACGCCTCGCTGGTGATGCTGCGGACGGTGCCGTGCAGCGTGCGCACGGCCGGTGTCACCGGCGCGAGCACCATCACCGACGTGGCGACGAGCTGACCGTTGACCGCCTCCGCCTGGACGTGCACGAGCTGGTTGGGAACGAGCTCCTGCAGGCCGGAGACGCCGCCGAAGCTGGTGTCGTCGGTGACGTGAATGGTGCGGCCGAGGACCGTGAGCGTGCGGGCGGTGGTGTCGATGGAGTCGACCGCGCCGAAGAGGCCCGCGTCGGCGAGCGGCGTCGCCGCCACCATCGTCGCCTGCAGCGGCGCGTTCGGGTCGGCGTTGGGGCGGACTGCCGCGAAGAGAAGCCGGCCCGGCTCGAGGTCGCCGGTGACGCGCGCGTCCGTGATGTCGATCGTCACCAGGCCGCCGGCGATGCTGACGAGATTGCCGGTCACGGAGGTGATCACGCCGCTGACCGTGGCCGCGTCGGGACGGTGGCCCGGATGGGAGACGGCGCGGGTGCGGGCGGTGGCGATCGAGGCGAGGAGGACGAGCGAGACGAGGACCAGCAGTCTACGAGGCATGAGTTATTGTAACGGACTCCGGCACCCGCCGGTCGCTCTTCACGAGCGCGAGCACGCTGCCGGCCGCGCCGATCACGAGACAGGCGATCCAGAGCGCGTTCGGGTTCCGCTCGTAGAGCCAGGTGCCGGTCACCGGTCCGATCAGCATGCCGATCGAGAACGTGAGGTGCCAGAGGCCCATGTACCGCCCGCGGAGGCGCTCCGGCGCGAGGCCGGTCACGAAGGCGCCGGTGACAGGGGCGTAGATCATCTCGCCGAGGGTCCAGATCAGCACCGTCACCACGAGCATCGGGATGCCGGTGGCGAGTCCGGTCAGCGCGAGGCCGATCCCGGTGAGGCCGTAGCCGAGGGCGATCATCGGCTGCGGCGGAAACCTCTGCGTCCAGGCGATGAGTAGCAGCTCGAAGAGCACGATCATCGCGCCGTTGATCGAGATCAGGATGCCGTACGTCTTCGCCGTGAAGCCCATCGCGGTGATGTGCAGCGGAAACGTGGAGTGCAACTGGAACTCGATCCAGGTCATGCAGAGCGTCGCCGCGAGGAAGAAGAGGAATGGGCGGTCGGTGAGCGCGTAGCGCAGGCCCGCGTGCGCCTTCTCTTCTTTCCCGCTGGAGCGGATGCCGTGCGGCAGCGCGAACAGCGCCACGATGCCGTAGACGAACGAGGTGATCGCGTCGCCGATGAAGACGTAGAGGAAGGAGCGGTCGGCGAGGAACCCGGCCGTGGCCGGTCCGACGGCGAAGCCGAGGTTGATGGCGAAGCGGTACATCCCGAAGGCGGCCACGCGCTGCTCCGGCGTCACCAGGTCGCCGAGGAGTGCCGCGGCGGCGGGGCGATAGAGCTCGCTGGTGAGGCCGACCAGGAAGGCGAAGAGAAGGATGGAGCGGAACGTGTGCGCCTGGGAGAGCGCGAGCATCATCGCCGCCGAGAGGAACATCGACAGGGCGATGGTGTGGCGCCGGCCGATGCGGTCGGCGAGGTGGCCGCCGAGGAAGGAGGCGAGGATATGGCCGCCGCCGTACGCGCTCACGGCGAAGCCGGCCTGCGTCGGCGTGAACCCCTGGCGCGTCATGTAGATCGCCAGGAACGGCATGACGAACGTGCCGAAGCGATTGACGAACGTGCCGCCGAAGAGGACCCACGCGGGGCGGGGGAGCGCGCGCAGGTTTTCGCGGAGCGTCGGCATGACGCGAGTGTAACGTCAGGGGCGTACAAATCGCGGCAGCCCTCGGAAAGACGACGGCAGCCCTCGGAAAGACGACGGCAGCCCTCGGAAAGACGACGGCAGCCTCCGGAAAGACGACGGCAGCCTTCGGAAAGACAGCGGCACCCCTCGGAAAGACGTGCGGGGCCGACGTCGTCGCGTCAGACCGTCAACAGCTTGCCCTGTTCCCGCGCCGCCGGCCCGAGCAACTCGTTGAACCACGACGGCGGCTGGTACGCCAGCACGTAGCCCTCGATCTGCGGGTTCGACAGCAGCAGGTTCTGTTCGGCGAACGCGGCGGCGTCGGCGTTGCTGGCGGTGCCGGTGGCGATCAGCGCCACCGCCACGATGGCCGAGGCGCGGTCGCCGCTCGAGCAGTGGATGAGCGCCGTTCCGAGCTCCAGCAGGCTGAGCATCGACACCGCCGCGACGGTCGCCGCCTGGTTGAACGCCGCCTGCGGCATCCCGTGCGTCACCGGCACGTTCGCGTAGAGCACGTTCAGGTTGAGGAGGCTCTGCGGCTCGTTCACGTCGAACGGCGGGGCGGGGGGTGCGGTCTCGTTCGGATTGCGCACCGACAGCACCCACTGCACGCCGGCGGCGGCGATCTGCGCGTAACCCGCGGCAGACGGTTGACCGGTGACGTACAGCTTCGAGCCGAGCAGGCGGCATCCGTTGAACGCGGCGATGGAACAGACGGGCGGTGTGTCTGAAATGGTCATACGATCTCGTGCAGCGAGCGGAGGAAGCGCTCGACCAGCGCCGGGTCGAACTGCGAGCCGGCCCCCTC
>DASWNW010000082.1:0-40713 GCA_036399015.1 Thermoanaerobaculia bacterium | reverse complement strand
GGGCCCGCGGCCGGGCCGCCGGAGGCCTCCGGTCGTCTCCTCATCCGTGGGTGAAGTGCGTGCGTTCTGCTTAGAACCCTTCCAGCAGGTTCGTGACGAGCCCCTCGGCGAAGCGGACGGCGATCTCCTGGATCGCGCGCGTCTCCTGGTCGAACGCGTCGGTCGTGCCGAGGTTCACCTCGTAGTTCTCGGTGAAGCGGTACTGGTCGTTCTTCCAGAGCACCTTGTCCTCGTTGCGGTGGTCGAGGAGCTCGATGTTCGCCGTGATGGTGATCTGGTAGCGCGTGGCGCGCCCCTGCTCGAACGCGATCGGGAAGATGTTGAAGGTGTCGATCGACCCCCGCAGGATGACGTCGGCCTCGGTGCTCGTGTTCACCAGCCGCAGGCGCCCGCGGGAGACGAACTCCTCGCCGACCGCCTGCGTGACGCGCTGCTCCAGCTCCACGCGCGTGGTGCGGTTGACGAAGGCCGGCACCTCGATCGTCCGGATCGACGGCTCGAGGAAGTTGGTGTGCCCGACGAGGGCGTAACCGCAGGAGGTGAGGACGAAGACGCCGAGGAGCAGGACGCGTTTCATGCGGCGCGCATTATCGCCGATAAGTCACCCTCAACTGCGCGCCGTCCAGCTTCTTCTCCTTCTCCATCTTCTCGAACGCCGCCAGGTCGTACTCCCAGACCAGCGTGTTCCCCTCCCGGCGCGTGGCGTTGTGCGACACCACCTCGAATGGGGCCGTGATCCGGTAGCCGACGCGCATCTTCGAGAACGCCTCCCGCACGATCTTCTCGGTAGCGGCGTCGAGCTTCGGCCCGTCGCCCGCCTCCTCCTTCACCGACTCCACCGGGTTCTGCGGCTTCGAGCGGATGGTGAACGTGTTCCCCGACTCCGACAGCTCCAGCCCCTGGAACGGCGAGTCGATCACGTTCTTCTCCGTCGGATCGTCCCCCTTCGACGGCAGCTTCACGGCCACGAGCTGGCTCAGCTTCTCGAAGCCGAACCGGAACTTGCTGTCCATCCCGAAGTCCCGCTCCTTGACGCCGTAGTCGAGGAGCGTGACGCCCTCCGGCAGCTCCTTCTGGATGTCGGCGCGTGACGGCTCCTTCGAGCTCGTCTTCTTCGCCGACTTCCTGAACTCCGCCTTCGCCTTCGCCAGCTCCTCGGCCGTCATCGGGCCGCTCTTCCCCTCCATCTCCCGCGCGAACTGCGCCATGACCACCACCATCGGCTCGAGGTCGACGCCGAGGTGAAAGTCGGCCGTGCCGGAGAGGTCTTTCTTCAATTCGAGCGACTGCTCGATCTCGAAGCAGCCGGCCAGGAGGAAAACGGACAGGAGGGCGAGCGCTGTTCTCATTTCACCACCACGTTCACCAGTTTGCCGGGGACGTAGATCTTCTTCACGATCTCCTTCCCGGTGATCCAGGTCTGGATCTTCTCGTTCGAGAAGACCGCGTCCATGACACGTTGCTCTTCCGCCGGGGCCGGCACTTCGACCTGCCCCCGCAGCTTCCCGTTGATCTGCACCGCGATGATCGCCGTCTCTTCCTGCATCAGGGCGCGGTCGGCGACCGGCCAGGTGGAGGTGAGGACGAGCCCCTCGTTCCCGAGCATCTCCCACAGCTCCTCGGTCGCATGCGGCGCGAAGGGGTGCAGGAGCTTGAGCAGCGCCTCGTACGGCTCGCGCGACGGCGCCTCGGCCAGCACGTTCGAGAACTCCATCAGCGCGGAGATGGCGGTGTTGAATTCGAACCGCTCGATGCGGCTCGTGACCGCGTCGATCGTCTGATGCATCTTGCGGATGACCTGTGGAGCGGCGGCCGCTTCGGCCGCCGGCTTTTCGGGGCCCGAAGCGGGCCCCGCTCCACTGAGCACGACCCCCATGTGCCACACGCGCCCCAGGAACCGGTACGCGCCGATCACCCCCTCGTCCGACCAGGCCGCCTCTTTCTCCGGCGGCGCGATGAAGAGCGTGTACACCCGCTCCGTGTCCGCGCCGAACTTCGCGATCAGCTCGTCCGGCGGCACGACGTTGAGGCGCGACTTCGACATCTTCGTCACCTCCGCCGTCAGCGCCTCGCCGCCGCGATAGGGCTTCTCGTCGCGCCACTCCACCTCGGACGGCGAGACCCAGGCGCCGTTCGCGTCCTTGTAGCCTTCCTTCGTGATCACCCCCTGGTTGAAGAGGCGGGTGAACGGCTCCTCGAACGCGATCAGCCCCATGTCGTGCAGCGTGCGGGTGATGAAGCGCGCATACAGCAGGTGCAGGATCGCGTGCTCGATCCCACCGATGTACTGGTCGACTGGCAGCCAGCGGTTCACCACCTCGGAGTCGAAGATCTTCGACTCGTCGCGCGGCGTGACGAAGCGGAGGAAGTACCACGACGAGTCGACGAACGTGTCCATCGTGTCGGTCTCCCGCCGCGCCGTGCCGTTGCACCGCGGGCAGGTGGCCTCGATGAACTCCGGCGTCTTCGCCAGCGGGTTCCCTTCCCGCCCGGTGAACGGCACGTCGAGCGGCAGCCGCACCGGCAGTTCCTCCTCCGGCACCGGCACCAGCCCGTCTTTCTCGCAGTACAGCATGGGGATGGGCGTGCCCCAGTAGCGCTGCCGCGAGATCAGCCAGTCGCGCAGCCGGTAGCGCACCGTCCCCTTCCCCAGTCCCCGCTCCTCGATGATGGAGATGATCTTCTCGATCGCCTTCGGCACGGGGAGGCCGTCGATGGGACCGGAGTTGACCGACACGCCGCTCTCGTCCTTGAACGTGAAGGCCTCGGCCATGTCGTTCGGCTCGACGCCGTCGCCCCCGGCCGGCTTCACGACGATGCGGATCGGCAGGCCGTACTGGCGCGCGAACTCGAAGTCGCGCTGGTCGTGCGCCGGCACCGACATGATCGCGCCGGTGCCGTACTGCGGCAGGACGAAGTTCCCCAGCCAGATCGGGATCTCCTCGTTGGTGAACGGGTTGATCGCGTACTTGCCGGTGAACCGCCCCTCCTTCCCGCTCTCCTGCCGCTCGAGCGCCGACTGGTTGCGGACGGTGGTGATCCACGCCTCGATCTCCTCGCGGTCGTGCGCGTCGGCGATCATCTTCGGCACGTCGGGATGCTCGGGCGCGAGCACCATGAACGTCGCGCCGTAGATCGTGTCGGGCCGCGTCGTGAAGATGCGGATCGGGTGGCCGACGGACGGCACGGGGAAATCGACGTCCGCGCCGAGGGAGCGGCCGATCCAGTTCCGCTGCATCAGCTTCACCTTCTCGGGCCAGTGCTCGAGCGTGTCCAGGCCGGCGTCGAGGCGGTCGGCGTACTCGGTGATCTTGAGGAACCACTGCGACAGCTCGCGCTGTTCGACGAGCGCGCCGCAGCGCTCACAGCGGCCGTCGACGACCTGCTCGTTCGCGAGCACGGTCTGGTCCTGCGGGCACCAGTTCACCGGCGCCGTCCCGCGGTAGGCGAGGCCGCGCTTGTAGAGCTGCAGGAACAGCCACTGGTTCCAGCGGTAGTACTCCGGCTCGCAGGAGGCGATCTCTTTCGACCAGTCGTAGAGGATGCCCCAGCGGGCGAACTGCTTCTTCATCCGCTGGATGTTCGCCAGCGTCCACTGGCGCGGGTGGATCTGGTTCTTGATGGCCGCGTTCTCGGCGGGCAAGCCGAAGGCGTCCCACCCCATCGGGTTGAGCGCGGCGCGGCCGCGCATGCGGAAGAAGCGATAGAGCGCGTCGCCGAGGATGTAGTTGCGCCCGTGGCCGACATGGAGGTCGCCCGACGGGTAGGGAAACATGTTCAGCATGTACAGCTTGTCGCCGGGCGCGGTGACGTCGATCTCCGCCACCCCCGCCTCGGCCCATCGCTGCTGCCACTTCGGCTCGATGTCGGTGGGTCGGTATTGCATAAGGAGGGCGCAGTATAACGAGCGTGATGAAGAAGCTCGCCGCCGCCTGCCTGCTCCTGCTGCTGTTTCGACCCGCCCCCGCCACCGCCGATCACGCACCGGAGTGGTTGCTCGCGAAACGGTCGACGGTCCCGCGCATCCTCGGCATGTCGGTGGATGACGTCACCCTCGCCGACGTCATCCGGCGGTTCGGGAAACCCACCTCGCGGCAGAGCGACCCGAAGTTCCCGCAGGAAGCCCTCTACACCTGGCGCTCCGGCGAGCTGACCGTCCGCGCGTCCACCGTGTTCCCCCCGACGTCGCGGTCGCCAAAAACGGAGCAGGTCACGACGATCGAGGTCGCCGGGCCCGCCGCCAGCCGGGCAACGCTGACGGAGCACGGCCTGCGCCTCGGCGACGACCTCCGGATGCTCGTGAACACGTACGGCTGGCGGTACCAGACCGGCTGGCGCCGCCCGCAGGAGCGGGAGTCGGCCGCCGTCACCTTCATCTTCCAGGACGAGTCGGAGCTGACCGCCGGCTTCGACGACGACGGGAAGCTGGTCCGGCTCTACATCGGCGGCGGCGTGGAGTAGGCTGGATGCGCACGTGGCCACATCGACGCTCCGTCTCATCCTGATGTTGCTCTGCCTCGGCGGCTGCGTGAGCTACCGGCCGGCGCCACTCAGCGTCAGCATCACCAGCGTCCCCGCGGGGGCAGACGTGCAACTGCGTTGTCCGAACGTCGACGTGCAGCACGGGATCACCCCCGCGAGGTTCCGCATTCCGCAGTACGCCACGCCGTGCGCTCTCCGGCTGTCACGGGAGGGTTACCGCGACAAGCAGCTCGACCTGACGCTGGAGATGCTCCAGACCCGTGCCCCCGTGCGCGTCGGACCGCCGCCGAAGCCGATCCACTTCACCGACGAGGCCACACCGTTCAGCCTCCTCGGCGCCCTGATCGTCCGCTCGCTCGAAAACCTCGGCACGCGGATCGCCGAGCGCGCCACCACCGCTGCCATCCCCGACTCACGGATCGAAGTGGTGCTCGAGCCCGCGCTCCCCTGAAGCAGCTCGCCGCCGCCCCGCCTACCCCTTCACCACCACCCCGGCCCCCTTGTCGCTCACCAGCCACTCGCGCGCCGCCTCGGGCGTGTCGAACAGGACGAACGTCTCGCGGGAGAACCACGCCACCGCCTGCGCCAGCAGCTTCTGGACGCCGCCGATGCCGACGATGGCCTGCTTCTGCACGTAGCCCTTCGTGCGGGCGGAGCTTTTCTTGAAGAGGTCGACCACCGCCGAGGAGGTCACGGTGCCGCGCAGGTTGGCGAGGAGGAGCACCGAGTCCCGCGGCTCGCGGAGGATCGCCTCGTCGGCCGCGTCGATCTCGGTGCTGAGCGCGTCGACGTCCGCCCCGAAGTCGGTGAAATCGCAATAGAAGATCCGCTTCCCGCCGGCGTGCTCCCACCTCGACTTCATGGCGTCATCTCCTCACCCGCCGTTCCAGGACGGCGGATCGCTGGCCGGAAAAGACTCGGCGATGGCCTCATCGATCCGCTCGTCGGCGTCGAGCGGCCCCTCGTGCTCCGGCTCCACCGGCAGTTGGTCGATGCGCCCGCCACGCTCCTCCTGCCAGTCCTCTCTCGGCGTGCCTTTCATCCGTCAGCCCCTCCCTCCTGATTGCACGTGCAATACCGCTGTGGCACCCTCGGATGCATGAAACGGCTGCTGACGCTCCTCCTCGCGCTCTCCGCCGGATGCGCCACCGTCGCCCCGACGCAGCGGATCCTGGTCCGCTCCGAGCCGGCCGGCGCGGCCGTCACCGTGGAGTGCGGCGACGTGAAAAACGACACGCAGCTCCTCACGCCGGCCGTCGTCCAGGTGCATCGCGCGCCCGATCACTGCGCGGTCCTCCTCGCGAAAGAGGGTTATCAGCCGGTGGCTGTCCCGCTGCGCAAGGCCCGCTCCGCCTGGCATTTCGGGAACATCCTCGTCGGCCTGCTCACCGGCCGCGTTCCCGACACGTCCAACGCGCCGACCCGAAACCGGACGCCCGATACCATCGACATCACGCTGGAGCGCGACGACCGCCAGTCGCTCGAGATCGACTGAAGCCGGCTGGAGATCGTTGAAGTCGGTCTTGATATTCAAATCGGTCGGGTTTGATATTCGAATCGGTCAGTTTTGATTTGCGAATCGGTCGTCGACTTATTGCGAATCGGTCGTCGACCATTTGTTAATCGGTCGTCGACTAATTGCGAATCGGTCGCCGACCATTTGATAATCGGTCATCGACCATTTGCGAATCAGTCCCCGACCGATTGCGAATCAGTCCCCGACCGATTGCGAATCGGTCCTCGACTAATTGCGAATCGGTCGCCGACCGATTGCGATCTATTCGCCGCGTGTTTCGTACACGAAGGTGACGGGGCCGTCGTTCTCCAGCGCGACCTTCATCATTTCCCGGAACCTGCCGCTGCGGACGGTGATGCCGGTCGACGCCAGCTCCGTCAGAAACAACTCGAACAGCTCGCGTGCCCGCTCCGGCTCCTCGGCCTTGTCAAAGCTCGGACGGCGCCCCCGCGCGATCGACCCGGCGAGCGTGAACTGCGACACCGCCAGGATCGCGCCTCCCGCCTCGGCCACGTCGCGGTTCATCTTCCCCCGCTCGTCCGCGAAGATGCGCAGCTCGCGGATCTTCTTCGCCGCGTCGCGCATCGTCTGCTCCCCATCCCCCTTCTCCACGGCGCCCAGGATGAGCATCCCGCTGCCGATCTCGGAGACCAGCTCCTCACCGACCGTGACCGACGCGCTCAGGACGCGCTGGATGACGCACTTCACGGCGCGCACCCCGCCACCGGGTGGCCGAGGATCGTCTCCGCCGGCGCGAGATACACCGCGCGCTCGGACGCCGGAACGTTGCGCGCCGCCACGGTGAGGTTGACGTCGAACTGACTGGGGTGAAAGGACATGTTCCGCGCGACCTCCGGCCACCGTGACGCCGCGTCGAAGCGGAGCGCGTGCGGCGACGCGGAGGCGATGCGCAGCACAGGCAAGCCGGGCGTCCTCGTGACGAGCGTCTCGAGCAGGTACACCTCCGGTGCGAACGTCAGCCGCCGCGCCGCCTCCAGCACCAGCCGCCCCACCTCCCGGTGATCGGGATGACAGGTGGTCCCGTGCCGCGGATCGAAGGTCAGGATCAGCTCCGGCCGCACCGCCTCGATGTACCGCGCGATCGTCTCCGCCAGCTCCGGCGGCCACTGCGGCTGCATGGCGCCCCCACCGTCCGGCAGGGTGAGATGAATCGAATTCGCCTGAAAGTACTGCGCCGCCGCCCCCGCCTCCGCGGCGCGGACGGTCGCCACGTCCGGCGGGCAGCCGCCCGGCAGCAGGCACGCTCCCGACTCGCCCCGCGTCAGCACCAGGAACGTGCAGGCCGCGCGCTGCTCGCGGCACCAGAGCGACAGCAGCGGAGCGGCCACCGCCTCGTCGTCGGGATGCGCGGCGATCCAGAGCACCGACCGCGGATTCGGGAAAGCGCTCGGGTGACGCACGGCACGCCGCTGCGCGGGCGCAGGCGCCGCGAAGAGGAGCATGCAGATGCCGAAAATGACCGTCCTGCGCACGCCTCATGGTACGTGCGGCGGGCGTGCCGCGTCGCCTCTCTCTACGCCCCGGAGAACTTCACTCACCGCGCGCCGGGAGCAGATAGAATCCGGCCCCAGGAGAAGCCATGATCAACAAAGTCATCCTCGTCGGACGCCTCGGCAAAGACCCCGAGATCCGCTCCACTCCGCAGGGCACGTCGGTGGTTCGCTTCACCGTCGCCACCGACGAAAAGTTCACCGATCGCGCCGGCGAGAAGCAGGAGCGCACCGAGTGGCACAACATCACGGCGTGGGGCAAGCTCGCCGAGATCTGCGGGCAGTACCTGAAGAAGGGGAAGCTCGTCTACCTCGAGGGCTCGATCCGCACCGATAGCTGGGACGACAAGGAGTCGGGCCAGAAGAAATACCGCACCGAGATCGTGGCGAACACGATGAAGATGCTCGACCGCCGCGGTGACGAAGGCGGCGGCTCTTCCGGCGGCTACGGCGGCGGCTACGGCCAGCAGTCGCGCGGCGGCGCCAAGTCCTCCTCCCCCGCTTCCGACATGATCGAAGACGACGAAGAAGTACCGTTCTAGCGGGCACGGCCCGCAGCGCTCGTTGCCACAGGCTGAACGCACGCGGCTCGCACGAGGCGCAGTCCGAGCGAAAACAAACGCCGCGGGCCGTGCCCGCCCGCCGGAGGCCTCTCGTCGTCCCCCGGGCGGCGGCAGCTACAATGCGGCATCCTTATGTACGCACGTGCGCTGCCGCTGCTCGTTCTCTGCCTTCTCGTCGCCGCGGCACTCCCGGCACAGACGACCGCCTCGCTCGACGGCGCCGTCACCACCACCAGCGGTGACCCGCTGCCGGGCGTCACCGTCACCGTCGCCTCCGCGGCCCTGATCGGCGAGCGCACCACCATCACCGGCGCCAACGGCGGCTACTCCTTCGCCGCCCTGCCGCCCGGCGCCTACTCCGTCACCTTCACCTTCCCCCGTGCGGCAGCCGTCCACCGTACGGCCGAGCTGCAGCTCGGTGTCGCCGCCCGCGTCGACGCCACGCTCTCCCTGCAGACCACCGGCGAGTCGATCGTCGTCATGGCCGACATCCCGCCGCCGCTGCACACGCCGCAGGTCACCTCCACCCTCACCCTCGAGGAGGTGGCGCGCCTCCCCCATCAGCGCAACCAGCTCGCCACCGCGCAGCTCGCGCCGGGCGTCACCGCGAACACGCTGACCAACGGCCAGCTCCAGATCGCCGGCGGTCCCGGCTACGACAACCTCGTCCTCGTCAACGGCGTCGTCGTGACGGAGAACAGCCGCGGCCAGATGCGCCCCATGTACGTCGAGGACGCCATCGTCGAGACGACGCTTCTCACCGGCTCGGTCGGCGCCGAGTACGGCCGCTTCACCGGCGGCGTCGTCACCAGCATCACCAAGTCGGGCGGCGAACGGTTCTCCGGCTCCCTCCGCGACTCCCTCGGCAATCCCGCCTGGAGCGCCCAAACCCCCGCCGGCGAGGCGCGCGAGGACCATCTCAACCACGTCTTCGAGGCGACGCTCGGCGGCCGCATCATCCCGGAGCGGCTCTGGTTCTTCACCGCCGGCCGCTGGGCGAAGAACGACACCGCGCGCCAGACCATCGCCATCCCCGGCTCCTCGCAGCAGCTCAGCTACAACGAGAGCAACGACCAGAAACGCTACGAGGGGAAGCTGACCGCCCTCCTGGCGCAGCGTCACCAGATCGTCGCGTCGTACTTCGGGATCGACACGCAGACCGAGAACAGCCGCTTCTCCAACAACATCTACGACGCGGCCAGCCTCACCGGCCGCAACGAGCCGGAGTCGCTGGCGGCGCTGCACTACGACCTCCAGCTCCTGCCGGACCTCCTGGTGCAGGCGCAGCTCTCGCGCCGCGAGATGTCGCTCAGCAGCGGCGCGCGGACGCGCGATCTCATCGGCGGCACCGTCCTTCTCGACCGCTCGAACAGCAACGCGCGCTTCGGCGCCCCCTCACTCTGCGACGTCTGCGAGGACGAGCGACGCGACAACGACGACGTGCTCCTCAAGGCGAGCTACTTCCTCGACGGCGTCCTGGGGAGCCATGAGCTGGTCGCCGGCGTCGACCGCTTCCGCGAGCGACGCTTCCTCGACGATCACCAGTCCGGCAGCGACTTCGCGCTCTTCGTCACCCGCGCCCAGTTCGCCGACGGCCGGATCTATCCGGTGATCACGCCGACGAACGCGAACGGCGGCGGGACGTTCCTCCGCTGGATGCCGATCGCCGCGCCGGCGCGCGAGAACGAGCTGCGCACCGACTCCGCCTTCCTCAGCGACTGGTGGGATCTCGGCACGCACTGGAGTCTCTCCCTCGGCGCCCGCTACGACCGCAACCGCGCCGTCGACGCCGACGGCACCGTCACCGCGAACGACCGCCGCCTCTCGCCGCGCCTCTCGGTGCAGTACGACGTCCGCGGCGACGGACGGCACCGCGTGAGCGCCTCGTTCGCCGAGTACGCCTCGCGCGTCGGCGACGCCATCGCCAGCGCGAACCAGCTCGCCGGCGCCTCCGCCGCCATCGACTTCGCCTATCGCGGTCCCGTCATCAACAACGGGACGCTCGACACGACGCTCGAGGAGGCGCTCCAGCTCGTCTTCGAGCAGTTCCAGAAGCAGGGCGGCACCGGCAACACCTCCGCGCAGAACCTCCGACCCAACGGCAGCCGCGACGTCCCCGGCTACTCCGCCTACTTCGACGGCACGCTCTCCACCCCCTACGTCCGCGAGCTCACCGCCGGCTACGGCGCCGCCCTCGGCCTCCGCGGCTTCGCCCGCGTCGACCTCCTCTCCCGCGACTGGCGCGACTTCTACGCCGCCAGCGTCACGCCGGAGACGCGCCGCGAGACGACGCCGTTCGGCATCCCGGTCGACGTCCCGCTCGTCCGCAACACGAACGACGTCGAGCGCACCTACCGCGCCGTGCTGCTGCAGGCGCGCTGGAGCTCACCGTCGAGTCTCAACGCCGGCGTCCACTACACCTGGTCGAAGCTGCGCGGCAACGACGAGGGGGAGACGATGAACGGCCCCGCCGCGAACCTCGTCCCGTCCCTCTACTACCGCGAGTTCATGAGCTACGAGCGGGGCAACCCGGTCGGCTACCTGCAGGGCGACCAGCGCCACCGCCTCCGCGCCTGGGCCTCGTACAACTTCGGCCCGCTCGAGGCGTCGGTCCTGCAGACGTTCGACTCCGGCCTCGCCTACTCGATCGCCGCCCCGATCAACGTCACCCGCTACGCCGGCGCGCCCGCGAATCCCGGCTACGCCACGATCCCGAACGGCCGCTACTTCTTCAGCGACCGCGGCGCGCTGCGGACGGACGACGTGACGTCGACGAACCTCGCCCTCCGCTACCGGCTCAACCTCGGTCTCGCGCAGTTCTTCCTCGAAGGCGATCTCCTCAACGTCTTCGGCGAGGACGCCATCGCCGACCCCCAGCGCCTCGCCAGCGGCATCTCCACCGCCGCCAACGCCCAGGACCTCGCCCCGTTCGACCCGTTCACCACCACCCCCGTCGAAGGCACCCACTACCGTTTCGCCGCCAACTTCGGCCAGCCGCTCAACAACCTCGCCTACCAGCAGCCGCGCACGTACCGCTTCTCGCTCGGCGTGCGGTTCTAACCGGGAGACGACCGAGAGGCCTCCGGCGGGCGGGCCTGGCCCGCAGCGCTTGTTGCCATAGGCTAAACGCGCGCAAGTCGCGTCAGGCGCGGTCCCGGCGATAACAAACGCCGCGGGCCAAGCCCGCCCGCCGGAGGCCCTTCGTCGTCCGCCTCAGAGCCGATAGCGCTCGCGCAGCGTTTTCAGGTGATGCAGCTCGTGGCCGGCGATCGTCCACGCCAGGGCGCGCACCGTCACCTCGTGCGCGTTGGCGATTCCTCTGCGCATCCAGGCCTCTTCCGGCAGGTTGCGGAAGAAGACGATCGTCGCGCGGCGGGCGAGGGCGTAGGCCTCGCCGAGGTCGCCGAGGCGCCAGGCGTCAAAGTTCGCGTTGCGGACGTAGCCGTCTTCGTCGAAGCCGGGGAGCGGCTGCGTGTCGCCGCGGGCGATGGCCAGGGCGCGGTAGCCGAGGATGCGCTCGGCGTCGACGAGGTGGCCGACCACTTCCTTCACGCTCCACTTTCCTTCCGCGTAGCGGAACGAGGCGCGGGACTCGTCGAGCGACGCGAGCAGCTTCTGCGTCGCGGACGACTGCTTCTCGATCGCGGACAGGACGTCGTCGCCCTCGACGAGCGCGATGTAGGCGGCGTGAGCCGGGGAGACTTCCGATTCCGATGGTCGCATCGGCGAAAACACTACCACTACGCGACGCGGACGACGACGAACGTCACGTCGTCATTCGGAGGCGTGTCGCCATGCCACTGGCGGGCGGTGGCGGCCAGCGCGGCGATCACCTCATCCGCGTTCTGGGCGGTGGCAGCGGCGGCGAAGGCCTCGAGCGCGCCGGTGTAGCCGAGCTGCTGTCCCGAGTCGTTCATCAGCTCCGGGAAGCCGTCCGTGAGGAAGAGCACCGTGTCGCCGCTTTCCAGCGCCGACTCCGCCTGCGGGTAGTCGCTGCCGAACGTACCGAGCGGGGTCGCGGAGAGGGCGATCTCCTCGACGTACGCGCCGGCGGCGCGATGGACGAGCACCGGCGGCATGCCGGCCGAGGAGAGCGTGAGTGTGCGGCGGTCGAACCGGGCCAGCGACAGCGCCATGGCCATGCGGCCGAGGTCCATCCGCTTGATCTTCTCCGCGGCGTCGTAGAGGAACTCCGCCGGTGCGGTGACGCCGTCGTAGCCGGCGAAGAGTGTCTTCACGACCGTCACCATCGTGCCCGCCTTCGCGCCGTGCCCGGTCGCGTCGCCGATCGTCACCGAGAGCGTGTCCCCCGCCAGGTGGAAGTCGTAGTAGTCGCCGCCGACCTCCGTGGCGGTACGGGTGAACACCGCCACGTCGTACGCGGCATGCCGCGGCACTTCCTTCGGCAACATGGAGAGCTGGAACCGCCGCGCGTCCTCGAGCTCGACCGACTTGCGCTCGTACTCGACGGCGAAGAGCCGCTGCTGGAGCTCCTGCTCCTTGCGCATCCGCTCCTGTTCGAGGAGCTTCTGCTGGTGGATGCTCAGGTCCTCGGCCATCCGGTTGAACGCGCGCGCGAGCTGCCCCAGCTCGTTCTTCGTCTTCACCGGCAGCCGCGTCATGAGGTCGCCGTGCGCGATCCGCTCCGCCCCCTCGGTGACGCGCTTGACGTCGCGCGTGAGGTGGTTCGACAGCGGCACGATCCCGATCAGCGCGAGCGCGATCAGCCCCATGCCGAGACCGAAGTTGCGCGCGGCGGTGTTGCGCAGCTCGTCGAGGTTGTCGACCGGACGCGCCACGCCGATCCTGAGGCCGCTCGGCTCGTCGACGGAGGACGACACGATCCAGCCTTCGATGTCCGTCAGCGGCTTCCCCTGGGTGATGCGCGCCGTGACGCCGAGGCGCTCGAGTTGCGCGCGCTCCACCGGATTGCGCGTGTAGAGCGTCCCCTCGCGGTCGAGCGCGAACGGGATCTCGCTGCGATCCTCCATCGGTGCGCCAAGGACCCGCTGGATGACCTGATCGGGACTGATGCGGGCGGTGAGACGTCCGACCACTTCCCCCTGCTGGCGCACCGGCGCCTCGAACTTGCGGCCGAGGATGAGTGTCGTCTTCTTCGCGGTGGCGGCCGAGCGGGCGAGGTCGGAGGCGGTGGCGCCGCGCACCTTCACCTTCGGCGCCGCTTTGGCCGGTTTCCCGGCGGGAGGTGTGGCGGCCACCCGCGGCACGGGCTCCGTTGCAGGCGTTCCCGGAACCGGTGCGAGTTTCGCCTGCTCGCGCGCCTGGCGCTGCTCGTCGATGATCCGCCGCCGCTCGCGCAGCGCCGCCTGCGCCTTGCTCATCTGCTCGCGGTACTGCGCACGGTCGGCGCTGACGATGGTGCGCAGCTCCTTCTGCGCGGCCGCCATCTCCGCGATGAGGTCTTTGCGCTCTTCCTGGCTGAGATTGGAGACGCCGAGCTCCCCGCCGATCCTGCCGATCTCCTCGAGCAGCTCTTTCTGCTCCTCCGACATCACGTACTGCGGAAACTCAGGCATCGGCGGTAGCTCGATGACCATCGGCGCGTGCGGCGGAGCGGGTGCGGGGGCGGGCTCCGGCGCCGGCTCTGAACCTGTGGCCGCATCGACGGCAGCGTCGACCTCGGCGTCCCGTGTCTCCTCCTCCATCTCACCGGCCTCGACGTGCACCTCGGGCGGCGGCGGGTGGAGCGGCTTGTACTCGAGCGCATCGACGAACATGCCGGCATCGCCGAGGACGGTGACGATGTTGCCGACCTCGGCGGCGGAGTTGTCCTGCGCCAGCGCGGAGACGAAGTCCATCCGCTGCCCCAGCTCCGCCCGGATTCCGGCGAGCCGCCGGTCCATCTGCCGCGTCAACCGGTCGGCCTCGCGGCGATACGCCGACTCCAGCGCGCGCCGCGAGGAGTGGTACGAGTACGTCACGATCGCCGCCAGCGGAATGACCGCAAGGACGAACGCGGCGAGGATCAGTTGGGTGCGGATGCGCATGAACGTTCGAAGATTAAACGTCCGAAGAGGCGAAAAGTTACGAAAAGCGAGCGTCTCGCGCGATCACGTCCACTCTTCGCGCCCCGTCCGCCCCTTCCCGGGCGTACGCGAGCCCTTCCGCCGCTCGACGTCGGGAATGAAGACTTCCCGGTGGGGGCGCGTCTTCTCGAACTCGGTGACGAAGGCCTCCGCCTCATCGACGATCTCGTCCCACGACGCCGGCACCCTCGCCTCGGCGCGCAGGCGCTCGCAGTGGGCGCGGTAGGTCTCGCAGCGGCGCACCGCCTCGTCGAAGCGGCCGCGCACCTTCAGGTTCGACTTCACCCGCTCGGTGATGTGCGACTGCAGGTCGGGGATGCGCTCGATGTGGCTGCAGAAGAGGATCACGTCATTGCCCGCCATGAGCGCGCGCTCCGTGATCTCCTCGTACGAGCCGAGATCGGAGACGGCGTGCATCTCCATGTCGTCGCTGACCGCCACGCCGTCGAATCCGAGGGTGTTGCGGAGCAGGTCGTTCGTGAGGCGCCAGCTCAGCGTGGCGGGCAGGTCGGGATCGTCCTCGACGCGCGGATAGGTGCCGTGGCCGATCATGATCGCCCCCGCCTCGGGTCCGAGGACGCGGAACGGCTCGAGCTCGCGCGCGAGGAGCAGGTCGAGCGGCACGTCGATCACCGTCGCGCCGTAGTGCGGATCGGCCGAGCCTTCGCCGATGCCCGGCCAGTGCTTGAGGCAGGAGGCGACGCCGGCGCCGTGCAGCCCTCGCATGAACGAGCCGGCGAGGGTGATGACGTCTTCGGGCGAGCCGCCGAAGCAGCGGCGCTCGAGGCCCTTGGGGGGAACCGTGCCGCGGATGTCGACGACCGGCGCGAGGTCGATCTCGATGTCGAAATAGCGGAGCGCCATCCCGATCACCTTGCCGAACCACTCCGACAGCTCGACCGGCCGGTCGCCTTCCTCGAACGACTGCGCGCTCGGCAGGCCGGGAAGGACGGTGCGCAGCCGGTCGACGCGTCCGCCTTCTTCGTCGATCATGAAGAGCGGCGGCTTGTTCTCCCCCGCCAGCATCTTCACCTCGGCGATGAGATCCCGGAGCTGCGCCACCCCGCCGATGTTCCTCCCGAAGAGCACCACCGCGTAGGGCGTGTTCTCGCGCAGGATGCGCCGTTCGAGGTCGGTGAGCTTCTTTCCGGTGAGGCCGATGCCGAGTACGTCGGTGGTCATTCGGGGTGCATCGTAACGTTGCTGGTTAGTGGTTGCTAGTCGTTGCTAGTTACTCGTTGCTGGTTGCTTGTGGCGCGTCGCGAGACCTCACCAGCAACCAGCAACCAGCAACCAGCAACCTCAGGTCAGCTTCTGCTTCAACTCGTACAACACGTTCAGCGCCTCGCGCGGCGCCAGGGCGTCGACGTCGACCGCGCGCAGCGCCTCCACCACACCCTGCTCCTTCGAGTTGAAGAGGCCGAGCTGGCGGGTGGCGGGGCCGCGTCTGCGGGTTTCCTCGACCAGGTCGCGCTCCTTGCGCTCCAGCGTGTCGAGAATCTCGCGCGCGCGGTCGATCACGGAGTGCGGGATGCCTGCCAGCTTCGCCACCTGGATGCCGTAGCTCTTATCGGCCGCCCCCTCCACCACCTTGCGGAGGAAGATGATCTGCTCGTTCCACTCCTTGACCGCCACGTTGTAGTTCGCCACCCGCGGCTTCGTCTTCGCCAGGTCGGTGACCTCGTGGTAATGCGTGGCGAAGAGAGTGATGCCGCTGCGCGCCGGGTTGTCGTGCAGGTACTCGATGATCGCCCACGCCAGCGACAGCCCGTCGAACGTGGCCGTGCCGCGCCCCACCTCGTCGAGGATGATCAGCGACCGGTCGCTGGCGTTGTTGAGGATGTTCGCCGTCTCGTGCATCTCCACCATGAAGGTGGACTCGCCGCGCGCGAGCTGGTCGGACGCGCCGACGCGGGTGAAGATCCGGTCGAACACCCCCAGCCGCGCCTTCGCCGCCGGCACGAACGAGCCGACCTGGTTGAGCAGCACGATCAGCGCGACCTGCCGCAGGTAGGTCGACTTGCCGCCCATGTTCGGCCCGGTGATGACCTGGATGCCGTTGCGGTCGCGAAGGATGGTGGTGTGGTTCGGGATGAAGCGCTCGCTCGCGAGCTGCTCGATGACCGGATGGCGCCCGTCCTCGACGCAGATCTCGGCGGCATCACTCAGCTGCGCCCGCACGTAGCGGTTGCGCACGGCGACGGTCGCCAGCGCGCTGACGGCGTCGATCTCCCCCACCGCCCGTGCCGTCGCCAGGATGGCGGGTGCGGCGCGGGCGACGTTCGCCAGCAGCTCGTCATACAGCCGTACCTCGATCGCGATCGCCTTCTCCTCGGCGCCGACGATCTTCTCTTCCAGCTCCTTGAGGTCGGGCGTGATGTAGCGCTCCGCATTGGCGAGCGTCTGCTTGCGGATGTAATCCGCCGGCGCCTTGGAGAGGTTCGACTTCGAGATCTCGATGTAATAGCCGAACACCGAGTTGAAGCGGATCTTGAGCGACGAGATCCCCGTCCGCTCCCGCTCCCGCGCCTCGATCTGCAACAGGATCGTCTTCGAGTCCCGCGCAATCGACCGCAGCTCGTCCAGCTCGCGATCGACGCCGTGCGCGATGACGTTGCCGTCGCGGATGTTGATCGAGGGGGCGGGGTCGAGGGTTTTGCCGATGAGGGTGATGACGTCGTTGAGCGTTGCTGGTTGCTGGTTGCTCGTTGCTTGCGACTCGACGGCTTGCGGCCCAGGCGATGCCGCACTAGCAACCAGCAACGAGCAACCGTCGCGCAGCGACGCCAATAACGGCCCCTGCAGCGCCGCCATCGCGTCGCGCAGCTCCCCGGCCATCAGCAGCGAGTCGGCGAGCGTCAGGCACTCCCGTGGCGTGGCGGTGCGCAGCGTGACGCGGGACGTGACGCGCTCCAGGTCGGCAATCTTCTGGAGGCGGGCGGTCATCTGTTCGAGGATGGCGCGGGAGCGGGTGAGCTCGTCGACGGCGTCGTGGCGGTCGAAGATCGCTTCCCGGTTCGTGAGAGGGCGGGTCAGCCAGCGGCGGAGCGTGCGCGTGCCCATCGCGGAGCGCGTCGCGTTGACGACGCTCCAGAGGGTGGCGCGGGGGCGGGCGGCGTCGCGCGACTCGACGATCTCCAGGTTCGCCAGCGTGGCGGCGTCGAGCTGCAGAAAGTCGGCGTCGTTGTCGACGCGCAGCGCGCGGACGTGATCGAGCTCCCGCTTGTAGCTCGCGGTGGCGTAGCGCAGCGCGCCGCCGGCGGCGCCGATGCGGGCGTCCTCCCCCTCCAGCCCGAATCCGCGCAGCGACTGCGTGCCGAAGTGTTTCGAGAGGTATTCGTGCGAGCCGGCGGTCTCGAAGAGCGACGGCTCCACCGCCGTCACCGGGATGGTCAGCGCGCCGTTCGTCTCCGTCTCCCGCGGCACGATCGCCTCCCGCGGCGCGAAGCGGGCCACGTCGTCGTAGAGGCGCGCGTCGCCGATCGAGCGATAGGTGGTGACGAAGAAATCGCCGGTGGAGACGTCGAGATAGGCGGCGCCGACCTGCTCGTCGCGCGGCACGAGGGCGAGGAGGTAACAGCTCTCCCGCTCGACGATCGAGGACTCGGTGGCGGTGCCGGGGGTGACGATCCGCACGATCTCGCGCCGCACCAGCCCCTTCGCCTGCGCCGCCTCCTCCGCCTGCTCGCAGATGGCCACGCGCAGGCCGTGGCGGATCAGCTTCGCGATGTAGGCGTCGGCCGCGTGATGCGGGACGCCGCACATCGGGGTCTCGTACTCCTGCCCCTTGTTGCGCGCGGTGAGGACGAGGTCGAGCAGCGGCGCCGCCTTCTCCGCATCCTCGAAGAACATCTCGTAGAAATCGCCGAGGCGGTAGAAGAGGATCGCGTCCGGCACCTGCCGCTTGATCTCGAAATACTGCTCGAGCATGGGGGTGAGCTTGGTGACGGGACGCGAGGACATCAGCGAGGCTTCCGAAGTCGGAGCAGGGTACCATCCTCGACCGTCAGTTCGACCACCACCGCCTCGCGCAGACGCGTATGAGGAACTTTGTCGAGCAGCACCACCCACCGGTCCTCGGCTGCCCCCTCGCTGCGCCGCCCACGCGCCACGTGCACCACCTCGTAATCGCGGTAGCCGCGCTCGCGCGCGATCGCCAGCGCGCGCTGTCCGGCGTGGATGGAGAGGATGCGCCCCTTCGGACGCGACGGATCCTGGAGATCCGACAGCGCGAAGAACAGCAGCGCGCACAGCGCGATCCAGCCGGCGTACAGCGGCCACCAGCGGCGGGGACGACGAATCACGCTGCTATCATACGGATGTGACCCGGGAGGAGATCGCGCGGGAGCTGGTCGCCATCGTGCGGCAGGAAAAAGAGGTCCCGGAGGATCTGCTCAGGCCGGAGACGCCGCTCGCCGACGCCGGCATCGACTCCCTCGACTCCCTGACCATCCTCTTCGCCATCGAAGAGCGCTTCCGCATCTCCATCCCCGACGATCGTGCCCGTTCGATGAAGACGTTCGGCGACATGATCGACATCGTGTCGGACCTTGCGGTCCGCCCGGATTGAGGATTGCGAATTGAGGATTGAGAAACAGCTCGCCCCATGACCCAATCCTCAATCCTCAATCCCCCATCCTCAATCCGCGTAGTGATCACCGGCATCGGCATCATCTCCCCCTTCGGCCGCGGCAAAGAGGCGACGGTCGACGCGTTGCGCGCGGCGCGCAGCGGCGTGCGGGCGATCACCAGCATCGACGCCTCGGCGCTCAACTGCCGCATCGCCGGCGAGGTGCCGCTCGACGCGCACGAGGGGCTGCACCGCGGCCACGACCGCTTCACCCGTTTCGCCCTCATCGCGGCGGAAGAGGCGGCCGCGCAGGCGGGAGCGCTGGGGGTCGACGAGGAGCGCGTCGGGGTGCTGATCGGCACGGGGCTGGGGGGCTGCGAGACGCTCGACGGCAGCTACCGGCGGATCTACGGCGAGAACGGGCGCGTCCCGCCGATGTCGATCCCGATGTCGATGTACAACGCCGCGTCGTCGGCGGTCTCGGCGAAGCTCGGCGCGAAGGGAGTGTCGTACTCGGTAGTCTCCGCCTGCGCGTCGAGCGCGCACGCGCTGGGGCTCGCGGCGCAGGCCATTCGCGCCGGACAGGCCGACGCCGTCTTCGCCGGCGGCAGCGACGCGCCGCTCGCGCCGGGGATCATCCGCGCCTGGGAGTCGCTGCGCGTCCTGGCCGTCGACAACGACCATCCGGAGTCGGCCTGCCGTCCGTTCAGCGCCGACCGGAAGGGGCTCGTGCTGGCGGAGGGGGCGGCGGTGTTCGTCCTGGAGTCGTACGAGAACGCCGTCCGCCGCGGCGCGCAGATTCTCGGCGAGCTGGCCGGCTTCGGCGCCACCAGCGACGCGGGACACGTCACCGACCCGTCCGCCGACGGCGCCGCACGCGCCATGCGGCTGGCGCTCCGCGACGCCCGCCTGAACGTCGACGACGTCGGCTACATCAACGCCCACGGCACCGGCACGCGCGCCAACGACGCCACCGAGACGGCCGCCATCCACGGCGTCTTCGGCGGCGCGGCACCGCCGGTCAGCTCCACCAAGTCCCTCCACGGCCACGCCATGGGCGCCTCGGGTGCCATTGAGCTGGCGGCGTCGATCCTCGCCCTGCGCGACGGCTTCCTCCCGCCGACGGTGAACCTCGAGACGCGGGATCCCGACTGCGATCTCGACTACGTGCCGAACGAGGCGCGGGAAGCGAAGGTGGGGGCGTTCCTCTCCAACTCTTTCGGATTCGGGGGGATGAACGGCGTCGTGGCAGTGCGTTTGCTACGCGATCTATGATTCGGTTCGGAGGCGTTGTGATCGTAGAGAAGAAGCACCTGGACAACTTCACGATTCTGTACGTGGAAGGTCTCATCAAGCTCGGCGAGAGCGCCGAGTTCTTTTCCTCCGCGCTGGAGAATGTGCTCAAGAACGAGAGCACGAACGTCATCATCGACTTCACCAAGATCGACTACATCGACTCCACCGGCATCGGTGAGCTGGTCGGCTACCTCGGCAAGTTCACGGGGCAGAACCGCAAGCTGATCCTGGTCAACCCCTCCGAGCGCATCCAGAAGCTGCTCAAGCTGGCCAAGCTCGACGCGGTGTTCAAGATCTACAGCACCGAGGAAGAGGCGGTTGGAGCCGAGAGCGGGACGCCGGCCAAGGCGTCGTAGCCGATACCAGCTACACTGCGCGCGATGAGCGTGCCGCTGACGCGCGTCTATCGCGGCGGGATGGTGGAGTCGGTGCACCGCGGCTCGATCGCGGTCGTCGACGCGCGCGGCAGGCTGATCGCCTTCGCCGGCGATCCGGCCACCCGCACCTGTCTCCGCTCCGCCGCCAAGCCGTTTCAGGCGATCCCGCTCCTCGAATACGGCGGGCGGGAAGAGTACGAGCTGACGGCAGAGGAGCTGGCGCTGACCTGCGCCTCCCACGGCGGCGAGCCGGTGCATGTCTCGACCGCCGCGGCGCTGCTGCGCAAGGGGGAGTTCGACGAGGAAGACCTCCTCTGCGCTCCCCACCTCCCGTTCGACGACAAGTCGGCCGCCGACCTGCGCGTCTCCGGGGAGCCGGCCTCGCCGCTCCACAACAACTGCTCCGGCAAGCACGCCGGGATGCTGCTGGCGACGCAGGTGATGGACGCGCCGAGCGCCGACTACGCCGCCCCCGATCATCCGCTGCAGCTCCTCATGCGCGAGACGCTGGCCGACTTTGCCGGACTCGATCCGGAGGAGGTCCCGTACGGGATCGACGGCTGCGGCGTCCCCGCCTTTTTCCTCACGCTCTACCGCGCCGCGTTCGCCTACGCACGCCTCATGAACGGGGCCATCGAGCGCTACGCCGAGAGCGGACAGGCGGTGATCGACGCCATGACCTCCCACCCCCACTACGTCGCCGGGAACTGGAGCATGACCACGCCTCTCATGGCGGCATTCCGGGGGGAGCTGCTGGCGAAGGAGGGGGCGGAGGGGTTCTACGCCATGGCCGTCGCCCCGTCGCTGGCCGCTGACCTCGGCGCAAACTATGATGGCGCGCTCGGGATCGCCCTCAAGATCGAGGACGGCTCGATGGACCGCGGCCGCAACCCGGTGATCCTGCGGGTGCTGGAGCTGCTCGGGGTGGAGCTGGATGGGCGTGAAGAGCTGTTGCCGTTTCGAGAGACGGTGACGCGGAACTATGCGGGTACAGTGGTTGGGGACGTGCGGGCGGAATTTGAATTGGAGGAGCTATGAAAATGAATGAAGAAGTTCGAATGAAGAATGAAGAATTAGGACGTTGGTATCGGTTTCTTTCGTTCTTCATTCTTCATTCGAAATTCTTCATTCTGCTGCCGCTCATCCTGCTGCCGTTCGCTCTGCTTTCGTGCAAAACCGTCGGCATCTCCATGACCTCCGGCGGCTACGCCGAGGTCTCTCCTCAGATCGCCAACGAAATGCTGCTCGACTCGCGGCAGGTGGTGATCCTCGACGTCCGCCCGGCGGCGGCGTTCCGCGGTGCGGAGGGGTACATCGCCGGCGCGGTCAGCGCCCCGTTCGAGGGGATCGAGCGGCAGTTGCCGGAGCTGCTGCCTTACCAGAACCAGACCGTGCTGGTGTACGGGGCGAACGACGAAGAGGGGACGCTGGCGGCGCGGTTGCTGGCGCTGGCGGGGTTCCGGAACGTCGTGCACGTGGCGGGCGGGCTGGCCGGGTGGATTGAGAACGGCTATCGCACTGTTAACTCCCGGTGATCATGAAACGGGTCCTGCTCGCACTCTCGCTCCTCGCCTGCTCCGCCGCCCACGCCCAGCGCCTCGATCCCCTGCAGCCGCTCAAGGCCTACGCGGCCAAAGTGCTGCCCCGCTGCCCGTCCGGCGTGGTCACGCTCGAGCCTGTCGACGGAGGTCCGCAGAACTTCGTCGCCTACGCCGCCACGGTCCGCTCGTCCGACCAGTACTGCGGGACCCAGAAGTACCTGATCCACTCCCCGAAGACACAGCAGATCGTGGTCGGCTCCGTGATTCCGCTCCCCGCGGACGCACGGCCGGCCAACACGCGCATCTCCGAGACCGCCACGAGCCTGCTCAAAAAGCAGGTCAAGGCGGTCGTTTCCCCCTTCCCGCTGCCGGACGGCCTCAAGGCGGTGGCGATCAACCGCGACACCCCGTACGGCAACTTCACCTACCAGGGCTTCGTCGACCAGTCCGAGCGTTTCCTGATCATCGGCGTGCGCGGCAGCCTCACCACCGATCCCGCCAAAACCTTCCGTGAGGCGCTCGGCGCCGCCACCGCCGCCCGCCGCGGCAGCGCCACGGCCCCCGTGGAAGTGCTCGAGCTGTCCGACTTCCAGTGCCCCACCTGCGCCAACGCCCACGAGAAGATCGAGCCGATCGTCAAGCAGCACCTCGGCAAGATGAACTACGTGCGCATCGACCTCCCGCTCTTCGAGCATCACGAGTGGGCGATCCCGGCCGCCATGGCCGCCCGCGCCATCCAGAAAGTGGCGCCGGCCAAGTACTGGGGCTACGTCGACTACATCTTCAAGAACCAGGAGTCGATCGGGAAGCGCAAGTTCGACGACGTACTGAAGGAGTACCTCGACGACAACGACATCGACGCTGCGGCCGTCAACAAAATCTACACCTCGAAGACCGAGCGCCAGGCACTGCTCGACCAGGTCAGCCGCGCCTTCGCCCTCGGCATCGCCTCCACCCCCACCTTCATCGTCAACGGCCAGATCATGGGCTTCGGCCCGGAGGGCTCGTTCACGATCGAGGCGATCCGCAACGCGGTCGGGGTGAAGGCGGCCGCGCCGGCGAAGAAGTCGGGGAAATAGACCCGTTGTCCGTTGTCCGTTGTCCGTTGTCGGTTATCTGTGGCGCCCGGGCGATGACCCGCGGACAACTGACAACCGATCACCGACAACCGGTTAGAACCCGAAACTCACCTTCGCCGCATACGACCGCTCCTCCCCCTGCGTGGCCTCGACCACGATCTTCGGCAGCAGCATCGAGAGCCGCACGCCGACCGTGAACCGGTTGGCGTCGGCTTCGTCGGAGAGGGTGATGGTGTCGGTGATCCGCCCGACGGCGTCGCTGCGCGTGCGGCCGACCGCCGCATACGGCGTGACCGGCCCGAACCCCTTGGAGAGGAAGAGCTCCACCCCGTACGTCTTGAGGTCGTATTCGTCGACGCCCTGCAGTTGCGAGTAGGAGCCGCGCACCGCTAGCGTCGGGCTGAGCAGGCCGCCGTTGATGATCGGGATGTCGAGCGCGCCGCCGATCACGGAGATGTCGCTGTCCGGCACCTTCCCGTACGACGCCGACACCGTGGCGAGGGAGATGCCCTTCGAGACGACCAGCCGCGGGAAGGCGATGTGGTCGCTGATCGTGAAGTCGTCGGTGACGGAGTTCTGCCAGTAGGCGGCGTCCGTATCCACCGGCACCGCGGTCGCGGCCACGCCGATGTCGAAGCGGAGGAGGTTGCCGGCGCGGGCCGGCTCGACCGGGTTGTGGTACAGCGCCTGGGCGGCGAGCCGCGAGAACTCCTCGAACTGCGCCTGCGTGATGGCGGGATCGAAGGTGATGGTGTTGTCCTGCGCCCAGACCGGCGCGGCGAGCGCCAGCGCTAGAAGAGCTGCGAGATGAAATCGTTGCTTTGCAGGAATCCCGTGGGCGTGAACGCCACCCGTCCGCCCTCCCCTCGCCGCAGCCACCCGTCCGCCAGTCCCCGTTCGGTCCATTCGAGACCCTCCTGTCCGCAAAGTCGCAGGAGCTCTTCATAGCACATCCCCGCGGTCTGGCGGAGGTTGAGGAAGATGGTCTCGCGGCGCACTTCCTGTTCGCCGAGGGTCTCGGTGAAGTCGCGCGCGGCAGGGGCGGTCTCGATGTAGCGGCGGATGTCGCGCGTGTTCGCGAAACGGCGGCCGCCGAGGAACGAGTGGGCGCCGAGGCCGAAGCCGTGGTACTCGCCGCGCGTCCAGTAGCGGAGGTTGTGGCGGCACACCTCCCCCTCCCGCGCGAAGTTGCTGATCTCGTACTGCCGCAAGCCGCGTTCCCCGAGACGTTCGATGGTCTCGAGGTAGAGATCGGCCACCAGGTCCTCCTCGGGGAGCACCACGCGGCCGCGCGCGACCTGCACCTCCAGCGGCGTCTTCTCCTCGAGGTCGAGCATGTACAGCGAGAGATGTCCCGCGCCGAGGTCGACCGCCGTGTCGAGCGTCTCCCGGAACGAGGCGGCGGTCTGGTGCGGAAGCCCGAGCATGAGGTCGAGGTTCGTGCGCACGCCGCTGGCGACGGCGATGCGGACGGCGTCGAGCGCGCGGGCGCGGTCGTGGATGCGGCTGATGGCGTGCAGCTCCGCGTCGTGAAAGGACTGCACGCCGATCGACAGCCGGTTCACGCCGAGGGCGCGCCACGCGGCGACGCTCTCCCCGGTCACGTCTTCCGGGTTCGCCTCCATCGACACTTCGGCATCCGGTGCGATGGTGAAGCGGTCGCGGATCACAACAAAAACGCGCGTCAGGTTGTCGATGCTGGTGCGGGAGGGAGTGCCCCCTCCTAGGTAGATGCTTTCGACGGGCTGAGAGCCCGTCGCTCCAGAGATCTCCCGCACCAGCGCCGCGGTGTATGCGTCCTGCTGCCCCAGATCGGTGCTGATGGCGAAGGGGCAATAGGTGCAGTGGGTGTGGCAGAAGGGGAGATGAACGTAGACGGCGACCGGCATGAATGAAGAATTTCGAATGAAGAATTCTGAATGGAGAACGGTCGTGCGTGTCGGGTCATTCTTCATTCGTCGTTCTTCATTCGAGATTCGTCATTCGCCGTTCCCTTTATAATTCGAAGCAATGTCCGCTGCTGCCTCGGAAGACAATCCCCCGCCGAAGCCCCCCTCCCGCCGCCCCCGTCTGCTCTGGACGCTCCTCGGTGCGATGGTGCTCGTCGGCGTGCTGCCGCTTCTCGTCTCGCACATCTTCCTGATCGGCATCAACCGCGACTCGATGGAGACGCTGGAGAAGAAGTTCCTCACCCGCTCGGCCGTCGGCATCTCCACCGACCTCCAGAACCTCCTGGCGAGCAATCGCCAGCAGCTCACGAACATCGCCGGCAGCATCCGGATGATGAAGAAGGCGCTTCCCGACGGCGCCGACCCATTCCTCTACGCGGCGCAGAGCCAGTGGGTGGCGGAGTCGATGACGCCGAGCAGCGACCTCATCGCCCTGCGGGCGGTCAACTCCACCGGCCAGGGCGCCGAGGCCGTCACCACGCCGCTCGACGCCACGATCCTCGGCGAGATGGAGATCGCGCGGCAGGTCGCGCTCAAGGGCACCGACTCCACCGGCCGCATCACCCACGTCGCCGCCACGAACCTGCCGGTCGTGGTCATGGCCGTGCCGGTGCGCGAAGGGGGCAACACCATCGGCGCCATCGTCGGCCTGGTGAGCCTCCGCCGCATCGTCGACCGCATCCGCGACGAGGGCAAAGGCGACGTGGCGGCGTTCCTCGTCGACCGCGACGGCCGCGTGCTCGTCCACAGCGAGCCGGCGGTCGACGTCCAGCACCCGAACTTCTCCCATCTCAAGCTCGTGCAGGAGTTCTCGAAGGCGAACGTCCCGCTGCGGCTGACCGAGTCGTACGACGACCGCGGCGTGAAGCTCCTCGGCACCGTGGCCCCTGCCCCGCCGAACGTCGGCGTCATCGTCCAGAAGCCGGAGCGGCGCGCCTTCGCCTCGGTCGACGAGATGATCCGCGCCACGGCGCAGTGGGTGGCGATTGCGCTCGTCCTGGCCATCGTCGCCTCCGTCCTCTTCGCCTCCGGCATCGCCCGGCCGATCCGCATCCTCACCGACCGCAGCCGCGAGATCGCACAGGGCAACTACCAGCAGCGCGTCGAGCTGAAGACGCACACCGAGATCGGCGAGCTGGCGCAGAACTTCAACGTCATGTCGGAGTCGATCGAGGCGGCCATCGCGCAGCTCAAGAAGGCGGCGCACGAGAACCACCTCCTCTTCCTCAACTCCGTACGCATGCTGGCGGCAGCGATCGACGCCAAGGACCCGTACACGCGCGGCCACTCCGAGCGGGTGGCGCGCTACTCCATCGGCATCGGCAAGAACCTCAGCCTGCCGGAGAAGGACATGCGCAACCTGCGCATCAGCGCCCTGCTCCACGACGTCGGCAAGATCGGCATCGACGACCGGATCCTGCGCAAGCCCGGCGCGCTCTCGGACGAGGAGTTCGAGGTCATGAAGCAGCACCCGGCCAAAGGGGCGGCAATTATGAGCGGTGTGGCGCAGCTCATCGACATCATCCCCGGGATGAAGTATCACCATGAGAAATGGAGCGGCGGCGGATACCCGGACGGCCTGGAGGGGGAGCAGATCCCGATGCAGGCGCGGATCGTCGCCATCGCCGACACGTTCGACGCCATGACCACGAACCGCCCGTACCAGAAGGCGATGGAGCTCGGCTACGTGGTCGAGAAGATCAAGAGCTTCGCCGGGACGCGTTTCGACCCGCGGGTGGTGGATGCGTTCGTCAGCGCGGTGAAGCGGGGCGACATCTCGATCGAAGAGCAAGTGCGAGGCGCCGCCTGATCCGAGTCGCGGCGCTGCTCCTCATCGCGTTGCCACTTCTCGCCGCTCCACGCGCGCAGTCCGCGTGCGACCGGAGCGTCCGCTACATCCTCGAAGGGAACTACGACGCCGCCCTCAAGCAGCTCGAGGGGGCGAAGACGTCCGGCGCCGCTCCCGCCGAGGTCGAGAACCTGCGCGGACTGGCGTTGCTGCTGGAGGGAAACGCCGCGCAGGCGATCGCCGGCTTCGACCGCGCGCTCGCGCTGCAGCCGGAGCTGGAGGCGGCGCGTTTCAACCGCGGCCTGGCGTTCCTCCGGCAGCGGGAGCATGCGAAGGCGATCGCCGACCTGGAGAAGATCTGGGCGAACGAGCACTCCGCGTTGCGCGCCGACGCCGCCTATCACCTCGGCATTGCCTACGACCGCGTGGGCCGCGCGGCCGACGCCGAGGGGGCGCTGGAGAAGGCGCTCACGCTGGATCCGAAACTCGACGCGGCGCTGCTGTACGTCGGGATGCTGCGCGAGCGCCGCCGCGACTTTCAGGGAGCGGGACGGGCGTATCTCGACTACCTGAAGGCGCATCCGCAGTCGACCGCCGCGATGCTGCGGTTCGGCATGTCGGCACACAAGGCGGGACGCCCGGACGTCGCGAAGCAGTATCTGCAGAAGACGATTGCCGCCGCGCCGCGCTCCGCCGAGGCGCTGGAGGCGCGGAAGTTTCTGGTGATGTGGGAGTGATGACGTGTTTCGCCTGATTCTCGACGAGCTCCTGGTGAAGACGCATGGCGCGCTGGCAGCGCTGTTCCTCGATTTCGAAGGGGAGACGGTCGCGCTCACCTGCGACCGCGATCTCAGCGACCACGCCCTGCGCATCCTCGGCGCGTATCAGGGCGTGTTCTTCAGCCAGCTCCGCGAAATGTGCGGCCGCGCCGACGCCGGCGCCCCGCTCCGCTTCAAGATCGACTTCGACGCGATGTCCGTCCTCAGCTACGACGTGCAGGACGGCTATTACGTGGTGTTGCTCGTCGACCGCAGCGCGAACGAGGGGACGGCGTGGCGGACACTGGCCAAGTGCAGGGAGCGGTTGCTCGCGGAGATGTAGCGCGGTTACTCGGCCGTCTCCAGCGCCTCCAGGCTCCCCAGGATCGACTCGATCCTCCCGCGGATCTCCCCTCTCTCCCTCTCCAGCGTGGAGACGCGCTCGCTGGTCTCGTCGCTGTCGGCGACGCGGGCTTCGAGGTCGGTGATGCGGCTGCGGAGCTGGTCGCGCTCGCGGCGGAGCTCCTGGATGGTGGCTACGGCTTTCTCGACACGCTCGGAGAGTCGCTCGAGGATCTCTCCCTCCTCGGATTCAGCGAGTGGGGTACTGTCTGCATTCGGGTTCTTCTTCATGGGGAGCGGATTGTATTCAGATCCGGTGGCGCGCGGGATTGATTTCACCAGCGAAACGTCTGCGGCGTAGACGTTCGCGACTGGATCCAGCGCTGGAGGCACTCCGGGTGACGGTGGAGCGATCAAAGTTGACGGTCAACCTGCACGCTCCAGCAGTGAACGTGCTGAATCCAGCAACCGAACGTCTGCCGCGCAGACGTTCGCGCTTACGAAGCAGCAGGTTCGAACGTCACTTTCCCGAGCACACCCTCCGCCGCATCGTGCGGGTTGTTCCGTTTCCGGAGCACGTCCTCCAGCAATTGCTCGTACGCGTCCCGTCCGATGGTCGTCCCGATCAGCCGCTCCATGAAACTCTCCTTGAGCTGCGTCTCGATGCGGATGCGGACGCGATCGCGGTTCCGGCGGTCGAGCTCCCCCGACGCGGCGAGATAGTCGAAGTGGCGGACGATCGCGTCGTCCAGCTCCCCGATCCCCTGCGACTTGGAGGCGACGGTCTTCACGATCGGCGGCACGTAGTCGCCGTGCTCTTCGACCAGCGACATCATCATCGTCACCTCGGTAACGGTCTTATCGGCGCCGGGACGATCGGCTTTGTTCACGACGAAGATGTCGCCGATCTCCATGATCCCCGCCTTGATGGCCTGGATGTCGTCTCCCATGCCGGGCACGAGCACGACCAGGTTCGTCTGCACGGTCCGGACGACTTCCACCTCGTCCTGCCCCACGCCCACCGTCTCGACGAGCACCACGTCGAACCCGGCGGCGTCGAGGATGTCGACGACGTCATTGGTCGCCTTCGCCAGTCCGCCGAGGAAGCCGCGCGTGGCCATGGAGCGGATGAAGACGCCGCGGTCAGTGTAGAGATCGGCCATGCGGATGCGGTCGCCGAGGATCGCGCCGCCGGTGAAGGGAGAGGTGGGATCGACGGCGATGATCCCCACGCGCTTCCCCTGCGCGCGGTAATGACGGGCCATGGCGGCGACCAGCGTCGACTTGCCGGCGCCCGGAGAGCCCGTGATGCCGACGATGCGTGCGCTGCCGGTGGAGGGATAGAGCTCCGCGAGCAGGCGCACGGCCGCGGGATCGTGCGACTCGACCAGGGAGATGGCCTGGCCGAGGGCGCGGGTGCGGCCGGTGCGAACGGCGGTGGTGAGAGCTTCGAGGTCGATCATGAACGAATGCAGTTGTCGGTCGTCAGTTGTCGGTTGTCCGGGGATTGTCGCCTGGGCGGCCCCGTCACAGAGAACTGACAACTGACAACCGACAACCGCTTTACTTGGCGTTCAGCAGGTTCCGCGCGATCACCACCCGCTGGATCTCCGAGGTGCCCTCGCCGATCGTGCAGAGCTTGACGTCGCGGTAGTACTTCTCGGCTGGGAACTCCTTGATGAAGCCGTAGCCGCCGAAGATCTGCACGCCTTTCTCCGTGGCGCGCACCGCCACCTCCGAGGCATACAGCTTGGCCATGGCGGAGAACTGCGTGACCCGCTCGCCGGCGTCCTTCACCGTCGCGGCGCGATGGCAGAGCAGCCGCGCCGCCTCGATCTCCGTCGCCATGTCGGCCAGCATGAACTGGATGGCCTGGAACGAGGAGATGGCCTGGCCGAACGCCTGCCGCTGCTTGGCGTAGTCGCGTGCCGCCTCATAGGCGCCGCGCGCGATGCCGACCGCCAGCGCGCCGATGGAGATGCGCCCGCCGTCGAGGACCTTCATGGCGTCGATGAAGCCGTAGCCGATCTGGCCCAGGATGTTCTCCGCCGGAACGCGGCAGTCCTCGAGCACCAGCTCCGCGGTGTCGGAGACGCGCATCCCGAGCTTGTTCTCCTTCTTGCCGGGACGGATGCCCTTGCGGTCCATCTCCACGGCGAAGGCGGTGATGCCGTGCTTCTGGTCGTTGCGATCGGTGACCGCGAGGACGACGGAGATGTTCGCGTAGGTGGCGTTGGTGATGAAGTTCTTCGTGCCGTTCAGCACCCACTCGTCGCCGTCCTTCACGGCGGTGGTACGGAGGCCGGAGGCGTCCGAACCGGAGCCGGGCTCGGTGAGGCCCCAGGCGCCGATCCACTCGCCGCTGGTCAGCTTCGGGAGCCACTTCTTCTTCTGCTCGTCGTTGCCGGCCAGGTAGATGTGGCCGGTGCCGAGGGAGTTGTGGGCTGCGACGCTGAGCGCGAAGCCGCTGTCGACGACGCCCAGCTCCTCGATCACGTTCACATAGTCGATGTACGACAGGCCGGCCCCGCCGTACTCCTCGGGGACGGTCACGCCGAGCATTCCGAGCTCGCCGGCGCGCTTGAAGACGTCGACGGGGAAATGCTGTGCCTCGTCCCACTCCATGAGGTGCGGCTTGATCTCGCTCTCGGCGAAATCGCCCACCATCTGCTGGATCTGCAACTGCTCGTCGGTCAGACGGAAATCCATCTAGCTCACTCCCGCGGGTTCTGGATTGGCTTCGGGGTGTGGGGCAGGGCGCGAATCAGGGGGCGCCGCGGCTGCCGGTTCCACTCGTCAGGCCAGGGGCGGCATTCTACCCGGTTTGACTTCCGCGCGCCCGTTTCCGATAGTAGCGCCATGACCGATCCCTCGTGCGCCTGCAGACCGCGGTACGCCGTCAGTCTTCCCCGACCCGCATGATTCGAGCCCGCCTCCTGATTCTCCTGCTGCTCCTTCCCGCGATTGCGTCCGCGCAGAACACCACGCGCCCGGCTCCGAAGCCGACCGGCTTCCGTGCGGAGTTCTTTGCGAACCTCGACGACATCGAGGACAAGTACCTCTCGCTGGCCGAAGAGACGCCGGCCGCCAAGTACTCCTGGCGCCCCGGCAAGGACATCCGCTCGATCAGCGAGGTCTACATGCACATCGCCGGGTCGAACTACTTCATCCCGACGTTCCTCGGTGCGGAGGCGCGGCGCGGGAACGACGACCTGGAGAAAACCGTCCTGCGCAAGTCGGAGGTGCTCGAGGAGCTGCGCCGCTCGTTCGACCACCTGCGCGCCGCCGCGAATAACGCCGGGGATCTCGACGCGCCGGTGAAGCTGTTCGGCACCCAGACCACCCGCCGCGGCGTGATGATGACGATCCTCAATCACTTGCACGAGCATCTCGGGCAGCAGATCGCCTACGCGCGGATGAACGGCATCAAGCCGCCGTGGTCGCATTGACGGCGGACGCGCCGTTGACCGTTGCCAGTTGCCGGTTGCCCGTTGCCAGTTGCCGAGGCGTCGTTGCCGGCCGGAGCCCCGCCGGTAACTGGTAACTGGCAACCGGCAACTCGTAACCGGCAACCGGCAACTACCGCCGGTACTCCCTCACATACGCCGGCACCTCCGCCGTCACGCCGGTGTCGGGGACCGGCTCGCCGGGCGTGAGCGTCAGCGGGAGCACTCCCGCCCACACCGGCAGCGCGTAGTCCTCGTCGTCGTCGAGCGGGGGGCCGGTGCGGATCTTCGCGGACGCCTCCTCGAGCGGCAGGGCCAGCACGAGCGTCTGGCGCAGCTCCTTCTCGTTCGCGCCGCGGATCTCGGCGGCGCGCCCGCGCATGACGTGCTCCACGAGCGCGTCGAGGGCGCGGATCTTCTCGTCGCGGTCGCTCACTTCCCTCGCCTTCCCGAACACCACCACGGAGCGGTAGTTCATCGAGTGATGGAAGGCGGAGCGGGCGAGGACGAGGCCGTCGAGCAGCGTCACGGTGACGCAGGCGTCGACGCCGTTCTTGAGCGAGCGGAGCATCCGGCTGGCCGCGGAGCCGTGAAAGTACAGCGTATCCCCGTCCCGCCAGTGGATGGTGGGGATGACCACCGGCGCCCCGTCGACGATGAAGCCGACGTGGCAGATCAGCGCCTCATCGAGGATCGGGTAGATGGTGGCGGCGTCGTAGCGGCCGCGGTCGGGAAGACGGCGCACGCGCGTCCGGTCGGTCATTTCGATGGCGGTCATAGGGTTCCTCGGGGTTCCTCGGTTCCTCGGGGTTCCTCGGGTGCTCGGCGTTCGCCGGGTTCCGCTGCCGTGGCGTCGCCGCCGAGGAACTCCGAGGAACCCGAGGAACTCCGAGGAACGGCAGTTCGCAATTCTTCGCCCGGCAGCAGCCACCAGGCGTTGTCGAGTTTTGTGAAGCCGACGTGGCCGTAATAGTCCTTCGCCGCCGGTGCGGCGAGGAGCAGCAGCTTCGCCTGCGGAGCGGCGGCCTGCGTCCGGCGCATCAGCTCGACCCCGATCCCCTGCCGCTGGTGCGACACCCGTACGGCCAGGTCGGAGAGGTAGGTGCACCAGACCCAGTCGGTGATGGAGCGGGAGATGCCGACGAGCAGCTCGCCGTCCCACGCGGTGATGGTGAGGTTGGCGCTGCGCATCATCGTCTCGAAGCGGGGCCGGTCGTCGATGGGGCGGCGCTCGCCGAGCGTGGAGGCGACGTAGAGCTCGTGCGCGACGTCGAGGTCGAGATCGGGTGTGCTCTTGTATTCGATCATATGTGCTAGTACAATATCACCGCTTGCTAGTACAAAAATACATCAGCGGCTCGACCTCAGTCAACATTGCGGCTTCCGTGGAAGGCGCGGTGGCGAACGGCCGCATCGGTGCCGGCTCGCTGCTCCCGCCGGTGCGCGCGCTGGCCGGGCAGCTCCAGGTGAGCCCCGCCACGGTCGGCGCGGCGTACCGCCTGCTGCAGGAGCGCGGCGTGGTGGTGTCGGACGGGCGAAGAGGAACGCGCGTCCGCCCCGCTCCACCGATCGCGGTCCCCGCGGAGGCGGCGTTGCCGGAAGGGGTGCGCGATCTCGCCACCGGCAATCCCGATCCCGAGCTCCTCCCCCGCCTCCCGCGGCTCGAGCTCGACCAGCGCCTGTACGGGGAAGACACCAACGACCCGGAGCTGCTGGAGCTGGCGCGCGAGCAGTTCCGCGAGGACGGCATCGTGGTGGCGGAGAATCTGGCGGTGGTGAGCGGCGCGCTGGACGGCATCGAGCGCGTATTGCGCGAGCACCTGCGCGCCGGCGACCGGGTGGCGGTGGAGGACCCCTCGTTCACCGGCGTCCTCGATCTGCTGAACGCGCTGTCGCTGGTGCCGGTGCCGGTGCCGGTGGACGATGCCGGCCTCGACCCGGCGGAACTGCGGCGCGCGCTCCGCTCCTGCGACGCCGTGATCGTGACGCCCCGCGCGCAGAACCCGACCGGCGCGGCGCTGACTCCCAAGCGGGCGCGCGAGCTGCGCTCCGTCCTCGCCACCCGTCCGTCGGTCGTCGTCATCGAGGACGACCACGCCGGTCCGGCCGCGGGGGCGGAGTATCTCTCCGTGATCGACCGAGGACGGGAGAAGTGGGCGGTGGTGCGTTCGGTCTCGAAGTGGCTCGGGCCGGACCTGCGCGTGGCATTGCTGGCGTCCGATCCCCGCACGCACGCGCGGGTGCAGGGTCGGCAGATGCTCGGCGCCCGCTGGGTCAGTCACATCCTGCAGCGGGTGGTGGCCGGCATCTGGCGCGACCGGGTGACGCTGCGCGCGGGGCGTGTGTATACCGAGCGCAGGGAGGCGCTGCTGCAGGCGCTCGCGGAGCGCGGCATCCCGGCGCGTGGCGTGTCGGGTCTCAACGTCTGGATTCCGGTCGCGGAGGAAAGTGCCACCGTGCAGGCGCTGCTGCTCCTCGGCTGGGCGGTGAAGGCGGGAGAGCGCTACCGGATCGCCTCGCCCCCCGCCATCCGGGTGACGGTGGCGACGCTGGAGGCAAAGGATGCGGTGCGGTTCGCCGACGATCTGGCGCGCGTCATTGCGTCGCGGCGGCGGGCGAGCGGCGTCTAGCCTCCGGCGCCAGCACCCCGACGGAGATCGACAGCGCATCCTCGCGCGCCTTCGCCACATGCCACCACCCACGGGGGATGTACAGGCAATCGCCCGCGGACAACGTGGCGCCGATGGTGGGCGTCGTCTCCCGCTCGTACTGCATGTCTTTCGGCATCGCGTCGAGCGTCGGGTGCGGGTTGACCGTGTTCTCCCGCAGGAAGTAGTCCTTCGTGCCGGTGGTCTGCACGATGAAGACGTCCTCGACGTCGTAGTGCCAGGAGAAGCTGTGATAGTCACCCGGCGTGGCGTAAACCTGCACGACAACGTCTCCCGGCAGATCGCGCTGGAACGCGTCGGCGACGGCGCGCATCCCAGGATCGTGCTCCTCGGTGTGGCGCAGGACCACCGACCAGCCGTCGCGGAAGAGCGCCTCTACTTCCGCGAACGTGGCGGGCGCCTCCTCGCGACGGAGCTTGCTGTTGCGGACCAGGAGCATGTCCGCACGCGCCACGACGAGCCGCTCGACCGTGCCCCAGTTCAACAGAGGGGCGAGCGCGCGGCCCAGCGCCGGCTGCGCGAGAGGTGCGCGCTGAAAGTGCTCGCGCAGGAACCTCTCGCGCGGCATCGCGCCGAGCCAGCTCGCGATCACTTCCCTGCTGCCGCCAGTTCGCGCTCTTTGCTGAACATCCCCGGCGTATAGGCGGTGATGGTGCCGGTGAAGGCCGACGCTGCAACGGTCAGCGGCGAGGCCAGCCAGAGTTTGCCCGGACCGCTGCGCCCCTTGTAGTTGCGGTTGATCGCGCTCACCGTGACCTCGTCGCCAGCCTCGGAGACACCGGGGCCGCAGCCGATGCAGGCGCCGCAGCCGGGGTTGAGCACGGTGGCGCCGGCACGCTGGAACGTCTCGAGGAGCCCGTTGTCGCGGGCGAACTGCTCGACCGCCTGCGAGCCGAACTGGATGTAGAAGCGGACGCCTTCCTTCACCTTCAGTCCCGCGTCGACCGCCTCCTTCGCCACCTGGTGATAGAAGAGGAAGTCGTCGACCTTGCCGGCGGTGCAGGAGCCGCCATAGGCGATGTCGACCTTCACGTCGCCGATCTCCCCGATCAGCGCGCCATTCGTCGGATCGGAGGCGATGCCGTGATCGGGATCGCCCGGATGAGCCACCATCGGCTCGATGACCGAGAGGTCGATGGTGTGGACGCCGCCGGCGTACTCCGCCCCTTCGTCGGGGGACACGGCGCGTGCGCGAAGTGTGTCGACGTCGACATCCTTGCGGATCGAGGCGATCCACTCGAACGTCTTCTCGTCCGCCTCCACGATCGCGGTGCGGGCGGAGCATTCGGTGGCCATGTTCGCCAGCGTGGCGCGCTCGTCGAGAGAGAGCGTGCGCAGCCCCGGTCCGGTGAACTCCATGATCCGGTCGAGCGTCAGCTGCGGCTTCGCGTAATGCAGCAGGATGTGGAGCATCACGTCCTTGGCCGTGACGTTCGGCTGCAGCTCGCCGGTCAGCTCGAAGCGGATCGACTCCGACACCTCCACGGTCGTGAAGCCGGAGTGCACCAGGTTCGCGTACTCGGTCGCGCCGACGCCCCAGGCGAGCGCGTTGTTCACGCCGCCCATGCAGGTGTGGCTGTCGGTGGCCTGGATGAAGTCGCCCGGATCGATGATGAACTCGCGCGCGACCTCGTGGCAGATGCCGGGCGAGACGTTGTCTTTCGCCGAGAAGTCGCGGCAGGAGGTGTGGCGCTGGTAGTCGCGCTGCATGTCCCGCAGCACCTGGATCTTGTCCATGAACGGGCGCATGCGCGGCACGTCGTCGGCGTAGATGAGGTGGTCCTCGAACACCGCGAACTTCTGCGGATTCGAGATCTCGTAGCCGGCGCCGTACTCCTGCCCCAGGAAGTAATGCACCTGCGCGGTGGTGAACTCGTGCGTGTAGCCGCCGTCGACTTCCACCACCACCGCGTCGCCCGGCTTCACGTAGCGCTCCTCGTCGGAAACGCCGCGCATGTGACCGGCGAGGATCTTCTCCCCCATCGTCATCGGACGGGGCGCGTTGTGCGGCACCGGCAGCTTCGCCTCTCCCCGCTCGACCGCCTTGCTGAAGGGGAAGAGGCCGCCCCAGTCGATGATCAGCTTCGTGATCGGGTCGTATTTCGACGAGAACTCGGAGAGCGGCACGCCGTCCCCCGCCTGCAGGCGGACGAGCATGTCGTGGTCCGCCATGAGCAGCCCCTGGTTGATGTTGTTGCCGGCGTGGATCGGGGCGAACGAGGCGGCCACGGCGATGCGGATGCCGCTGAAGACCTCGCACTGCGTGGCGGTCTCGCGCGAGCTGCCGACGCCCTTGCGGAAGCCGGAGACGATGACCTCGAAGTTCCCGTTCCGCAGCGCATCCGGCGGGAAGAGCCGCTCGCCGTTGACGATCAGCCCGGCGTAGGCGTTGCGGGCGATGTCTTCCGGCTTGTAGTCGAAACACACCCACGCCGGGGTCATGGCGTCGGTGTTGATGTCGTCGAGGAGATCCTCGACGCGGAGATCTTTCATCTGCAGGTCGAGCTCGCCGGAGAGCTGCTTTCGGATGAGCTCGGGATCTTTGGTGAGGAACAACACCCGCTTACCGGGCGTAAGCGTCACGACTTCAGGTGGTTTCATCGAGCCTCTTCAACAAGTGGGCGTGGCCGGCGATTCTAGGATAGTTGCCGGTTCCCGGTTGCCGGTTGCCAGCATCGCGCGTTCCATTGCACACGGTGCACCGCCTCGGCAACCGGCAACGGGTAACCGGCAACGGCCACTGGCAACTGGCGTTCACCGCGGCGCCCGTTTCATCCCCTTCCGCGCCCGGATCACGAAGTGCACGGGGCAGCCGACCAGGTCGAACGCCTCGCGGAACTGGTTCTCGAGGTAGCGCTTGTAGGAAAAGTGGAGCGGCTCGTCCACATTCGAGAACAAGGCGAACGTCGGCGGGCCGGCCTTCAACTGCGTCATGTAATAGAAGCGGCGCTGCTTGCCGCGGACGGTGGGCGGATGGTGGGCGGTCACGGCGCGCTCGAGGATCGCGTTCAGCTCCGAGGTACGGAAGCGGCGGCGGTAGCCCTCGAGGATCTTGTCGATCTTCGGGAAGACCTTCTCCACCCGGCGGCCGCTCTTCGCGGAGATGAACTCGAGCGGCGCGTAGGAGAGGAACTTCATCTCGTAGCGGACCTTCTCCTCGAACTTCTTCGCGTCGTCCTGCGCGTGCTCGCTCGCGTCCCATTTGTTGACGAGGATCATGGCTGCCTTGCCCGCCTCCTCCGCGTAGCCGGCGACCGTCGCATCCTGCCCCGTCACGCCCTCGGTCGCGTCGATCATGACGAGCGCGATCTCCGCCCGCTCGATCGCCTTCCGAGCCGAGATCACCGCCAGCTTCTCCGCCTCGTCCGTCGTCTTGCCCTTCCGGCGGATCCCGGCGGTGTCGATGATCACGTAGCGGCGGCCGTTGCGGACCAGCTCCGAGTCGATCGCGTCGCGGGTCGTGCCGGAGATCGGCGAGACAACCGAGCGGTCCTCCCCGGTCAGCTTGTTCAGCAGCGACGACTTGCCGACGTTCGGCCGGCCGATGATGGCCACGCGGACGGGCGCGTTCGCATCCTCTTCTTCGCCGGCGATCGACTCCGGTGGGACGATCTCGGCGATCGCGTCGATGACGTCGTCGACGCCGCCGCCGTGCTCCGCGGAGATCGGCATCACCCGCTCGAACCCGAGCTCCCAGAACTCGTTCACCGCCGCCTCGGCGTCCTTGCGGTCAGTCTTGTTGACCACCAGCACCGTCTTCGAAGCCTCCGCGCGGAGGTCCTGCGCGATGTCGCGATCCTCGGCGAGCAACCCGGCGGCGCCGTCGACCACGAAAAGGATGAAGTCGGCGTCGCGGAGCGCGCGTTGCGCCTGATCGCGGATCTCGCCGGCGAAAGCCGACATCGGCGACTCCCCATACTCGAGTCCGCCGGTATCGGTGAGCTCGTAGCGGCGGCCGTCGTCGAGCTCGACGACATCGGTGAGCCGGTCGCGGGTCATCCCCGGCAGATCGTGGGTGAGCGCGCGCCGTTTTCCAGCGAGCCGGTTGAAGAGAGTCGACTTTCCGACGTTCGGACGGCCGACGATGACGACTTTTTTGTACGTTTCAGACATTCGGAGGAAGAAATCTTAGTCCGGAGAGATGGAAACAGTTGCGTTTAGGTTCCGTCGGCGTAACAATACCGAGACCAGTCCAACAGTCAGATTGATTCAACAGCTTCGACGCGCTCAGCGCGTCACGGAGGGTGTCACCAAATGCGCAGAACAGTAGCCCTATTATCGTTCAGCCTTGCTCTTCTTCTCGCCCCGTCCGTTTTCGCTCAGGCGACGCGTACCTGGGTGTCCGGCGTCGGCGACGACGCGAACCCCTGCAGCCGCACGGCGCCGTGCAAGACGTTCGCGGGTGCGATCAGCAAGACGGCGGCCGGCGGTGAGATCAGCGTCCTCGACCCGGGTGGCTACGGCGCGCTCAACATCACCAAGTCGATCACCCTCAACGGCGCGGGCACCCATGCCTCGATCCTCTTCTCGGGGACGAACGGCATCATCGTCAACGGCGCCGACATCATCGTGAACATCAACGACATCAGCCTCAACGGCGGCACGCCGACCTCGCCGGGCCTGAACGGCATCCGCATCATCCAGGCCGCGTCGGTGAGCGTGAACAACTGCGACATCTTCAACTTCAACAACAACGGGATTCTCGATGCGCGGACCACTCCCGGCTTCCTGTCGGTGAAGAACACCCGCATCCACAACTCGCTCGGCGTGGGCGCCGGCGTGGCCGCGAACCGCATCGGCATCCGCATGCAGGCCTCGGTCGGGACGGCTGCCAACAAGCTGCTCTGCGACGGCTGCATCATCTGGGGGCTGGAAGGCGCCTCGATCGGCATCTTCGCGAACCAGGGCGCGCTCGCGCAGGTCACCCGCTCGGCCATTCACTCGAACAGCGTCGGCGTTTCGGCCGCGAACTCGGCCCAGATCTCGATGGAGCAGACCTCGATCTTCAACAACGCCAACGGCGTCCGGGCTACGGCCACCGCCACGGTCCGCCTCTCCGAGTGCCTCATCACCAACAACACGGCGAACGCCCTCGACCTCGGCGGCGGAACGTTCATCACGTTCCTCAACAACCGCATCCACGGCAACACCGGGAACGACGGCACCGGCATGACCACGGACGCGCAGCAGTAAATCGAACTCAGTGGGAAGCCGAAGCGCCGCCGAAAGGCGGCGCTTCTTTTTTCAGCTCAGAACGTAGAAGAGCAACGCTCCGGCGGCGGTGTTGAAGAAGTTCAAGACGCCGTTCGGCACCGGCCGCTCCTGCTTCCGGTTCCAGCTCCCGGCGATCGACTCGAGGTAGGAGCCGGCGAACGCGCTCCCGGTGACCAGCGCCACCGTCAGCCAGTCGAACGTGAACATCTGGCCGTACATGCGGCCGACCGACCAGGTACCGGCGAGCGCCACGAGGAGCGCCGCGACCAGTCCCGCGAACGTCCCTTCCACCGAAACCGCCCCCTCGGTGCCCACCGGGACACGCCGCAGCGTCAGCGGGAGGAACGCACGCCTGCCGAGGAGCTGCCCGATCTCCGAGGCGGTGGTGTCGGCGGCAGCGGTGGCGAGCGAGGCGATCCCCATGAAGAGCGGGAGGAGTTCCGCCCCCTCCGCCGAGCGCGCCAGCCGCGACACCGCGATCGCGCAGATCGCCGCCACGCCCACGTTGGAGAACGCATGGCTGAATCCCCGCCGTCCGCCCCCCTCCTGCGCCAGCCCCTTCTCGGCCTTCTTCCGGTAACCGAGCTTCGTGGTGAGCGTACCGATGACGAAGAACGCCAGCAGCGCCACGTACAGCGGCCAGCCGGCGCCGAGGATGAGGATCGCGCCGAGGAACCAGCCGCCGAGGGCACCGGAGAAGTTCACCGAGCGGGTGAAGTAGCCGACGAGCGCCAGGACGGCGTTCACCAGCAGCCAGGGGATGGTGTCGGGCCAGGCGGCGTACGGCGCGACCGGCTGAATTCCAGCCACGATCAGCGTCACGGCCGCCGCGAACGGTACGGTCAGGTTGTCGTCGATCCGGAGCGGCAGCGATTCGACCACCGCCGCGACCACGCCCGTCAGGAGGATCGTCAGCGGCATCGGCACGTCCATCCAGTAGGACACCGCCAGGCCGGCGGGCACGCCCACGGCGATGAACGCCAGCAGTCCGCCCCACGACTTGTCGCAGTTCCACGGGATGCGTCCCAGGGGGATCGCCTTGCCGGCCAGCGTGGCGATGCCGTCGCCGAAGGCGAGCATCACCCACGCGATTGCGGCGTAGTGAAGCTGGTGGCGGAAGACCAGGATGAGCAGGAGCACCGCCACCGGGTAGAGGACGATGCCGGCGTCGAAGCCGCGCGCGTCGCGAGCCACCCGCTTGCCCACCAGCCGGTGCAGCACCAGCCAGTTGCTGATGATGGCCACGACGCAGACCAGCGCCGCCACCTCCCACCGCAGAAACTTCAGGCCGAAGGCGGCCACGCCGAAGGCGATGTGGAGGGATTTTCTCAGGGTCTCGTTTGTCGAATGTCGGACGGCTTCCTGCGTCATCGAGCGACGAACGATGAAGGATGAACGAAGAACGCGCAAGGGGCGAAGGGGTTCCTCGGAGTTCCTCGGAGTTCCTCGGGTTCCTCGGGTTCCTCGGGTTCCTCGGGTTCCTCGGTGTACCTGGCCATCGCGAGCTGCCGCGACCCTCCGAGGAAACGCCGAGGAACTCCGAGGAACTCCGAGGAACTCCGAG
>DASWNW010000081.1:0-78521 GCA_036399015.1 Thermoanaerobaculia bacterium | reverse complement strand
GCCCGCTCGCCCTGCGGCGTGAGGTCGGGCGGGAGGAAGTTCTCGTCGCTGATGAGCGAGGCGATGGCGCGCCCGCGGCGGTTCACGACGTGGCACCCGCGGCAGTTGTGCTGGGAGATGAGCTTCCTCCCCTCCTCCGCCTGGCGGATGCGCGGGTTGTTGGCCGCGAGGCGGTTTGCCGCCACCTTCTCCTTGGTCAGGCCGAGGATGACGGTGGTGATGAGCCGCGCCTCCTCCGGCGAGAGGTGGAAGTTCGGCATCTTCAGCTTGTCGTTGTACGGCTTCGTGCGGCGGTCGTCGTAGACGCGCGGGCTGCGGACCTTGTTGTAGATCCACGAGGGGACGGTGTGGAGGACGTGCTCTTTCTTCTGGTCCCAGTTCGTGTAGTCGTGGGTGTGGGTGGCGTCGCCGAAGAAGCCGAAGTCGAAGAGGTGGAGGTTCTTCGAGCCCTCGGTGGTGAGCTCGGTGCCGATCGGCTTGAGGCCCTCGAAGCCCTTGATCTCGTGGCAGGAGTAGCAGCCGTACTTTTCAATGGTGCGCTGGCCGAGGAAGACGAGCTGCTCCTGCATCGGCATCTGCCGCAGCCTGGCCTCCGCGTCGCGGTCGGTCATGGTGCTGATCAGGTAGCCCTTGGCGAGGTCGCGCACCACGGCGGGATCGGGCGGCCGGATGGGCTCCTGCATGAACTTCGGCTTCTGCAGGGTCACGAGGTACGCGGTGATGTCGGAGGCCTCCTGGTCGGTGAGACGGAGGCTCGGCATCGGCGCGCTCTCGTAGTACGCCTTCGGGTTCTTGACCCAGTTGTAGATCCAGGCGGCATTGGTCTTGGTGCCCATGCCGGTGAGGTTGAAGCCGTAGTGGCGCTCGAGCGGGAAGTCGTCGCGCTGCGCGACGCGCACCGCCCCCTTGTCGTCCTTGATGAGGTCCTGGGCGATGTGGCAGCCCATGCAGCCGATCGAGTCGACGAGCTGCTTGCCGCGTCCGGGGTCGCCGGCGGCGCCGCCGGTCCACTGGCGGCGGGTCGACTTGGCGAAGAGGTAGCTGACGATGGAGTGGATCTCCGCGTCCTGCAGCTTCACGTTCTGCGCGCGCTCGTGCGCCGGCACGGCCGGGCCGACCATGTTGCGCTGGTAGAAGAAGGCCGGCATGCGGGTGGTGGGGCGGAAGCGCTGCGGGGCGGCGATCCAGCGGAAGGCCCACTCGGGGCTGGTCTTCTCGGCGATGCCGTCGAGGCTCGGCCCCGGCTTGCGCATCTCGCTGAAGCGCCAGTTGTTGATCTTGTGGCAGGCATGGCAGCCGTACATCTCCACCATGTGCAGCGCCTTGTTGACCTCCGTCCCCTCCGGCATCTCCATCTGGCCGGCGTGGCACTTGACGCAGCCGGCCTGGGAGTACTGGCGCGGGTACATTGGCGTGTCGAGGAAGGGGTTGACGGCGTAGGCGTACTCGCGCTTCTCGTAGTCCCAGGGGCCGGGGATCAGCGAGGACTTGGCCGACTTCCAGCGCATCTCCATCCGCTTGGACATCGGCGTGTGGCCGGCGCGGCCGAACTCGGTGGCGCGGTCCTGGCCGCGGTGGCAGACGGTGCAGCCGTACTCGAGGAGCGGATGGGGGGACGAGGAGCCGACGAAGGTCTCGAGCTTGGGATGGGTGCGGAAGGGGTTCAGCACCTCTTCGCGCGCGTTGACGGTGCGCTCGAGCTGCGCGACGCGCTCCTCGGTCTCGGCGCGGCGCGAGGGCTGGATCTGGTTCTTGTCGAGCTTCGTGCGGAGGTCGGTGAGGAGGCGCTCGGCCTCCCGCTTCGACTCGAAGCCGGGGCGGTCGATGGCGCGGTGGCAGGTCTGGCAGCGGTCGACGCGCGGCACCGACATGTAGTTCATGTCGATGAAGAGGTCGTTGAGCACCACCTGGTCGATCTTCAGCGTCGGCGCGATGAAGTCGAGCATCGGCGCGTTGAGGATCATGTTGTTGCCGGCGAGGGCGACCTGGTTGCGCTGCTTGTTGAGCAGCTCGATGTCGGCGGTGATCTCCTTGCGGCGGTCCTCGATGTCCTTGATGCGGGCGAGGAAGCGGTTGACGCGCTCGGCGGCGGCGTCGCGCTCGCGGGTGACCTGCTGGAGGCGGACGTTGAGGCGGTTCACCTCGGCGGAGCGCTCGTTGTAGTCGACCTCCCGCTCGTGGGCGTCCTTGCGGTGGGCGACGATGGCCGCCTCGAGCTCGTAGCGCTTGGCGTCGAGGAGCGCCTTGGCGAAGCGGTAGTCCTGGTCGGCCGCGTAGTGCTTGCCTTCCCACTGCTCGAGCTCTTTCTGCGCCTCGAGGTAGTCGTTGCGCTGGCGGGCGATCTCGATCTGCCCCTGGCGCATCTCCTGTTCGAGGCGCGCCAGCTCCTTCAGCGTGTCGGCGTCATTGCGCGCGCGGAGCTCCTGGTCGATGCGCTCCTGCTGGAGACGGTTGAACTCGAGCTGGAACCACTTCCAGCCGCGCACATAGTCGTAGAACACCATTGCGCCCGTCGCCAACAACAAGCCGAGGCTGGTCAGCGCGAAGATGAGGTTGAGCTTCCCCATCGAGTAGTTGTGCGGAATGGGTTCTTGCGGTTTCATCGCTTCGCTGCGCTCGCGGTTGTCGGTTGCCAGTTGTCAGTTGTCTGCGGTGTTTCGGCTGCCGGCGCACTCGGCACGCCTGGGGCCCAGGCGAGAGCCCGCAGACAACCGACAACCGGCAACTGACAACTCATATATTGAGAAACACCTCTTGTATGTGCACCAGATACTTCAGATTGAACAGCCACCGTAAGACCATCTTGATCGGCAGCGAGAGCATGGTCAGGAACAGGTAGGCGCCGACGTAGTAGCGGGCGGCGCCCATCTTCAGATAGAAGCGCTTGAAGGGGCCGAGGGCGAGGACGATCGGGAGGCCGAGGTAGGCCAGGACGACGATCAGGCCGGGGGCCTCGCGGATCAGCCAGAGCTTCGGCAGCGGCATGGCCAGCATCTTCACCCAGAAGAGCTCCGAGAGGTCGATGTTGACGAGCGGCTCGAGCTTGTTGGGGTCCCAGTACTCGTAGGGGCCGTAGAAGCTCCAGTTCGGGCCGCGGAGGAACGTGCCGGTGATGATGAGGAACGACCAGAGCACGAGGAAGCCGTAGAGGAAGACGCCGATCTCCCACTTCCGCTCGCGGAAGGAGTAGTAGCCGTTGCCTCGCGGATTCGTGTCGATGTAGGGGATGGCCATGAGGCCGACGATGATGAGCGTCGGCAGGACCACGCCGGCCAGCCAGGGGTCGAAGTAGACGAGCATCTCCTGCAGGCCGAGGAAGTACCAGGGGGCCTTGGCGGGATTGGGGGACGTGGTCGGGTTGGCCGCCTCTTCGAGCGGCGCGCGCAGGCCGATCGACCAGACGATCATGACGATCGTCAGCGCGATCATGCAGAGCAGCTCGGTGTAGACGAGGTCGGGCCAGGTGAAGAGCTTCTCGTCCGACTCCGTCTTCTCGTACGGGATGCCGCCGGCCAGGATGGCCTTGTCGTTCTTGTAGGCCTTGGCGAGCGCGATCCAGGTGAAGAAGCCGAGGAGGAAGATCATCGCGCCGATGGGGACGTTGTCCGGCTTGGCGGCGATGGAGTAGAAGTTCGGGTCGGCGAACGAGAGGGCGAAGCCGGCCAGGCTGACGATCAGCAGCCACATCCCCACCTTCGCGTCCCAGAGGCGCGGCCCCAGCGCGGCGCAGCCCCACATGATGAGGAAGTAGGCCACGGCGAGGTAGAGCAGCGGCTTGACGAAGAGCCCCGCCACCGCGCAGATGGCGCCGAAGACGATGAACCCGATCCCGGTCTTCGACCTCAACCTCCCGTCCATGAGGTTGAAGTAGAGGATGAAGAAGAAGACCGCGGTCAGGAGAATGAACGAGATCGAGGCGATGGACAGGACGTTGACGAAGTTCTTGAGGAACGTCACGGTCGCTCCGCTCCCGGTTGCCTGTTGCCGGTTGCCTGTTGCCGGGGGTCCGCCTCTCGCGACGCAGCCCCTCGGCGACCGGTCACTGGGAACTGGTCAACGCTGTTCATAACGGTCCGGAGATCCCCCCATCCTTGCGTACGCGCCAGAAGTGAATGGCCATGAGGAAGCCGGCCGCCAGCGGGATGACCATGCAGTGCAGGACGTAGAACCGCAGCAGCGTGGCCGCGCCGATGCTCCGGCCCGCGATGAGCGCGAAGCGGGCGTCGTCGCCGGCGTGGATGAGCGGCACGTCCCCCAGTCTGATCAGACTCGATAGCGGTCCCTCGGTGCCGGCGCCGGGGGAGGCGCGCGCCATGTTCGATCCAACCGTGATGGCCCAGATGGCCAGCTGGTCCCACGGGAGCAGGTATCCCGTGAACGAGAGGAGCAGGGTGAGGACGAGCAGGATGACGCCGACGTTCCAGTTGAACTCGCGCGGCGGCTTGTACGAGCCGGTCATGAAGACGCGGAACATGTGCAGCCAGACCGCGATGACCATGGCGTGCGCACCCCAGCGGTGCATCTCGCGCATGATGCCGAACGGCGCCTGCTCGCGCAGGTCCATGATGTCGGTGAAGGCGTATTCGATGGTCGGCCGGTAGTAGAACATCAGCAGCAGGCCGGTGACCGTCTCGACGAGGAATAGGAAGAACGACGTCCCGCCCATGCACCAGGTGTACGACATGCGCACGCCGGAGCGGCGGACCTTGACGGGATGCAGATGAAGGATGAGGGAGCCGAGAACGGCCAGGACGCGCTTGCGATTCGTGTTGGGGATGCCGACCCGGAAGATGGACTTCCAGACCTGCGAGTTGACGATGCCTTCCTGGACTTGCTTCAGGGTCATCGAGCTCCCTCTACACGTTGATGTGCGCGGCTACAGCTTCAGGAACGAATCGGGGTTGGTCCACTCTCCACGCTCGCCGAAGAACTTCACCGACTTGTCGATCAGGATCTGCCCGTCCGCCGGGTCGATGCTGATCTTCGCGCGCTCGAGCGGCCGTGGGGCTGGCCCCTCGAAGTTGATGCCTGTCTTGTAGTAGCCGCTGCCGTGGCAGGGACACTTGAACTTGTTCTGCGACGGCAGCCAGTTCGGCGTGCAGCCGAGATGCGTGCACGTGGTGTCGAGGGCGTACATCGTGTCCTCGGTGCGCACGATCCAGATGCCGAAGCGGTCCTTCCAGCGCTCGTCCACCTCGCCCACCGAGTAGTCGCCCGGCAGCCCGGCCTTGAACTTCTGCACCGGCTCGAAGAGGACGTTGGGGAAAAGGAAGCGCACGAAGATCGTGGTGAGCCCGCCGACCGCCGCCGCCAGTGCCGTCCATGCGGCAGTCAGGACGAACGGAAAGCTGCGGCGGGTGATCTCCCCCTGCTCGCGGATCTCCGACGCGGCACTCCCTGCAAGGGGTGTCTTCGGGGCCACCTGATAGGGCGTCATTTGCTCAGACATTCGGGCGTTTCTGAGACGTGCTGCGGTGGGCGTCACTATCGGTGAAAACGGAAAGCGAGTCAAGCATCAACGCAGAGCTTCCTTCGCCGCCGAACGCACACGCATCGAGGCGTCGTTCTGCGAGAGCGGAGGGAGGATCGTCTTCGCTTCTTCGGGTGCAATCCGGACCAGCGCGGGGATGGCCGCGAGCATGGTCTCTTCCTTCTGATCGGGGCGCATCCCCTCGACCCGATCGAGGCGGGAGCGGTCGAGCATCTCGCGCACGACGCCGATGGCGCGGGTGTCGCCGAAGCGGGCCAGGGCGATGGCGGCGTTGTAGCGGACGTCGGCGATCGGGTCCTGCAGCGCGCCGACGAGCGGCTCGACGGCGCGACGGTCGCCGATCTCGCCGAGGGCGTAGGCGGCGGCCTTGCGGATGTCGCGCTCGTCCTTCGCGAAAACGTCGAGGAGCGGCGGCACCGCGGCGGGGTCTTTCAGGCGGCCGAGGGCGAGCGCGGCGTAGATGCGGGTCTCGGGAGCGCGGTCCTGCAGGGCCTCGATGAGGAGCGGCGTCGCGCGCCGGTCGCCGAGGTTGCCGAGGACCATGGAGAGGTACTGGCGGATGCGGGGGTCGTCGTTCTTCGCCTCGTCGTAGACGCGCACGACGTCGTTGACCAGGTTCGGGTACTTTTTCGCCTCGCCGACGTTGATGAGCTGCGAGAGCTGATACGCCGCCTGCCACCGCTCCCGCCGCCCGCCTGACCGCACCTCGTTGAGGTAGTCCGGGATGGTCTGCTCGTCGGAGGCCATCCTCCCGAAGAGGAAGAAGATCGCGACGGCGATGGCGACGATGCCGAGGGGGAAGAGGACGAATTGGAAGAGGATGGTGCGGGGGGACTCTTTGGGGATGTCGGTGGAGTGGTTGTTGGTCATCGGCAGTCGGCAGGAATTGAAAATTGAAAATTGAAAATTGAAAGATCGGAGCTGCTCTGCCGCCACGGGTCACGGATCGTCGTCATATCTTTCAATTTTCAATTTTCAATTTTCAATTTGCTGCCGCTGCTCAGCGGCCAGTTCCCAACACGACAAAGTCGGGCAGGTAGGTCTTCAACTGCGTCGGCGCTTCCGGCACCACGATCGCGTCCTTGTCGCAGACGCTCTCGCAGAGGCGGCAGGCGACGCATTTGTTCTTCTCGACGAAGGCGATCTTGTAGTGGTTGGCGAGCGTCTCGTCCTCCGCGTCGATCATCCGGATGCACTCGAACGGGCAGATGTCGACACAGAACTCGCAGCCGGTGCAGAGGTCCTTGACCACCTCGGCTTTGGGGATGTCCTTCGGCTTGATGCGGTTGATGATCTCGCCGTGCTGGTTCTGGATGGCGTCGACCGGGCAGTAGATGCCGCAGACGGAGCAGTCGATGCACCGCTCGGGGTGGATGTAGTACTGCCCTTTACTCTCCCCCCAGATGGTGTTCGTCGGACACTTGATCTCGCAGACCGTACACCCGATGCACTTGTCGGTAATGAAATGCGGCATGTGCGCAGCAGTGTAGCGTACCGGTCAAGGGTGGAACGTCCGACGGCCGTTTCTCTCTGGAGCGACGGGCTCTCCAGCCCGTCGGGGGCCGTCACGGCGCCGGGCTAAGAGCCCGGCACTCCAGGGGGAGCGGAGACCCGGAGCACGACCGCCCGGCCGTTGGCGAAAAGCAGGCGGACGGGGCGGCGGCGGATGGCGGCGAGCTCGGGCGCGGCGCGCTCGCCGATCCAGAGAAAGTTCCCCTCCGGCGGCGCCTCGCCCCTCCCGCGCACGCGCCAGCCGGGATGGCTCCCCTGCTCCGCCGGATACGCCCGGACGCGGTCGCCGAGCTGATGCACCGCCTCCAGGTAGAGGAAGCCGCTGGCGACGACGGTGTCGTTCGGACCGGCGGCGCGGGCGAGCACGGCCGCTGCCTCGCGGTAGGCGTCCGGCGGACGCTGCTGGTGGTCGGCCATGCCGTAGATCAAGGCGAATCCGCCGCAGAGGCAGAGCATCGCCACGAGCGCCGCGCGCCACTCCCTCCTCCACTGCTGGAGCGACCACGCGAGCCAGAGCACCAGCGGCGCGGCGATCACCGACTCGAAGCGCATCGGAAAGTAGACGGTGCGGGCGGCGAAGGCGAACGCGATCGCCAGCAGGAGCGGCACGATCGCCAGCGGCGCAAACCTCCAGGAGCGGATGCCCGCCAGCACGAGCGCGAGGCACGACAGCGCGATCACCACCAGCGGCGGTGAGGCGAACAGCGACTCCGGATACGCCCCGGTGAAGGCAAACGCGTTCACTGCCGCGAGCGGATGCTGGCCGGAGAGCCATGCCGTCGCCTCGGCGGGCTGGACGCGCGCGAGGAGCAGGCCCGGGATGAACAGCAGCGCCGCGCCGGCGAGCGCGAAAACGGCGCGCAAACGTGCTTTGGCGAGGAGGATCAGCGGCAGGAAGAGGGCGCCGTACCAGTGGGTGTACGCCGCGAGCACGAACGCGCCCGCGGCGGCGAACGGCCGCTCCTCGTGCACCGCGATCGCGCCGATGGCGACGAAGAGGCCGCAGAGGGCATACGCCCGCGCGTCGGCCGCGAAAAGCGCCGCCGGCGGGTAGAGCGCGAGCAGCGCTCCCGCGATCCAGCGGGCGTTGCCGAGCGACGCGCGCGTCAGGACGAGCGCCAGAGTGGCGGTCGCGAAGAGCAGCGAGAGGGCGCGCAACGCGAAGACGTTCGGGATGCGGGCGATGAGGTAGTAGAGCGGCGGGCCGGAGTCGAGGCGCAGCGCCGCGAGCAGCTCTCCCACCGGTTTGCGCGCCGCCCAGACGGTCCAGAGCTCGTCGAAGAAGGGCTCGCGCACGACGAGCAGGGCGAGGCGGACGAAGAGGAAAACCGCGACGACGGCGACCGCGAACACGGTCTCGCCGCGGCGGGCGCTCACACGGAGAGAAGCTCCGAGATCGTCTTGATGAGGTGCGACGACTGGATCGGCTTGCTGATGTACGCGTTGGCGCCGAGGGCCAGGCCGCGCTCGCGGTCCTCCTCGGCGCCTTCCGTGGTGATGATGATGATGGGAATGTTCTTCAGCTGCGCGTTCTGGCGGACCAGCGACACGAGCTTGAGCCCGTCCATGACCGGCATGTTGATGTCCGTCAGGATCAGGTCGATCTTATCGGGCCCCGACAGTTTCTTGAGCGCGTCGACGCCGTCGACCGCCTCGATGATCTTCGCGTTCTTGAATCGCTTCAAGGAAAACGAGATCAACTGCCGCATGGTCGGCGAGTCTTCGACGACCAGAAAGTTCGCGTTCTCCATCCCCACTGGTTCTGGACCTCTCTCAGCTGGTGGTGGTGAGCAGATCGAGGAAGGACTGAATCGTGTTCAGCTTGCGCTCGGACTGCGAGTAAAGCTTCGATGAGAAGATCGCCGTCGCGGCGTGCGCGGCGAGCAGCGAGAAGAGCTCGTAGTCGACGGCCGAGAACGCGTCCTTCTGCTGCAGGAGCTTGTAGATCACGATGAGGCCGATCACATGCTCCTTGATCTTGAGCGGCACCGCGGCGAGCGGCTTCTCGAGGGTGATCGCACCCCCCTCGACATCCTGGTTGATGTAGTAGCTCTCGCCGGTCTTGGCGACCGTGCCGAGGATGCCCTCGCCGAGGCGGGTGGAGATCGTGTCGACGCCGGGCATGACGTCCTCGCCCTCGTAGGCGATCGACTTCAGCTCGTTCGTCTTCTCGTCGAGGAGGAGGATCGAGAACGCCTCCGCGCCGACGAGGTTGATGATGATTTCCTGGACGATCTGGATGACCTCGCGGAAGTCGAGCGTCGAGTGGAGCTGGTAGCTGGCCACGTAGAGATTGGCGAGGTTGTTGTTCTGCTCCTCGATCTCGATGTAGCGGTGGGCGAAGTCTTTGTTCTCTTCCTCGACCTCACGGAACCGCTGCGCGATGCGCCGGTTCTCCTCGGTGAGCTGGGAGATCTGGTCGCGCAGGCGGCGCACCTCGTCGGACGTCGCACCGGCAGCCGCCTCGGTCTCGAGCGAGGCGAGGCGGAAGCGCAGGCGCTGGTTCTCCCGCAGGAGCTCCTCGGTGAACTCCTTGCCCTTGTTGAAGATCTCGAGAAACTTTTCGGCTTTCTGTTCTTCGCTCATAACCTGTCGGACCCGACGACGGTCGGCGAAATGTAGCACACGTTTCAGTTGCGCGTTGCGCGTGGCGAGTTGCCCGGGATCAGAGGCCTGCGTAGCGTTTGCGGGTTAATTCAGGCGATAAGGCGCCGGGCAACACACAACGCGCAACGCGCAACTCACCCCGAGCACAACCTCCGGATCGCCTCCGGCATCTGCGGCAGCGCCACCACCTCGTCCACCGCCCCGGTCTTGATGGCCTCGGACGGCATGCCGAAGATGATCGCGCTTTCGCTCGACTCGGCGACGGTGCGGCCACCGCGCTCTTTCACGTCGCGCATCGCGGCGGCGCCGTCGTCTCCCATGCCGGTCATGATCACGGCGACGAGCCGCTCGCGCACCGCCTCGGCCGACGTGCGGAAGAGACGGTCGACCGACGGCGCGTAGAGGTCGCTCAGCCCGGCGGGGAAGACGCGCAACTGCAGCCCCTCGGGGATGCGGCGCACCTCGCTCTGCATCCCGCCCGGCGCGATGTAGACGCAGCCGGGGCGCAGCAGCTCTCCGTCGCTCCCCTCCCGGACTTCGAACGGCGTGAGCTTGTTGACGCGCTCCGCGAAGAGGCGGGTGAAGGTCGGCGGCATGTGCTGCGCGACGACGAACGGCACCGGCAGCCGCGGCAGCGACTGGAAGAGATGCTGCAGCGCGGGCGGGCCGCCGGTCGAGCAGCCGATCACCACCAGCTCGATGCCGCGCGGGCAGCTCTCCGCCACCGGCGCCGGCTGGGCGACGTCGCCCTGCTCCTGCACGCGGCGGCTCAGGTTGTCGAGCCGCACCTGCGCGATCTGCAGCACCTTCACGACGAGGTCCTTCTGGATCTCCTCCAGCCGCGGCGAGACGCGCCCGCCCGGCTTGGCGATGAAGTCGAGCGCGCCGAGCTCCAGCGCCTTGAAGACGCTGCGGTCGCTGGCGCGGGAGGAGACGGCGATCACCGCCGTCGGCAGGTTGGCCATCAGCCAGCGCAGGAAGGCGAAGCCGTCCATGATCGGCATCTCGAGATCGAGCGTGATCACGTCGGGACGGTGCTTCATCACCTGCTTGATCCCGTCCTCACCGTTCACGGCGGTGGCGGCGACGCTGATGCGCGGCTCCGCCTCCAGCATCCGCGTGAGGGTCACGCGGTTGTAGGCCGAGTCGTCGATGACGAGCGCGCGTATCTGGGGGACCGAGGACGACACCGGTGGCATTCTACCGGTGTCGTCCCCCTCGTCAGTGGTGGGAGTACGGCGACTGCGACGGAGCCACTTCCACGACCGTCATCATGCCGCGGTCCTCGTGCGCGAGGATGTGGCAGTGGATGACGTAGAAGCCGGCGTAGTCGACGAAGCGGCTGCGCATCTTGAAGTGACCGGGGATGATGACCGGGGTGCCGTCGGCGTTATTGACGGGGTTGCCCTTGTCGTCGAGGACGCCGATGCCGGATGGGATCGGGAAGACGTCCCACCAGATCGCGTCCTTCTGGGGACCCGCCTTCCCGCGGCAGGTCTTCCAGGTCTCCGGCTTCGCGGGATCGAGGTAGCACTGGTCGGGGCTCTTCCGCAGCGCCTCGTTGGTGATGTACAGCGGCGTCGCCGGCGTCGTCGCCGTCGCGACCGAGCCGGGGAGCGTGTCGTTCGGACGGAACTCCTCGACCACCTGGAACGGGTTGATGTGGATGTGGAAGGGATGGGAAATGTCGGTCGTGAAGTTGCGGACCGTCCACTCCTCGACGGTGTTCAGCCGCACCAGCGCGCCGACGTCGCCGTCGAACTGCTTGCCGTCGATCTTGTGCATGGCCGGCCGGCGCGTCTTCGGCGTAGTACCGCCGCCGAGGCCGCCGCTGCCGCCGACGGTGTCGAAGTCGATGATCTTCGTCCCCCGGATGGCGTCGTCGCGGATGTCCTCGAGGAACGTGGGGAACGTCGGCGCCTCGGGGATGAAGTCCATCGCCGGTGAGACCTTGGGGCCGACGATTTTCACCGTCAGGAGGTCGATCGGATAGGGGCTGTTGTGCTGCGGGTCGACGGAGTTCAGCACCTGCACCGTGCAGCTCGCGCCGCACGCATCGGGCGCCTTGACCAGGAAGTCGGCGCGGTTGCCGGCGGCGAGGAAAAAGGGCTCGTTCGCGCTGGCGAGGTAGTTGACGGTCTTGAACTGCACGCCGTCCTGCGCGAGCTGGCGCCACTGGAACCCCGGAGGCGGCCCGAGGAACTGCACGCCGGCGCGCGAGGAGCTGTTGACCATGCGCCACAACTGCACTTCACCGGGGGCCATTTTGATGACCGGGTTCGTCCGGCCGTTGACGGAGAAGTCGGGGCCGCGGTCCTGCGCCGGCCCTTTCATCAGGTTAGGCGAGGTGCCGAGCTGGTTGATGAGCAGCACCGGCTGCTTGCGCGTCCACTGCGGGCCCCAGGCCTTGTACGCCTCGTTGAGGTCGTCGTCGTATTCGCCCTCGATGATGAAGACGCCCGACATGCCGTTCGAGACGTTGAGCGCCGTCGAGCCGTGCTTGTGGGCGTGGTACCAGTGCGTGCCGGGGGCCTGCCCCATCTGCAGCGGCAGCCGCGGCGGATCTTCGGTCAGGAACGGGCTCCAAGCGTGGCCCTCGGTCTCCGCCCGGCCGGCGCCGCCGGTGTGCTTCTCGTGCATTCGCGCCGTCTCGTGATCCGAGGTGACGGGAGGCGCGGGCGACTTGTACTCCGGGAGGCGGAAGCAATAGGGGTAGGAGCCGATGTAGTACTGCGGCCACGCGCCGTAGCCGAGCACCCGCTCGTTGATCTTTCCGAGGGAGCGGGTCGTGCCGGGCTGCGCGTCGAACTGCCGCAACTTCTCCATCTGCGAGTCGGTCCACGACTTCGGCAGGTCGCTCCACTTGCGCGGCCATTCGCGGTAGGAGATCGTCGCCAGCTCGGTTTCGCAGCGGCTGAAGAACTCGTCGAAGGCCGGCTTGACGTCGGACGGCTTCACCGGCGGGGCGCCCTTGATGCGGCGCGACGAGAGGATCTCCAGGAAGACGTTGTCGCCGGTCGTATTCGGATTCGTGTGCGTGCCGTGGAAGTGGATGTTGGCGCTGGTCGAGCCGTGGAAGCAGTTCGGGTACTTGTCGACGAAGGGATAGCCGAAGCTCGACTCGTCGCACTGCTGCCGGTCGCCGCGGTCGATGTCGGCGCCGCCATCCTGCGAGCGGTTGAAGACGGCTGGGTCGACGTTGTTGAGGAACGTCAGCTCGATCATGTCGCCGACGCGTGCGCGGAGCGTCGGACCGGGCATCGGATCGCCCATCTCCCCCTCCGGCACGACGGCGTACGGCGGCACGGCCTCGGGGCTGCGGAAGGCGCGCACCCACTGCGGGTAGCAGGCCTGGAAGGCGGCCGTCGGCGGTTTGCCCTTCGGGTTGAAGGGTTGGCTGGGCTGCACCGACTTCGTCTGGGTGCCGATGACCGTCGTCACCGGGTTGCGCTCGCCGATGCGGTTCTTCTCGCTGATGAGGGTGATGGTGGCGCGCAGGCGTCCGCCGCTCGAGATCAGCTCGGGGATCTTCGGCAGGTCCTGGTTGACGGGGAGACACTTCACCTGCGAGGTCGGCTGCAGCGGCGGCGGCGTCTGCGCCGCGGTCTGCTTCTGCGCCTCGACGGTTGCGTTGACGGAGAGCGCGGCGAGGAGGATCACCCCCGCGCGGCTACGCATTGAGGTTCTCCACCGCGCTCACGTAGATGCTCCCGACTTCGTCCGGATGCAGCGCGCAGTCGTAGGCGATGGTGGAGCCCTCGGTCCCGTCGACGACGTAGAGCGGCGACGAGCCCTCGCCCGGCAGGATCTGCTGGGTCTCCCAACTGCCGTCGGAGAGGCGGATCTGGTGCGGCAACTCGGTGGTGTTGTTCCAGCTCACGCCGGTGAAGTTCGGCGCCGGCAGCGAGTTCGGCTCGAAGAGCGCGCCGCCGCCCGGATTGGGAATGATGCTGATCGAAAAATCAGGCATGGATTGTTCTTCCTTTCCGGAAGGGTCTCACGAAAGTCGCGTTTGCGCGTCTTGCGCGAGGCGTCGCATCTTCGCGCGAGGAACCGCGCGCCCGCACGGCGCGCGGGGGAACCGCGGCGCCGCATGCGCCGCGGGGGTGTCTGGGGGATGGCGGCTGGCGGAGCGATTCAGGCGAGAGCGGCGCCTTCACGATGCGGGCGCTCTCGGCACAACGGCGAGGAGCCGCGGCGCCGCGCGCCGCGGGGGTGTCTGGGGTCATGCGGCTGGCGAAGCGATTCAGGCGAGAGCGGCCCTTCGCGATGCGGCCGCTCTCGCGAGAAGTTGGCGTCGGGCGCAACATCCCAGACGCCCCCACGCGCCGTGCGGGCGCGTGGTTCCCCCGTGCGCGCGGTGCAGCGCGCACGGTTCCCGGTCACAGAGTTATCCCATTCGACTCGAACATCCCCTTCAGCCCCGCCTTATCCACCGCCTTCGCATAGGCCTCGCGGGGCTCGACCACCTTCCGCTTCACCAGGTCGAGGAGGCTGTCGTTCATGAGACACATGCCCTGCTTGCGGGAGGTCTGCATCACGGAGGGGATCTGGAAGATCTTGGACTCCCGGATGAGGTTCTGGATCGGGGATGTGCCGATCATCACTTCCAGCGCCGGCACGCGGCCGCCGCCGACCTTCTTGCAGAGCATCTGGCTGATGACGCCTTTGAGGCTCGAGGCAAGCATGACGCGGATCTGCTCCTGACGGTCGGCGGGAAACTGGTCGATGATCCGGTCGACGGTGGAGGCGGCGGAGGAGGTGTGCAGGGTGCCGAAGACGAGGTGGCCGGTCTCGGCCGTCTCGATGGCGATCGACACCGTCTCCAGGTCGCGCATCTCGCCGACCAGGACGATGTCGGGATCCTCGCGCAGCGCCGCGCGGAGCGCGTCCTTGAACGAGTCGGTGTGCTCGCCGACCTGCCGCTGGTTGATGAGGCACTTCCGGTTCTCGTGCACGAACTCGATCGGGTCCTCGATGGTGATGATGTGATCGGTGCGGTGGCGGTTGATGTAGTCGACGAGCGCCGTGAGCGTGGTCGATTTGCCGGAGCCGGTCGGCCCGGTCACCAGCACCAGCCCCTTGGAGAGGAAGCAGAGGTCGAGGATCTCCTTCGACAGCCCCATCTCCTCGGCGGTCAGGATCTTCGACGGGATGACGCGGAAGACCGCCCCCATCCCCTTCCGGTCCATGAAGAAATTGCAGCGGAAGCGCGACAGCCCCTCGATCTCGTACGCGAAGTCGGTGTCGTGGCGGCGGCGGAACTCCTCCCGGTTCCGCTCCGGCGCGATCGGGATGAGGATGCGCTCGACGTCGGACGCGGCCAGCGGCCCCCGTCCCGGCAGCGGCTTCATCTCCCCGTCGTGCCGCACGATGGGAACCGAGCCGGCGCAGAGATGGAGGTCGGAGGCCTTCATCTCCACCATCTGCCGGAAGAACGCGTCCATCTCCGCGGTCGGCGAGCTCTCCTCGGTCACCACCGCCAGCCGCTGCGGCTCGTTGAGGAAGAACGACGCCTTCGCCCGCTCCGCCACCACCCGGACCCGTCCGAGGTCGTTGTGCCGCAGCGTCCACTCCGCACGTCCGGCCGCCAGCGCCTCTCGCGCCGAGGGAGGAACGACCGGCGCGATCATCTGCTGAATCAGCTCTGTCGTGATGTCGGGGCCGGTGAGCTCGCGCTCCCCCTCGTCGGTGACGATCATGATGCGGCGCGCGGTGGCGAGATGGATCTCGCGACCGCCGGCGGTGGCTGCTTTTCGAAGGAGGGCGTCGAGTGACATGCCCGCCCCTTCGCAATCCCGGCGCCATCGCCGCCGGCCCTGCTCTCGAGCGACTCAGCGCCTGCACCGGCGTACGCGGCCGGACGGGTGTCCAGATTTACGACGATGTCAACGCGCCAGCACGTCGGTGATCGCCGAGATCGACGGCGCGAAGAGGTAGGCGCCGCCGGTGCTGATGATGAAGCGCTCGGGACTCTCCACCTTCGCCTGACGATCGCCCTGGACGAAGAACGACACCCGCGCCGCCGGGTCGGCGTTCCCGTTCTGCCCGATGATTGGGTCGATGCCGGCGTCGGCGCGAGGGGTGTTCGTGGCATTGGCCCAGGCGCGCCAGACGAACTCGAACTGGTCGGTGATCGAGGCCTGGTAGCAGAGAAAGAGGAGGCCGCGCTCGGCCTTCGGCTTGTCGCCCCAGCTCGGGCCGAACGTCACGCCGCGGCGCAGGATGCGGCGGCGCAGCGTGCGCGCGCCATGTCCCGTGTCGGTGGCCTCGTCGCGCGGGTTCACCTTCCGCACGTGTCCCGACAGCGGGCAGCGCTGCCCGTCGCCGTCCATCACCGCGGGCGGGAGGGTGTCGGGCACGCGGGACGGATCGCTCCACGTCACGGGGCGCGTGTCCTTGGCGAAGAAGAAGCTCTGCGCCGCGCGGCGGTCGGCGGCGATGGCGGGATCGGGCGCGAGCGGCGAGCGGGCAACGGGAGTGCCGTCCTTCCAGCGTCCGACGCACATCGCTCCGAAGCGCTCGCGGTCGATGCCGGTGAAGCCCTGCGCGGCCAGCGATGCGGAGCCGTGGTCGAGGAAACGCTCGAACGCCTCCACGTCCTGGCGCAGCCGCCGGTAGACGAGGTACGAGCCGTCGCTCGCCCACGGCGGCTCGGTGCGGGTCAGCGCCGCCGCCTGCGACGCCTCGGGGTTGTTCGGATGCTGCCGCGGGTAGCCGAGGACGAACTCCCCCGGCTGGATGAGCGGCATGCCGGGCGAGGCGAAGACGCGGCTGAGCGGGTCGGTGTCGGCGATGACGCGCGGCGTGAGGAACGGCCTCGTCGCGGTGTCGAGCGTCCCGCGGACGCCCGGCTGCGACACGCCGTCCTTGAAGCCGAAGTGCTCGTGCCCCGTGCGGGGGGCGAGCTTCGCGTTGCCGACGTCGGTGTGGATGATCTTGATCGCGCCGGTCGAGCTGATCTCCGCCCGCATCGCCGTGACGAGCTTCTTGAGCGCCTTCTCGTCGTCGGCGGCGAGGTTGACCATCGCGTCGGGGACGTTCGAGCCGGAGCCGACCAGCCACCCCGAGGGCGAGCCGTCGGAACGATCAGTCGGGTCGCCGATCGTACCGGCGCGCACGTCCGCGCCGATGCGGAACGCCGTCTCGAAGCCGGCAATCGCCTCCGCGCCGACGAGCTTCTCCAGCCCCTGCGCGGTGAAGGCGACGTTGATCCAGGTCGCGGCGAGCGGCGGCTCCTCGCGCCGGAGCGTGTCGGGGCGCAGCGGCAGCGAGCGCCTCGCCTCGCGGAACGCGTCGTTGAACTGCGCGACGGCGTTCAGCGTCGCCAGCCGCGGCGCGAGCGCGAGCAGCCACTTCTTCACCGCCGCGATCTTCTTCTCGTTGAAGCGGAGGAACAGCAGCGTGACGTGGTCCTTCCGGAACCCCGCCAGGCTGTCCCCCTGGATCTGATTCCCGCGCAGCAGCGGCTCGTCAGCCATCGATATTCCTCTCGTACACGATGTGGGAGCTCTCCGGCGGGGCGGCGGAGAACGACGCCATGTCGTCCGACGCGAAATCGAAGGTTCCCCGGCCGCAGACGATGCCGCTGGTGAAGGTGAACTCGCCCGGAGGACCGACCGCCATGGTCACGCCGACGACGGTGCGCTCGGCGATCTGCGATCCAAACCGGATCGGCTCCCCGGCAATCCGGACGTCGGCGAGCCGGAACGGCGCGCCCGGCGGCGGCATGACGCGGGCGTGCATGGGCGGGTCGCCGCGGCTGAACGTGACGAGGTCGCGCGGGTCGCTTCCGTCCGGCGTCTCCCACCCGGAGGTGTCGACGTCAACGATGTAGACGCCGACCGGATCGTCGGAGGCAATGGCCCGCCCCTCGCGCGCCATGCGGTTGATGTTCGCCACGAGCGTGGTGTCGGCGTGGAAGACGCCCATGCCGCAATCCTGCACGTCGATGACGCGGCCGGCGGTGCTGAAGCGCCAGGGGATGCCGGCCGACATGACGCCGAGCGCATCGGGGCTGAGGGTGTTGATGACGCCGATGAGGTGCATCGCGCCGCGGGTGGTGTTCCAGACGTTGAGCGGGTTGTAGTTGCCGCCGCTGTGCAGCTCCGCGTCTGTGGCGGACGGCCAGAGCTGGCGGTAGACGTTGCCGAGCTCCGCGTCGCTCAGCCTCTGGCCGAGGAAGCGCCAGTACTCGGGCAGCTCGGTGGTGAGGTCGACCTGCAGGACTTCGCCGGCGGGGCCGCGGGTGGTGAACCACTCCGAATACTCGTTCTGGCCGCTCCCCCCGCTGCGGCGGTTCGCCGGATCGTCGACGCGCGCCCGCGTCGCCTCGACGGTGCGCCAGTCGGCCACCGTCTGCGGGATCGCCAGCCAGGGAATCCGCCGCCGCGTGAGGCCGGTGCGGGAGGAGGTGACCCGGTTGAAGAGCTGCCCGCCGGGCGAGACGTGCACGTCGACGAGCGCGCTGACGGTGTCGGACCACGCCTGCAGGTCGGCGTCGCGCGTCAGGTCGGTGAGATGGCCGGGGGGCGAGAAACGCGAGGGCATCGGAGCCTCCTCCTGTCGAGGAGGGTGCGCCGGCGCGGTTTCCCTACCCGCGCGTCACTTCTGGTAGACCATGTCGTTCTTGAGGTGGCGCAGCTTGAACTGCGTCGAGAGGGAGATCAGCGACTCGCTGTGGCCGAGGAGCAGGTAGCCGCCGTCGATGAGACGGTTATAGAAGTTGTTCACCACCACCTTCTTCGACGAGTCGTCGAAGTAGATGATCACGTTGCGGCAGAAGACGACGTCGAGGTGGCCGAGGAGGGAGACGCGCGCCTCGTCGTACAGGTTCAGGCGGCCGAAGGAGACGCGGTTGCGGACCTCGTCCTTGACGCGCCAGAGGCTCTCGCTCTCGCGGGTGAAGTACTTCTCGCGCAGCGCGGGCGTGGTGGCGCGGAAGGCGTTCTCGCGGTACTGCCCCTTGCGCGCCTTGCCGAGGACCGACTGGTTGATGTCGCTGGCGAAGATCTCGAACGCGGCGTGGTCGTACCAGCCGGCCTCCTGCAGCAGCATGGCCAGCGAGTATGGCTCCTCCCCCGAGGAGCAGCCGGCCGACCAGATGCGGATCTTCTTGACCGGCTTGCGCGCCAGGAGGTCGGGGATGATCTCCTCGATGAAGGCCTGCAGTTGCGCCGGCTCGCGGAAGAAGTAGGTCTCGTTGGTGGTGACGAGGTCGAAGATCTGGTCGAACTCGGCATCGGCGCGGGGGTCGTACTGGAGGAAGTAGAAGTACTTCTGGAAGGAGTCGAAGTTCAGCTCCCGCGCGCGCGGCGAGAGCCGTTTCTGCAGCAGGTACTTCGACGTGTCGCTGAACCACATCCCGGACCGTTTGTAGATCTGCTCCCGCAGCAGCCGGAAGACGTCGTCCGGCAGGTCCAGGTGGTGGTTCAGTGAGAAGTTGAAGGTCGACATCAGTCGCTTCGTTTCATGGCCTGCAGGATTGCTGCGATGACGACTTCCCTCCTGCTGTCGGCCGTCCGCCACGCCTCCTCGAGCTCGTCGCGGTACAGGTCGCGGTGCTTGACCATCACCTCCGAGACGTCGTCGAGGATGGCGGTGTTCTCGAGCGCCTTGAAGAGGTGAGGGAACGACGAGCGGTCCGCGACCTTGTCGAGGGCGTGGATCGCCGACTGCTGTACGTAGGTGTCGGGATCTTCGAGCGCGCGATGCAGCGCCGGCAGCGCCAGGCGGTCGCCGCGCGTCCCGAGCGCCGCCGCGGCCGCGGCGCGCAGGCGCCAGTCGCTGTGCTGCAGCGTCGTCACGAGACGGTCGAAGACGTCGGCGCCGGGGATGCGCGCCAGGGCGAGCATGGCCGCGCGCTGGATCTCCGGGTCGGGCTCGTCGAGGCATTCGAAGAGCACCGTCTTGACCTCCGGCTGCTCCGATTTCCCGAGCGCCTCGATCACGGCGATGCGCACCGGCGCGGGGTCGTGCATGAGATGCCGCAGCAGCGGCTCGATGGTCGCCGGATGGCGGTACTCGCCGAGCGCCTGGGCGGCGGCGGTGCGGATCCAGATGTCCTGGTCGTCGAGGGAGCTGATGAGCGGATCCAGCCCCGTCTCCGGCCGGTGCCGCACGATGGCGTTGATCGCCGCCAGCCGCACGGCGGTCGACTCGTCGGTCAGCGAGAGCACGAGCTGGTCGGCGAAGCGCTGCTCGCCGAACTTGCCCATGAGCGAGATCGCCTTCTGGCGGATGACCGGGTCGCTGTCCTTCGACGCCAGCAGCAGCTCGTCGTGATACCCCTCCCCCTGGATGTTGACGAAGACCGAAAGGGAGTTGAGCTTGATGGGCGTGGAGTTCGACTGGAGCAGGCGGCGGATCTTCGTCAGCACCTCGCCCTGCAGCTCCTTGAACGCGGCGGCGAGCGCGGAGATGGAGTTGACGGCGGCCTGCTGCGAGGCGACGTCGGCGTCGTCGAGCTTGGCCAGGAGGTAATCCATCGACGAGGGGTCGGGGATCTCGCCGAGCGTCTCGATGGCGAGGCGCCGGATCATGGCGTTGTCGTGATCGAGGAACTGCAGGATGCTGGGGATGGTCTCGCGGCCGCCGATGACGTTCGCGACGCGCAGCAGCAGCGCGACGGTCTCGTCTTCCTCTTCGTTCTGCAGCGCGGTCATCACGGCCGGCACGGCGCCGGGGCCGAAGTCGATCAGCGCCTGCGCCGCCACCTCGGCTGTGTCGGGCTGGGAGAGGCTGGCGAGCAGCACGGGCAGAGCGCGATCGTCCCCCGACCAGCCGAGGAACTTGATGATGAAAGACTTCACCTCGCGCTTCGGCGTGGTGTGCAGGTGGTCGATGAGCGGCTCGAGCTTCTCGCGCGGGAAGGACTCGCGGAAGCGCGCCTGGATGAGCTGCCGCTCCGCCTCTTCGACGATGCGCGGCTTCGACGCCTCGGCGATGCGCACGAGGGCGCGCAGCGCGGTCAGGTTCAGCTTCTCCTCGTCGGCGATGATGCGCAGGAGGAAGTTGACGGTGCCGACGTCGGCGATCTTGCCGACCGACTCCAGCACCGGCTTGCGCAGCGACTTCTCGGCGTACAGCGGGAGGATGGCGGGGAGCGCGGCGCGGTCGCCGATCTCGCCGAGGGCCTCCACGACGTGGAACTTCAGCCAGAGGTCCTCGCGGGTGCGCAGCACGCGCATCAGGTGCGGGAGCGCCGTCGCGTCGCGGAACTTGCCGAGGGAGGAGACGATCGACGAGGCCACGTTGATGTCGCTCTCGCTGTCGAGGAGCTGGATCAGCATGTCGAAGCCTTCGCGGCTGCGCAGGTCGCCGATGAGGTTGACCAGGGAGAGGCGGACGTCGACGTCCTCCTCGCGGCTCAGCCGGTCGACGATCGGCTGGATGGCCGCCTCGCCGATCCGGATCAGCGCCTCGGTGGACGAGTTGCGCTTGCCGGCGTTCTCGGGGTCGGCGAGCGCGTCGATGAGGCCCTCGATGATGTCGGGACGCGCGTCGCGCACGAGGCCGTCGACGATGGTCTTGCGCACGCGCCAGTCCTTGTCGCCGAGGAGCTCGAACATCAGCGGGAGGTTCCGCTCGTCCGTCGACTGGGCGACGAGCGAGGCGGCTTTCTGGCGCGCGTCGGGATCCGCCGAGCGGGCCTGTTCGATGATGTGCGGATCGGCGGCGGTCATTGCGTTCCCGTCTTCAGTCGCGCGAGCTCTTCCCTCTTCATGTCGACGAACTGGTGCAGCGTCTCCATGAAGATCTCGCTGTCCTGCCGCACGCGCAGCGGGACGCGCGACTCGTAGTAGGCGCGCCCTTCCTCGATCTCGTTCTTGAGCACCTCGAAGAAGGTGTTGTCGCGGATGCCCTGATCCACCTTCGCCACGTGATAGATGATGATGTCGGAGAGGATCAGGCGCGCGAGGCGGCGGGCCTCGTCGTACTCGCGCGGCTCGATCGGGAGCTCGCTGGTGGAGCCGATCTCCGGGAAGAGCTTGCGGATGATCTGGCGGAACTCGCGCTCGGGGATCTGCTCCTCGATGTACTCGTCGGCGCCGTAGAGGTTGGTCGGGTTGGCGCGGAAGCGGTTCGCGCGGAAGAGCGCGCCGATGAGGATGACGCGCGTCGCGTCGAGCGCCCGGTCGGCCTTGATCTCCTCGGTCACTTCCACGCCGAGCTTGCCCTTGAGGTAGACGTTCACGATCACGAGGTCGGCGCGCGTGCGGCGGACGAAGTCGAGCGTCGGGTCGCCGGTCTCGAAGAAGGTGACCTCGAAGCCGAGGCGCTGGAGCTGCTCGCCGAGGAAGGCGCGGAACGGCCGCGGCTCGTCGGCGATCGCGGCGAGGCGGCGGCGCGGCATGCGCACCGGCGGCGCCGGCGCCGGCTCGGGCTCCGGCTCGGGGATCGGGTGCATGCCGCTGAGGGTCTTCGGCTTGAGCACCATCTGGTACTGGCAACTGGGGCAGGCTACGCGCACGGCCGCGGTCAGCGGCAGCGCGATCGCGGCGCGAAACGTCGAGCCGCACTTCTTACAGGTCAGGTCCATCGATCAGGGTTCCGGTCACGCCGTTCTAGCCGCGAGCGCCGTGTGGTCGAGCAGTTTGTCGAGATCGAGCAGGATCGTCAACGCGCCGCCCGTCCGGAAGACGCCGCGGATCGAGTCGTCGAGCTCCCCGGCATGCACGACCGGGTGGGGCTCGACGGCGCCGCGGGTGGTCTTCACGACCCGCAAAACGCGGTCGACGAGGAAGCCGACCATCTCGTGGTGGAAGTCGATGACGACGATGCGGGTGTCCTCGGTCGCGGCCCCGGCGGCCGCGTGACGGAGCTTCCGGCGGACGTCCACCAGGGTCACGATCGTGCCGCGCAGGGAGATGATCCCCACGACCGAGGGGTCGGCGTTGGGGATGCGGGTGACGGTGCGGGGGGTGACGATCTCGACGATGCGCTCGATGTCGACGGCGTACTGCTCCCCCGCCATGACGAAGGTGAGGAGCTCGAGGTAATTCTCGGTGGTCTCCTCGAACGCCTGCGCCGCCTCCGCCTGCCGGCGCTTGCCGGCTTCCTGCTTGAACTTTTCGAGCTTGGATGTCGTTGCTGGTTGCTGGTTGCTGGTTGCTGGTGGAGCGGCGGCCGCTTCGGCCGCCGGGCTCTGGGCTTTCGGCGTTTGGGGCGTCTCGGCTTCGGGCTGCGGTGCTTCCGGGTGTGCGGTTTCCGGCTGCGCGGTTTCGGCCGCCGGAGCGGCCGCCGCTCCACTTTTCTTCTCTTCGGCCTTTTTCTTTCGGATCTTCACCAGGTCAACCATGCGCGGTCTCCATGTGGTGGTCGCGGGCGGCGGAGGCCACGCGGGCGGGGTCGATGGTCTCGGCGTCTTCGCCGAAGGCGTCGAGGAGAGCGGTCGTCGCCAGCGTGTTGATGATGCGGGGGACGCCGCCGCTGACGGCGTGGATCTCGGCCATCGCCGCCCGGCTGAAGGGATTGCGCGTGCCGCCGGCGGTGCGGATGCGGTGCTCGATGTATTCGATCGTCTCCTCCAGCGTCAGCGGGCCGAGGGAGTAGCGCATGCCGATGCGCTGCCGGAGGGGTGCGTAGGCGCCGCGCTCGAGGCGGTCGGCGAGCTCCGGCTGGCCGATGAGCACGACGCTGAGGAGGTTCTGGTCGTCGAGCTGGAAGTTCGTCAGGAGGCGGATCTCGTCGAATGTGGCCTTGGAAGGGATGAGCTGCGCCTCGTCGATCATCAGCACCGGCTCGCGCTTCTCCTCGTACAGTTCGTAGAGCTTCGCGTGTATCTGGTCGAGCATCTCGTGACGGTAGCGGGCGGGCTCCAGGCCGAGGCCGCGGGCAACGGCGCGCAGGAACTGCGTCGGCGTGAGGCGGGGGTTGATGACGAGGATCACCGGACGGGTTTCGCCGAGTCGGTCGATGAGCGCGCGGCTGAGGGTGGTCTTGCCGGAGCCGATGTCGCCGACGAGGAGCGCGAGGTCCTTCTCCTCGACCGCGTATTCGAGCCGCGCCAGCGCCTCGCGATGCTGGCGGCTCTCGTAGAGGAACGAGGGATCGGGCGTCTTGCCGAACGGTTTGGCGCGGAGGCCGAAGAAGTCTTCGAACATTCGAATTAAGAATTTCGAATTTCGAATGAAGAACGAAGAACGAGTGCCAGGGGGCTTCTCAATTCTTCATTCGAAATTCGAAATTCGAAATTCATCCTCATACCGCAGCCGCCGCCGCTCTCGCGTCACGCGCGCGGCCTCCAAAATGATCGATGAGCGACCCCACGTCCACCACCAGCACGATCTCGCTCTCGCCGATCTCGGTCGCGCCGGCGATGCCGGGGATGGTCTTGAGGCGCTCGCCGATCGACTTGATGACGACCTCCTGCTGCCGCACGAGCGAGCTGACGAGGAGGCCGACCGTCTTCTCCCCCGCCCGCGTCACGACGATGAACCACTTCGTGTCGGGGCCGTGGTCGTGGCCGTCCTGCAGGCTGAAGGCGTCGGAGAGGCGGAGCAGCGGGAGGGTGAAGTCGCGGAGGGTGAAGACTTCCTTCCGCTCGACGGTGCGGATGTCGCGCGTGTAGATGCGCAGCGACTCCTCGACCGAGGTGAGCGGGATCGCGAACTTCTCCCCCCCTGCCTCGACGATGAGCGCCTGAATGATGGCCAGCGTGATCGGCAGGGAGATGCGGAACGTGGTCCCCTCGCCGACGCGGGTGATGACGTCGATCGTTCCCTTCAGGTCCTGGATGTTCTTCTTCACGACGTCGAGCCCGACGCCGCGGCCGGAGATCTCGCTCACCTCGACCGCGGTCGAGAAGCCGGCGGTGAACATCAGCTCGTGCGCCCGCTGCTGGTCGACCACTTCCTTGTCGCCGACGAGGCCCCGCTTCACCGCCACCTGGCGGATGCGCTCGGGATCGATGCCGCGGCCGTCGTCGGTGACGTCGAGCACGACCGAGTTCCCCTGCTGATAGGCGTTCAGCGTGACGCGGCCGACCGGGTTCTTCCCCTTCGCGCGGCGCTCGTCGGCCGGCTCGATGCCGTGGTCGAGCGCGTTGCGGATGATGTGCATGAGGGGGTCGGTCAGCTCCTCGACCATCATCTTGTCGAGCTCCGTGTCCTCGCCGCGCAGCACCAGCTCGATCTCCTTGTTCAGCTCGCGCGCGGTCTTGCGGACGATGCGGGAGAGCTTCGAGTAGATCTGGCCGACCGGGACCATGCGGATCTCGATGACCGACTTCTGCAGCTCGTTGAGCTTGCGGTCGAGGTTGCGGGAGATCTTCGCCAGCTCGTGCGAGGTCATGCGCGCCTGCTGCGCGCCCGTGCCGAGGGCGACGGCGCGGGTGAGGGCCTCGAGCTGCGTCTTCTCGATGATCAGCTCCCCCACGATGTTCATCACGTGGTCGAGCTTCGAGATGTCGACGCGCACGGTCTGGGAGAGGGAGCGGAGGGACATCTCCTCTTCGGGGGCGGCGTGGTCGAGGGGCGCGGCGACGGGCTGAGAGCCCGTCGTTCCAGGAGGGGACGACGACGCCGCCGGCGCCGCTGCTTTGCGGAGCGACGTGACGGCGGCCTCGGGGGCGAGGATCTGCACCGACGGCGCGTCGAGCACCGAGCCGTAGAGCAGGCGGAAGGCGATGCCGTTGACGTTCCCGCTGGGGATGGCCGGCAGCGTGGAGATGACCTCGCCGGTGTCGATGAGGCTCGCGGTCAGGGCGCGCAGGCGCTCGTCGAAGTCGGAAAAGTCGAACGTCACTTCCAGCGACAGGATGTGCTTCCCGGCGCGGACGTTCTCCAGCAGGCGATGCTCCTCGTACTCGGTGAGCGACTTGCGGGTCTGCTCGTCGAGCGTCAGCTCCGCGAAAGGATCGTCGGCGGCGCGCACCGGCTGCTTCGTGATGATCTGGTGGATGCGCGTCGTGAGGGCGGTCATGTCCACGAGGCCGGCGAGCGACGGGTCATTGATGGAGATGACCAGGCGGTTCAGCGAGTCGATGGAGTCGTAGAGGAGATCGATGAGGTCTTTGGTGATCTCGATCTTTCCCATGCGCAGCCGGTCGAGCATGTCCTCGAGGCTGTGGGAGAGCTCCGAGATGTCGGCGAAGCCGAGCATGCCGGCGAGGCCCTTGAGAGAGTGCACCTCGCGGAAGATCTTGTTGACCAGCTCGGGGCGGACGCTCGTCCCCTGAGACTCGAACTCCACCAGGTCGCGGGAGAGCGTGTCGAGCAGCTCTTCGGCTTCGCTGGTGAATTCTTCCCGTGCCCGGTCGTCTTCTCTGGCCATGGACCAGGCCGATTCTAACGCGCTATCGTGCGGGGCATGGCGGGCAGAAATCTCAACCTCATGCGCGAGTGGATCGAAGGCAAGTTCGACGGCGATAGCGGCGTCTCCATTGTGTTCCCTCCGCCGATCGCCACGGCCATCCCTTTTCGGATGACGGCGGTCGGCGAAGGAACCGGCACGGTAGAGATGGACGCCGACGCGGCGGCGCTGGCGAATCCGATGGGGACGGTGCACGGCGGCGTGCTCTGCACGATTGCGGACGCGGCCATCGGCATGGCGCACTGGTCGTCACTGGAGGAGGGGGAGTCGTTCACGAGCATCGACTTCCGCATCAACTTCTTCCGGCCGGTCTGGAAGAACCACCTCACCGCCACGGCGCGGCTGCTGAACGGCGGGAAGACGGTCAGCTACTACGGGTGCGACATCACGCGGGAGGACGGGAAGCTGGTCGCGCACGCCACGAGCACGGTGATGACGCTGCGCGGCGAGAAGGCCGCGGGGCGATGAAGGACCTGGCGACGTTCCTCGACTACTTCGAGAAGGTGCGGGGGCGGACGATGCGGGTAGCGGCGGTGATCCCCGAGGAGGCGTTCGAGACCTCTCCGGCGGGGAGCGGCTTCACGTTCGGCGGCCTGCTGCGCCACCTGGTGGGCATCGAGCGGGAGATGTACGCGGAGAACGCCGCCGGCCGCACGAGCACCTACTCGGGGCACGTGGCGGTGCGCGGCAAGGCGGCGACGCTGGAGCATGTGGCCCGCCTGCACGCCGAGGCGATGGAGATCTTCCGCTCGATCGGCGACGAAGGGATGCTCCGCCCCTGCACCACCCCCGGCGGCGCGTCGATGGCCACCTGGAAGTGGCTGCGCCTGATGCTCGAGCACGAGGCGCATCACCGCGGGCAGATCTACACCTACCTGCAGATTCTCGGGGTCAGCACGCCGCCGCTGTATGGGTTGACGTCGGAGGAAGTGCGGGAGCGGAGCCGGTAGGCTTCGCCGATCAGAGGATTCCGGTGATGTGCACCGCGGTCCCTTCCCGCCTGAGAAGAACCTCGCAGTGTCCGGTTCGCCGCGCCACGAGCGGATCGTCGACGACGATCGGCAGCTCACCATCGTATCGGGTGAATGCGAGCCGTTGGCCTTCCTGCTGAACGACGAGGAGCGGGCCGCGACCGACGTTCACGTACGCGAGCTCCCGCATGACCTGATCCGCGACCGCGGCAGGCACGCCACGATCCACCAGATCGGCGGCGACAATTGGACGTCGCGGCAGGAAGATCAGCCAGTACGGAACGGTGAGCGAGCCTGCCGGCCGATACGTGAAGCGCGATTCGGCTCGATCGGGGCTTGCCTGGAGCCGCTTCACGGCGGCCTCCATTCCGAACCGCATGCGCACCGCGTGATCGGTGCAGCCCGTCAAGCATGCCGTGAGAATCAGAAATGCGATCGGAACGGCACCGCTCTGCGCACGTCCGACCGCGTCTCGAACGGTACGGCCGCGCAGGACGCGGATGATGACGACCATGGGCACTGAGAATGCGGCGATCATTACGGCACCGACCGAAATGAACAATGGAAAGACGATCGTCGTGCCGTCTGCTCCCGGCGGCGCCTCGCTCCACATCGCGGCGACCAGCCAAATCCAGAAGGCACCAAATGCCAGGTTGTAGACCAGCGCCATCCACGTAATGCCCTCAATGACCGTTCGTCCCCAGGGCCGAAGCCGGAGAAAGGCAGCACCACTCCAGATCATCGCAATGGCCACAACGATCTGGACGGCGGCCAGCAACCAGAAATAGTCGAACAGGCGCGACATGACCTGGAAAGGGAGCGGCGCATCGAGCATCTTCGCCGCCGGCTCATCGGGAAACGGCAACACCAGCGACACGATCGTGCCGAAGACGCCGCCCAGCAGCGCGAGCGCACCGAAGCCAACGAACAGCCAGCCGATGACGGTGACCGATGTCGGGCGCCGTTGCGTGGGCGGTATATAGCTGCTCATGCGTGTCGATTTTAAGGCACGTCACCGTCACGTTCACCGCGACCCACGCCGCCGTGCGGCCGGTCCCGCGTGCCGAAGCCGAAGCGGCGCGGCGGTTGCGGCTGATGACGTTCGAAGAACCCGAGCCACGGGGCAGCGCAATAAGACATGTTCCGGGGGCTGGAAAACGGCGGGAAGGCATCCGTCACCTCATATGACGCCGACAGTCGCGTCATCGTCGAAGCGGGGCCCTCAGCAGCGCTTCCCAAAAACAGTTCGATCAACAGGAGAATACGTCATGGCTTCATACACGGTGGACGTCCCAGCAGGTCCGATCTTCAGCAACGACAACGCGCAAACCATCTGCCCCATCGTCGCGGCCGCGCACCAAGGCACGTGGAACGGGCAGTGGAATACCGTGATCCCAGGCGAAATGAGCGTCTGCGCCGTCGCATACAATGCTCCGGCGAGCGGTTCGTCGAGCTTCACCATCGACGTGCCGGCCGGCCCGATCTTCAGCAACGAGGACGCCCAGATCAAAGCGCCGATCGCGTGCGCCTCGTACGGTGGCGTCTGGAATGGCCAGTGGAAGACGGTCGTCGAAGGGAAGATGAGCGTCGCCGGCTGCACGATCAACGTCTGACAGCACTTACGATCAAAGGCAGGACGGGAGCCCTCGAGGCTCCCGTCTGCTCCCCAGAGACGAGGGCAACTGCGGGACTATGATCGATGATTGCTCGTCGACCACGAAGGACCAGAATCGCTGCGCTACATGCGTCAGCCTTTCAATCCGCTCGGTGCGCCTAACGGATCTCACGCTAACCTGTGCGGCCAGGGCCCACGGCTCACCCTCGCTGGTCTCTGCTTCGCCAGGCTCCAAAAAGATACGGCGCCCATAGCGCAATTACGACGGCTCCGCTGAATACCCAGTGGCCCTTCCGAAGGTCGCTTGCGGACGGTGCGCGGTGAGCGATGAGAACTGGCCGCAAATATTCACTTGACGTCGGCGACGCACCGAGTTCCTGCAATTGAGTGCTCGCGGCGAATATGACTTCCTGTGACCGCGAGATTGCCGCCTGGTTTCCGACGGCGAAGGCGACAAAACCGGCAGATATCAGTAGGAGCATTCGCGCGTTGAGCCGGATATCGTTGTCTTTGTAAACGAGGCCGATCAATCCAAGCGAAACGATTTGAACGCCCTGTCGGTAGTCACGCGGTATAGCGCTGAACGGACGTCATGTGGCCCCCCCCTCGCTTGAAGGAGAATAGCGTTTCTCTACGGATGTGGGGGATGAGCGCGAGGAGTCACGCAGTGAGTGTGCGACCGGTGCTGTCGTTTCGGGCGGCCTGACTCGTTGTTCGCCGCCGTTGCCGATCTAATCGTCAGTCGGGTGCCCTCGGACTCTCAGAGTCCATTCACCGTCCTAAGACCCGAGACTCACCGTCCTCCAGGCGAGACTAACGACCTCCCAGAGTCCATTAAGCATGCCTGGGAGTCCATTAAGCATCTCTGGAGGTGCTTGAAGTATGTGCCGGGGCGAACGATCTCTCGGGATGGGTCGCCGCGTCACGGCACCGCGAAGACGTCCACGGAGTCGACTCGCTCGACTGGGCGGAGCCGGCGGCGGAGTGCGTCGAGCAGTTGCGCCTCGCGGGGGTTCTCCGCGAGCGCCACGAGCGTGTGCGGGCCGCCGCCGCCGTAGCCGGGGGTGACCACGACGTAGCGCACGTCGTGCGCGCGCAGTTTCGCGAGAAGGTCTTCGACCGTGCGCGCTTCGCGAACCCACCGTTTCAGCGGCGGCTCGTTGAGGAGGCCTTCGACGATCCAGGGGCGGTCGAAGTAGTAGGGCGCCGGGACGTCGAAGCCCATCACCTTGCCGCCGGGCGGCTGCGCGTTCACGACCTGCATGGCGCGATACGCCGGGACCGTCCGCGCGACGTCGAAGCTGCCGTACGTGAGCACCAGCGGCACCGACACGGCAAGCGCGGGCAGCGCGACGAGCAGCGCCACGACCGGTGCGAAGCGCCGGAGGCGCGCCAGCGCCAGTGCCTCGAAGATCGACAGGACGAGAAACATCGAGAGGTAGTGGCGGGTGGGGACGCTGTAGACCAATCCGACGGCGAGGTACGCCACCACGATCAGCAGCGGCACGCGCAGGCGGCGGTCGCGGATGGCGAGCAACAGCGCGAAGAGTCCCAGGAGGTGGTGGAGGCCGGCGACCTCGTCGTCCTGGACCACCCCTTCCCGCGGCACCCAAGGGATGCCGCCGATCTTGCCGTGGAACTGCGTGGCGTACTCGATCCGCTCCTGCGTCACGCCGGCGATCGGAAGGCCGAGGAGGCCGCGGCCGACCGGGTAGACGGGATCGCCTGTGTAATAGACGTTTCGGATGGCGAACGGCAGGAAGGCGAGCGTGACGACGGCCGCGATGACGGCGATCGAGCGGACGCGCTTCCGCGCGAGGGCGAGGACGGCGATGGCGGGGGCGGCGGTGATCTTCGTGGCGAAGGCGGCGGCGAGCGGCAGGGCGACTCGTGCTCTCTGGAGCGCCGGCCTCTCGGGTCGGCGGGGGACGGGCTGAGAGCCCGTGCGTCCAGAAGAGACGGCGAGCACGAGCTGCAGGGCCACCGCCACGTGGAAGACGACGATGTGATCGATGAACGCCGAGCCGGCCGGGAGGAGTGCCACCGGCGCGGCGGCATAGAGGAACGGAGCGAGGGCGGCGGCCGTGCGGGTCGCGCGTCCGCGATGCACCGTCAGCGCGAGCGTGGCCAGCGTGGCGGAGAAGAAGAGGAAGTGGATGACCTTCGCCACCTCCCCGCTCCAGGCGGCGATCCCCAGCATGTACAGCATCTCCGCCGTCTGCGGGTACGCGCCGGTGACGTCCCACGGGTAATACGTCACCTCCCCCTGCAGCAGGAACAGCTTCGGCAGCGCGGCGTGATAGCGCAAGCCGTCGGAGTCGATGAGTGGCAGCGCGAGCTGACGCAAGACGGTCAGCAGCAGCAGGCCGGTGAGGATCGACGCCGGCTGCTTCGCCAGCGGGAGCAGTTCGCGGCCGAACCGCTGAACCGCGCCTCCCCAGGCGCGCGCGTGCCGCAGCGAAACGGCGAATAGAAGAGCCGCCGCGATCATCGCCGCGCTCGTCCCGATCAGCGTTCCGACGATCCAGGTGAGCGAGCCCACCACCAGCGCACCGAACGAAAGCGACAGCGGCACCACGAACCTTGCCCGCGGACGCGACGGGAGGAGCGAGAAACCGATCAGCGAGACGGCGGAGACGAGCGCCAGCGCGATCGCGAACCGCAACTACGCAACCTTCAGCAGGCGGCGCAGCTTGGCGATCAGGTCGGCCGCCTGGAACGGCTTGACCAGGTACTCCTCGGCGCCGAGCGCGGCGGCCCGGCGGCGGTCTTCCTCGCTCGACTCGGTCGAGATGACCATGATCGGGATCGAGCGGTAGACGGGGTGGTTCTTGAGGAAGCTCACCAGCTCCAGGCCGTTGATGTCCGGCATGTTGATGTCGGTGAGGATGGCGTCGAACTTGTGGTGCGGCAGGGTCTTGAGCGCCTCGAAGCCGCTGGCCGCCTCGACGATCTCGAGGTCGTAGCTCTCCGTCCCCCCCTCGATGACGGTGGTGAGATACGCCCGCATCGACGACGAGTCTTCGACAACCAGAATCTTCATAACTTCAGCGCCGCCCCGCCCTCTCGGATGCGAACACCGCGTTCCCGAACGCAAACCCGGCCTGGGAAAGGAAGATCTCGAGGCCAGTCATGCTGTCGATGGGAGTCCGATGCTCGGCGTTGTCTCCGTACAGGATACCAACGGCGCGCCCGCCGTGCATGATCGGAAGTGCAACGACTTCGGTCGGCAGCAGCCCGCCGAGGCGGTCGATCAGCTCGACGTTGGCCGGCGTGCGGCGCATCTTGCCGCGATGGGCCTCGTTCGCCGCCACCACCTCCGACAGAACAGACGGCTGGTCGCGGGCGATGCGCAGCTTGCGGACCCGCGCGTCCATCTCCTCCCCCGCCCCGGTGACCCCGAAGCCGCCGAGGCCGACGAACTCGTCGTCGGCGGCCATGAAGAGCGCGCCGCGGTCGAGGTACTCGGCCGAGAGGCGGAGGATGGTCGCCGACACCTGCCCGATGTCGTTCGGGTTCGACAGCTCGTTGATGAGCTGGCGCAGGAGTCCGAAGGAGCGGTCCATCGTCTCCTTCGAGGCCTGTTCGTAGAACCGCTTGCCCGCCTCGACCCCGCCGCCGGTGACCTGCTCCCACTGCGCGAAGGAGCGCTCGGCGAAGAGCACCAGTTCGTCGGCGAACAACGCCAGCTCCTCCTCGGCGAGGCCCGGCTGCAGGCGCGCGGGAGTCGGCTTGGTGACGTAGAGATCGGCTCCGGCGCGCAGGAGATCGTGGCGGCGGCGGAGGTCGGTCTCGCGATCGACGAGCACCACCGGCAATCGCGGGTTCTTCCGCTTGACCTGCTGCATGAGGCGCACGGAGGCGTCGTCGTCGGTGAGCTCGAGGAAGGAGACGAAGAAGGCGTTCGCGCGGAAGAGCTCCGTCATCGCGCCGCGGACGTCGTCGAGGGAGCCGTACTGCGAGATCTTCACCCCCTGCTTGGTGAAGGCGCGGCGCGCGGCGACGCGGACAAGCGGGTTGCGCTCGAAGAGCACGACGTTGCGATACAGCGCCTCGGGGGACTCGACCTCGAACAGACCGCCCGCGACCTTGAACTGGCCGGACGACGCGCCGGAGGCGGCGATGCGGCGGTCTTGCGGGGGTGAGGCGGGCGGTGGCGGCTCGAGCGGGAGCGGCGGCTCTTCCAGCGGTGCGAACTCCTCGCGCGCGTCGATCACGTTCTGCGGACGGAAGGGGACCACGTTGTCGGTCGCCGTCGCCGCGGTGCCGGGGAGCTTCGGCGGGCCGGCCGGCGGCGCGATCGGCTGCCCCAGCCCGAGGTTGAGGGAGGCGGGCGTGCTCTCGGCGGAGGCGGAGCCGCGCAGCAGCGCCTTCCCCACCTTCAGCGACTCCTCGAGGCCGCGCAGCGGCTTGATCTTCTCCCCCTCGCCGGTGCCGAGGAGCTTGTTGGGGGCGAAGCCGCCCTCCTTGAAGACCTGGTCGGGCTCGTACTCGACGTCGATCGCGTTCATCGACTCGCTGAGGATGAAGTTGAACTCCCCCTCCTTGCTCGACAGCAGCGGCGCGACGACGCCGAGGATGCGCTGGCGCACGGCATCGGCGAGGTCGTCGGGGGTGAGGAGATTCATCTCGATGATCGCGGTGCCGGAGGGGATGCCGCTGTCCTCCATCTGCCGCAGCACCGCCGCGTTGTCGCGCGAGATCAGTTGCGCGGCGTGGAGGAAGGTGACGAGGTCGGGATGCTCGGGCGAGGCGGCGTTGACGACCAGCCCATGCCGGAACATGACGGTGTGCCGCCCCTCGTCGTTGATGATCTCCAGGACGCCGGTGCGGCGGGAGAGATAGACGATCTGGACGATGTCGGTGAGGGAAAGGTCTTCGAGGCGGCCGAGGAGGCTCATGACTGCCCCCGGCGAATGAAGAGGTTCGAATGAAGAATGAAGAAGCGGGCGATTCTCAATTCTTCATTCTGAATTCGAAATTCTTCATTCCTTCGCCGCGCTGCGTTCATCAGTTGCCAGATTGTACCGTTTCAGTATCCCGTCCAGGATGCCGTTGATGAACTGGCTGGACTTCTGTGTGCCGTACTTTTTCGCGATCTCGATGGCCTCGTCGATGATGACGAGCTTCGGGGTGTCGTCTTCGTGGAGGAACTCGTAGACCGACATGCGGATGATGTTGCGGTCGACGGCGGCCATGCGCGAGAGGCGCCAGTTCTCCGCCTGGTTCTGGATCATCTCGTCGATCTCGGACATGTGGTCGACGGTGCCGCGGAAGATCTTGGTGGCGAACTCGCGGGTGTTCGGCTTCGACTTCTGCAGCTCCTCGAACGTGGCGATGATCTGGTCGGGCTGATTGCCGGACATGTCCTGCTGAAAGAGCATCTGCAGCGCGAGCTCTCGTGCTTTGCGGCGGGCGCCCATCTACGTCCCCTCACTGGTGCGAAGCGCGCGCCAGAGGTTGGCCATCTCGATGGCCGCCAGCGCCGCCTCCCACCCCTTGTTTCCCGTGCCGGGCGACGACCGCTCCACCGCCTGCTCGTACGTGTTGCAGGTGATGACGCCGAAGGCGACCGGGAAGCGCGCCTCGACGGCCACGCGCGAGAGCTCGTTCGTCACCTGCGCGGAGATGAAGTCGAAGTGCGGCGTGTCGCCCTTCAGCAGGCAGCCGAGCGTGACCAGCGCGTCGAACGAGCCGCCGGCGATCAGCTTCGCGGTGAGCTGCGGGATCTCGAAGGCGCCGGGGACGCGGAACAGCGAGACGTCGCCGTCGGCCGCGCCGTGGCGGGTGAGGCAGGTCAGCGCGCCGTCGAGCATTCCGGAGACGATCTCGTCGTTGAAACGGCTGGCGATGATGCCGATCCGCAGACCGGCGGCACTGAGATCCCCTTCGAAAGAGCGCGGCATTGCTGGGCGCGCATTCTATGCATAATGCGGCGCCGGTGAAACTCGCCGCCACCGCGCTCGTCGCCCTCCTCGCCTACGGCGGCGTCTTCGCCTCGCTGATGAAGACGCACGGCGGCGACGTCTCGCGGATGGTCGTCGCGGGAGGGGGCGGCGTCGACCCGGCGAAGGTGCCGCCGGGGCTCACCGTCATCCCGAACATCGGCGGCTACGACGGGATGATGTTCTACCGCCTCGCCCTCGACCCCTTCACGCGCGAGCAGGAGGCGTACGGCATCAAACTCGACGAGCCGTCGTACCGCCAGCAGCGCATCCTCTATCCGCTGATCCTCTGGGTACTGTCCCTCGGCAACCCGGAGCGGGTGCCGCTCCTGATGCCGCTCGTGAACCTCCTCGGCATCGCCGTCATGGCCGCCGCAGCCGGCGCGCTGGCGATGCACTACGGCCTGGCGCCGTTCTGGGGGCTGTTCTTCCCACTCTACCCAGGCTTCATCGTCACCTTCTCGCGCGACACCTCGGAGATCGCGGCGTGGGCCTTCGCGTCGTGCGCCATGTGGACCTTCGCGGCGCAGCGGTGGAAGCTCTGCACGCTCCTCCTCTGCTGCGCCATGCTCACGCGCGAGACGACCCTTCTCCTCGCGATCGGCATCGGCCTGGTCTGGCTCTTCCGCCGCAACGTGCCGCCGGCGACGTTCGTCATCCCCGGCGCGCTGTACGCCGCCTGGCAGGCGTTTCTCGGCTGGTGGTGGCAGCAGGTCCCGCTGCTCGCCGGGACACCCGACCGCACCATCCCCTTCTCCGGCTACGTCGACACCTTCATCGCCGCCTCATCGCGACGCACGGCCATGGACCGCATCCAGTTCATGGAGTGCATCTTCTGGCCGCTGCTCGTGGCGATCGTGATCGCGGTCTGGCGCCGCTCGCGCGCGCACAGCGAGTGGCGCGCAGCCTGGGGCGGCGCGTTCCTCCTGGCCGCGCTCCTCGCGCACGACGTCTGGGGCGAGCACTACGCCTACATGCGCGCGCTGACGGAGCTGTTCGCGCTGAGCGTCGCCATCGTCTTCGGCGCCGGCCGCGGCACGCGCTGGACGGTGGCGACGGTGGTGGCGGTGCTGTGGTGGCAGGTGGCCAAGCACGTATGAATGTTGCGCGTTGCTTGTAGCGCGTTGCCCGGGCTGTTTCGCTCGGGCGGTAAGGCCCGAGGAACTCGCAACGCGCAACACGCAACGCTTACTTGCCCGCCGCGCCCTTGCTCGCCGCGACCACCGCCGGCTTCCGCTCCTCGCGTGAGGTCGCGTAAAAGTCGACGAGGCCCTGGTACATCGCCTCGGCGAGCTGCTGGCGGTACTTCTTGGTCTGCAGCAGCTCGCGGTCCTTCGCGTTGCCGAGGTTGCAGACCTCGAGCAGGAGCCGTGTGGGGACCTGGTTGTGGCGGATGACGGCGGGGACCCATTCCTTCCGGTTGCGGATCACGTTGTCGCGTACCGGCTCGAACGGATGCACCTTCAGCCCCTTCCGCGCGAACGAGGTCATGATCGACTCCGCGAGGTCGCGCGACAGCCCCTCGGACATGAGGGCGTCCTCGCGCGACTGGGTGACGCTCGGCTGCTCGCGCACTTCCGCGCGCGTCAGGTAGACGTCCCCCTTCTTGCGGTAGGAGCCGGTCACGAAGCTCGCGCCGGGGATGTACGCCATCGCGCCGCGCAGCGACGGATGGAGCGAGTCGGCGTGGATGGAGAGGAAGACCACCTTCTCCCGCGGCACGCCGCCCTTCATGGCGCGTCGGAAGATGGAGTTGGCGAGATACCAGCGAAGGTTCACGCCGACGATGGCGTCGTCGAGCAGATACGCCGGCGTGGTCTGCACGACGTGATCGCTCGCGCCGGGGAGCACGTTCCTGTCAGGGATCGAGAAGCCGTGCTTCTTCGAGCGTGTCGTCATCGAGACCTTCGCCGCCGACTCGTCCTCGAGGATGCGGCGCAGCCGGCAGGCGACGTCGTAGACGTACGTCGACTCCCAGACGTCGTCGTGCTCGGTGCCGACGTCGCGCCCCCCGTGCCCCGCGTCGAGGATCACATGCACGCCGGACAGGCCGGCCGCGAGCGTGCGTTTGGCCACCTTCGCGCTTTCGCGCCTGGTGGTCTCGCGCGCCACGCGGGCCGGATCGCCCTGCGGCAGGAACTCGGGGAGCAGGAGGTCCATGGGGATCTTCACCGGATAGCCGACGGGGATCCTCGACACGTCCGCGATGTCGTTGAACTTCACGAGGCGGTCGAGGACGTCGCCGACGTCTTTCGCGTAGACGCGGCCGGTGAAGCGGATGGCGACCGACGAGTAGAGCGCCTCGCCCTTCTGCAGGCGATAGACGGCGTGAGGCTCGGCGGCGGTACGGTCGTAACTCAGCGACGGTTGAGCCAGTGGTGCGACTGCTGTCGCTTCCGGAACATTTTCATCCGCTGCTGCACGCTGAACCGCATCGTCCGATGGTTTCCGAACCTCTGTTGCCGTCTTCGGTGCATTCTCTTCCTCCGAGCTCCCGCCGAAGGCGGCGGTGAGCAGCCGTTTTGGAACGAGGATCACGTCACCTTTGCGCGTCGAGAGTCCCTGACTCGGATTGGCCTTGCGGATGAGGGAGTAGTTGGCGCCGTCGCCGGTGAGCCACTCCGCGATGTTCCAGAGCGACTCCCCTTCGATGCCGCGCGAGCCGACGACGACGTGCTGCCAGCCGCCGGGGGTCAGCTTGTCTTTGGGGAAAAGGGTGGAGATCACGTCGCGCTGCAGGTTCGGACGGAGCAGCGAGAAGGGCACGCGCACCCAGCGGTGCGTCCTGAGAGTCTCGTCGGCCTGGTTCAGCGCCGCGATGTCTTCCCAGTTCGAGGCGTCGCCGGTGACGCGCTTCGCGAGGCGCGTCCAGGCATCACCATCGTGAGGTTTGACCGTGATCTCGAGATTGTAATCGCGAGTGAGCGTCGCGCGAAGGACTTCGGTGATCTGCGCGGTCGCAATCGGCGCTTCGGCGGGCGCCGCGAACAATGCCGCGGCCTGGAACAACAGGAAGAACCACACCCACCCCTTACGCACGAGGAAATTGTACACCCCCCGTGGGGAGTCGCAGAGTCGCAGAGTCTCAGAGTCGCAAAGTGGTTCCGCGGTAGCGAAGCTCCTCTGAGACTTTGAGACTCTGCGACTCTGAGACTCTAAGACCGCTCCCCTCCCGGCTTCCGCCTCCAATAACCTGTCTCGCGCTCGAAAAACGCCGCGGCGCGGAAGAGGGTGATCTCGTCAAAGTGGGCGGCCATGAGCTGCAGCGAGAGCGGCAGGCCCGCACGGCTGAAGCCCGACGGCACGGCGATGGCCGGGATGCCGACGAGGTTCGCGGGCGCGGTGAAGATGTCGGAGAGATACATCGACAGCGGGTCTTCCGACTTTGCGCCGATCGGGAACGCCGCCTCGGGCGTGGTCGGCGTGATCAGAAAGTCGACCCGCCGGAGCGCCTGCACCATCTCGTGCCGCAGCTTCGCCCGCACGCGCTGCGCGCGGCCGTAATAGGCGTCGTAGTAGCCCGACGACAGCGCGAACGTGCCGAGCATGATCCGCCGCTTCACCTCCGCGCCGAACCCTTCGCCGCGCGAGCCGGAGTAGACCTCCTCGAGCGTCCGCGCGCGCGTGCTGCGATGGCCATAGCGGATGCCGTCGAAGCGCGAGAGGTTCGCGCTCGCCTCGGCGTTGGCGACGATGTAGTAGACGGCGATCGCGTAGCCGATCGTGGGGATGGAGACCTCTTCGACGTGCGCGCCGCCGCCGCGGAGCACCGCCACCGCCGCGTCGAAGTTCTCCCGCACCTCGCCGGTGAGATGCTCGAGCGCCTCCCTGACGATGCCGAAGCGGAGACCCTTCACGCCGGCGTCGATGTCGGCGGTGTAGTCGTCGACGGGACAGGGGTTGGAGGTCGAGTCGAGCGGGTCGTGGCCGGCGATGATGGCGAGGACCTCGGCGCAGTCGCGCACGGTCTTGGTCACGATGCCGATCTGGTCGAGGCTCGAGGCGAAGGCCACCAGGCCGGAGCGGCTGACGCGCCCGTAGGTCGGCTTGAGACCCACGACGCCGCAAAGGGCCGCCGGCTGCCGCACGGAGCCGCCCGTCTCGGAGCCCAGGGCTGCCGGCACCATGCGCGCGGCCACGGCTGCCGCGGAGCCGCCCGACGAGCCGCCGGGAACGAGGCTCGGGTCCCACGGATTGCGCGCGGGGCCGAACGCGGAATGCTCGTTCGACGACCCCATCGCGAACTCGTCCATGTTGGTCTTGCCGACCAGCGACGCGCCGCGCGCGCGGAGGCGGCTCACCGCGGTGGCGTCGAACGGCGAGCGGAATTCGCCGAGGATGCGCGAGCCGCAGGTGGAGGGCATGTCGGTGGTGACGATGTTGTCCTTGAGCGCGATCGGAAGCGTCCCCTCCCCCGCCTCGGAATTGACGTGCAGGAAGACGTTCAGCGCCGGGTTGCCCGCCTCGATGGCGCGCAGGCAGGCGTCGACGTACTCGCGCGGCGAGGCGGCCTCGCGCGCCTCGGTCCAGGGGAGGTCGAGAAGCTCACTCACCTCCGATCACCTTCGGGACGACGAAGAGGCCGTCGCGCCAGGCCGGGGCATTGGCGGCCACGAGCTCGCGGTCGACGGAGGTGTGCGGCTCGTCGTCGCGGAACGGCGTCGGCTCGGTCTCGTGCTCGTCAAAGCCCTCCACGTCGACCTCGTTGAGCTGATCGATGTAGGAGAGGATCTTCGTCATCTCCGCCGCCATCCGGTCGAGCCCCGGCTCGTCGAGCTCGAGATGCGCGAGCGCCGCGATGCGGCGCGCTTCGTCGCGGTCGATGTTCATGGGCCCGAACTATACCCGCGGGAACGGACCACCGGGGCGCCTCTGGCCGGTGAGAGCCCGGATGAGGGCGTGGAGGAGAAGGCAGGCCGCCAGTAACGCCCCTGTGTAACTGATGTATGCGAATGGCTCCGGCGACCGGAACAGCGCGAGCACCGCGGAGAGCACCGCCACCGCGGTTGTGGCGATGCCGACGTTCAACTTCCAGCGGAGAAGAATTGCAAGCAGCGCGACGAGAAGACCGGCGAACTGGAAACTATGTGCCGCGTTGCCGAGGACAGCGATCATGTTCGCGAACAGCGGGACGAACGCGACGCTGAACAGAATCAGAACGGCGACGCGAGATCGCTCGAGATCTTTCCGCGGTGCCTCAGTCGTCATCACGGGAGCAGTCGATTGTACCGGGCCGGGAGGGCCAACAACGCGACACCCTAATGGCCTTATTGACGGACATGCTCCCGCTCCCTAAGCTGCGTGCGCGATGAGGCGCCTGGTGATTTCCGCGTTGCTGCTGCTCCTTCTGCCGAGCCTGAGCATCGCGGCGGACGATCCGGCGCCGGTACAGCCAGCACCTGCCGAAGTGCAGGAGGTCGAGGTCTACGTGCCTAGGCTGGTGCCCACGGCCAACTTTCGGCGGCACTTCGAGCTTCGCGACGCGAAGGGGGCGCTGGTGTACGAGTACACGCTGATCACCAGCATCAGCGAGGCTGGGTCCTCCGCGGTGGTCCTGCTGCGCGATCCCGGCCATGGAGACGTGCTGCTGGAGAACGTCACGACCGTCGAGCCGCACGTGTCGACGCACCGGATCTCGGACGTGAAGAGGCGCACGTTCGTCGAAGCATCGATGGTGGGGCCATTCACCTCGAAGACGCTCTCGGAGACGTTCAAAGAGGCGCACGCGCATCCTGAGCTGTTCAACACGGCCACGCCGATCACGATCGCGACGCGCGGCGGGGAGTGGCGGATCACCGACACGGAACTGCAGGATGAGCAGGGCGTGCGGCGGCTGCGGCACGAGATCCGGCCGACGGTCGACGTGTATCTCCTCGAGGCGATCGAGCGGATGCGGGGGACGTTCTTCCGGGTGGCGGAGGGATCGGCATACTCCTGGCTCTTGGGGCAACTGCTCCTGTACGGCCCGATCGACGAGATGGACCTCGAGATACCGGTCGTCGAGCAGGCACCGGCGTGCGACTTTGACAAGTCGTTTGGCTACGCCTGTTCGGAGGCACAGTTGAAGCGCATCCGCGAAGCGGCTACGGCCGGCAAAGAGTTGATCGGCTACTGAGCGGGGTCATGCCCGTCTGTTGGCGACGTCGTCGATTCCCCTCGATCCCCTCATCGACTCCCTCCACGACGTCATCGATTGCCTCCACGACGTCATCGATTACTTCTGACGATGTCGTCGATTACCGTCGATGGGGTCATCGTTTCACCGGCACGCGGTCGCCGGCACGGTCGGTGACGTCGTCGATGAGGTCTCAGAGGTCGTCGACTGATTTGCCTCGATGTCGTCGGTTACCCTTTCGCAGGTCGTCGATTCGGTCCGGAAGGTCGTTCATTACTCTCCGGAGCCGGTTCGTGACGTCCGTCGAGGTCGTTCGCGACGATCCGGAGCTCGTTCGGCAACCTTCGCGAGGGTTTCAACGACGCTTCAGCTCGCGCGCATCAGGTCCGCCAGCTCGGCTCCGAGGTAGAGCGCCCAGAACAGGAGGAGGGCGATGGCGAGGCGGCGGAGGAGGACGATCTGCCGGAGCTCGGCAGGGTCGGCCGTGGGGACGTTGCCAAACCGACGGAGCGCCTTCGTCGCAATCCAGATGGTCAACGGCGCGACCAGGATGCCGAAGAACAGCGACGCCAGCACGAGGCCCTTGAGGCGGCGCACGGTCAGCGCGAGCGCGTGGTAGGACAGCTTCGGCGGCGCGTCATCGTCCCGCGGGCTGTTGCAGCCGATGCAGATGACGCCGCCGTTCAGGATCAGTTGATTGCAGCCTGCACAGATCATCGTCGTGTCCTCACGTAATCGGCGAACTTCGCGGCCAGCTCGGCGTCGAACTGGCTGCCGGCGGCACTCGCGATGGTGGCGAGGGCGGTCTCGGGCGTCTCGGGGGTCTGATAGGTCTCGGGGTCGGTCATGGCGACCCAGGCGTCGCAGAGCTGGACGACCCGTGCGAGGAGCGGGATCTCGTCGCCGTGCAGCTCGTTGGGGTAGCCGCGGCCGTCGACGCGCTCGTGGTGGCAGAGGACGGCGCGGGCGACGTCGGGGCCGAGGAGCGGCTCGACCATCGCGGCGCCGACGACGGGATGCTCGCGGAGGAAGCCGAGCTCCTCCTGCGTCAGGTCTTTCTTGCGGTAGAGGCGCTCGTAGTCGAGGAGGCGCATGCCGGCGTCATGCACCACGGCGACGAGGCGCGCGTTCTCCACGTCCGCGGCCGGGAGGCCGAGGTGGCGGGCGAACGCCTCGGAGAGCGTCGCGACGGCGGCGGTGTGCCGCCGCAGTTCGGGGTACTTCGTCAGCTCCGGCTCGACAAGTTTCTCCGCGACGCGCGCGCGGAGCGAAGCCAGCGCGCCCCGCTGCAGCGACTGCTCGAGCACCAGTTGCAGGTGCGCGTGCATGACGCCGAGGAGCTCGTGCGCGACGCGCTCCGGATTGCCGGTGAAGGCGACCGTCAGATACAGACCCTTCAGCGCTCCCGCGGTGAGCGGCGCGGTGAAGACCTTCTGGATGTCGGCGCCGGTGACGACGGCGCCGCTCGTGCCGAAGGGGGTGAGCACCGAGGTGCGGATCGCGCCGCCCGCTTCTCCCCTCTTCGTCAGCCAGACGTTCAGCTTCGACTGCAGGAGATTCTTCGCCTCGTCGGCGAGCGTGGAGCGGGCGGCGATCTCCTGCACGCCGCCGAGGTGACCGTACGCGGAGAACGTCGCCGCCACGGCGCCGGGGATGAGCAGGATCGAGCGCAGGACGTCGCGCGCGGCGGCGACCTCGGCGTCGGAGAGCGTTTCCGGCGTCGCGGCGAAGAGACGGCCGGCGACGCTGCGTGCCTGGATGACGACCGAGGCCATGCTCGGGGCGGGCGGCGGGGTGGGTGGAGGGGACGGTCGAGCAGCGGCGGGATCGGCGGCCGGTGGTTTGGGGGCGACCGGCGCAGGGCCGGCGGCCGGAGCGGCCGCCACTCCATTGGAGACGATGGGCTCGTGGGGGGCGACGACGGCCGAGGGGTGGGCGCCGCTCAGTTTCGAGAGGGCGATGAAGCGGTGGCCGAAGATCGGCTTATCGGCGAGCAGCTCCACCAGGCGGTCGGCGATGTGCTGCGCCTTGGCCACGTCGTCCTTCTCGAAGGGCGCCTTGGCGGCCTTGTCGCGCATGTCGATGAAGCCGATCAGCTTCCCGCGGGAGTAGAGCGGCGCGGCGAGGAGGCGATCGGTGGAGGCCGCGTACAGCAGCTCGGACAACCGGGGCTCGGACGCGACGCCGTTCACGAAGAACGGCGTGCGTCCGCGGCCGCAACGGTCGACCAGGGCATCCTTCTCATCCGCCGAGGGGCGGATGGCACCGCGAAAACCGTATTCGGTGACGAGCTCGAACCTGCTCGAGCCGTCGAACAGATAGAGGGCCGCCTTCGTTGCGCGGATGTCGACCGCGCAGTCGTAGAGGACCTCTTTCAGTCTCGGCCGGAGCTCCTCGACCTCCGCATGCACGAGGGCTGCTTACTGCAGGGAGAGGAGAACGAGGATCTCGGCCTCGCCCTTCTCGAGCGGCTCGAGAGCCTTCCCCACCACCGTGCCCGGGCGGTGCAGCTTGATTCCGGCGATGTCGACCGGCACGGACTTCATGGCCACGCCCGGCTTGTCGCTGGTGACGAGCAGGTCACCGACCTTGATGCCGCCGGCGGCCGACGCATCGACCTTGACCTTGACGCGGCCGGTGGTCGCGACCTGGACCTTATCCGCGCCCGGCTCGCCGAGGATCACGCCCGGCTGGTACGAGACGACGCCGGCCACGCGCGTGTCATACGCGGTGTTCGACATGGTCACGTGGTTGACGGCATTCTCGGCCAGGATGACGACCGTGCCCGGGACCGGAGCACCGAAGGCCGGCACCCACTCCGCGACGTCCTGATACTTCGCGGCGATGTTGCCCTTGACGTCGATCGCACCGTTGACGGTGAGGCGGACGTTCTGGTCGGCGGCATTCGAGCCGATGGTGACGCCGGTGGCGTCGACGAGCATCTGGCGGGTGGAGTTCGGCACCTGGAAGACCATGTACGTCGGCGAGAAGAAGCCGATGTAGTCGCCGCCGCTGTTGACGAAACCGAAATAGCGGTTTCCGGCCGCGTTGGCGCCGGTGTAGATCAGGCGGCCGAGCAGCGCGTTGTCGAAGCGCACGAAATCGTGCTTCAGGTTCTGACCGTCCGCGGTCTGCTTCTGCGTGAAGGTGATCTGTGCTTCCATAGCGGTCCCCGCCAGGAGCATCGTGGCGAGGACAACAATACCGACAATGTTCTTCTTCATGGTTCTCCCTCTTTGACTTCCGGCAATGATGCCATAGAACCGGGACTAACGCGACGTGACCGGCATCACCGTAGAGCCCGGAGTTTCTCGATGATCTCGGCCTCGCTCGGGAATCTCCCCTCGTCCCGCTTGGAGAAAAGGGTGTTGTTTTCCCACGACACGACAAAGATGCCGCCACTTCCGCGGACGAGATCCGTCTCGATCCCCAGAGTGTTCCGGATTTCGGCCGCCAAACTGGAGGCCCGGGGCAGGTAGTTTCAAACCCCGCAGTAGTCGATTCGAACGCGCATGGTCAGGTGGTCTCGACGAGGACGGCCGTGACGTTGTCGAGGCCTCCCCTCTCGTTGGCGGCGTCGATGAGCTGCTGACAGGTTTTCTGCAGGTCGCCCTTGTTCGCCGTCACGATCCGGAGAATCTCTGATTCAGGGACCATGCCTGTCAGGCCGTCGGAGCAGAGAAGGACGACATCTCCGGGCTGGGCCTCGATCTCGGAGGCGTCGGGCGTGACCTGCAATGCGCCGCCGAGGGCGCGGGTGATGACGTTGCGGAGCGGGTGCTTCTCCGCCTCCGCCTCGGTGAGCATGCCGGCCTGGACCTGCTCGAAGACCCAGGAGTGATCGTTCGTGATGCGCGAGAGCTGCCCGGCGCGAATGAGGTAGGCGCGCGAGTCGCCGACGTGCGCGACCGAGACGGTGGAGTCGTCGGCGAGGCAGGCCACGACGGTCGTGCCCATGCCGCGCAGGCGCGCATCCTTGCGCATCGCCTCGAGCACCCGCGTGTTGGCCATGCGCACCGCGGCCATGAGCCGGTTCGTGGAGCGCTTGTAGTGCTCGTCGTAGGCGTGCGGCCAGGTGCCGTCGTCTTCCTTCGTGTGGACGATGAACTCGTTGATCGAGTCGACGGCGATCCGGGAGGCAATCTCGCCGGCGGCGTGGCCGCCCATCCCGTCGGCGACGAGGAAGAGACGCGCATTGCCCTCGACGAGGAACGCGTCCTCGTTGTGCTGCCGCTGCCGGCCGACGTGCGTGAGCCCGAATGCCTTGACGTCCATGTCCATCAGCGTTTCCCGAAGATCGAGAAGCCGCCTTTTCCTGTCTCCTTCGTCTCACGCAGCTCGGCCAGGGCGTTCTGGGCGGCGGCGTTCGAGGCATCCCACTTCAGGGTCTCCTCGAAATAGCGCTCGGCCTTGGCGACCAGGCCGGCGCTCTTGCAGAGCAGTCCTGCGTCCTTCAGATATACCGCATTCATCGGCTCGCGCTGCACGGCACTCTCGATGGCCTGAACCGCGGTGCGGATCTGACCGGGGATGCGGGACGCCGCGAGGGCGAGGTAGTGGAACGCCTTCGCGTCCTGCGCGTTGTGCTTGGTGGCGAGGTCGAAGTTCTCGTACGCGCCCCGCATGTCGCCGTCCTTGTAGGCCTTCACGCCCTTGGCGAGATACGCCTTGGCGATCTGCACGAAGTCGACGTTGGCTTTCGAGGCGCCGGCGCCGAGCCCGGCGTCGTGCTGTTTGCGCTTCTCGGAGTTGGTGAGGACGTTCACGGCTTCAGTGAGGAGCTGGAACTTGCGCTCCGCGCCCGCCTTGTCGTCGCCGCGATAGCGGTCGGGATGATTCTCGCGCGCGAGTTGCCGGAAGCGTTCGCGGATCTCCTGTTCGGAGGCGGACCGCTCGACACCCAGAACCTCGTAGTAGTTGACCTTCATTCAAGTTTTCTGGGATCGCTGAAGATAGGCTTTCCGGGCCATGTCGCGGACGACGTGCTGGACCCCTCTGTCGTCCTTCAAGCCTTTCAAATCACGCAAGGTTAAACGATTGATCAACGGCACGACAACCCCCACCGGCGTCTTCGGATTGCGGCAGAGGTTGATCATGATGTTGTACTTGCTCATCCAGTCGCGGCGCATGCCGACGAGGCGCAGCACTTCTTCCTCGACGTTGCGCATGGTGGCGATCTGCTCGGCCTCCTGCTCGGTCATGCGGGGATTGCGCATCACCGCAGCGCAAACGAGCTTGTTCCGCTCCCGCACCAGGAGCATGCGCGCGGTGCGGTCGCCGCGAAACGCGAGCTGCACCTTCTCGGCGACGCTCATGAAGCTGACCCGCGCCCAGAGCGACGCCTTCTTCGCGTCGGTCTTCTCGCTCTCCATGAGGGGCGGAGGGGGCGCCGGCGGCTCGCTTTCCAGCTCGGCCGCCTTCTCCAGCAGGTCGGCGATCGGCTCGAGAGAGATGTTGAGCAGCTCTTCTTCCTGCTCCTCCTCGAGCTGCTGCAGGCGCGCCCGTTTCTCGAAGAACTCTTCCTTCGTCTCGAGCGCGCGGCGGCGGGCGTCGGCGGAGAGGGCCGGGTTCTCCAGCAGCGCGTCGAGGATCTCCGGCGCGCGGAGGATGCGGGCCTGGTTGATGACGATGACTTCCTGCACGCGCGGCTCGGCGCGGCGGGCGACGTCGGCGATGACCGAGTCGGGAATGGCGCGATTCCGGATCAGCGCCTCGAGGACGATGTTGTCGTCGGTGTACTGGAAGAGGCGGATGAGGTGCGCCGGCTCGATGCTCTCGTTCGAGGCGTACTCGAAGACGGCCCGCGCCGGCAGCTCGGTGGCGAAGGCCTCGCGGGCGAAGGCGGCGATCTCGGCGTCCTCGCTCCTGGCGAGGTAGACCAGGACGCCGATGAGGTCTTCCTGCGCGAGCGGGAGGAAGCCGCGGGCGATGGTCGCCACGACTTCGCGTGGATACGCCCCCGACTCGATCATGCCGATGACGGCGGTCGCGGTGAGCTCGCCCGTGCCGGTGGTGCTCATGACTGCGTCTGCGTTGCGGCGATTCCGGTGCCGCCCGAGCGGATCTGCTGGAGGACGTTTCGGTCGAAGACGCGGTTCTTCACCACTTCGCCCACCTCGCCGAGCGGCGGGACGGTGGCGCCGTTCAGCGTCAGGCGGAGGCCGGCGGCATTTCCGATGTTCCGGAAGCGGAACGCGTCGGCGGCCTCGAAGGTGCGACGCTCCCCCTTCTCCATCACCGCCTTGACGACGGTCTTGCCGTCGGCTTCGAGCTCGACCCAGGCGTTCTCGACCACTTCGACGGCCAGGCGGAGCTTGGAGTCGTCGGTCTGCGCGGCGGCGGGCGGGAGCACGGGGGGTGCGACGGCGCGGGTGGCGGTGACCGGCACCGCGTCGACCGGCTCGGCCTCGGTGCGGCCACGGTACTGGACCGCCCACCAGGCCACGCCGCTGAGCGCGCCGATGAGCAGGACCATGGCGATGATGTTGCGGTTGACGCGTGCGTAGACGGGGGGAATGCCCCGCTTGGGCGGCGGCTTGGGGGAGATGTCGCGGACCGGCACCTGCGGATACTTCTCGACGTGCGGCGGCTTTTCGATCCGCTCGTCCTTCGCCGCGGCGAAGTTGTAGCGGTTGACGATCTCCTCGACGTTCAGGCCAACGTAGCGGGCGTACTCGCGGACGAAGCCGCGGGTGAAGACCGGCGCCGGGAGCGTGCGGTGGTCGTTGCGCTCGAGGGCTTCGAGAAAGCGCTTGCTGACCTTGGTCGCGTCGGCGATCTCTTTCAAAGAGATACCGCGGATCTCCCGCTCGCGACGAAGCTCTTCACCGAAGGAAGCGAGCTCCGAGGCGCCTCCCTGCCCCTGCGGCTCCTGATCAGGCATCCGGGGGCGTATTGTAGGGTCAATCCGTCCGCACAGCCGCCGAAAAATCGTCCGGGCGGAGGCGCTCGATACAGCGCCGCACGTACACCGTCGTGGCGGGGCTCGCGTGGATGCGCCGCAGATCGGAGCGCGAGAGATGGCGGAGCTGCGAGGCGGCCGCGGCGCGCGGCGTGGCGGGGTTCATCACCAGCGCCTTCCGGATCGCGTAGCGGTAGGACCAGCGGGCGTCCTCCGCCAGCATGCGCAACTGCTCGGCCGTGGCGCGGTTCGAGTTGGCGAGCACGACCAGGTCTTCCTCCCGCAGCCGCTTATTGACCAGCAGCGCCTCGAAGACCTTCGGATGGGGGTCGTAGAGAAACACGTTGATCAGGGCCTGGCTGCAGCGGCGCGCCGAGGCGACGCGGTCGCCGGTGGTGAGGTTCTCGACCCGGATCAGGAGCTGTGTGTCGATGGCCCGGCGGACCGGCGCCGGGACCTGCACGTCGATCGAGAGCGCCAGGAGGTCGAACCAGTAGAGGTAATGGACGAGCTTGACGGCGTGCGCCAGCGGCGTCCGGCGGTGCGACACGAGCCGCTGGCGGACGGAGTAGAAGCCGGTGAGCCGGGCCGTCTGGGCGATTCTGCCGACGATCTGGGTGGTTACGCCGGCGTTCTCGAGGATTGCCAGCGCCTCGTCTTCCGAGAGGACGGAGACGTTCTCGGAAACGAACGCGGCCAGCGCGCGGCTGCCGAGCCGTTTCAGATCGTGGGGCATGCCGGAAGTCGAGGAAAGCACGGGACCGATGGGATCGTCGCGCAACGTCAAATAAAGCTTGCCGCGCTCAACGCGGCGCCATTATAATTACATCCCGAATCGAACGACTGTGAGTCCGTCCATTTAGCGCATCAGCGGCGCTACCGGTGTCAACAGTTCGCGAGCGCCAACGAATGCCCGTTCCTCGAATGAACAATTTCCTGCTCCGCACCTCCGCCGCGAGGATCGCCGTCCTGACGATTTTTCACGCGATCGTCTTCACCGGCTGTTACGTCCTGGCGGTCCTCCTCCGGTTCGATTTCCACGTCCCGAGAAACTGGGTCCCGGTCGCACTGACCAGCCTGCCCATCGTGGTCGGCGTGCAGCTCGTCATCGGCGCGCTCTTCAAGTTCTACCGCGGCTGGTGGCGGTACGTCGGCATCACCGACGTCCTGCGGCTGGTCTTCGGCGTCACCACCGCCTCGGCCATGCTGCTGGGCCTCTGGTACGTGGACTCCGTCCCGATGTTCCACCCGCCGCGCAGCGTCCTGGTGGTCGACTGGGCATTCGTGATCCTGACGCTGTTCGGGGCCCGCGTGATGATCCGCGTCGGCCGCGACCGGATGCGCTCGGCCAAGCCGTCGACCGTCCGCAACGTGCTGATCATCGGCGCGGGCGACGCCGGCGAGGCGCTGGCCCGCGAGATCGAGCACCGCCCGCAGTTGGGCATGCGCGTGGCGGCGTTCGTCGACGACCATCGCGCCAAGTGGGGCTCCCACATCCGCGGCATCCTCGTGCGCGGTCCGATCTCGAACATCGAGGCCATCTCCGACGAGACCGAGGCCATCGAGGCGCTGATCGCCATCCCCAGCGCCTCGGGCAAGCGCATCCGCGAGATCATCCACCACCTCTCCAGCGCCGACCTCCCCTTCACCACCATCCCCGGCATCGACCAGCTCGTGAAGGGCGAAGTGCACGTCAGCGAGCTGCGCCCGGTGAACGTCGAGGACCTGCTGCGCCGCGCGCGCGTCGACCTCCCCGGCGACCCGGTCCGGGAGCTGGTCACCGGCCGCCGCGTCCTGGTCACCGGCGCCGGCGGCACGATCGGCTCGGAGCTGGCCAGCCAGATCCTCCGCCTCCAGCCGGAGTCGCTCCACCTCGTGGAACGCTCCGAGTTCGCGCTGTACGAAGTGGGCCGCCGCCTGACCTCCGAGCAGCCGCAGCTCGCCTCGCGGCTCCGCCACCACCTGGCGGACATCAACGACGAAGCGACCATGGGCAAGGTCATCGCCGGCGCACGGCCGCACATCGTGCTCCACGCCGCCGCGCACAAGCACGTTCCCCTCGGCGAGCAGAACCCGCCCGAGTACCTGCGCAACAACTGCTTCGCCACGCGCGCGGTCGCGGAGCTGTGCTCCCGCCACGGCGTGGAGCGCTTCGTCCTGATCTCCACCGACAAAGCCATCAACCCGACAAACGTCATGGGGGCGACCAAGCGCGCCGCCGAGATCGCCGTCCTCGACTTCGCGAAGCGGACGTCGATGAAGGTGAACGTGGTCCGCTTCGGCAACGTGATCGGCTCCTCCGGCAGCGTGATCCCCCTGTTCATGCAGCAGATCGCGGCCGGCGGCCCGGTGACTGTCACCCATCCCGACGTGACCAGGTACTTCCTCCGCACGTCGGAGGCGGTGTCGCTGGTTCTCCAGGCCGTGACGCTCCCCGAGCATGGGCGCGTGCTGATGCTGGACATGGGTGAGCCGGTGAAGATCGCCGAGCTCGCGCGCGACCTGATCCGCCTCTCGAACAAGACCGAGGACGACGTCGAGATCAAGTTCACCGGCCTCCGTCCAGGCGAGAAGCTGTACGAGGAAGTGCGGATGCACGGCGAGCACGTGCACGTGACCAATCACCCGCAGATCGTCGTGACCGAGGCTCCGCAGCCGCACCCGCAGGCCGTGGCGCACTGGCTGGCGAAGGCAGAGCGGGCCTATGACACCGGCACCGCGGCGGTCGTTGCCGCGCTGCACGAGTTCATCCCGGAGTACAAGCCGGACCCGACGACGGCGCAGACTCCGGAGCCGGTCCGGCCGCGGATGCTGACGCCTCCGCCCATTCCGATCCGGCGCCAGCCCCAGCACGAGGTCTGAAAGCAGCAGCCGTAAGCGATGGATGAGGCGGTTTCACCCGGCGGCTCCGTCGCAAGTGGGCGCCCCGCGCGGATCGCGTGGGCCATCGTCGTTGCCGCCGCGGTGCTGATCCCGGTCATCGGCGACTTCCGCGGCGAAGACGTCTTCCGCACGCCCAAGCTCTCGCTCCTTCGGGCGGCCGGCTTCCTCCTGGCCGCGCTCTGGGCGTTATGGGCGCTCTACGCGCCGCGCACGCTGCCGCGGCTGCGCTGGTCTTCGCCGGACGTCTTCCTGCCGGCCGCGATCTGCGGCTGGACGCTCCTCACCTCGCTGACGTCCACCTATCCGGTGCTGAGCGTCTACTCGACCGCCACCGTCATCGCCACGGCGGTGCTCTTCCTCACCACGCGCGCCGTCGGCACGGGCCGCTCCATCGTCTGGGCGTACGTCCCGCTGATCGGCGGCGTCTGCAATACCGTCTTCCTGACCCTGCAGGTCACGCGGACGTGGAACCCGCTCCTGCCGCCGGACGCCGACCCGAAGTCGGTCCAGGCCATCATCGCCTCCCTGTCGGCGCTGCTGGGAAACCCGAACGACGTCGGCGCGGTCATGGTCACCCTGGTGATCCTCGGCCTTGCGCTGGGGATGGCGGAGCGAAACCGCACACGGCGACTGATCGGCTTCGGCGGCGCGGTGTTCGCGCTGGCGGCGGTGGTGATGTCGCGCAACATCACGGCGGTGATCACCCTGACGGTGGCCATCCTGACCCTGACGCTCCTGCTCGATCGGAAGAAGGCCGTGGCGGCGGTGACGCTCGTGGCCATCGTCGCGGCGACCGGCTACGCCACCTATCGCCCGCTGCGGCTGCGCATCCGCTCTGCCGTGGTGCGGGCGCAGCAAGGGCGCTGGGACAACTTTCTCTCGGGACGGCTCGTGGCACACCTGTCCGCAGCCGCGATGGCGAAAGACCACCCGCTCCTGGGCATCGGCCCGGGGGGATTCGCGCCCAACTACCTGCCCTACAAGATCTGCACGGAGCACAACCATCGCGGGCTATTCACCCGGAACCGGAGCGGCACTCCGAACTTCGGCGAGACGCACAACGATCACCTGCAGACGCTCGCCGAGACGGGCGTTCCGGGATACCTGCTGATGCTGGCTGCCATCGCGGCGCTGGCCGCCGGCTCGTTCCGCCGGAGACGCGCCGCGGAGGCGGACGGCGACCCGCGCCGCGAGCTGGTGCGCATCCTGTCGCTGCCGCTGGCGGTATCGCTGGCGGTGCTCTCGCTCGCCCAGTTCCCGCTGCACCTCGCCACGTCGCTGATGCAGTACGCGTACATCGCCGGACTGCTGTGTGCCTGGAGGGACGATGCGCGCCCTTAAGGCCCTCGCCGCCGCGGCAATCTGCGCCGCGGCCCTCGCCGCGATCTACTTCACCGCCGTCGCACCGGTTCGGTGGAACCGGGCCGCGCGCGAGGCGGCGCTCAGTCTCAAGCGCGCCGACACGGCGCCTTCCCTGTACGACGCGGGATTGATCGCGCGCCGGGTGCTGGAGGAGACGGAGGCGTTCGCCGGACCGGCGACGCACGACATGCGCCTCCACTTCCACCGCGCGCAGGCGTGGACGTTCGTGGAGAACCACGAGGCGGCCATCCAGCACTACCGGCTGGCGCTGCGTCTCGATCAGCGTCCCGAGCTCTACGTCGGTCTCGCGAACTCGCTGGCGGCGACGGGGCGGCGCGAGGAGGCGGTGCAGTCGGCGTTGCTCGCGGTGCGATTCCGCTCCATCGCCGCCGACAACATCGCCGACGGCGTCGTGCGCGCCGAGGTCGAAGAAGCGATCGCGCGCGGGCGCACGGGCTGCGACGCCCAGGCCGAGGCCGCGGCGGCGTCGAAGCTCGGCCGCAACTGAGCGTCAGGAGCGTCCGCGGCCGCGCTGGGCGCGAACGATGTCGATCACGCGGTCGAGGTCATCATCGGTGAGATTCGATCCGCTCGGCAGACACAGCCCGCGATCGAAGAGGCTCTCCGACACCTTCCCGCCGCGGATCCTCGCACCGGCGAACACCGGCTGCATGTGCATCGGCTTCCACACCGGACGGGCCTCGATGTTCTCCCGCTCGAGCGCGAGACGGAGATCCTCGCGCGACGCGCCGAACTCGCGCGGATCGACGAGCATGACCGTCAGCCAGCGGTTGGACTTCCCATACGGCGCCTCGGGCATGAAGGAGATGCCCGGCAGGTCACGGAACGCCTCCGCGTAACGGTCGAAGTTCCGGCGGCGCGCGTCCACCCGCTGCTCGAGCACGAGCAACTGGCCCCGTCCCACCGCGGCGAGGAGGTTGCTGAGCCGGTAGTTGTAGCCGATGACGGAGTGCTGGTAGTGCGGCGCCTTGTCGCGAGCCTGCGTGGCCAGAAAACGTGCGCGCTCGACCGTGACCGGATCGTCCGATACCAGCATGCCGCCGCCGGCGGTGGTGATGATCTTGTTCCCGTTGAAGGAGAGGATGGCCATGGCCCCGAACGTGCCGGCCTTGCGGTTGCCGTACGTGGCGCCGAGGGCCTCCGCGGCGTCCTCGATCAGCAGGACGCCGTAGCGCTCGCACAGGGCGCCGATGCGCTCGTAGTCGGCGCTCTGGCCGTACAGATCGACCGCGATCACCGCCTTCGGCAGACGTCCGGCGCGCGCGCACGCCTCGAGCTCTTCCTCCAGCAGGTCGGGGTCCATGTTCCAGGAGCTCGCCGTGCTGTCGATGAAGACCGGCTCCGCGCCGCAGTAGAGGATCGGGTTGGCGGACGCGGAGAAGGTCAGGTCGGAGCAGAGCACGACGTCGCCGGGACCGATGCCGGCGATGATCAGCGACAGGTGCAGCGCCGCGGTGCCGCTCGAGAGAGCGGCCGCGTGACGCACGCCGAGGTACTCGGCGATCTCGCGCTCGAAGGCATCCACGTGCGGCCCGAGGGGGGCGACCCAGTTCGAGTCGAAGGCGTCGAGGAGGAGCGACCGCTCCTGCTCTCCCATGTGAGGCGAGGAGAGATAAATCCGTTTCAGAGCGGGCTCGGTGGCGATGGTCGGCATAAGCCGCCGAATCATAGCGGATATGTCGTCCGGCTACGCGCGATACAGCGGGAAGAACTCCGGATCGGCCGGTGGCGTGGGGCGGCTCTGCACGAGCAGGTCGTAGGCTTCCCGATCGAAGATCAGCCGGGCCGTGTGAAAGTGGGCGGTCGAGTCGTTCGAGCCGAGTCCCGCCTTGAACTTGAAGAGCGAGTCCTCGCGTCCGCCGACGCCTCCGCCGAGGTGCAGGAAGCGCAGGCCGCCTTCGTGGCCCCAGCGCATGGCCTCATTGAACATGAGCTTCGACGGGGCGGCGTGCAGGTGCTGATCGGACGTACCGCCGAGGTGGTACTGGACGATCCCGGAGGTGGCGAAGAAGATCCCTCCGGCGGCGAGCTCGCCCCCCGGTGCGCACACCGCGAACAGATGGACGTGCGGCTGAAGCTCCTCCCGGACGGCGTCGAAATACGCGCGGGAGAAAAAGTAGATCGAGGACGCCGACACGCGGTGCATGGTCGCGTAGTACGCCTCGATGAAGGCGTCGTAGAACGACCAGTCGTCGATGCGGACGTGGAAGCCCTGGTCGACGAGGGTCTGAATTCCCCTGCGGTGGTTGGAGCGGATCTCCTTGCGGAGCTGATCGCAGCTCTTGCGGAGGTCAATGGCCACGACCCGGCCGTGGTGCACGACTTTGCCGAACCGCTCCAGCCGGGTGACCGGAAAATCGAGAAGTGGATGGAGGCGGAGGAAGGCCGAGACCAGTCCGCGCGCGCGGCAGGCGTCGCTGAACGCATCCAGCAGCGCATCGGCATCGGCGCCCGCGCTGATCACCGGCGCCGCATAGCCATAGGGAGCGGTGGCGTCGACGAAGCGGCGGCCGGCAGCCTCACCGGCCGGCCGGATCAGCAGCGGCACGAGCAGCTCGCCCTCCGCGCCCTTCGCATGAAAGGCGAGCGGCTCCGCTCCTTCGAGGCGGCCGCACATCCCGACGTATTCGGGACGCTGGTAGACGTCGTGCGGCAGGCGCTCCAGCGCCTCCAGCCACCGGGGATCGTCCGTGCCGATGAAGTCCCCGGTCATCGCAGCCTCGCCACGACGTCACCGAACCGCCCCTGCATCCGCTCGCTGCGCGCGAACGCGGTGGATAGGAGCGGCAGACCTGATTTCGTACTGTCCACGATGGTGTAAATCTCACGCCCGTCGCCGAGAGCGGCCAGCGCGGCCACGGCGTCATCGTCCTGAAGCATCGATGCCTCTGCCCGCAATACGCGGTCTCCAATGCGGCCCAGTGCATGGACGCCCTGCCATGTTGCGACCGCGACCTGGGAAAATCCATAGCGGGCGTGGACCACGTCCGCCTGGGGAAGCCCGGAAACGGTCCAGAAGCCGTCGCCTGCAGGCGGCGGCTGTACGGCTCTCCAATCGTATGAATGCAGTGCGCTCAATCCGAGCACTACATACCACGCCCGCGCCCCTTCGTTCGTGCTGAAGACGTCCAGCGCGAATGTTTCGGCATCCGCGTCCGCGGCCAATGCCGCGCTCAGGAGTCGGCGGCCGACGCCGCCTCCCCGCTGCGACGGATCCACATAGATGTTGTTGAGAAAAACCTCGGCCGCATTGCGGCGCGTCTCCGCAAAACCGATCGCGCGGCGGCCGCGCACGGCCACGAAATAGCGCGCGGCGAAATGACCGGCGTCGACCGCGAAACAGTCGCGCAGGAACTGCACGAACCCGCGCGCGCCGTAAATGGTGCGCGGCACGACCGGCTCGGGCATCCCCGCGCGCACGATGGCAGCGACGCGCGCGGCATCCGCGGGAACGGCGCGGCGGACAGTCGGCTCTGCAGGACGGCGGCTCGTCATCGGCTCCGTTCGACGTTCAGGTCGAGCATCTCACTGCGGGGATCGATGGCCACTCCTTTACGGTTCACCACCGCCTTTACGGTAGCCAGGAGAATGCGCAGGTCGAGCAGCGGCGACCAGTTCTCGACATACCAGGCGTCCATCTCCAGACGCTCGTCCCAGCCGGCGGCATTGCGGCCGTTCACCTGCGCGTGACCGGTAATGCCGGGGCGCACGGTATGACGCAGCCGCTCCCGCTCCCTGTAATACGGCAGGTATTCGGGCAGCAGCGGACGCGGACCGACCAGGCTCATGGTCCCCTCGAGCACGTTCCAGAGCTCGGGGAGCTCGTCCAGGCTGGAGGCGCGCAGCCAGCGGCCGAAACGCGTCAGGCGCTTGCTGTCGGGCAGCAGTTGCCCGTCCGGCCCGCGCGCGTCGGTCATCGTCCGGAACTTGTAGATGGTGAAGGGCTGCTCGTGCAGGCCCGGACGGCGCTGGCGGAAAATCACCGGCGAGCCGAGCATCACCCGCACCAGGACCATCAGGAGCGCGATGAGCGGCGAGAGCACCACCAGCAGCACCGCCGCGATGGTCACGTCCATCAGCCGCTTCATCGCCCCTTCGCGCTCATCGACTCGACCACCAGCCGGAACTGCTCCGCGTGCTGGCGGCGGTCGAAGTGTCTGCAGACGTAGTCGCGTCCATTGAGGCCGAGTTGCGCGGCGCGCTCCCGGTCGTCGGCCAGAGTGCGGACCGCGGCCGCGAGCGCCTGAGGATCGCCCGGCTGCGCGAAGACGCCGCAGTTCCCCTGCTCCACCACCTCGCGAATGACGCCGTCGATGGCCAGGACCACCGGCCGGCGCGCGGCCATGTAGTCGAAGACCTTGTTGGGGTAGGTGGTGCGGAACATGGGGATGTTCTTGAGGATGGCCACGCACGCGTCGGCGGCGGCGAGGACGTCCTTCATCTCCGTCTTGGGGACGGAATCGTAAAAGCGGAGGTTCGTCAGCCCGAGCTCGCCCGCCTCGCGCTCCAGGTCGGCGCGTTTCATCCCGTCGCCGACGATGGCGAAGCGGATGTCTTTTCGCTCCTGCAGCAGCTTTGCCGCCTGCAACAGTGTGGGGATGTCGTTGGCCACACCCAGCGCGCCGGCGTACATGACCAGAAATTCGTCACCGATGCCGTACTGGCGCCGCACTTCCTCGCGCCGCGCCGGACCGTCGAACATTTTCGGGTCGACGCCGTTGGAGATGAGCTCGACTTTCCGCTCCGGCACCCCGCGCGAAAGAAGATAGGTCACATACGCGGGAGAATTCACGATGATCCGGTCTGCCCGTCTGTAGAGAAAATTCTCCAGCGCATAGGCGGCCTTGATGAGCCGCTTGTTTTTGAGGATGCCGATGTCGACCGCGAACTCGGGCCAGAGGTCGCGGATCTCGAGCAGGAACGGGCGCCGCCACAATGCCGCCACCAGCCATGCCGAGACGGCCTGGAAGATCGGCGGCGAGGTACCGAGGATCACGTCCGGCTTTCCCGAGCGCAGCGACGCCAGGACCGAAGAGAGCATGAACGTGCCGAACGAGAGCAGCCGCCAGGCGAAGCTCTTGTGCATGGTCGGCGCGGTGTAGGCGCGGATGACCTGAATCCCGTTGACGTTCCCGCTGACACGCGCGCGCTCGGCGGTGCGGTAGCTGTGGCTGGGGCCGACGATGGCGACCTCATGGCCGGTCGCGACCAGGTGGCTGGCAAACTCCACGTGGCGCGTGCCGCCCGCCTCCTCCAGAGAGACGAAGGCCTGGTGGATCATCAACAGTTTCATGTCAGGTGAAATCAGCGCGCATGATCACGGGCGGGAACTCGATCGTCGCCACGGCGCTGTGCTCGAATGTTTGCGAGACTAGCAACAAGGCTACGCCGGTTGCAAGCGGCCGTCGGACACGCGGATCGCCACCTCCCCCTCGCCGTCGGCAACGCGCCACACGCCTCGGGAAACGCTGACCTCCGGCCGCCGCGGGGCGACGATCGTCATCACGCTGAGCGGCAGCTCGCCGCGCAGATGGACGGCGATGGATGGGACCGCAATCTTTTCCGCGTAATGGCCGGAGAGCCACCCGCGTGGGGTATCGGCGTCGCCCTTCACCACGTCCAGCGGCAGCGCCCGCCCGTCACCGCCGTGCACGGTCACGGACATCCGACCCTCCGCGGTCACCAGATAGATGCCGCTGTCGTGCAACTCGACCGGGAAGTCGTTCGCCAGCCAGTGCAGGCGGACGTCGTGCGTGCCGCTGCCGGTGATCGTGTCGAGCACGAGCCAGCGGTCCTCCCCCACCATGGCCACCGAGCGGCGGTGCACAACGTCGCCCCCCTCGCGGCGGAACGCGTAGTGCTCTCCCGTGGCGGCGTTCGCATTGAACTCGAGCAGCGCCGCGTCCGGCGGATAGAGCAGCTTGAACTTCCGGTAATGGACCATCTGCTCCATGCCGTCCACCGTCACGGTGTTGTGGCTGGTGGTGCTGACGAAGTGCTTCTGCCAGGCGGCCGGGCCGTTATAGAGGTAGCTGCCGCCGTCGACGAGGAGGTTCACGCCGCGGCGCCAGAGGTCGACGTGGAGCATGTCCATCTGCGTGAAGCGATCGCGCAGCGTGCCGCAGCGGAAGGTGGCGAACGACTCCTCCCCGCGCAGCACGTGATGGCCGCCGCCGAAGGAAACGGAGCGGCGGTCGCGGCGCCGTAACGGCGCGCCGGCCGAGTCCGCACCGAACAGCCAGGCCGGCTCCTCGTCCCACGGACCTTCCGCGTAGATCCGCTCGCCGCGCGTGGCGATGCTGGCCGCCTGCAGCACCGGCCGGAAGTCGCGGTAGTCGCAGACGGAGTAGATGCCCGGCAGCGCGCCGTCGTTGGTGCCGTAGTTCGGCAGCCAGCCATCGCGCTCGTTCTGATGCGCGTAGAGGAAGTCCAGCGACCGCTCCACCGCCCGCTCGATCTCCGCCGAAGCCTTCATCCCTGCCGCCCTGCAGAAGACGATGCACCAGTGCAGATCGTGCAGCGCCACGCGGTGGTAGGTGTGCGACTGCTGGATGTAGGAGCCGTCCTCGTAGAACTGCCGGTCGGCCTGCTCGACCAGGATCTCCAGTCCCGCCTGCCGCCACCGCTCCGCCTCGGGCGCACCTTCGAGCACGACCCCCGCCACGAACAGCCCCAGCGCCTCGGACAGCAGGTGGTTGTTGTAGACCGCCATGCGCGCGTAGTCGATGTGCTCCTCGGTGAACGCCGCCATGGCCCGCACTTCGCGCGCGAGCGTGCCGAAGAGCGGATGGTCCGGAGCGAGCAGCACCCGCGCCGCATACAGCCAGGCCATGATCCGGAAGACGATCTCCTGGCTCGAAGCCCAGTGAATGCCGCGGCCGAACGGATTCGCGGCGCTGAAGTCCGCCACCTGCGACGCGAAGACGCGCGCGTGCTCTTCCCGCTCAGCGGGAAAGAACGCCCCGGCGCGCGCCAGCGCGTACGCCTGCGGGAAACGCCCGATCTCCCAGGTCAGCTTCACGTCGCCCATGCCGCCGGTGCGGAGGGCGGTGCGCCAGTCGGTGTGCTGCGGCCAGCGGCGCCCCGTCTCGGGATCGCGAAACCAGTCGACCGGATCGCCGAAGTCGGTGGTGGCATGGCTGAAGGAGACGATCTTTCCATGCCGCGCGCCGGCGGCCACGGCCCGCAGCCGCTCCAGCGCATCGGCGGGGATGCGGTCCGCCACGGCCGCGCGCACGGCATCGGGCGCCGAGAACGGCAGGACCTCCGTCCGCAGCCGGATCGCGGCATCCGCGGGAGCGCGATCGCCGCCGAACGGCAGCCGGTTGCGCGCCTCCCACTGGACGCGAAACAGCGTCCGCTTCAGGCCGAGCTCCCGCAGCTCGCGGATCGCGTAGCGCAGGCTCACCGCGACACCCGCTCAGTCACGCGCTGCTCTGCCCACGGCGACGGTCACGCGGCTCACTTCCATCAGCTCGTCGTACGGGATCGGGGCCGGCGCGCCGGTACGGATGGCGTCGACCACCGCCTGGGCGCAGGCCTGCTGCCCCTTGTCCTGCCGCCAGAGACTGAGCTTCGAGAAGCTCGCCCAGCCGAAGCCGCGCAGGGTGCGGAAGTTGTCGATCTGCAGCACGCGTCCGGCCACGAACACCTCCACCCGCTCCTTCGGGAACGAGGCGTGGCCGTTGGCGAGGTAGTGAATGGTTCCGAACGAGCCGTCCTGGAAGCCGAGAGTGATGACGGCCTTGTCGTCGCGCACGCCGCCGCCGGCGGCGTTGCCGATGGTCTGCACCGACCACTTCACGATCGGCGACCCGGCCAGGTGGCGCATCAGGTCGATGAAGTGGCATCCCTCGCCGACGAGCCGCCCGCCGCCGAGGCGCGGGTCCTGCGTCCAGTGCGACGCGGGGATGGCGCCGGCGTTCACGGTGATGACGAAGCTCTTCGGCTCGACCACGCCTTCGAGCAACTGCTTCGCCTTCTGCGTCAGCGGCGAGAAGCGGCGGTTGAAGCCGACCATCAGCAGCCGCTGCCCGCCGCCCGAGGCGGCGTAGGTGCGGTCGATGCGATCGAGCTCCTCGTCCGTCAGCGCGAGCGGCTTTTCGACGAAGACGTGCTTCCCTGCCTCGAGGGCGGCGCAGACGTAGTGGGCGTGGCTGTCGTGCCGGGTGGCGATGACCACCGTGTCGACGTCGCGGTTGTCGACGACCGAACGCGCGTCGGTGGTGGCGAGCTCGAATCCGTACTTGCGGCCGTAGTGCGTACCGCTCACGCCGCCGTTGTTGACGATGGTGTGCAGCCGCGCGCCGGCGTTCTTCCAGGCGGGGATCAGCACGCGGCCGGCGTAGTTGCCCGCGCCGATGACTGCCGCGGTCGGCGCGCCGGCGGCCAGCGGCGCGCGCGCGGCGGGGGCGAGCCGCACCGTGCGCGACGCATCCACCCGCTCCGGCGCGTACTGCATGACGATGCCGAGGTATGGCTCGCTGCCGGTGGAGAGCAGCTCGTAAGCGCGCGGCGCCTCGTCGAACGGGAAGCGGTGGGTGATGAGGGGCGTCACGTCGAGCTGCCCCGAGGCCATCATGTCCAGCACCGCCTCGAAGTTCCGCTGCTCGGTCCAGCGCACGAAGCCGAGCGGGTAGTCGTGCCCCTTCTCCTCGTAGTCGGGATCGTAGCGCCCCGGCCCGTAGGAGCAGGAGACCTGGAAGCTGAGCTCCTTCTCGTAGAAGTCGGAGCGGTTCAGCTCCAGCCCGGTCACGCCGACCAGGACGATGCGGCCGCGCTTGCGGCACATGCGCGCGGCCTGGGTCACGGGATCGTTGCTGCGCGTGGAGGCGGTGATGATCACGCCGTCGACGCCGCGCCCGCGGGAGAACGCCTGCGCGACGCCGAGCGGGTCGCCGACGTTCGCGGCCGGCACGACCTCGGCGCCGAGGCGGCGGGCCATCTCCGCCTTCCAGGGATCGGGATCGATTCCGAGCACGCGGCAGCCGTTGGCGCGCAGGAGTTGCACGGCCATGAGGCCGATCAGACCGAGGCCAGTGACGACGAAGCTTTCGCCGAGAGTGGGGTTGGCGAGGCGGATGCCCTGCAGCGCGATTGCGCCGAGGACGGTGAAGGATGCCGCTTCGTCGGAGACCGGGTCGGGTATCGCAGCGCAGAGGTTGCGCGAGACGGAGACCACTTCCGCGTGCGGGCCGTTGGAGACGACACGCGTCCCCGGGGCGATCCCGGAGACGCCGGCGCCGACTTCCTGCACCACGCCCACGTTGCAGTAGCCGAGAGCCAGCGGTTCGTCGAGCTTGCTGCGCAGCGCTTCCGCCGTCGCCAGCAGTCCGTCGGTCTGCACCTTGTCCCACACCTGCCGGACCTTCTCCGGCTGCTGGCGCGCCTTGGCCACCATCCCCGCGCGCCCGAACTGCACGAGCATGCGCTCGGTCCCCGCGGAGAGAAGACTCACGGACGTACGCACGAGCACACGGCCCGCCGCGGCGGCTGGCGTAGCGACCTCCGCCACCGTGGTGGTTCCGTCATTCAGCGACTGTACGACCTGCTTCATCGAGCCTCCATGGACATTTCAGGAAAGGGGGGAAGTTGCGCTCAGCGTCCGCTGAACAATCCCCACAGGCGGTTGCGGACGGCGTAGAGCATCCCGTTCGATCGTACCGCCACGCGCAGGCGGTCGCGGATGTCGAGACCGGGCTGCCGGAGGATGCGCAGGGTCTTCCCGGCGAAACGGTACTCCTCCGCCCTGGCCAGCGCCTCGACCTTCTGCACGCCCGCCTCGTCGAGCAGATTGCGCTTCCGCTCCAGGAACGCGGCGTACGCTGCCGCGCGCGCGTGCACGAGCTGCGTGAACTTATCGAACTTCACGAAACGGTTCATGCTGTTCCCCTCGTGGATGCGGTAGAGGCAGGCCACGACCGGCACGTGGAAGAGCTGGATGCCCCGCACGAACCTGAGGAAGATCGAGGACCAGGTGTCCTCGCTCGGCAGGAACTCCGGGATCGGGAACAGCATGTCCCCGAAGGCGCGGTTGAACATGAGGCACTGTCCGCTGGTATTGCCGCGCTTCGGGTCGCGCGGCAGGACGTGACCGTCGTACCGGCGCTCGGTGGAGAACGTCTTGAGCTTGCACATCGAGACCGCCGGCTGATCGGCCGGGAAGTCCAGCAGCGGCGCCACGCGCTCGCGGAGCGTGTTCGCGAGCATGATGTCGTCGCCGGCGAAGAGGCAGAAGTAGTCGCCGGTGGCCGAGGCGTACGCGTAGTTGAAGGCGTTCACCTTACCGGGAGAGAGGTTCTTCCGCGGCTTCAGCCACGGGAGCCCGGCCGCCGCCTTCTCCAGAATCTCCCAGGTGCGGTCGGTAGAGCCGTCGTCGATGAAGACGGTCTCCAGCTCGACCCCTTCCTGCTGCCGGAATCCGTCGATGCACGCCTCGACGTACTCCTCCTCATCCTTGACCGCGAGCAACACGGAAACTTTCGGCAGTCCCGGCACGGGCGCTTCCTCCTCGTGAATGATCGAACGCCGCCCCGGCCGGTACCCGGCGCATGAGGCGGAGTTGCGACAGATGGCCGACGAGGCACCAGAAGATGCTGGCGCTCACCGGCTGAAACAGCCGCCCGCTGGAGAAGGGCAGGTTGATGAGCATGATCACCATGAAACAGAGCGTGGCCTGCCCGATCCCGCGGGCCACCGGATCGCGGCCGCGAGCGGCACGATATGCGACCGCGAGCAGCGAGACCAGCAGGGCCAGGAACAGGAGCAGGTAGATCACGCCCCCCATGAACAGCAGGTCGGCGACGCTGTTGTGCGACATCGGCGCCTGGATCCCGAACACGCCCGACCCCGCCTTGAGACCGACGCCGAAGACCACTCCCGCATCGCCGTAGGCGTCGTAGAGCTTCATCGGGTATTCGAGCGAGCGCGCCACCACGCCCTCGGCGATGGTGTGGCGGCCGACGTATACGCCCCCCGCCGCTTCGCGATAGCCGAGCAGCGCCAGGGCCACGTTGAAGTACCTCGGCAGCACCAGGTACGTCGCCACCGCCAGGAGGACGGCCACGACCACGACGCGCATGGCCAGAATCACCACCGTCCGCAGCGGGACTTTGCGCGCGAAGGCGTACGCGAACGGCCAGAGCACCAGCGTGACCACCGCCGCCTTCTGCAGAGAGGCGACCATTCCCAGGACGATCATGGCCGCGACGAGGAAGGCCACGCTCTTGCGGCGAAATCGCGCCCACGGCACGAGCGTCAGAGCCAGGCCGCCCGCGCCGCCCATGGCCGTGAGGCTGCCGAGAAGCGACGCATACCGTTCGAGGCCGCCGCGGAAGCTGGGCTCCGCGAACCAGGAGATCGGCCCGATCACCATCTGCAGCATGATCGAGGCGGCGCCGAGGGCCACGATGACGCAGTAGATCCTGAAGATCCGCAGCAGGTCGGCGGGCTTTTTCAGGAACGCCGCGCTGAACATCACCAGAGGGAGCGCGAACAGGAGCCGCCCCGCGCCGTAACCGACTTCCTTCGGCGTCGCGTAGAGCAGGCTGTAGGGAACGAGCAGCACCGAATAGGTGAAGAAGGCGGCCGCGAGGCCGAACAGCAGCGACCCGCGCACCTTTACCCCGCGCACCACGGCCACCGCCGCGAGCAGCAGGTAGAGCACCGCCGGAACGGCGATGTACAGCTTCGAGAGATTCCGCAGGATGTGCAGGTTCACGACGACGAACAGCAGCACGAACAGCGTCGACGCGGCCACCAGCGGCCGGCTCACCGGACGGACCGCGACGCGATAGCCCGGGAGCTCGCGGTCGATCGCTACCACGAGACCATCTCCTCGAACGCCTGGCGCTGAAAGCCGTCCTGGAGGTTGTTGCTGTGCCAGAGCAGCACGAAGTCGCCGCCGTAGCGGCGCGCCCGCTCGCACAGCTTCCCGCCCAGCTCCGTGATGGCGGCGGGGTCCTTCATCCCCATGTAGCCCAAGACGGTCGCATCCATGAATACGAGCGGCCGCTGCACGAGAGGCAGCGCGCGGCCGCCCTGCCAGTCCCACATCGGAAAGGCGCGCGCCGTCCCGTAGCGGAACCCGGGGCGGTCCGCGAAGCCGCCGGTGGTGTCGTAGGCGAAGCCGGCGCGCGACAGCAGCTCCGGCGTCTGCCGGGCGTCCCATCTCAGGTAGTGCTGCCGGTTTCCCTGCGCGGAGACGTGCAACCCGAGGCGGCCGCAGGCGGATTCGAGATTGGCGCGCTCCCGCTCGATGCGCGGGAGGTCGCGGAAGGTGCCGTAGCTGCCGTGCAGCCCGATCTCATGACCGCGCGCGGCGACCTTTCCCAGCAGTTCCTGCAGGAACGGCTCCTCGAGCGTGTAGCAGCCGTCGATCCTGCCGTGGGAGTGGCCGGCGATGAAGAAGAACGAGGCGCGCCTGCCGTGGCGCGCGAACCGCTCAAGCATCCAGTCGAAGGTGTTGTTCGGGTCGTGGCGGTAGTCGCCGCGGCGGGCGTACGGCCAGTTCTTCAGGCGGCGCGCGGCGCCGCGAACGTTCCTCCGCCGGAGGACGTCGCCTGCCATCGCGCGCGTCATCTCGCCAGCGCTCCTGGAGCTGCAGTCGTACGGAACGTCGACGTCGCTGGTGATCCAGACGCTCCCCTTCTGCTGCCGGACCGGAAGCCGCGGCCAGAGCCGCCGCATGGCGGCATACAGGACTGCCACATATTCGTCCACAATCGGCCGCTCCAGGAAACCATTCCGGAAGGCGCACGAGGCGGTGGCGGGAAACCGCTCGTGATCGTCCCGCACCGGCGAGACGAGCTCCTCGGTGCGCGCGAGCATCCAGAACGCGCTGCCGAGCACGTCCAGTCCGAGGAAGTGGCGGTCGGCGGCCGGCCTTCCGGCGAGCACCGGGATGTACGGCTCCACCGGCTGCGCCTCCGGAAAAGCCTTGCCCACGTGCCACGACTCGAGCGCGTCGTCCGGCATCCACGTCTCGGACTTCAGAGCCACGGAAGGGAGCGTGAGGACGGCGTCCGAGCCGTCCGCGGAGATCTGCCAGGTGTCTCCGCTCCCGATGGCGAGCTCGAACTGCAGCCCGAGCCAGCGCCGGAAGACGACGTCGGCGATGTAGCGGTGCCGTTCGCCGGCGCCCGCGGGCGCGGTCAGGCGCAGATCGGGCGTCACCGCTTCCTCCGCGCCACCCGCAGCGCATCGCGGAACGTCAGCGCGAATGCGATCAGAGGCGAGCGGACGCAGCTCACGCGCAGATACGGCACCTGCTCGGCGCCAAAGGCGCGGCAGAACCGCTCCACCGGCTCCATCATCGAGCCCTCGAAGTCGAAGCTCTTCGTCACCGTGCGCGCGAAGCGGATCGCCTCCCACACCGCGAGGCTCATCGCCCCGGTGTTGCGCACCTCGGGGTCGCTGCCGCCGATCAGGTAGTAGGCCGCGCTCTCGTCCCACACCAAGAGGAGTGACGCGTACGGCCGTCCGGCGCCGTCGCGCACGGTCAGCACCGCGCAGCAGCGGCGTGCGCTGCAGGCGTCGTGGAGGCTCCGCACCAGCCGGTCAGGGTACGGCGGCTGCTTCCCCTGCCGCGCGTAGGTCTGCCGGTTCAGAGCGATCAGCGCCTCGGGGTCGTTCTCGAAATGCACCGTGAGCCCCGCCCTCCCTTGCGCCTTCCGGACGTCGGTGCGGATGTTCTCGCGCACTCCCTCCCACACCTGCTTTTCGTCCTCGAGCTCGCGGATGACGTAGGTGTAGCGCGTGGTCTGGGTGAAGCCGTGCCAGTAGAACGGCAGCCAGTTCGTCAGCCGGTGGTGCCAGTTCTGCGCGTAGAGATCGAACGGCGGGAGCGCCGCGATCAGCCCGTCCATGACGTCCTTCTCGTAGCCGAGGGCGCGGGCGCGCTTGGCATTGGACGGACGGATCCAGGGACCGAGCGTCTGCGTGAGCGGCGGCTGGCCCAGCCGGCGGAAACCCGCCTTGCGCGTCACCTGAAATGGCAGCGAGCCGATCACCTGCCCGCCCTTCTCCACGAGCGCCACGTCCCAGTTGCGCTCCCCCACCGCGGCGTCCAGCCACCAGTCGCGGGAGAACAGCGGGATGGAGGTCTCGCGGCTGCAATGCTCGCGGTAGAGCGTCTTTCGCGCGTCGCCGCTCATGCGGACTCCAGGCGCTGCAGGGTCTCGCGAATGAGCTGGAACTCGGCCGGGTCCTTCGGCACGTTCGTGTTCCGCTCCACTTCCGGCGGCGGAGGATCCGGCCGCCGCTCGAGTCCCAGCCACGAGCCGAGGTCCGCGAGGACCTTCGCCGGCGCGGCCACCCAGTCTTCGTAGTGAATGACCCGCACCTGCCCGGCCGGAAAGAGGCGGAGGTCCTGCTCGATCTGGTTCTCGAGCGCAACCACCTGGCGGCAGACCTGCTCGACCACCGGCAGCCCCTCCAGCGCGCGCCATTCCTTCGGACGGATGCTCCAGAGGCGGTCGTCGGGCCATCCGAGGCGGCGGCGTGCCGCGAGAATCGACTGGACGGTGTACGCGCGCTCGCGCCGGCACCAGATCACCCGCGCCTCGGGGCACGCCCGCGCCAGGACCCGCAGCCGCTGCCCGGCGTTGAGGTTCTTGAAGACCAGCGGGGCGCCGGCCACCCGCTCCGCGCGCGCGAGCTCCCGCCGGAGGTGCCTCACCTGCCCGGCGCCGAGCGCCTCGGCCTCGACGAAGTGGTCCTGCCGCGGCAGCCAGCGGTACCAGAACTCGCCGCACTCGTTGGGCGCGTGCCCGCCGTCGCCGGCGGTGCTGCCGTGCACGGAGTGGAAGCTGCCGTGCGGCACGTCGCCGTACTTGCGCCGGCTGACGTACATGCCGAGGGGCAGCGAGCCATAGAGCTCGGCGGCGAGGTTGTCGATGTAGGCGGCGCGGAAGTCGTTCGTGAGCGCCTGGTACAGCACCGTCGATCCGGTGCGCGGTGCGCCGATGATGAATGCGGCGTGGATCGTTTCCGCGTTCCCGCCCGGGGCGGCCCGGCTCAGCCAGTGCAGCGTCCTGTTGAGGACGCGCTTGCCGCCACGCATCAGGAGAGAAGTCATCGCGGGCGCGTGATGTAGAACGTCCAGTGCTTGAACGTGGAGGTCCGCTCCACCTTCAGGCCGGACGCTTCCAGCAGCTCGCGGAGCTTCCGCTCCGGCACGGAGTGCGGACCGAGCTCCCAGTGATGGTTCGGGGTCAGGTTCCCGCGCCGCGGCGTGGACAGCCGCAGCGAGAGCTCCCGGAAGCGCGGCACCTTCACGGAGACGTCGAGCCAGGTGCGCACCATCTGCGGCACGCTGAAGACGAACGCATCACAGGCCGCCGCCGCGCGCGGGAGCATGCTCCGCACGACGTCGAACGGCACGTGCTCCATGATCTCGAAGGCGATGATGCAGTCGTAGCGCTTCGGGAACTCGTAGTCCGCGAGGTTGGCCACGATGTCCGGCTTCTTGTCCGGGTCGATGTCCAGCGTCGTCACGGTGAAGCCGCGCGAGCGCAGGTACTGCGCGGTGAACCCGGTCCCGGGGCCGAGCTCCAGGATCGACGCGCCCGGCTTCAGCACCCCGTTCAGCAGCTTCTGCTGGTGCCAGTACCGGCGCCACGTGATCTCCGATTCGAGCTCGTGAATCCAGTCGGACTCGAACCGGTAGACGTTCCCTTTCGCATCCTGAGCGTGACCCGCCATGGTTTCCCCTTTACGCCCGCGCCGCCGGCTGGCTGACGAAGGCCTTGATCGCGGAGGCGACGGCCACGATGTCGCTCTCCTCCAGATGCTCGCCCAGCGGCAGCGACAGCACCTCGGCGTCGAAGCGGTTGGAGACCATGTCTTCCCCGGCCTGGTCGAGGTACTGATACGCGGCGAGCTTCGGCAGCGACACCGGGTAATGCACGCCGGTCTCGATCCCCTGCTCCTTGAGATACGCCGCCAGCTCCTCGCGCCGCGACGTGCGGATGACGAAGAGGTGGAAGGCGTGGCGGCCGTTCTCCGGCAGCGTGGGCACGACTACGCCCTCGACTCCCGAGAGCTCCTGGAGGTACTTCCGCGCCAGCCGGTTGCGGGTGTCGACCCAACCGTCGAGGTGCCTGAGCTTCACCTGCAACACCGCCCCCTGCAGGCCGTCCATGCGGCTGTTGCGCCCCTCGAACTCGTGCTCGTACTTTTTCGTGCGGCCGTGGTTGGCGATCATCCGGCACTTGAGCGCAAGCTGCGCGTCGTTGGTCAGGATCGCGCCGGCGTCTCCGTAAGCGCCGAGGTTCTTGCCGGGGTAGAAGCTGAACGTGCTGGCCACGCCGAAGGTGCCCACCCGGCGCCCCTTGTACTCGGCGCCGTGCGCCTGCGCGGCGTCCTCGATCAGGTGGAGCCCCGACTCGCGGGCGATCTCCAGCAGCTCGTCCATCTCGCACGGGCGGCCGTAGAGGTGGACGGCCAGGATGGCCTTGGTGCGGGGGGTGATCCGCCGCCGCACGTCCGCCGGATCGAGCGTGTACGTCGCCGGATCGACATCCGCGAACACGACCCGGTACCCGGAGCGGGTGACCGACTCGCTGCTGGCGATGAAGGAGTTCGCCGGGACGATGACCTCGCTCCCCGGCGGCAGGTTCAGCGCCTCGAACACGATCTCCAGCGCGTCCGTGCCGTTGGCCACGGAGACGCAGTGCTCCGCGCTCTGGTAGGCCGCGAACTCGATCTCGAACTCGCGCACGTACTTGCCGCCGATGAACGCCGACTCCGCGATCACCGCGGCGATGGCCGCGTCCATCTCCTGCTTGATGCCGAGGTACTGCTTCTGAAGGTCGAGGAACTTGATCATTGGACACCTCTCAGTCTGCGCGCAGGGTTCCCTGCGTAGATTCCCGGCTCACTGATGTCGCGCGTGACCACCGCCCCCGCCCCGATCACCACGTCATCGCAGATCGACACCGGCAGGACGGTGGCGTTGCTGCCGATGGAGACGCGGTTGCCGATGCGGGTCGACGCCCACAGCGCCTTGTTCCCCCGCGCCGGGCCGCCGGTGCGGAAGACGTCGTTGATGAACATCACCCCGTGGGCGATGAAGCAGTCGTCGCCGATCTCCACCAGCTCGCAGATGAACGAGTGGGACTGGACCCGGCAGCGGTTCCCGATGCGCACGTCCTTCTGGATCTCCACGAACGGGCCGATGAAGCAGCCGTCGCCGATGGCGCATCCGTAGAGATTGGCCGGCTCGACGACCGTCACCCCCTCGCCGAAGGTGACGTCCCGGATGCCGGCCGACAGCAGCCGCGGAGTGTTGCTCATCGCTGCCCCAGCTTGGCCCGCTTGGGACGGAAGCGCATGCGCACTTCCTGTCCGGTCTCGATGGCCTCGTAGATGGCGGTGATGAGCTGCAGGCTCTTGCGCCCTTCCAGCCCGTCCACCAGGTGCTGCCGTCCGGTGCGGATGGAGTCCACCACGTGCTCGTAGTACTCCTTGTGGCCGAAGCCGTAGACGTTCGGCGGATTGACGGAGTACTTCTGCCGCACCTCGGCGTCCTCGGGAGTGGGGTCGACGAAGTTCCAGTGCTTCATCTCGTTGACCGCGAAGCCGCCGATCTCCACCGCGCCCCGCTCGCCGAGGATGGAGAGCGAGCCCTCCAGGTCCCGCGGGCGCGCCGCGGTGGTGGCCTCGATCAGACCGAGGGCGCCGCTGGTGAAGCGCAGCGCCACGATGGCCGTGTCCTCGGTCTCGATGTTCACCAGGGCCGTGCGGCCGAGGGCGTAGACCGTCTCCACGTCCCCCATCATCCACTCCAGCAGGTCGACGTGATGGCTGGCCTGGTTGGCGAGCACGCCGCCGTCCATGGCCCAGGTGCCGCGCCACGCGTCCTGGTCGTAATAGGACTGCGGCCGGCACCAGCGCACGCGCACCGTCCCCATGACCAGCTTCCCGAAGCGGCCCCCCTCCAGCGCCTCGCGCAGCTTGCGCACCGGCACGTTGAAGCGGTTCTGCTTGACTACGAACAGCTTCACGCTGTTGAGGTCACAGGCGCGGATCATGGCGTCGGCGTCGTCGAGGGTGAGGGCCATCGGCTTCTCGACCAGGATGTGCTTCCCGTAGGGCGCCAGCTCGATCACGTGCCGGGCGTGGTTGCCGCTCTCGCTGAGCACGGCGATGACGTCGACGTCGTTGCGCGCCGCCATCTCGTGCATGTCGGTGTACCAGGGGACGGAGTACTTCTCGCCCACCAGGCGCGCGCGCTCCTCCACGATGTCGCACACCGCGGCCAGCTCGGCGCCGGCCACCTGGCCCGTCCCGAGCAACTCCGAGTGCCGCACGGAGATGCGGCCGCAGCCGAGCAGGGCCACGCGCAGCGGTCTGGGTTCAGTCATGGCTCACACTCCTGCTCCTCACCGCCACATCCCTTTGGTATCGATGACGACCTTCTCGGCCAGTTCGGCCGGGTCGATGCGCTTGAAGGGCCGGTGGTCGACCAGGCCCACGATGATGTCGGCCCGCGACAGCGCGTCCTCCTGGGTGACCAGACGCCCGCCGTGCGAGGCCAGCCTGGCGGGTAATTCTTTCACATACGGCTCGACGATCAGCACCTCGCCGACCTGCTCCTCGAGCAGGGAGGCGGCGATCTCCAGGGCCGGGCTTTCGCGCAGGTCGTCGATATCGGCCTTGTAGGCGATGCCGAAGCAGGCGATGACCGGTTCCTTGATGCGCCGGGCACGCGAGCGCACGCGCTGCACCACGTAGGACGGCTTGGCGTCGTTGACTTCGCGCGCGGTGCGGATCAGCCGCGCGTGCGTGGGGGCCGAGTCGACGATGAACCAGGGGTCGACGGCGATGCAGTGGCCGCCCACGCCCGGTCCCGGCTGCAGCACGTTCACGCGGGGGTGGTGGTTGGCGAGCTCGATCAGCTCCCACACGTTCACGCCCAGGTGGTCGCAGACCAGCGACAGCTCGTTTGCCAGGGCGATGTTCACGTCGCGGAACGTGTTCTCGGTCAGCTTGGCCAGCTCCGCGGTGCGGCTGGTGGTGCAGAGCACCTCGCCGGAGACGAAGGAGCGGTAGAAGTCGGCCGCCGCCTCGGTCGAGGCGTCGTTGATTCCCCCGACGATGCGGTCGTTCGAGACCAGCTCTTTGATGATCTGTCCGGGGAGCACGCGCTCCGGGCAGTGGGCGATGAAGAGCTCTCCGTCGCCGAGGTCGGGCCGCTCCTCCTTCACCCACTTCGCCACCCGCTCGGTGGTGCCCACCGGGCTGGTCGACTCGAGGATGAGCAGGTTGCCCCTGCGCAGGTGCGGCGCCACGGCGCGCGACGACGCCTCGACGTACTGCAGGTCGGGGACGTGCCCCTCCTTGAAGGGGGTGGGCACGGCCAGGATGAATACGTCCGACGGCTTCGGCTCCAGCGACGCGCGCAGGTGGCCGCTCTGCACGGCCGAGCGCACCAGCACGTCCAGCTCCGGCTCCCGGATGTGGATGTTCCCGGCATTGATGGTGTCGATGATGTCGGCGCGGATGTCCACGCCGTGCACCTCGTACCCCTTGGTGGCCAGCAGGCTGGCCGTGGGCAGGCCGATGTATCCCAGCCCGATGACACAGATCGATTTCGCCTCAAACATTGATCATCTCCGCCACGATGCGGCCGGCGGCCTTACCGTCGCCATAAGGATTCTGGGCACGCGACATCGACGCATAGGCGTCCGCGTCGTCGAGCAGGGTGGTCACGGTGGATACGATGCGCTCGACGTCGGTCCCAACCAGCCGCACCGTCCCCGCCTCCACCGCCTCCGGCCGCTCGGTGGTGTCGCGCATGACCAGCACCGGCTTGCCGAGCGACGGCGCCTCTTCCTGCACGCCGCCGGAGTCCGTCACCACCACCGCCGAGCGGTTCATGAGGTAGACGAACGGCAGGTACTCCAGCGGCTCGATCAGGTGGATGCGCGGCGAGGAGCCGAGAGTCGAGTAGACCGGCCCCTGCACCTGCGGGTTGAGGTGCACCGGGTAGACGATCTCCACGTCGGGCCGCTTCGCGATGCGCGCCAGCGCGTCGCAGATGCGGTCGAAGCCGCTGCCGAAGCTCTCCCGCCGGTGGCCGGTCACGAGGATCAGCCGCTTCTCCGGGTCGAGGTACGAGAACTGGGAGTCGAGCCGGGCGGTCAGCTCCGCGTCCGAGCGGATGCGCTCCACCACTTCCAGCAGCGCGTCGATGACGGTGTTGCCGGTGACGTGGATCCGCTCCGGCGCCACCCCCTCGCGCAGAAGGTTGTCGCGCGCGCCGGCGGTGGGGGCGAAGTGATAGGTGGCGATCGCCCCCGTCACCTTCCGGTTGATCTCCTCCGGCCACGGTGAATAGATGTTGCCGGTGCGCAGGCCGGCCTCCACGTGTCCGATCGGGATCCGCTCGTAGTACGCGGCCAGGCTGGCCGCCAGGGTGGTGGTCGTGTCGCCGTGCACCAGCAGCACGTCCGGGCGGTTCGCGCGCAGCACGTCCCGCAGCCCGGTGAGGATGCTGGTGGTCACGTCGGTGAGGTCCTGCGAGGCGCGCATGGTGTTGAGGTCGTAGTCGGGACGGATGCCGAAGACCTCCAGCACCTGGTCGAGCATGCGGCGGTGCTGCGCGGTGACGCAAACCTCGGAACGGATGCCCGGCGTGCGCGCCAGGGCCTTGACGACCGGAGCCATCTTGATGGCTTCCGGCCGGGTGCCGAAGACGCTAAGGACCCGGGGGACGGCGTTGCTCAACCAGACCCTCCAGGAAATGGGCGTACGTGGCGCTCACCGCTCGGACTTCTCCATGGCGGCGGTGAGCCGTTCGATGTCCAGACGGATCTCGTCGTACTCCTCCGACTTGCGGCGCAGGAACGCCATGGCCACCCTGAGCCGCTCGCGGACGCCGCGGGGAGTGAGGACGTACATGTACTGGATCTTGCGGCTGCTGTTCTTGAAGTTCGTCGACTTGATGAGGCCCTTCTCCATCAGCGCCTTGAGGCAGTAGTTCACCTTGCCGACGCTCACGCCGAGGCGTTCGGCCAGTGCACGCTGGGTGATGGCCGGCTCACTCTCGATGATCTTGAGGACCCGGTAACTGACCTCGGTGTAGGTCTGTTCATCCATTGAACGCGGGCGATGCTAGAAGAGCGGACCGGAGGTGTCAAGCCGCGCCGGACGCGTCCGCGCGGCCGATGCGATGGAATCCCATGCGACGTTGCGCCGCGGTTTGCGTGCAGCCAGAATGCAGCTCCGCGTGAAATCGATCGCCGCTCTCGCCGAGCGCATCCTGCCCAGAAGCCGCTCCGTCCGCCACGTGGCCGTCCTCCTCGGCGGCACGGTCGGCGCGCAGGCCATCATGGTGCTGGCCGCGCCGCTGCTCACGCGCCTCTACACGCCTCACGACTTCGGACTACTGGCCACCTACGTGGCCCTGCTGGCGGTGCTCTCGGTCATCTCCGGGCTGCGCTACGAGCTGGCCATCCCCCTTCCGGAAAGCGACGAGGAGGCGGCGGCGCTGCTGGTGCTGGCCGAGGTGGTGGTGTTCGGCATGAGCGCGCTCAGCCTCGTGCTGGTCGTCTTCGCGCGGCAGCCGATCGCGCGCGCCCTCAATACGCCCGCGCTCGCCGACTACCTCTGGCTGGTGCCGGTGGGGGTGCTGCTGGCCGGCACCTACCAGGTGTTCAACTACTGGTCGGTGCGCACGAAGTCGTTCAACACCATCGCCCGCACGAAAGTCACCCAGGCCGTCGGCGCAACGGGAGTGCAGTTGGCCGGCTACGCCTTCGGACCGGTCTCGCTGCTGCTGGGACACGTGGCCAGCCAGGCGGCGGGGCTGACGAGCCTGGCCGTGGCCGCGTGGCGCAACGCGCCGGCGCTGCGGACCGTCACCGTCGCCGCCATGGCCGCGCAGGCGAAGCGCCACCGCCGCTTCCCGCTCTTCTCCACCTGGTCCGGCTTCATGAACGCGGCAAGCGCGCAGATGCCGGCCTTCCTGCTGGCGGCGCTGTTCAACCCCGCCGTGGCGGGGATGTACATGCTCACCCAGCGCGTCCTGGCCGGCCCGATGACGCTCGTCGGGACGGCCATCGCCCAAGTCTTTCTGTCGCAGGCGCCGCAGGCCCACCGCGACGGCACCCTTCCGGCGGTGGTGACGAAGATCCACGGCGCGCTCAGCCGGATCATCTCCCCGCCCATGGCCCTCGTGGCGGTGGCCGGCCCGCACCTGTTCGCGGTCGCATTCGGCGCGCAGTGGCGCACCGCCGGCGAGTTCGCGGCGTGGCTGGCCGCGGCCACCTACTTCCAGTTCCTGGCCTCGCCGCTGTCGATGATCTCCGCGACCGTGGAGAAGCAGGCCGGCGGCATGATGGCCGTGGCCGGGCTGCTGGCGGTCCGCCTCGGTGCGCTCTACGCGGCGTACGCCATGGGCAGCTCCAGCCTGGCCATCATCTTCTTCGCCATCGTCTCCGCGCTCTGGTACTTCCTCTACGGCGCCTGGTCGCTCAGCATCGCCGGTGCGAATGCACTGGCTGCCTTCCGGGAAAGCGCGCGTGCGGCGGTGCTCTCCCTGCTGGCCTGCACTCCCCTCCTGGTGACCGAGCATCTCCTCGGCGGGCGCTGGTTCGCCCTCTCCCTGGCCGCCTCGGTGGCGCTCATGGCCGCCCTCTACCTGCACTGGCGGAAGTCCATGTGACGGCTCGGCTTGCCGCCGAGCGCGACGGCTCGGCTGACACTAGGAATAACCGATTCGCCAGCCGCTGTATACTCGCTCGCGAACTTGCCCTCCAAAAAGGAGTCCAATGAGACAGGATCCCAACGAGTACCTCGAGCTCGAGCAGCCGGAGCCGGGGCTCTCGATCAGCGACCTTGCCGCCATCGTCAAACAATACAAGACGGCCATCCTGCTGGTGATCGGGGCCACGGCCGCCTTCGTGGTCATCGCGTCGGTCGCAACCATGCTCCTGCTGCCGAGCCGCCGCGTCACCACCCTGCCGTTCCGGCTGGAGTTCAAGGGCGCCGACCGCGGCGAGTACCCCAACGGTACGAAGTTCAGCACGAGTGAGGTCGTCTCCACGCCCGTCCTGCTTCAGGTCTACAACCACAACTCCCTGGCCAACCTGGTCAACTATCAGACCTTCAAGGCCTCGATCTTCATCACCGAGTCCAACCCGGCCCTCGAGGCGCTCGAGCGCGAGTACCGGGTCAAGCTGGCCGACCCGAAGCTCACCGCCGTGGACCGCCAGCGGCTGGAGCAGGAGTTCGAGCAGAAGCGGGCCAGCATCGCCCGCTCCGAGTACTCCATCAGCTACATCGAGGACAGCCGCCTCAAGACGATCCCGCAGTCGGTGAAGGTGAAGCTGCTCACCGACACGCTCGACATCTGGGCCAGCCAGACCGTGGCCAACAAGGGCGTGGTGCTCTACGACCTGCCGATCCTCTCCAGCGCAATCTTCGAGCGCGACCTGATCGATTCCTACGACTACATCATCGCGCTGGACATGGTGCGGGCGAAGATCGCCCGGATCGTGAACAACATCGACCAGCTCGCGGCCATCCCCGGGGCCAAGGTGGTGCGGGCCCAGACGCCGGCGCGGCCGTCGCTGGCCGAGCTGCGCGTTCGCCTCGAAGACGCGCTCAAGTTCAAGATCGAGCCGCTGGTGGGCATGGTCCTGGCGAACGGATGGTCGAAGAATGCGGCGAACTCGATCGAGTTCCTGCAGACCCGGCTGGCCTTCAACGAGATCGCCACGCGCGAGGCCGAGGCGAGGGTGGAAACGCTCCGCCAGTCGCTGTTGACCTATCACCAGTTCGGGCCGGGCGGCGCGGGCTCCAACGGCGACGCCCAGCCGGCCGCCTCGCCGACCGGGCAGTCGGTGATCCCGCAGATCGACAACACCTTCATCGACCGGCTGGTGACGCTGACCAGCGAGAAGAACGACGTCGAGTTCCGGCAGATGCTGGTGACGGAAATGCGCGGCCAGGCCATGAACGTGGTGCCGCTGCACTCCGAGCAGCAGTACTACCGGAATCTCATCCAGTCGCTCGGCAACTACGCCGGCCGGGCTCGCGCCGCGGACGCGCAGACGCTGCAGTCGCTGCGGACGCAGATCAACGCGGTGGTGGGCGAGGCGGTGCAGACGACGGACGAGGTGAACCAGATCTACCGGGCCATCTCCCGCAACCTGAACCCGTCGACGGTGCTGTACTCGGCCACGGCCCCTGCCTTGACGACGGTGGAGACGTCGGTCTCGCGCTCGCAACTGCTGCTGGCCGGAATTCTGGTCCTGCTGCTCTCGACCGCCGCCGCCGTCGTCGGCAGCCTGATCCACCACTTCTGGGTCACGGCGCGGCGCAGCGGTGACACGGACGAGGTGGCCGCGTCCAACCCGGAGAAGACGCCGGCGGTGCCGGCGAAGCCGATGAAGGCGTCTTAGTCAGTACAGCTCCCCCGCGTCGTCATAGGTCGTTGTAACGCCGCATGTACGCGGCCAGCGCGCCCGAGCCCTGCCGTTCGAGCTGCTCGATCGCCGCCCTGTTGCGCGCCGGCTTCTCCCCCTGGTTCACCTTGAACTTCCCCTCGATGCGGGAGATCGGGATCTCGAACGAGACGACGTTCTGCAACAGCGCCTGCACCGACTCCGGCGTCAGCTCGGAGACCGACCAGCCCTCCGGCGCCGGCCGCTCCACGACGCCGATCAGCCGCTCGATGTTCTGCAGCGCCTCTTCATCGGAATGGCGGCGCGGCGTGCCGTAGCAGTGGACGGCGACGTAGTCCCACGTGGGAGCGGTGGCGCGGTCGTCGTACCACGATGGGGAGATGTAGGCGTGCGGCCCGAGGAAGATCACCAGCGCCTCGCCGCCGCTGCCGATGGCGGAGCTCTGCGGGTTCGCGCGCGCCATGTGCGCGAGGAGCGCCCCACGCTCGCCGCGGCTCTCGTCGACCATGAACGGGAGATGCGACGCCACGGCGCCGTCCGGCCCGTACGTGACCATCGTCGCGAACATGTTCTCCCTCATCACCTCGAGCACGTCGGCGGCGCTGCGCGGCTGATGGGACGTTCTGACGTACATCGGCCGATGGTAGCGCGTCGCGCCGGGACCGACTGTAAGACTGCCCCACCGCGTGCGTTTGCCAGTCTGAAGGAGACCACTCATGACCGCCAGACGCACCTACCTGCTCGTCATCGCCGCCATTACGGCAATCATCCTCACCCTCTCCGCGCTCGCGGACCGTGGCCGCATCGAGCGGCCGGCGGCGAAGGAGTTCGGTCCCGGCCCCCGCACCTCCGCCCAGGGGCTCTACGTCGTCACCCTCGAGGGTGCGGGCGCGCTCAAAGCGCGGAAGCTGTACACGCTCCAGGCGGTCGTGATCGACGGCGACGCCGGCGAACCGGTCGCGAACGCCGGCATCACGGTCGACGGCGGGATGCCGCAGCACGGTCATGGCCTTCCCACCCGGCCGCGCGTGACGAAAAACCTGGGCAACGGCTGGTACGAGGTCGGCGGCCTCCGCTTCAACATGGGCGGCTGGTGGGAGTTGGAGCTCACCATCGACGGGCCCGCCGGCACGGACACCGTCACCTTCAATCTCTCGGTGTGAGGTGAGGCCATGAAGAAAGCCGTCGCCGCCGCCTCTCTCGCCATCCTCCTCGCTGCCACGATCGCCATCGCCGCCTCGCGCGGCGATGGCTGGACTCCCGAGCAGGTGGACCAGCTGCGCTCCCTCTCGCTCGCCGAACTGGAGCCGCTGCCGGCCGATCCCGGCAACCGCGTGGCCGACGATCCGCGCGCGGTCGCCCTCGGGCACCGCCTCTTCTTCGACACGCGCCTCAGCTCCAACGGCAAAGTCTCGTGCGCCACCTGCCACGTCGCGAATCGCGAGTTTCAGGACGACAAGCCGCTGGCGAACGGCGTCGGAACGACCGCCCGCCGCACCATGCCGGTCGCCGGCACCGCCTACGCCCCCTTCCTTTTCTGGGACGGCCGGAAGGACAGCCTCTGGTCCCAGGCCCTCGGACCGCTGGAGAGTCCGGTGGAACATGGCGGCACACGCGACCAATACGCGCGGGTCATCGCGGCCAACTACCGTGCCCCGTACGAAGAGATCTTCGGACCGCTGCCGGACCTGACGCGGCGCGACGGCGTCACGGCCGTCTTCGTCAACGTCGGGAAGTCCATCGCCGCCTACGAACGGCGCATCCAGTACGGCCCCTCACGGTTCGACCGCTACGCCGACGCGCTGTCGAAAACAGGCCGCGCGCCGAGAGGCGTGCTCACCGCCGACGAGACCGCCGGTCTGCGGCTCTTCCTTGGGAAGGCGAACTGCACGCAGTGCCACAACGGCCCGCTCCTCACCAACAACGAGTTCCACAACACCGGCGTCGCGGCAGGCGCGGCGCCGGAGCCCGACCACGGCCGCATGGCCGGTGCGCGCGCCGTCCTCACGGACGAGTTCAACTGCAGGAGCAAATGGAGCGACGCCAAGCCGGAACAATGTGCGGAGCTCGACTTCCTCGTCACCGGCTCGCCGGAGCTGGAGCGCGCCTTCAAGGTGCCGTCGCTGCGCAATGTCGCCGACCGCGCGCCCTACATGCACGCCGGCCAGCTCGCGACGCTCGAACAAGTCGTCGCACACTACAACACCGCCCCCGCCGCGCCGTCCGGGCATACCGAATTGAAGCCGCTGCATCTCACCGCCACCGAAATGCGCCAGCTCACGGCGTTCCTCCGGACTCTCAGCGGCGGGACCGCGGCCGCCCCCGAGTTGCTCCGCGCGCCGGAAGGGCTGTGATCCCCCCGTGGGGGGGG